>CAZUYK010000007.1:0-70095 GCA_964624905.1 uncultured Candidatus Peribacteria bacterium
CCACGCGGGCGAAGAGGGCGACGCACGATGCGCCGAAGCTGAAGCCCGTGAGGGAATGCAGAGCGGCGGGCATGCCGACGTACTGCAAGAGGAGCCAGAGCGTGAGCGTGAATCCGAGGATGCCGAGTCCCACGACCGCGAGACCCATCGTGGATCCGCTGAAGAAGGAGATGCGCAGGGCCTTCGTGAGGCTGTGACGCGCGGCTTCCGTCGTGCGGACGTTGGCCATCGTCGCGGTGCGCATGCCGACGAATCCGGCGAGACCGGAGGCGAATGCGCCGACGATGAAGCTGAACGCCGTGAACGGCGCCTTGAAGGCTCCGTTTCCGAGGTTCGCGACACCCGTGTCGACGAAGAGGTAAATGAGCAAGCCCACCACCGCCATGAACGGGATGATGACGCTGTACTCGCGCTTCAGGAACGCCATGGCGCCGATGCGGATCTTGCCCGCGATCTTCTGCATCACGTCGTTTCCTGCGCTCTCTTTGCCGATGAGATAACGAAACACGCCGGCGGCAGCGAGAGCAAGCACGCCCGACGCGATGACCCAGTACAGGGACTGCGTAAAGGAGGAGGATAGAGTCTCCATAAAATAAGGAAGGAAATACGAGTTCGCCGGACATCATGATAGCCCCCTACTCCAGGGGCAAGGGGAACGGAGGTTTTGATCAATCCTTGTATACAACAAAAAACCTTTCTGTGTCTGGCTCGACGGACTCACCACGGCACAAAATAGAGATATAGAAAAAGCGTGTCATCCCGACCTCGTCGAGGGACACGCTTTTTAGGTTGTTATTTCGATGTCTTTTTAGCTGCCTTCTTTACTTCCTTGGATGCCTTCTTCACTTCTTTTTCGATCTTCTTCGTGCCTTCGGCAACCATCCCCTTCAGTTCGCCCTGGAACTTCTTCATCGTCGTGGAGGCGTATTCCTTGGCCTTCTTGAGGTTGGCCTGCACTTCATCGCTTTCGGCGAACTTCTTTACTTCGTGGCCGAGCTGCTTGCCGTCCTTGGCAAGGTGCTTGGCAAGGATTTTGCCGGCTGCTTCGGCATCCTTTGCGCCGGAAAGTTCATCGCGGAGTTTGCTATTGCTGAACACGTAACCGGCCATGGCGCCGCCGAGCGTGCCGAGGAGGAGGGAAAGTTTCTTCATAAGTGAGGTGGGAAAAAATACTAAAAGTAATTGTACGTACTATGATGACGAAAGCGAGCAAGAAGTCTTGCAAAGAAGATTGGACGAATGCCGAAAGATGATCGGAAAAACAAAAACCGCTCAGGAATTATCCCGGAAGTATTCGCGCAACGTCTCAATCTGCTCGTCGCGCAGGATCAACCTCAACTCCCCGTCGGACGCATTCTTCACACCGTCGATCGTCCCGAATTGCCGCAACAATTGGTTCTTCGCGCGCGGGCCGATGCCCGGTATCACGTCCATGGATGATGCGATCTCTGCCTTCGCCTTCCGGTTCTTACGGTGCCTGTTCGCGAAGCGGTGCGCCTCGTCGCGCAGGCGCATCAGCATGAACTTCGCCGGCGAATCCTTCTCGAAGAACGTCGACTCGCTCTCCCCCGGCAGGAACACCTCCTCCTCCCTCTTCGCCAGCCCGATGACGGGGATATCGATCTTCATCTCTTTCAACACCTCCACAACGGTGGAGAGTTGGCCCTTGCCTCCGTCGATCACGAGGAGATCGGGCATAGCCGTCAGGGATGGGTCCGCCCTGTTCTGCGAGACGTCGTACATCATCACGATGGAGGCGGGCTCCTGGGAAAAGGAAGGATCTACGCCCGCGTCGCCCGCGTTTTGAAGGAATTCGGGAGCCGACTGGATGTAGCGGAATCCGAGCTCGGCGAACTCCTGTTCGATCAGCGAGTTCAAGGCGATGTATACCTTTCCTTTTTTGAAGGCACGCAGTTGCTTACGGATGAGGAACGCGTACAACCTGCGCCTGTCGCGCCATTCTTCCCTTACCGCGGGATGGAAGAGCTCGACGGCCGATGGCGAATGCTCGCGATACGGCAGGATGGCAACGACTTCATCGTCTTTCCGCGCGACAAGATAGTCGTATTGCTCACGTTGTTTTTCCTCCAGGCCCTGCACGTAGCTCCAATGTTCCGGCAGAAGCTCTTGCAAGGCGGGCTGATCGCCTTTCTTCAGCCTGCCGAACGTGATCGCTTCCTCCTTCCATTTCTCTTCCTCTTTTTTCAAGTTCTCCGCGACGTAGCGCAGGCGGCGCATCAGGACCTCGCGCAGCGAACGATAATCGTCGATCATGCCGGACTTGATGGTGCGCAGCGTGAAGGAGCGGTAGTGGTCGTTGGCGGGCTTTCCGTCCTTGAACACGACCATGCTTCCCACGGTCTCTGTGCCGCCGGTATGGGAAATGTCATAGCCCTCGATGCGCGCGGGCGGACCTTTGAGATGCAATGTGTCGGCAAGCGTCTGGAGGGCGGTTTCGATGTTGCGGCTCTCGGCCTCCCAACGGACTTCCTGCTGCAATGCCTTCTCGTGCGCGTTCTTTTCGGCGAGCTGCAGGAGATGCGACTTTTTTCCGCGCTCGGGAATCTGCAACTTCACCTTCTTCCCGCGCTGGGCGGTCAACCACTCCTCCATCGTAGCGCGCTCCTCAAAGTCCTCGCCGATGAGGATGACGGCCGGAATGTCGCGCGAGTCGCTGTAGAACTGCGGCAGGAACTGGTTGAGTACTTCCGGCAGGGTGTCGGCACTGCCCGCCAGGGAGAACGATGTCTCGTCGATGACCTTCCCGCCGCGCTGCTGCATGACGACCACGTTCGACCGGCCCGAGAGCAAGGCGATGCCGATGATGTCGGCATCTTCCAGGTTGGGATCCGACACGATCTGCTTGTCCTGTCGCAACAACAAGGAACGCAAATGGTCGCGCATAGATGCGGCAAGTTCGTACTTCTTCTCCTTGGCCGCTTCCTCCATCTTCTGCTTCAAACGATCGATCATCGGCTTCTCATTGCCTTTCAGGAACTCAATGACGCCGTCGATGGATTCCTCCCGGTACTGCTCCGGCGTTTTGAGTCCGATGCACGGCGCGCTGCACTGGCCGATGTGGTGGTCCAAGCAGGGGGTGGGCCTGTCTCGGTACTTACACACGACATCGAGCGGAATCGCTCCCGGGTTCGCTTCGGGCGCGACCTCGATTTCCATTTTGCAGGTACGGAACGGGTAGACCGTTCGTAAAAACGAAATCGTTCTGTACGCGGTATCGGCCGAGGGCCTGGGCCCGAAATACTTCGCTCCATCCTCCTCCACCTGGCGCACCACGTCGACGCGCGGATACGTCTCTTTTAGATCGATCTTGATGTAGACGTAATTCTTGTCGTCTTTCATCACGATGTTGTACTTCGGACGGAACTGCTTGATGAGGTTCGTTTCCAGGACCAAAGCCTCGATCTCGCTATTGGTGACCGTCAGGTCCACGTCCGCGATCTGCATCAATAAAGACTGCTTCCACAGGCCCAAACTCTTCCACGCCCCCTTCAAAACGTAGCTTTTGAGGCGATTCTTCAAATTCTTCGCCTTTCCCACGTACAGGACGTTCCCTTCCTTATCCAGCCAACGATAGACGCCGGGGCCGGTGGGGGCCTTGGCGATACGCTTCTGTAAGATGGTGAAATCCGGCTGCGACATTCGCACGCCAGTGTACAGAAAAGGAACGGATGATGCGGCTGATTCGCAGTCAAAAGAAGCGGATATGCTTGTTTGGGCCGTATTTTGAGGCCAATGTGCGCCAATTTTCCCTTGCATTCCCTTTGTCGCTCCCCTATTTTGTCGCCCACCAATGGACAAGGTAGCCCTTTCCGCATCGGCCCGTTCCAAAGATATCTCGGTGAAGAACCTGCGCAGGCAGGGTCAGATCCCGGGTGTTGTGTACGGAAACAAGACGGAGAACACCACCATCCAGATGGAAGAGGTCGCATTGATGAAGGCTTACGTGAAGGCCGGAGAAAGCACCCTCGTCGATCTCGACATCGGGGGCAACAAGATGCCGGTCCTGTTCCATGACGTATCCTTCGATCCGGTGACGGACCGCATGGATCACGTCGATTTCTACGCCGTGGACATGAAGAAGGAAGTGGAGGCGGAAGTGCAGATCCACTTCGAAGGCGAATCCGACGCAGTGAAGGAAGGAGGAATCCTCGTTACGGCCCTCGACCACGTCGAAGTACGCTGTTTGCCGGCCAACCTGCCGCACGACTTCAAGGTGGAACTCAGCAAGCTCAAGGCATTCGGAGACAGCATCACGGTCGCCGACCTCTCCATTCCGGAAGGAGTGGAAATCCTCACGGAAAAGGATGCGGTGATCGCCGTCGTCCAGGAACCGCGCGCGGAGGAAGTCCAGGAAGCCCCGGTTGCTGCCGAAGGCGCTGCCGCCGAAGGAGCGGAGGGAGCCCCCGCAGCCGAGGTGAAGCGCGTCATCCCGGGAAATCCCGAGAACTAAACCACGGGACGGTCGTTTACTTCGTTTTCTTTTTCGCCGTACCCTTTTTTTCCGATGCGCGGAGGAAGGACGGCAGGATGATCGCAGGACGCAGGTCCGGAATCTGCCGTATCAAATCCATGTCTTCCATTGCGACCTTGCCGACGTACAAGTCCGCAAGATTGCCGCCACCCGTGACGAACTGCTCGATGGCACGAAGGCCGCGCAGGTACACGAGTCCTTTCGTGAACGCTCCAGGTTGGGAGGTATCCGTGAGGCCGCGCTTCACGTCGATGGCTTTGCCGAGGGCTTTTTCCGGACGGTATCCGAGCTCATGCTCCAGGTAGGCGCGGGTTTCGGCGAAGGAATGTTCCAATGCGTACGCAACGGCGAGGACGCTGCGCGCGGGGCCGTAACGCTTGTCATGGTATTCGGAAAGCACGCGGTTCTGGTTGAAGATGGCAAGGCCTTCCTGCGTATCCATGTAGCCTGCGCATCCCCGTCGCAGGAGTTGGTAGGGTTGATGTTCGCCGTTCTCAGCGGTAATTACATGCGTTTCGATCTCATGGGCGATGAGCGCGTCGATATGCATGCGGGAAAACAACGCCCCCTCGCGAAGGTACACGCTGTTACCGCCGACGGTGCAGTCCGCGACCAGCTTGCGACGCACGCTCACCTGCCAGTCGTGCAAACCGTACTTTTCCAAAGCCTCGGCAAACACCGGCGCCGCCTTTTCGGGGGTGATCAATGCGTCGGGATGCGGCGGCAGGTCGCATGCCACCTGGGACTTCAGGATAGATGACGCCGCGGTGAGCAGGTCTGACTGCGGCAACCCGAAGAGCATGGACGATGAACGCGTGAAACGCTGTGCGTCGCCCCGTGCCTGCAACAGGTCGAGACGGGCCAGGAGTTCGATCGCCTTTTTGCGCAGCAGGATGCCCAGCGGAGAGTCATCGGTTTGGACCGATTGCAACCGTTCGCGGATCTCCCCGGCTTCCTCGGTCAACGGGGCGTACTGGAACGTCGGATTATAGCCGCGGTCTTCCATGAGCCGCGCGCGTTCTTCGGAGAGGTTGGTGGGTTTCAAGGGGCGCAGCAGAAGCAACTCCTGGTCGAACTGCGCGAGCATCTTGTCGATGGCACGCAGGTCCGCCTTTTTGGATGCGATACGCGAGGAGGCGGCGCCCTTGGAGGGATCGATGAGGAAGCCCGATAAGTCGCGCTTGCCGATGACCGCGCGCACGTCGGGGAGGGCGACTTCCCCGGCCCGGATGACGGACTGGAGCTTGCGGCCGCCGAGCGTGAACCGGATGCGGTAGAGATCCTCTTTCCCCTCTTCTTTTTCAATCAACCTGCCGCGTAGTAATTCATCGACCAGATCCTGCCGGAACACGCTTCTGTCCGCGTTGGGCTGGATGGCGACGGGCACTTCCATGGCCGTCCCGGCACCGGATACGGACACCGTCTCCATCACACCCAGAATCGGGCGGTCATCCTCTTCTTCATCAGTCTCGCGCTTATGCTTCTTGCCGAATAGCTCCTGGGCCAGGCGCACGCCTTTCTCCGGTGTCGCCACGCTCACGCCCCCCACGCGTTCCAAGCGGGAACGCAACGGCGCGAGGTTCGCGATCTGTACCGAGAGTCCCGCGCGCGCGTTCACTTCCAGCAGAGCGGGGCCCATTTCCTCGTCGATGGTGAGGTCCACCGCCAGGTACCCGATATTCGTGATGTACTGGATGCGCGAGGAGATAAGAAGCATGTCCTCCCACTGCGGAATCGTGATGCCCGCCGGAGAACCGCCGTGCGGAAGCTCGCGGATGATCTTTCCGGATTGCACGGCATGCGTCGTCTTGCCCGTGGCGATGTCGATGCCGATGCCGATGCCTCCCAGGTGCACGTTGGCCTTTCCGCGGCTCTGGGCCGTGGGAATGCGTAACATGGCCATGACGGGAACGAGGTTGAACACGACGATGCGGATGTCCGGGAGGCCGGCCGGCCGGAAGGGCGCGAACGCTTCGTCGGCCACCAGGATTTTTTCGAAGAACGCGGTGTCCGGCATGCCGCTGATGGAGTATCGCCCATCCAAAATATCTTCGATGTGTTCTCGCAGCAGCTGCTCGGGGACCGGCCGCTTCCCCTGCTCCAGAAACACGCCGTTCTTCCTTCCTTTCAGGATCATGATTCCCTCTCCGCCGAAGCCATTGTTGGGCTTCAGGACGCACTCGTCGGGCAGCGATGAAAAATCGAAATGCTTGAGTTGGTCGTGACTCTCGATACGCGCGTACATTTTCGCCACCGGTATGCCGCGCGCCGCCAAAAACGCCTTCGTCTTCATTTTGTCATCGGCGAACGCCACCGCTTTGCGGGGGTTGTAGGGCTTGATGTAGAGGAGGTTCCTCGCGTTCAAACCAAGAAGGCCGCGGCTGGAGAAGGATGGGAAAGCCATGTGAAAAACGATGGATTACTCTTCCTGCAAATGCTTGAATACCTCCCTGAACCTGAAATACTCGACGAGCCTCAGGCCCGTCCATTTGCCCAGGAGGAAGTCTATGGGAAGGGTGAGGAGGATCAGCTCGGGATACGCCAGGATGAGCGACTGGAACGACGCCCATTGCACGATGAACACGCAGAGGAGCGCGGCGGCGACCGTCTCGACAACGCCCAAGATGGCAGAGGTCCATCCTTGCTCCGTCTTCAGGTTGAGGAAGCTTTCGGACAGCGTCGACATGATGAGAAGCAGGAAGACGGTTTCGCGCGTGAAAGCGACGCCGAACGTAGCGCCGATACCCATGAGGATGAGCAGCGTGAAGCTGACGACCGAGAGGATGATCGCGACGCGCGGGATATACAGCATGCGCCAACGCGACAGCAGCGAACGCGTCCCGTAGCCCGCGGCAATGATGAACAGAAGCGATACGATTCCGATCTGCCACCCGAGGGCCATGAAGCTGAGGGCGATGATCGTGGGCGTGTACAAGCCGAACGTCGTGATGCCCACCACCTGCTTCAGGAACGCCAGGATGGTCGCGATGATCGGCAGGACGAGAAGCAGGATGACGGTGTCGCTCGGTATGCCGTTGGTAAGCATCGCGTCGATGAGGTTACTGAGGATGTTCCACGGCCGCAGGCCCGATGCGGCGGACGTGACGCGCAACGAGTCGATGTCTTTCTGCGCGACGTCATTCACGAACGCGTCGATGTCCGGGGTCGTCAGCAGCGGATTGATCGCCTCCTTCCGGGTGATGACGATCTGGTCCGGGTTCAACGCGGAATAAAACCCGCGGGCGATGCGCGCGATCGTCTGCAAACTACGCTGCGTAATGAGGACCACGCTCTGGTTGCGGATGCCCGCGGACAATTCCTCGGATTCCTCGACAACGCCCATTAAAGCCTGCAAACCCTGTACCCCGTCGGTCCACAGGATGATGGCGTCGGCACCCAGGAGCACGTTGCTGCGCTCGGCCAAGAGCTCCGCCAGGGACTGTTCGGAACCGAGGGGTCCGGCGGGCGGAGCGGTTTGGATGATGGGCATGTAGACGCCCTGCTCGGACGCGCTTGCGGCATGCGCCTGCAATTTCGCGGTCTCCACCGACGCGTCGGCGATGAGGACGATCTTCCTGTTGTACGCGACGATCTTATGCGTGCTTTCGGAACGGAACTGCTGTCCCGCGACGGTCGACGTGATGACGAGGCGGAACGTATTTATCCCGGGCCTGTCCGGAGTGTAAATCGCCTCCACCGTCTGGCTGATCGGCTGGCGCACGTCATTCAAAAACCATTGGTACGAAATGCTCTCCCCCGTCACCCTGCTGGACGATGCGTCGAGCACCGCGGTGCGCCCGACGGCGATATCTTCGGGACCCGTAATAACGGCTTCCAGAAGCGGAACAGAATCCTCCGCCACGGAGCCGGAAGACGTCTGCGCGGACGCAGCGGTGACTCCCGCCAGGGACGCGAACAGGATGCCTGCCGCAAAGAAACGTCGGATGCTCAACATCTTACATCGCGGAACGGGAACGCCTGCGGGCCTTGGCCTTGCCGATCCGCAGCTCCTTGTACTTCACGATCTGCGGCTCGAGCTTTTCGCTCGCGCGATCGACCGCCTCGCGAAGCGTGGATTTGCGCGATTCCGCGCGAAATACCTTGCCCGGAACTTCCACCGTGATCATCACCTTGATTTCATCCGAGGCTTTTTTCGTCTCGCGTTTTTCCGCCTCGATGCGGATAACGGACGCCTCGTCTTTCAACCTGCTGCAATAGGTCGCCAGCTTTCCCATTTTACGCGCGACGAGCAGCAAATCGTCCGCCGTGTACTGAATGCCCTTTTCATAGTGTTCCAGACGCATGGAGAAGGGGGAAAAGAATGCCTTGGACTATAGCACAAAGAAGCCATAAACCTGCATGGAAAAGCAAGAATTGCGCCAAAATGCCAAAAATGCTATAATGATTAGAAAAATTCATATCCATACCAATATCTTTTATGGGATTCGAAAATTCCAATCCGGATACCGTCAAGGTCGACCTTATGACCCCCGAGGAAGCAAAGCTGCCTCAGCAGGTAGAAATCGACCTCATGACACCCGACAAGATGGCAGCAAAGTCTGACGCGACGCCGGAAAAAAAGATGGCCCCCTTGCAGGATGACGACGGATCCAAATTGACATCCTTGGAGCCAGGCGTCGTGACAGATGCCCCGCCTCAGATGCCCGATCAGAAGGAAGGCCCCTCGGAAACGAAGGCTGCAACTCCCGATGTGCAGACATTTGATGCCGAAATGACAACGGCAAAAACGGACATTGATCAGGCCCGCGCGCTTCTTGATGGCGTGAAAAACGGAACGGTAACGGATGATAAGACGGCTGTGGACGGATTTAAGACCGCGAATGCAGTCAACGAAACGGTAAAACAGCTTGTAGCCAAGGCGGATACGCCAGAGGAAAAGATCGCCGCGGGAACGCTTTTGACTGAAATCGGTCAGATACTGGTTGAATTCGGCGAGGCTGTGAAGGACATAGAAAAAAAGGGGCAGGCGGAAGCCGAGAGAAAGGCCGCCGAAGCTATGGAAGAAGGCCCCAAGGGCGATGCAACCTCGCCGGCAGCGACACCTCCCGAAGCGACTACTCCCGAACCGAAAAAGAGCAACATGGATAAAATCGCGGACGGCCTTGGTAAAGCCTTCGAGAAGCTGATCGAATTCTTCGGCAAGGTCAGCGAAGCGATCAGTAACGCCTTGGATAAGGCCGGCGTGAACAAGAAGAACATGCTGAAGCTCTTCGGCAACGTGCCGCTGATCGGCGACGTCCTGCGTTCCAAGGTCCAGGTGGATGACATCCACGCGCAAATCGAAAAGACGTTCGGAAAGGGCAAGCTTCTGAAGACCGACAAGGATTCCGAAGCCAGCAATGACCTCAAGAAGGCGTTCGATAACGAAACAAAGCCCGCGGGATCCACCGAGAACTTCGAACAGTTCGTCCAGAAGAGGATCGACGCCGTAAAAGCTTCCGGAAAAACGGACCAGATCACGATCGAGGACTTGGTGAATATCACACCGGTAGCACCCAAACCGGCCGATGCGGAAAAACCCACGGACAAGATCGGCGATGAGAAGAAGTTGACAGACGCCGGACTGAAGGAAGACAAGGGCGTTTGGAAAGCGGAATTGCCCCTTGGAAAAGGAAACGGAGGTGTAGATATTACGTCCGTCGAATTCCGCAAGAACGGTGACAAATGGGAATGGAGGAACAGCTCCGAACCCGCGGACAAATGGCTGACCAATGATCGCTTCCCCACGGCCGGCGCGGACGGCGAGGTAAAGACGAACCGCGAGAAGATGAACCAGCTCGCGGCTGACCTTGGTATCCCAGAGAAGCCTGCCGCAAAACCGGCGGACAAACCCGCGGAAACACCCGAACAGCAGAAGGAAACAAGAAAAACAAACTACATGAAGGCATTGGCAAATGCATTCAACAATGCGTCAGGTACCGCTCGTACCGATCTTAGTATCAGTGATACGGACGACTGGAAGAGCATCGCCAGCAAGATCAAAACGGCACTGGCCAACGAAACCTTCGATATCGAAAACATCAAACTTGAAATCGAAGGAAACACACTTGAAGCGACCGATACCAGCTCCGCGGGCTTCGGACTCACCGATAAGAACCTTATTGATAACTGGAGCATTTCCACGGATCCCGCGAAAGCGATCAAGGAATTCCTCGATATCAATACCGTCGGCCTCGATTCCGAATCGGCAAACTCGATCAACCGCATGAAGGATTCCATGAGAGGATTCCTGAAGAACGATATGGCAACCTTTGAAAAGGACGTCGCGGAAGCAACGCCCGCCCCGGTCACATCCACCGATATGAGTGGGGATATGAGCGGATTCGGTTCATACTAATAATGAAACTGACATCAAACAACACGACAGGCGGTCCTACGGAAACTATCAACGACGAGAGCGCCAGTCTCACGCCTGAATCCATGCGCGACCGCGTGAAATCCATGACCTCCGCGGAACTGGCAAAGACGATCGAGGACATGAACAGCCCGAAGGCCATGCCCGAGATCTTCCGCGAAACGGAAGTGCAGGACGCCATCGCGAAGCGCATGGAAGAGGTCGACGTGTCCTTGGATACGAAGGCGCAGTGGGCAAAGCTGAAAGGAAGCGTCGTCACGAACGCGATCACCGACAAGGCCGAAGCCGCATTCGTGAAGGAATTGGAAACCAAGGGAGGCGTCCGCCTGGCCATCGGCAAGGCGATCCTGAGCGTCCTCGCCTGGTTCGGATTCAAGAAAGCGAAGAACCTGAAGGAATCCCTGGAAAAGAAGGGATACCTGCGCACCGCCGCGGAAAGCGCGAAGGAACACCCCGTTTTCACGGCGTTCCTCGCAACCATTACGGGAAAGGAAGCCGCGGCATACTTCAGCCAGAACAAGGATGCCGTCGAATACCTGGAACAGAACAAGGACTCGATCGAAACCGAAATCAAGAAGCGCGCCGAGGAGACGGGCGAAGACGTGGAAACCGTGACGCGCGATTATGCGGAACGCCTGCGCGATATCCTGGCGAAGGGCGGAGACCTGGGTATCAAGGGTCTGGCGATCGGCATCACCACCGTCTTCGGCGGCACCTACGACGAAGAAACGGGCGTGGTGACGCTCCCCCACTCCAGCATGCGCCCCTCGGTGGTCATCGCCTGGCAGGCGGGCAAGCGCCGCAGAAGCGGATTTTCCGCCATCGTCATGGAAGACCGCCTGAAGGCCATCCTGAAGCAAACGAACATCGTCACCAAGGGCGCGCAAGAGATCAGCGGCCACAAGCAGAAGCTGGCGGCGCGCGCTTTGGAACTCATGAAACAGGGAACGCTGCGCAACGCACCCATCGCGGAATCCCTGGAACTCGAACGCATCCTGGGCACGTTGGAAGCGGACCTCAACCTAGACGGAACGAAACCGATCAAGGAATCGGTGGACTACAACCCCGCGGATGCCGAGAAGCGCCTGCAGGCGCTGTCGGATGAAATGGACCGCCAGTACAAGACGGAAATCGACGATTTCAATAAAACGAAAAAGACCGTCTTCGAAAAGATGGACAGCGCGGAGAAGCAGATTGCGGCGAACGCGGGAAACGCGGATTCCGTGCGCCAAGAAACGATGAACATGGCGCGCCAGGAGATGGATGATTACAACGAAGGACTGAAGAAGAACAAACTCGCGCTCGGCGAACAGCTGGCAGCCGCCCTGGCGGACGCGGAAAAACACGCCCCCCAGTTGAAATCGGCGGAAGGCCCCGTCGGCAAGAGCCTGGAATGGGTCGCGAAGAAAGCCGAGAGCACCGGCTGCAAAATCAAGAAGCTGCCGGGCGGCAAGTACGTCGTCGGCGCCATTACGGGATATTCCTTCCTGCCCCTCGCACTGCAGGGAATGGCCTCGATGCGTCAGGGTGAAGAAGGCGAAGCCGCGAAGAAGGCCTTCCGGAACGACGCGATGGAGGCGGGCGCGGGATTCATCCCGGTTATCGGCGAAGCAATGGATATCCGCGCGGCCGTCATGGGAACGGATCTCAACGGCCGCGAACTGTCAACGACCCAGCGCATCACGTCCGGCGTCATGGGAGGACTCGGCGCCGTATCACTCGCACTCACCCCGTTCACGGGCGGCCTGTCGGTCATCGGCTTCCGCGGATTGCGCGGCTTCTTCGCAGGAGTAAAGGCGGTGAAGATCGCAGACAAGGCCAAAGACGGCATCCGCGTGTCAGGCGCCACGGCCGACAGCATCAAGGCGATCCGCGCGGGTGAGAAAAACCTTGAAACCCTGCAGAACATGGCCGCCATCACCAAGACGCACCAGCGTGCGCGCCGTGCCAAGAACTTCGTGCAGAACGCGCAGAGGACCATGCAGGTCGCCACGTACGCGCACCTCGGATGGGAAGTGTGCACAGGAGTCGCCACCATCTACCAGGAAGGCTCCACGCTGGTCGAAACGGGAATGAAGAAGGCCGGCGAAGCAATCGACGTGGCAGAAGCATTCGTGGACAGCAAAATCCCCTCTTTCAGCGATGAACCCGCAGGCGTCTAACCAACAGGCAAAGAATGAGTCGAAGCCGCTCATGGGCAGGCTGCTGCGTTTTTTCCGCACGGAGGAACCGTCGGAACCAGCGGCGGAAACCCCCGTCGCCAAGAAAAAGCCGATGCGCACCGTATTAGAAAAGATGACGAAGGCCGTCGAACCTTTTTCCCTGCAACTTCCGGAGGGCAAAACGCTCATCGACGGGACGCCCCGCACGGTCACGCTGAACGGCCGCAACCATACGATCGTCTTCACGCACAGAAGGATCGTACTGGACGGCAAGAACTACATGGTCTCCTGCGACGGGACGCATTGGGATATCACGAAGGCGGAACGCGTCGCGGGAATATTCACGTTGGAAGCGGGCGCATTCGGCAAGAAATCGTCCTTCGAAGCCGATGATGCCAAGTTGAAGGACATCCTCCGCACTCTTTTGAGCACGGGAACGTATGAGTGGACGGGCGGCGACGGCGAAAAGGCGCGCATCGAGCGCCAGTAAGGCGGAACGTGCTATACTGGGGACATGGTCATCCTCAGCGAATATCTTTTCCTGATCCCCTTGGTCGTTCTCTTCCTATCGGAAGTAGCCAAGATCATCGTGGAATACGTGAAAACCGGCGACTGGGACGAGGGTATTTTCAAGACGGGCGGCATGCCCAGCTCGCACTCCGCGTTCGTGACATCGCTGATCATCATCGTGTACCAGAAACTCGGGATGCAATCCGTGGAATTCGCGATGGCGTTCGTCTTCGCCTCGGTGGTGTGGTACGACGCCATGAGCGTGCGCCGAGCGGTGGGACAACAGGCGGAGATCCTGAACAAGTTGCAACGCAAACAGAAGTTGAAAATCCGCCTAGGCCACTCCTTCGCGGAAGTCATCGCAGGTATCGCGTTCGGCGCAGTAGTGACGCAGATCGGGGTGTGGGTCAGTCGGTTTTAGCTTTATAAGCTTGTAGCTTCTTTAGCTTCCTTAGAAATACAAAAAAGCAAACCTAATGAAGCTAACGAAGCTAATGCAGCTATTTTTTCGCCCATGATTTCACCGTCTTCCAGATGGTATCCACAATCACAGGCAGTTCCAGGTAATCGATAAGGATGGCGATCCACGCAAGCCACCACGGGAGAATGGTGGACTTCTCCGTACCCTGGAACATGTCGAGCACGAATTCATCGGTAATCCAAAAGAGATGCAGCCACTGCGTGTTCAAAAGGATGATGAACAGGATGGATTTCCAGCTGAACCCCTTGCGCAGTTCATACCAGTACAAGACCGTGGTGGAAATCAGCGCGGGGATCTCCGTGTAATCGATAAGAACGATGATCGCCTGCCAAAATTCACTCGGCGTGAAGTAACTGACGCCCAGGAGTTTCAGGGAAATGACATGCGCGCACAGCCAGTACAGGTGGGCGATCTGAAGGAAAAACAGCAGCGTGGTAACGGTCACGGCCACGCGGTAGTGGCGCTCGTACCATGCGAAGAAACGGTTGATGAGTCCGATGTGTGCCATGGTAGTTAGAGGGAAAGGACTTTCTCGGGGGCAAGCATTTCCGTTGTCCCCGCCAAACGATCCAAAACCTCCAGCGTTCCCTGTTCCAAGGTTTTCGGGGAGACCACGATACGCAAGGGAACGCCGATGAGATCGCTGTCACCCAGCTTGAAGCCTACGGACGCGTCGGTGCGGTCATCGAAAAGAACGGACTTCCCTTTGCTTTCGAATTGCTTTTTCAAGTCCATCGCGACCTTGAAGGATTCCTCATCCACCCCCTTTGCGATAGGCACGATATGCACGTCGAAAGGCGAGATGTTGGCGGGCCACAGCAATCCCTTCTCCGTGGAAAAAGCCTCCGCGACGATACCCATGAGGCGCGAGATGCCGATGCCGTAGCATCCCATGATGACGTTCTGCTTCTTCCCCTCCTGGTCGACGTACGTGAGCTCGAAAGGCTCCGAGAAACGCGTGCCGAGCTTGAAAATGTTGGCGGCTTCGGAGGCCTTTTCCTCACGGAATTCCGTACCGCCCGTCACCGGGCAGACGGTTTTGCCGGCCTCGTAAATTTCCTTGTTGATCGCGATTCTCTTCCCCTGTTTTTCGGCTTCCACGCTGACATGAATCACGTCTTCGCCGCTGGGAAGGACCACCTGGTATTCGTGTGAATACTTTGAGAACGTACCGCCGGACGCATACGTCAGATACGTCTTCTCCGCCAACCCCAGGCGCTCGAATACCTTGTCGTACGCACCCTGGGCGACTTCGTAGAACCTATCCAAATCTTCCTGCGTCGTATGGAATGAATACAGGTCTTTCATGATGAACTCGCGTCCGCGCATCACCCCGCTCTTCGCGCGCAGTTCGTTGCGGAACTTCGTCTGGATTTGGTAGGCGCTGAAAGGAAGATCACGGTACGACTTCACGAATTGCCTCGCGAGCGGCGTCACCATTTCTTCATGGGTGGGGTTCAATGCGTATTCCGTGTCGCCGGCGGCGGGAACGTGGAACAAGACGTCGAGCACTTTGTGATCCCACCTGCCCGTCGTCTCCCAGTACTCCTTCGGCGCGAGCGCGGACATCAGGATTTCCTGCCCGCCGATGGCATCCATCTCCTCGCGCACGATGCTTTCGATCTTCTTTATGACCTTGAGTCCCAACGGAAGGTACGAATACACGCCAGCCATGGATTTGTTGATGAACCCTGCGCGTGTGAGAAGGTCCGCGTTCTTGCTGGAGGCATCGCTGGTGGCTTCCTTCGATGTCTTGGTGAAAAGCTGGGAGAAAAGCATGGATGAACGGAAAACGGAGCCATCCTAGGCCATTCAGAGGTACTTCGCCAGCTCCGGAAGCGCCGCGATCACGTTGGGAACCAGCGTGACGGACAAGTCACCCGCGGCATTGCGCTCTGCCAAATCCACTAATTCACCAAAGGTAAGCCACTCGAACCCCCCGATCTTCCCGGGCTCCAGACCTTCGATCGGCTCCCCCTCCATATCGCAGAAGAACAGGCTCACGTCGAATCCGCCTTCCGGCGTGTCCGTTTCGTAGGTACCGACCGGGCCTTTCACGACGACGTCGCGACCCATCTCCTCCATGGCCTCGCGCACCACCGCGTCCTCCAACGCCTCGCCCTCGTGCACCTTGCCTCCGGGCGGCTCCAGGCGCACCCCCTTCTTAATGTTCCGCGCGAGCAGAAGCTTCTTGTCGCGGATGATCACGGCCGCAACCATGGGACGGTTAGGCGATACTGCGGACATACAGGAAGAAGAGGATAGCGATGGCGATACGGTAGATACCGAACGCGGAGAACGAGTGGTTCTTGATGAACTTCAACAGCCATTTAATGGCGAGGATCGCGACGACGAAGGACGTGACGAACCCGACGGCCAGCATGCCGTAGTCCGCTGAGGAAAACGCGCTTCCCTCTTTCACCAGATCCAACGCGGTGGCCGCGAGCATGGTAGGAACCGCGAGCAGGAAGCTGAAGTCGACGATCGTCTTGCGTTTCAGCCCTAATAGCAATCCCCCGACGATCGTGGCGGCGGCGCGGGACACGCCCGGGATGACCGCGATCGACTGAAACAAACCGATGACGGCCGCTTGTTTGTAGGTGATGGATTCGATGTCTTCCGTCGCATCACCTTTTTCCTTATGAGACTTCTCGAAGACGATAAGGAAAATGCCACCCAGAAGCAGCGACCAGAGGATGAGCGTCGTGCTTTCGAAGAAGACGTTCTTGATGATCGAATGCAGCGCGAACCCGATGACCATGGTGGGTACGAAGGCCGTCGCGACCCGCAGCAACACTTCTTTGGACTGCAGGAAGGAGCGCCAGTACAAGACGACAACGGAGAGGATCGCGCCCAGCTGGATGGATATCTCGAACGTTTTCAAGAACTCCGTCTGCGGCAACCCGAGCAACTGCCCCGTGAGGATGAGGTGCGCGGTGGAGGAAATGGGAAGGAATTCGCTGATGCCTTCGACGGCGCCGAAGAGAAGTGCGTGGAGCAGGGTCATGCGGACATGGAAACATATTCCGCACGAATGCACAAAAAAACCGTTACACCCAAAGGCGGGTGCAACGGTCGATGTCTTTGTCTCTTCTCCTTTCGGATGCCCTCAGGTGTGCTGAAGGCGTTTTGGATTCGCCATGAGTTTGGGTACCAGCCGAAGGTTGACGGTACGGACGGTATGCAACAGGTAATCGTTGTCAAAGAACGGGAAGCGATGATGGTCGCTTGCGTTCTTGATCTTGATGCAATTGTCGCATTTGACTGCCACCAAGCGCTCGACGGTTGCCCGCGTACTACCCGGTTCGGCGGCGTACTTGTCGATACTCTTGATGTCGCCCTCGAGATAGAACATGCCTGTCTGAGCCTGCCGCTCCTCAAACGGCGTTGCTTCCTTATATTGATCGAACGTCGCCTGCGGAAATTCCGCAAAGCAGAAACGAAACGCATCCTTACATTCAGCCACCTCCAATGGCCGCAGACTGGTGACGGGACGCACGACGGTTCTCGAACCGTCTGAAGCGGGTTTAAGGAAATAGACGACGCAGAGCTGGACACCCTCTTGTGCCTGGTACGAGGGGGCATTCATACAAACTCTCCTGCTGACAAAGACCGATCTCGCTGTCGATTACACATCCGATGTGCATATCCATTCGACAGAAAGGAGGGCCAGCGTAGAACGGACAGCCAAACAGTCAAGGGTCTAAGAGGTCAAATCAAAAAATAGCCCGCCTCCGTCCGAAGACGAAGAGCGGGCTATCCCTAAGACGCGATTAGGCGGCCATGTCATCCATCGGAGCCTCTGCCGAAGCAGCTGCATCCGAAGCGACCACGTTCGTAGCCTTCGGACCCTTGTCACCCTGACCCATGTCAAACGACACGGTCTGGCCGACGTTCAGGTTGTCGAACTGACCGTTGCATTCACTGTTGTGAAAGAACACGTCAGCCGAACCCTCGACTTTGATGAAACCGAATCCCTTGTCGGTCTTCGTTTTGATAATTCCTGTAGCCATACTGGTAGGAGGAGAAAAAATAAGAAAACTGGGCAGATCTGATTTTCTCCGCCTTCAGAAAGGCGACCATACTCTTATTCCCGGGAATAGCCATCAATTACCGCATATTTATGCGAAAAATGAAGAGCAGTATCCATTAGGGCAAATACGCCGAAAAGGGTACAATAGGCCGTTGACCTTCGGACCCCTTCTCCCCCAATCCATGCATATCATCACCAGGAAACAGTGCGCGACCGAAGGTTGCACCAGCCAAACGCGCGGGAGGGATTACTGCACGAAACACCTGAAAGACCGCAAGGCGGCTCCCATCACCAACGCTGCGCGCCTGACGATGTTCTCGTTGTGCTGCCAGGCGGGCTGCGTGCAGGGCGAAAAGCACGAGTACGGATCGCAGTACTGCGCCAAGTGCAAGGAGCCGTGCCAATGGCGGACCAAGATTTGAGGGGCGCCGGCTTGGCTGCGCCAAACAACAAAGTGTTGTCTTAGACCCTGGAATGAAAAGGACGAAGCGGATATACTTCGGGCTTCACCCCTTCATTGCTATGGCGAAAAATTCCGTAAAGCATATCGGCATCCTTACCGGCGGGGGCGACTGCGCGGGACTCAATACCGTCATCGCATCCATCGTGAAAACCGGCATCCCCCTGGGATACAAGTTCACCGGCATTATCAAGGGATGGGAAGGAATCCTGGACCCGGTGATGCTGCGTCCGCTCTTCTTGGAAGACGTGAAAGGCATCAGCAGCATGGGCGGAACAATTTTGCGCACCACGAACAAGGGCCGCTTTGCGGCGAAGGTGGGCGAAGGCGGCGTTTCGAAAATCCCCGAGAACATCCTGCGCATGGTGGAGAAAAACATGAAGGCGAACGACATGGACGCACTCATCGTCATCGGCGGCGACGGTACGCTCACCGGCGCGTTGCAGCTGCAGGAGCTCACGGGCATCAAGGTCGTCGGCGTGCCGAAGACCATCGATAACGACCTGCAGGGAACGGACCGCACGTTCGGTTTCTCTTCGGCCGTGGAAATCGTGAAGGAAGCACTGGACCGCATCCATACGACCGCGGCGAGCCATGACCGCGTCATTTTCGTGGAAACGATGGGGCGCCACACAGGATGGATCGGCCTGTACGGCGGCGTTGCCGGAGGCGCGCACGCGATCCTCATGCCCGAGTTCGACTTTGACATCCAGGACCTGGTGGCATTCCTCCGCAAGCGCGACGAGAGCGTGGATTTCGCCTCGGTCGTTGTGACGGAAGGAGTGAAAATCGGAGGCAAGCTGTCCACCAAGAACGGAGGAGGAGCCGAAACGCAGCTGGGAGGAGCAGCGGAGCGCGTGATGGCCGCGGTGGAGGCGGCGGCTCCGGGAGAATTTGAAATGCGCAACGTCGTGCTCGGCCACACCCAGCGCGGAGGCAGCCCGAACGGCGAAGACCGCCTTCTGTCGCATATCTACGGCGTCGCGGCAATGCAGGCGATGCATGACGAAAAATTCGGCTGCATGGTCTCCATGCGCGAGGGAAAGATGTCGGTGGTATCCATCGCGGAAGCCGTGGGAGACATCAAGCGCGTCACGAAAGAAGACCCCGTGTACATCGCCGCGAAGAGCATGGGCGTGTTCATGGGCGGCGAGAAGTGATGCATCACTCCATGGAGAGATCGTTGATGGCGTCGTACACGATGCGCGATACGCTTGCTATGGCTTCTTTTTCGGCGCCGTAATCAGTGCCGCTTGTCATGACGCAAAGGACGTACCTCATCTTGGGATGATACACGATGCCGCAATCGTGCAACTGGCTGTCCTGCCCCTCCTGTACCTTGCGTCCGAATTTGTGGGCGACGATGGTATCGGCCGGCACTCCCGCGACGATCCCTTCCCGGAACGTGGCCCTCGACAGAAGCGACAAGGCGTACTGCGACATGTCCTTCGACAGGTACCCCGTGTTGTGCAGCACCGCAAACAAGGTCGCGTACGACGAGATCGACACGTAATCAGCCCTGGGCGCAAGCATCATGTTCAGGATATCGAGATCATGAAACGTGTAATACCTCAGATCGCGCGGCATGGTATTCAATTCCCGGACCAGCAACAGATAGGAATAATTATCCGAGTACACGATCATTTTCTCGAGCAGCTCCCGCACGGAGTACAGAGTATCCGGCTGAATGGTCTGGTCCGGCGCTTCAACGTTCATGTTGGTACTCAGGGATCCCGTAAACGAAAGCGTCTTGTTCAGGATGGAAGAATCGAGGTCCGCAAGATGCAGGAACGCGATCATGATCGGAAGTTTTGTCAGGCTTGCCGGCTGGAATTTGTCATACTCCCCGATACCGAAACGCGGCCCATGGTCGAGATCGCGGAAATACACGGAAAGATGGGTGATCTTCCCGGTTGCCTTTAGGGCTTCTTTCTTCGCGGTCAGGTCGTCCCGCAGCGGTTCGTAATCCCACTCCCCCTGCGATGTCGCGGCCTTACAGCGGAGCGAGGGGTTCAAAAGGTTATACCTCGTATGGCATGGCGCGATAAAGGACCACGTCTGGTGCAGAACGAAAAAAACCAAGAGACCCGCGGCCGCTGCCGCGGCATGGGTGACTATATGCTTGTGCAAATGGAAGCTCACGAAGCAATCATGCTCCCGTTTTCGGAAAGCGCAAGAAAAGACGGTTTCAACCCAGTTCCGCGATGCGTATCGCACCGCCGAAAAAGAGAAGGAGGGTGAGTGCAACGCCCGTGGTGAGCGTGAACGTGGCAACCGCGGCCTTCTTTTGCTGCTCGAAGACGATGCTCGCCACGAAGAACAGGATGGCAATAACCCCCTTCAGACGAAAACTGGCCGTTTCACCGAGATTTGCGACGATGTCGGGAAGCAGATACACAGCGAATGCGAGCACGACGGCCGCGACGATGTACGCGATGCGCAAAAGGGTGGTATTCATGCGCGTATTGTACCAGAAGACTGCTTTTCTCATAGTACCTCGACGCTTTTCGCGAGTGTCTTGAACCGCACGCCATCTGCCTGGGTCACAGTGATCGTCATGTGTCCCGCCTTGCTCATATGGATATCCCCCACGATGCCGGACTTCCCCTTATGCCTGCCGTTGATGACTTTACACTTAGCGCCGTCCGTCAGTTCGGGATTCATGCATCGATGATAACAAAACAACCCGTTCCGAACGAGCGCTCTGCCCGAAGTGCGGGAACTCCCTGCCGAAAAGATAGCCCATGAAAGAAAAACCGGAGGTTTGTCTTTCATACTTTCTGGCAGCCTCACGGGGAATCGAACCCCGATTACGGGAATGAGAATCCCGTGTCCTAACCGTTAGACGATGAGGCCGTACATTTCGGCTTCAGATGCTGAACCGGAACGTGCGCGGAGTATAACCAAACGAGGACGAGATTCAACCCCACCTAGCGCGTTTCAGGGGTTTTAATTGGTTATAAGCAAGGAAAAGAATGAGATATAGCGTAAGAATGAGCCCTACGGACCGTCATCTATACCGGTTTTACATCATTCCCCTTTTCTCTATGAAGAGTCCTTTTCGCTCTTTGGTCACCGGCTCGGCGCTCGCTGCAGCCATCGCATTATCGGCGGCGGGCATTACTGTTGCATCGGCTCAGAATGACTCCTCGACCGGCAGCGGCAGCGTGAACGTCAAAGTTCACCAATGCCTTGCGACATATCACAACACCGTCGCCACCGTCGGGCATACCACATTGGAAGCACGTCTCGCGTTGAGGGCATGCATCCGTACCGCGGTCTCCGCGAGCACATCCTCCGGCAGTTCGAGCAGCATGAGCTCCTCGAGCTCGAGCGTTTCCAGCTCCTCGGTGAGCAGCTCTTCGTCCAGCAGCTCGCAGAACAACGGACAAACCATCGGTGCGAAAGTCCGCGCATGCCTTGCCACCTACCATGCCGACGACAACAAAACGTACGAAGATCGCCTGGCACTCCGCGCCTGCCTTCGCGCCGCAGTAGGTTCGAAGAAGGTCCATATGGATAACAGGGACGGCGACAAGCATGACAAAAACTGGGACGACGATCGCGACCATGACAGCAGACGTGGCAATGACTTCAAGCTCGACCTTGATACCGATAGCTCCCTACGCGGAAACGGCGCATCGGTGCGTCTGAATGGCAGTGCCGGACTGCATCTCCAGGGGGACAACGACGGCGATGATGACTAAACAGAGGAGGGATACGGACAGAAAACCCCGCCCGGAAACGGCGCGGGGTTTTTCAAACATGGTGATATCCGCTCCCCTTCGTGATCTCGCACGCGCGGTAGAGCTGCTCCATGAACACGACCCGGCACAGTTCGTGCGGCAGCGTCATGTCGCTCAGGGAGAGGATCTTATCGGCCGCTTCCAGGACGGAATCATCGAGGCCGTATGCCCCGCCCAGGATGACGATAAGATTCGTGCCCGCGTCCTTCATATCTTCCAAATCATGCGCGAACTGGACGGACGTCTTTTGCTTGCCGCTTTCGTCCAGCACCCAGTGCACCCCGCGGTACTTCGCCGCGTGCTCCAGCAAACGCCTTGATTCGTCCGTCTTCTGTCGGCGGTCATCACGTTCCTTGCTGGCGGGAAGCTCCACGACGTCGAATGAAATTGAGGGCCTGATACGGCGTTCGTACTGGGCCGCGGCGAGCTTGGCCCACTCCTCCCTCAATGTGCCGACGGTGACGAGGATGACGCGCTGCACTATTTCTTTTGGAGAACGGACACGGTTTCGATATGCGGCGTGTGCGGGAACATGTCGACGGGTTGTACCGTGCGCAGTTCGTATCCGGCCTTCAGGAAGGAGCCCAGGTCGCGGGCGAACGTGGCCGTATTGCATGAAACGTAGACGACTTTGCGTGCCCTATGGGCGATGACGGCCTCGAGCGCAGCGGGATGCAAACCGGCCCGGGGAGGATCGACGACGATGACGTCAAAGGAGTATTTGCCTCCGGCCTTCAGCTGGTCCTTCAGGATCTGTTCGGCGCGGCCTTTGTAGAAGCTGATATTGCCGATACGGTTTTTGCCGCTGGCCTTCAGCGCGTCCTCGACGGCGGTCGGGTGACTCTCGATGCCCACCACCTTCTGGCAGTAGCGTGCCAGGTACTGGCCGATCGTTCCCGCGCCGCAGTACGCGTCCAGCACCGTGTCGCGCTGCGTCAGGTCCGCACCCTGGCCGATCGCCTGGTACAACTTCTCGGCACCGAGCGTGTTGGTCTGGAAGAATGAGAACGGCGAGATATCGAAGGAGAGATCGAACAGGCGCTCCGTGATGAAGTCCTTGCCGACGAGCGTGTGGACCTTCGGGTTTTCCGGCTTGTCGCCGAGCCCCTGGTGCTCGATGACGAGAAGCGATGCGAGCCCCGGACGTCCCGCGAAACGCATGAAGTTTTGGAAGATGGGTTCCAATTCCTTTTTCTTTCCGTTCACCAGGAACGCAATCATATGCTCGCCGGTGTGGATACCGCGGCGCAGCAACATGTTGCGAAGCAAGCCCTTGTGCGTCTTCGGGTTGTACACCGGCAGCTTGGTGTCCTGCATGAAACGACGTACATCCATGAGCAACGGCCCGATCTGCTCGTCGTACAAGTGGCACTCCGCGATGGGGATGACGGTGGACCACTGGTTGGGCTGGTGGAAACCGACCGTCGGATTTTCGTCGAAGTAGATGCGCTTGCCGTTCTGCTCCTCCGTGCGCATGGACGCATATCCGAACGTCATCTCCAATTTGTTGCGGTAATGGAACACCTGGGGGCTGGGCATGATCTTCAGCACGCGACCCGGAAGTTGCTTGCGGATCGGTTCGTCGACAGGCGTGAGGTGCTCGAGGGTTTCGCGGACGATGTCCTCCTTGTAGGTGAGCTGCTTGTCGTAGGGAAGGTTCTGCCAGGTGCATCCCCCGCACGTACCGAAGTGGCTGCAACGCGGGAGAATCTCATCCTTTCCTTTGCGAAGAACCTTCAGGACCTTGCCCTCGGCATAACGGTCCTTCCCTTTGGTAATGACAATGGACAACTGCTGCCCGGGGATTCCCCCGGGAACAAAGACGGGCAAACCGTCGACCATGGCCATGCCGGACCCTCCATGGGTCACCTTTTCGATCGTTACCGTATGTTCCTGGCCTCCTCGGAGAGGGGTCGGCTCGGTATTTGACATAATATATATAGTATGGTATAAATTATCCCTTTGTTGCTTAATATGCCTATAACGCTTCGAAAAGCCGTTTCAGTCACCTCCTTGCTTGTCGTCGCTGCGTTGCTTGCGGCAAGTGTAACAGATGCCGGTAGCGGGGCAAGGGAACAGCATGCAAACGGCGAATCGACCCATTCCGAAGTGCATTTCCAGCCACTGGCCAGGGTGTCTTCTTTGAAAAAGAAGAAACGTGCCGCCCCGTACATCGCGGCCGTATCCCCGACATCGCCTTCCCCCGCTCCTTCGACCTACGCGTTCCTGGAGACGGCGGACATCACCGACCATCACAAAAAACTCGCCACGACGGTTTTTTCCGCGCTGCCGGCGTCCTGCGCATCGAACATCCGCACCTTCTCGATCATCTACAAGGATGCGAAGTACCGCGGACTCGGCGGAAAATCGACGATCATCCTTGACGGCTCGGTGAATGATACCGAGTTCACCGCGCTTCTCATCCACGAGTGCGGACACGTGATCAGCGGAAACATGACCGGGACGTCGCAGTCCGGCGAGAGCTCCTTCCGCGATGGAAAAAGCCCTTTCTACAACGATGGGGCAGCCGTCTCTTTCTTTTCCGTTTCCTGGGAAAACGAGCGCACCCTGAAAAGAGGGACGAAGGATGCTGATTTCATCTCGGGATACGCGTCATCGGATATCTTCGAGGATTTCGCCGAGACGTTCGCGGCCTACGTTTTGCAGCGCCCCTACCTGAGGAAGCGGGCGGAAACGAACAAGGCCATCGCTCAAAAACTCGCCTGGATGGAATCGAACATCCCCCTGTCCGAAACCGCGGTGGGAAACACGACGTACAAGGGAACGAAAGACGTACCGTGGGACGTAACGAAGCTGCCGTACGCATCCCTCCTGAACGTACGCTAAGACGGAATCACTGGCACGGAACGAGTCGGTGCCGTAGTCTTTCCGCATGAGACGCCACTTCCTTCTCGGTTTCTGGATCGTCACCGATGTGATCCTGTTCCTGGCTTCCTACGCGCTGGCTTATTTCACGCGCGTCGGATGGTATTTTTCGAGCACCTTCCCCTTCGATCAATACATGCTGGTGGCGTTGATGGTCGTGCCGGTGTGGCTTGCCATCCTCGTCTCCACGCGCACGTTCGCACTGATGAGGAACCAGATGAGCCTGCGGGCATTCTCCTACGTTCTGTATGGAAACACCGTCGCTCTCGCTCTCTTCACCCTCGCATATTTTTTCCTGTACGGCCTCTTCTTCAGTCGTCTCCTCCTGGTGGAAGCATTCCTTTTCAGCACGCTGATCCTGTGGGCATGGCACGTACTCATGGATTCCGTACGTAGGAACGCATTGCGCCGCTCCCCTCCGGCCTTCCCGACCTTGGTCATCGGCGCGACGCGCGAGGCGGCATCCGTCATCAAGATGTTGCAATCCGGAAAAAGCCCGCTGGTACCCGTGGGCATCCTGGACAGCACCGGCAGCAAGGAGAAGCACCTGCATGACGTGCCGGTGATCGGCAAGCTCGACAAGCTGGAAAAGACGCTGAACGAAAAAGGCATCACGCACCTCATCCAAACGAGCGACTTGGAACATACGATCAACCTCCTGAGCGCATGCCGCAAGAAAGGCATTACGTACATTTTGCTTCCGTCGGTGCTGGGAATCGTGGAGCGCGACGAACGCGTGGAGTTGCTGGAAGGACGCCCGGTCACCGTCGTTCGTCCGAAGGAATCGGCACTAAAATGGTTCTTTTCCTAAAACCTTTTCTCCAGATATTGAAAATGCATGCATTCATCCTCGCCGGCGGATTCGCCACTCGCCTGTGGCCGCTCACGGAACACCGTGCCAAGCCGCTCCTGCCGTTGGTCGGCAAGCCCATCATCGACCATATCATCGAGAAGATCCCAGCGGATATCCCCGTCACCGTCAGCACCAACGCGGCTTTCGAAGAGGCCTTCGGCGAATGGCACGAAACCATCAAGCGCGACCGCGTATCGGTGCATATCGAACAAACGCTGCACGACGATGCCAAGTTGGGCGCCTTGGGCGCGACTGCTTTCTGGATTCAGAACGAAGGCATCAAGGATGACATCCTCCTCCTGACGGGCGACAACTACTTCGGCTTCGATATCGCCGCCTTCATCGCGGCGCGCCGACCCGACGTCCCGCTCATCGCGGCGTACGACGTTGGCGAACTGTCCAAGGCGAGCCGATTCGGAACCATTCTTCTGAATGCGGACGGAAAAACCGTACAAGCGTTCGAAGAAAAGCCCAAGGACCCGAAGTCCAGCCTGGTAAGCACCGGCTGCACCTTGATCCCCGCTTCGGCCTTGCCGATCCTTATCGAATACGCAAAAGAGCATCCGGACAACGTGGGGGGCATTTTCGAGGAGTTCCTGCGCCGCGGCATGCAGATCGACGCCTACGGCTTCAAAGACCACTGGTTCGATATCGGAACATTCGATTCCTACCTGGAAGCCACAAAGACCATGGTCGGAGACCGCGTTCTGTTGGGCGAAAACGCTCGCATGGAAGGCAGCGACTGCGAACACAGCGTCGTCGTGGGCAAGGGATCGGAGGTGATCAAGAGCACGCTGAAAAACACGGTGGTCTTCGATGATTGCTTCATTGAGGAATGCACGCTGGAAAACTGCATCCTGGATAACCGATGCGTCCTGCGCGGGGTGGATTTGCAGAACAAGATGATCCGGGCGGATACGACCATCGTATTGCCCAAAAGCAGCCATTAAATGGCGAGGCTTTGATTGATCCCGTGACTCCTCTATCCTACACTGCCCCTACCTATGCAAACCTCCCGTTTTTCCGCATTATCCGCGTTCACAGTGCTGTTTCTCACGGCCTGCGGCGCCGGCTCCCACGCGGTCACGTACGATCTGTCATTCGATGTGACGGACAAGGCCCAGATCGAGAACCTCACCAACGCCGCCATGCGCGTCGTGGAACGCAGGCTCGATAACATGGGGGTGGTCAACGCGGGAAAGGAATTCGGAAAGGGCGATACCCCGTCGCTCATCATCACGGTTCCTGACAAGGAAGGAGCGGACGAACTGACGCGGCAACTCACATCGCCGTTCACCATGTCGGTCATGAAGCAGACGGCAAGCGGCGGCGTGGCGGATATCACGGTGGAGGGGCACGGAGGATTCACCAAAACCGATATCACGACCGAAGATTTCCTGGGCGTGGAAGCCGGAAAGGACTCGAACGGAAAGGTGCGCGCGCGCATCCTGATGACGGATGAGGGACGCAAGAAAATGGACGCCCTCTTCAAGAGCGAGGTAAACAAAAATATCGGTATTTTCGTGCGCGACAGGCTCGTCAGCAAACTTATGGTGAAGTCCGATGCGCTGACGGACGACCTCCAGATCCAGAATATCCCCAACCTCCTCGTGGCAGAGGCATTCACGGATGATGTGAACGTCGGCCTTCACGTGGTGTATACTCCGAAACCCTAACCCTACTCCCATCCCACGTTTCCCATGGCATCTCGCAAATCCTACTGGCCCGCAGTCACCGCAATCGCGGGTCTGTTCATCCTTATCGTCGCCCTTCCGTCGCAATGGAAAACGTGGGCGCCGTCCTTCCTGAATCCAAGTTTCCACTTCGGACTGGACCTGGCCGGAGGCACCCAACTTGATTTCCGCATTTCGGAAGACGAGATCAAGGCTCAGCTGGCCCAGCTCAACGCGCAAATCGCCAAGGCGGAGGCAAACGGAGGATCTGGAGCCTCGCTCACCGACCTTCAGAACCAGCGCGCCGCAGTCGTGTCCCAGCAGCAAAATCTCGTGGAAGCCATCCGCACCGTCCTGGAGCGCCGCATCAACAGCCTGGGAGTCAGCGAAGCCGTCATCACGCCGTCTTTCGTAGGCGACGAAAAGCACCTGCTCATCGATTGTCCGGGAGTGGTGGACGTACAGAAGTGCATCGAGACGGTGGGAAAGACCATCCAGCTTGAATTCAAGGAAGAGTTCACCGAGGCCCCGGCAGGCTACGAGGCAGGCGTGCGCGCCAAGGCCGACGAGGTGCAGCGCCAGATTGCGGCGGGCGCGACTCTCGCGACGGTGGGACAGGACCTGGGCGACGACCTCGGACTGGCATATGAGGATTCTCAACTCTACTTCCGCGATCAACTCCCGAAAGGATTGGAAAACATTTGGGAATCGCCGGCGGGACCCACGGTCTACCGCCGCGAAGGTAGCATCAGCGTCCCCCAGCAGAACGCGCAGGGGCAGACGGTGAACCAGGACATCCCCGGAGTCTTCCTCGTACAGGTGCTGAAGGCGAAAACGGGAACGGGCCGCGTGATCAACGAAGCCTCGAAGGCATTTGAAATCCTGGCCAAAACCGAAAGCGGCGCGACCTACCGCTATGAAAAGGACGTGGCAATGGATGCCAGTCAGCCCACGCGCATCGTCTCCACGATCCGCGGCATGGAACAGGGCGACCTGAAGGCCACGTCCATGGATGATGGAAGCGCGCAGCTGGTATTCCTCCGCCAAGTCATCGCAGGCAAGGAGCAGGTCGATGTCAGCCACATCCTGGTTTCTTACAAGGGTGCGGATGACGCGGCGGCTACCGTCACGCGCACGAAGGCGGAAGCACTCGCCCGCGCGCAGGACCTGAGGAAACAATTGGACGGAGGCGCGAACTTCGAGGCACTTGCCTCGGCCCAGTCCGACGGCCCCTCGGCGAAAAACCAGGGCAAACTGGGACTGATCAGCCGCGGTGACATCGTTCCCGCGTTCGAGAACGTCGCCTTCTCCAACCCGACTGGCTTCGTGAGCCAGCCGGTCGAAACGAACTTCGGTTACCACATCATCAAGGTGAACAAGTCGGCGGAAACGACGCCGGACAAAGCCAGCTTCGACGCCCTGAAGATCGTCGGCTCCAACGCCCTCAGCCGCGCCAATGACATGATCAAGCGCATGCAGGAAGGCAAGGTGACCCAGTCCCAGGACGCTCTCACGCTGCGCTCCCTGTTCTTCTCCCTGAAGCCGACAGGCTGGAAGGACACGGAATTGGACGGAAAGCACTTCCGCACGGCCAACGTCACCCTGGATCCGACCACAAACCTCCCGGTCGTCCAAATCGTCTTCGATGCCGAGGGCGGACGCATTTTCCAGCAGCTGACCAAGAGCAACGTCGGCAAGCAGATCGCCATCTTCGTGGGAGGCGAACTCGTTTCCGCGCCGACGGTACAGGGCGAAATCGCGGGTGGCACGGCCATCATTACGGGAAGCAGCAGCATCACCGAGGCCCAGAAGCTCGCCCAGGACCTGAACACGGGAGCAATCCCCGCCCCCATCCACCTCAGCGGACAAAGGACGGTGGAGGCCACGCTGGGCGCAGAGGCTCTGCGCACCTCGGTGCTCGCCGCCTTGGTGGGCGCGATCATCGTCATGCTCTACATGATCCTCGTGTACCGCCTGCTGGGCGTCATCGCCAGCATCGCCCTCATCGTGTACTCGCTCATCTTCCTGGTACTCCTGAAGTACCCGCTGTTCTTCTTCTCCAGCCAGTACATCGTCCTCACGCTCGCGGGCGCCGCGGGCTTGATCCTGTCGATCGGTATGGCCGTGGACACGAACGTGCTCGTTTTCGAGCGCGTGAAGGAAGAAATGAAGCGCGGCAAGAGCCTGAAGACCGCCGTGGAAATCGGCTTCGAGAAAGCCTGGCCGAGCATCCGCGATTCGAACATCTCCACGATCATCACCTGCGCCCTGCTGTTCCTCATCGGAACGTCCATCGTCCGCGGCTTCGCGATCACCCTTGGGCTCGGCGTATTGATCTCCATGTTCTCGGGCATGATCGTCAGCAAGTGGATCGCCCGCAGGATCGCAAACACGAAACTGGCCGACAAGCCGGCCCTCTTCCCCAAAGCAGGAGACAGCCAGCAGGCAGTGGGATAATCATTCATTCAGAACGTAAAAAACGCTCCCGCGGCCGCGGGAGCGTTTTTCGTATCAGGCCGCGAGGGCGACCAAGTGCTCCGCCGCCTGTTTGCGGGTGGCATGGTTGATGCCGATCTTCCCGTACAACTCCTCGACGATCTTCCGGTCGATGAGCGCCTGCAGTTCCGACATCTTGCCGGTCTTCAGCGCCTTGAAGATCGGCTCTTGCGATCCCAGGAACTCCGCCAGTTCATCACCCTGCTGCTTGTAGAGCCGGTAGTCGGGCGTGAGGTCGGAGGAGGGCTGATTCGCAGCGGTGATCGCGCCCCACTCCACCAGGTTGGGATTCACGGCGATACGCTCGTCCCGGTACGTGATGGCACCCATGTCGAATGATTCGGCCTGGTCCAGCTGATGCGCCTCCTCATGGTCGCGCACCCTTTCCCAGTACGGAGTCTCTTTGTCGGTACTCACCGCCTGGAAATCGAAGACCACCTCGTTGCCGTTGCCTTTGTCATTCCAGGCCGCGGCGCCCTTGGACGCCGTGTCCCCCACCATGTGCTCCGCGCCAAGCGTCGCGTTCGTTTCCGAAACATACTCCTTCACGAGTTCGTGCGTTTCCGATGCGATGGCGGTGATGTTCTGCGCCTGTTGGTTTTCCAGCTCCTCGTCCACCCTGTCTTCCACTCCATCCGTGAATTCGCCGATACGTTGTTTTCCTTCTTCCATTTCTGCCTGGATGCTTCGTTCCAGAATGACGTCCGCTTCGATGCGTCCTGCCGGTGGTGTCAGCTGCTCGGGCATGGGAAAAGATCTCCCGGAGGGGAGGTGGGGTAAGAAGTAGCGATGTAATAAATGGCCCTTGCGGTCTGTGCCGCGTCGCGCTGTGGCGAGCTAAGGCAGGGGGCCATGTCCGGCAATTATAACCGAAAATGCTGAAATCAATAGTAAAAACTCAAGTTTTTACCCGCTCGTATGTCAGGTACGAGAACGGAAACACATGCTTTTCATCGGCAGGATGGTCTTCCCTCGATGTTTCCCGCCACTCCTCGAAACGCATGTCCGGAAAGTGCGCATGGCCGGCCCCGATGTGCGCGTGCACGCGCGTCAGGTAAATGCGATCCGCCTCGGGCATCGCCACCTCGTAAATCTGCTGCCCGCCGATCACAAATACTTCGTCCTTTTCATCGCGCTTCGCCAATTCGACCGCATCATGCAGGGAATGGACGACGACGCATCCCTCCGCTTTGAAATCCGCATTCCTGGTGATCACGATGTTCAACCTGTCAGGCAACGGCCGCCCGATGGACTCGTACGTCTTCCTGCCCATGATGATCGGATGCCCTTTCGTCTTCGCACGGAAATACTTCCAATCATCGGGAAGATACCAGGGAATCGCGTTGTCCTGCCCGATGACGTTATTCTCGTCTGCGGCGGCTATGAGGGAGAGGATCATGGGCAAAAGGAATTCCCTCTCCTTGCGGGAGAGGGCCGGGGTGGGGGTTAAATCGCGATGGGGGCCTTGATCGAGGGCAGCGGATCGTAGCCTTCGATGGTGAAATCCTCGTACTTGAATCCAAAGATATCCTTCACGTCCGGATTAAGCTTCAAAGTGGGAAGCGGGCGCGGTTCGCGGCTGAGCTGCTCGCGCACCTGGTCGTAGTGGTTGCTGTAGATATGGACGTCGCCGAACGTATGGATGAATTCGCCCACTTTCAACCCCGTCACCTGTGCGATCATATGGGTCAGGAGCGCATAGGACGCGATGTTGAAGGGCACGCCGAGGAAGGTATCCGCGCTGCGCTGATAAAGCTGGCAGCTGAGCTCGCCGTTGGCCACGTAGAAGTGGAACAGCGTGTGGCACGGCGGAAGGGCCACCTGCCCCTGCTCCTTCGGATTCCAGCCCGTCACGATGAGCCGTCGGCTGTTCGGATTCTTTTTCATTTCGTTGATGAGCCAGCTGATCTGGTCGACGCCGTCTTTGGCGTACGTGCCGTCCGGAAGCAGCGTGGCGCCGAAGTTCCTCCACTGATGGCCGTACACGGGACCCAAGTCTCCCTCTTTGCGGCCGAAGCGGGCGCACTGCTCGGCGGTGGCCCATTCGTCCCAAATCGTCACGTTGTTGTCCTGTAGGAATTTCACGTTCGTATCGCCGCTCAGGAACCAAAGCAGCTCCTGGATGATGGCGCGTGTGTAGAGCTTCTTGGTCGTCATGAGCGGAAACCCCTTCCTCAAATCAAACCGCATCTGGTAGCCGAACACGCTCTTCGTGCCGGTACCCGTGCGATCCCCCTTCTCCGTGCCGTTTTCCATGATGTGCCGAAGGAGATCCAAGTATTGCTTCATGCCCCGATGATAGTCGAAATCGGGCGCATGGAAACAGCCTTGAGCACAATCGGTGCGCGATCTTACTTCTTCAACTCACTCGTGCAATGCGGGCAGCGCGTCGCCTTGATATTGATGTGCGTGAAGCAGAAAGGACAATCCTTTTCCGTGGGATCCTTCTTCTCCTCTTCCTTCTTCCCGAACTTCTGCAGGTTGTTGATCTGCTTGATGAGCATGAACAGCGCGAACGCGACGATGAGGAATTCGATGATGACGTTGATGAACGCGCCGTAGTTGATGGTCGCGGCGCCCGCGGCCTTCGCAGCATCCAAGGACGGATAATCCGTTCCCGACAGGTTGATGTAGAGATTCTTGAAGTCGACCTTCCCCGTAATCACCCCGAACGGAGGCATGATGATATCATTCACGATCGACGTGACGATCTTGCCGAACGCGCCTCCGATGATGACTCCCACCGCAAGGTCGATCACGTTCCCGCGCGCTGCGAATTGCCGGAATTCCGAGAGAAGCTTCTTCATGGGGCCGATGGTACTCCGGTCGATTCGCATATTCCAGAAACAAAAAAGCGCCCCGCGAACGAGGCGCCTTTTCAGAACGATTTAGAGGGAGGAAACGCTGGAATCCTCGGAAGAGGAAGCATCCGAAGCTTCAACGGAGGACGAGCTGTCATCCATCATCACGGAATCGTCATCCATCATGGACTCGTCGTCGATCATCATGTCATCGGACATGGAGCTGTAGCTCTCGTCATCCATGTCGGTCGTGTCGGTGACGGAAGCGTTGCAAGCGGCGAGGGCGACCACGGACGCTGCGGAAGCGAGGAAAAGAAGCTTCTTGTTCATGATAAAAATGGGAAGAAAATGAATAATGGGTGTTCAGCATAACACGTTAAAACAAGCGAAAGCAACCCTTTAATGCCTGAGCTTGGATTTTGACGCTCTCGGGCTCCTCGCGGGAAAATTTACGGGATCAGCGGATTTTCCTGAAGGTTCGCATGCCGCTTTTTTTCGGCTTCGCGCGATCGGGCATGCCGCGGACGAGCGACGAAGGGCATACGTCTTTGAAAACGCATGCGCCGCACTGCCTGGAGCGGGCCGTGCACACAGCGCGGCCATGGGAGATAAGCAGCGTCGTCACGTCCCTCCATTTCTTTTGCGGGGAAACGGCCATGAGATCGAGCTCGATTTTCTTCGGATCCGAATGGACGCTCAGGCCCAAGCGCTGCGCCAACCTTTGCACGTGCGTATCAACCGCAATCCCCTCGTTGATCCCGAACGCCGCGGCAAGGATGACCGACGCCGTTTTGCGTCCGACCCCGGGCAACTGCGTCAGCTCCGCGATGGTACGAGGCATCGTGCCGCCGAACTTTTCCAGGAGCATCGCGCAGGATTCCTGGATATGCTTCGCCTTCATGCGGAAAGTGCCGCAGCTATGGATGTCCTTTTCCAGTTCCTGGCGGGACACGGCAAGGTAATCCCTCTCCGTCTTGTATTTCGGGTACAGGATGGTTTCCGTCACGATGTTCACGCGCGCGTCCGTGCACTGGGCGCTCAGGATGACCGCGACCATCAGGTCCAGCGGCGTACGGTAATGAAGGAACGTCTTGGGAGGGACGTACAGTTTTCCCAGCTCCTTCAAAACCCGATCCATGGGGACGCCGTCTTTGCGGGGCATGCAAGCAAGGGATAATTGACGGAAAGAGAGTACATCACAAAACGCACGTTTCGTACTTTTTGATTCGGATTCCCTTCGCTACGATGCGTGTCCGATGCCGAGCCTGCCTCCCATCACCGTCTTCGACCTGGAAACGACAGGGCTGGACCCCAAACGAGGCCATAGGGTCGTTGAAATCGCAGGCGTGCGCATCGAGAACGGCATCATTACGGACAGGACCTTCAACAGCTTGGTGAATCCGGAGCGTGACATCCCCTTCGAGACGAAGCAGATCCACGGCATCAGCAACGAGGACGTCGCCACGGCCCCCACGATGATGGCCGTCCTGCCGCAATTCCTGGAATTCGCGGCCGGCTCGACGCTCATCGCGCACAACGCCGCCTTCGACAAGGGATTTTTGGAATGCGAGAAGGAATTCTGCTGGGGGTACATCGAGATCCCGGAACCCCTGTGCAGCATGAAGCTCAGCCAGAGCCTGTTCCCCACGGCCTTCCGTCACAGCCTGGATTTCCTTAGCGAGAAATTCCAGATGCAGCTCCCCCAGGGCCGCCACCGCGCGTTGCCGGACGTGCTCCATACCGCGCAGATCCTGTTGAAAATGATCGAGGTCGGCAAGATCCAGTCGTTGGGAGAACTCAAGCAAAAAGCGTCATTGAACGCGGTTCCTGCGTTCGGAAGGAGATAATGTCGGATCGAAGGTAGGTAGGAGAGTAGGTTCGTAGATTTCTCCATGCCTTACTCCTACCCACCTACTTTCCTACCCTCCTATCCCCTGAACCCCTTCATTTCGACATAAAAAACCGGATTATGTACGCTATACTTCCCCCATGGCAGTCCTCCCCATCGTCATCGGCGAGCAACAGAGCGTCCTCCGCGCGAAGACGAAGGAAGTGGCGGTGACAAAGGACATCCTGAAGCTCATCAAGGACATGGAACAGACGACGGTGAAAGCCGACGGGCTCGGTTTGGCGGCCCCGCAGATCGGGCAGAGCCTGCGCCTGTGCGTTGCCAAGGTGAACGGTCGCCTGACGCCGCTCATCAACCCCCACATCACTTTCAAAAGCAAAGAAACGGACATAATGGAGGAAGGGTGCCTGAGCCTGCCGAATATCTGGCTGCCGGTTCCGCGTTCGACATCCATCGTCGTGAAGTACCTGAACGCGAAGGGCCAGGCGCAGGAACGCAAATTCGACGGCATGGAAGCGCGCATCGTGCAGCACGAAGTGGACCACTTGGACGGAAAGCTGATCACGGACTACGCGCAGATGCCGAAACCGATGTAAAAGGGCTGGAAATTGGCATTGAGCGGGCTTCGGAAAACAAGTACGCTCTTTCGCGTTATGGCAGAGCTGGAAGCCATCATCGGCTTGGAAGTGCATGCGCAGATGAGCACGAAGACGAAGATGTTCTGCGGATGCGACAACGACGCGTTCGGCAAGGAGCCGAATACGACCGTCTGCCCCATCTGCATGGGCCACCCGGGCACGCTCCCCGTCCCCAACGGCGAAGCCGTGGCCAAGGCGGTCCGCGCCTCGCTCGCGATCGGATGCTCCATCAATCCCGACAGCCACTTCGACCGCAAGCACTACTTCTATCCGGACCTGCCGTCCGGCTACCAGATTTCGCAGTACGATTTCCCGCTCGCCTCGCACGGAAAAGTGGAATACGACCTTACGGACGCAAGCGGACGGAAGACGGGCGAACGCGTTTGCCGCATCACGCGCCTGCACATGGAAAACGACGCCGGAAAGCTGACGCACAGGGGCAATAAAACCCTCTGCGACTACAACCGAGCGGGTACGCCGCTCATGGAAATCGTTACGGAACCGGATTTGAGGAACAGCGAGGAAGCCTGCGCCTTCGCGGAGGAGTTGCGTCGCATCCTCATCGCGGTCGATGCTTCGGAAGCGGACATGTTCAAAGGCATGATGCGTTTCGACGCGTCGATTTCTCTGCGCGAAAAGGGCACCGAAAAGCTCAACCCGAGGAGCGAAATCAAGAACCTGAACAGCTTCAAGGCACTGGAAAAGGCCCTGCAGTATGAGGAAAAGAGACTGCGCGACTTATGGGAGGAAACAGGTGGACCCTTAAAAGGAAACATCACGGTGGGATGGATGGACGACGAGGAAAAGACCCGCATGCTGCGTGACAAGGAAGACGCCCAGGACTACCGCTACTTCCCAGAACCGGATATCCCGCCGTTGCACTTCGAGGCGGCAGCGATCGAAGAAATCCGCAAGAGCTTGCCCATCCTCCCCCGCGCGGCGCGTACCCACTACGTGAATTTGGGGCTGGAGGAATCGGAATCGATGCAGATCATGAACAACCCCGCGCTGAAGGCAATCTTCGACGCGGTGTATACGAAGACGAACGACGCGAAGCGCACGTCCAGCCTGGTCCTGACGCAGCTCGTAGGCTTCCTGAAGGCCGAGGACAAGCCGCTGGAGGAAGGCCCGACGGCGGACGCCATGCTGGAACTCGTGGCGGCGATCGACGACGGCACGATCTCTGGAAACGCAGGAAAGGAAGTCCTCGCGACGATGGTGAAGACGGGAAAATCCGCACCCGCGATCATCGAGGAGGGGGGCATGAAGCAAATCAGCGACGACGGGGCGATCGAGGAACTCGTGAAGAAAGCAATCGAAGCGAACCCCCAGGCGATCGAATCCTACAAGGCAGGCAAAGGAGCGGCTTTGGGCGCGATCGTGGGATGGGTGATGAAGGAATCGAAGGGTCAGGCGAACCCCGGGAAGGTAAACCAAATCCTGCAAAAACTGTTGTCGTAATACGTCGGGACTCGTAGAGTGCGGACATATGCGCAACGCCCTCCTCTCTTCCATCGCCGTTCTTACCCTCGTCGCCTGTTCGCAGACGCCGAACAATATCGCCGTGGGCGAGCCGAATCCGAACGCACCGGCAGACGCGGGCGGTATCGTGATGGAGCAGACATCCATGGAGTGGCAATTCACGAACGTCGGCACCGAAGATGAACCGCGCACGAAGGTCTCGCTGGTCATCAAGGGGACGGAGATGCGCACGATCGATATGGGAACGTATGCGGGCAATGCCGTGGATAAGTCGAACGAACAGACCGAAGCCCTTCTCTTCGCCAGTTTGTGGTGGGCGGGCGGAGGAGACGACCTGCGTGTGGTCGGCAACGGCGACGGCACGATTACCCTGCAGCATCGCGGAGTGGACGAAGTGTCCGGAATCGGCGATTGGATGACGCTGCAAACGATCCAGGAGTAAAGAAAACTTGTCCTAAGAATAATGTATTTGCACTGAATACATAATTTAGTCAATGCGTGTAATCGACCTTCTGAATTGGTTATTCGGGACCTTTGATTGAACACACATTGTATTCATACAACAGTTCCCCCACCTGAACAGGGCAACAAGTTGCTAGAAACCGAGCCTCTGCGTAAGATGACGTGATTTGCCAATGGCAGGTCGAACACACACCCAAACAAACACTCGTTCTTTTTTCTTCCATCGCCAAACAGTTGAGAGAGGGATGATCACGGGTTTCACACCCGTTCCTCCCGGCCAACACATTGCTTTGCTTGCTACTCTGGGTACAGGCACGTGCATGTGTCACTTGTGGTCATCCTCCTCTCTGCTCTACAAGGAACGTACGGTCCATCAGAGGTATGATGACCGCTGCGCACCCCTCTTCTCCCCAGTGTTCCCTTTGGATCTTAGTATCCTCATGGCGAACCGGTCCGGGGACTTCGGTAGGTTCCGAGGAGAAACAAGAAACCAGAGTAAGGCAGAGATGTCGGGGATACCTCCCCCTCGCTCCCGTTCACTCACTAATCGCGGCTCAATACTATACTTAGTATCGATAGTCGCACGAACGGACAGCAACACAAACACAAACAGGGACACGCAAGTGGCCCTTTTGTGCATGCCATGGGTGAAACCGAAGGTTTCCCCCATGGTCCCCCTTCCTTGAAGTTGAGTCGCTCCAGCGAAAGCATAGCTTCCGCTTCGCGACGTTTTTTTATAAAACCAATCGTGCCGAACGAGCGCTTTGCGCGAAGTGGAGGCACTCCTTTCCGGAAAGATAGCTCATGAAAGAAAACCCGGAGGGTTGTCTTTCATGTTACGAAACGCGCGTCATGTAGAGGCCTGTCTCCGTATTCACCTTTACGACATCGCCTTCGTCTACGAACAAGGGAACGTTCACCACGAGGCCACTTTCAAGCTTCGCAGGCTTGTTGCCGCCAGTGGCGGTATCCCCTTTCACGCCCGGGATCGTCTCCACGACTTTCAATTCGACGGTCGGCTTCAGCTGGATGCCGATGGGATTGTCTTCGAACATGAGGGCGTCCACTTCGTTTCCTTCCACAAGGTAGAGAGCGCTTTCATCGATCGTATCCTTGCTGAGCTCGAACTGGTCGAACGTCTCGTTATCCATGAACGTGAACGTCTCGCCGTTGTTGTACAGGTACTGCACGCGGCGGTATCCCACGTCCGCGGGTTCGATCTTCTCGCTTCCCTGGAAGTTCTTCGCAAGGATCGCGCCCGTCTTCAAGTTCTTCAGCTTGCACTGCATGTTCGCCTTGCTCTGGCTCTTGCGGCCGAACTGGGAGCTGACCACCATGAAGGGTTCGCCATCGATGTTAATGGCGCGTCCGGGCTTGAGATCGGTAATGTCGTACATAGGAAATGAGGAAGGTAGGCCGGCAGTCTGCCAGCCTCCCCCGAGGGGCGTCAACCTGGCTTTACTCCACCGTTTGGCCCGTTCCGGTCGCTGCGGGGTGCAAATCGATCAATTCCTGGCGTTCGCGCAATTCCTGGATTGCCGTGCGGACGTAGATAGCCAGGCCGTTTTCCGGAAGTTCGTGGTAGAGGGCGCGGAGAATGGATCCCTCGTCCGCATGGCCCTGGAGGCGCTGCATTTCGTTGATCAGCTGGCTGTAGCGAGACCTGGGCTGCTTGTAGAGGAAGATGCGCTGCTTGATCTCCGCGACGAGCGTGGCGATCTCCTGTTCCGTCAGGTGCTTCACCGCGGGCGGAGCCGGGGGCCTGGGCAGGAACGGACGCACATTGCTGAGGATCACTTCCTTGTCCTCGGCATCCGTCTCGCCGGGCTCCTTCGCATTCAATGTATCGGCGATATCGGAAAGAAGGGACAGCGCTTCTTTCTTCGCATCCGGCTTGAGCTCGGAGGAATCCGTGGAATTCAGCGTATCCAACTGGGGGGCGATAGCCGCAAGAGCGTCTTTCGCGGTGGATGTATCTCCGCCCGTCTCCACGACGTCATGGAGCATGTCGAGCGTGTCGACGAGAAGCGTGCCGTTCACGTCCTGCTGGTCGATACCTGCATCCGGAAGTTCGGCAGTCGTTTCGAGCACCGCTTTCTTCACGGCGTAGAGACCGTCATTGGGCAATACCGCGAAGATTTGGGCGGCGTTCTCTTCCACTTCCTTCTGCACCAAATCCTTGGTGACGCTGTTGCCGGAACCGGTGGCGACTTCCAAAAGGGTCTGCCTGTATTCCTGCAGCGGCACCGTGGCCCCCGTCTGCCCCTGGGCGATGAGCGCGGCGGCTTCGTTAAGGCGGGTCGTGGCCTGCTGGATCTTCTTCTGCACCTTCTCCTCGGGGTTCAGCGTAAGGAGAACGTCCATCGTTTCGGCGATGCGCTTCACGCCGTAGAGCGGCGAATTCGGCAGGATGCCTGCCTGCGCGGCACGGCGCTCCTGCTGCATCTGGGCGACTTCGCGCTGGTGCACGGCGTCTTTACGCAGGTTCTTCGTCGTCCAGGCATCATCGTAAGCCATGTCTTCCATGTGTTGCACCGACGGTACGCCGCGGGACAGGACGGTGGATTCCCCGGCAACGAGGTTCAAGGCGACGTCCTTCTGACGCACCGACGCGCTGCGGTTCCATACTTTCACGGACACCGTCTCGCCCGCCGACACCGACACGCTGCCTCCATGCACGTTCACGTTTCCGAATTCCGTTCCAAGGCTGATGCCCTCCACCGTATTCGGCAGCAATCCCTGGAGCCAGACGGAACCGGACACGAGGGTAAAGGTGGAACCCGTCGGGGAGATGTCGGGGCGGTCGGAGACATCGTTGAGGATGATGGTCGTGTTGGGAGCGAGGCGGATATTGCCGTCGTCATGCAGGATGACCGTCGCCTCCCCTTCGAACGTGCGGATTTGCACCGCTTCGCGGATCTCGGTCTCCTCCTTCACAGGCTGCCACAAGCCGTGCAAAGCGATATTCACGTCGCCGGATGTCGGCAGGATGATAACGGATGACTCGGCGACGGTGGTAGGCGCCAGGAACAGGAACGGACTGGCGCGCAGTCCGACCACGACGATGAGCACCGCCGCGATCCACTTGGGGGCGCGATAGGAAATAACGGTGGCCGTCTGGGGCACAAGGCGGGTTGCGATGTAGGACCATAGCGTGTGGCGAACATCCTGCTTCGGCTGAAGCGCGTCGCGCAGGCGGCCGAAGGCGTCATGGGCCTTGGGGGCGGAAACGCGATCAAGGATACGATTCAAAACCGATGTTTGGACATGGTCCTCGGGGGTGAGGGAAGAACGCAGGTCCTTCCATACCGCCTTCTCCTGGATTCTGGCCATAACGCGCCCTTTCAGCTCGTTTTGAGCGTTTTGGGAGGGTTCCAGGTCCTCGCGGAGCCGGCGGAAAGCGTTATTGGAGTCCATTCGGATAGTTAAAACGAAGAAAGGGGGCTTCTGTTACGCATGATTTACATGTCGGGAGGAAGAAGAACCTCCAACTTCCGCAGCGCCCGAAGCTTCAGGATGCGCACGGCCCCCTCGGTGAGGCGCAGGACGCGCGCGATTTCGCTGTGGGGAAGCTCGCTGACGAAGCTCAGGAGGAGGATTTCTCGGTAGCGCTTGGGCAATTGGTTGAGCGCGTGGCGGACGGTATCGACCTTGTCGTTTCGCTCCAAGCGATGCTCGGCGCGATTGAAGGAGTCGGTGTCGGCGAGGGTCTCGGGAACTTCCTCGAACCCGCGGTTGGTACGGTACGTGTCGATGACGCTGTGGCGCGCGATGCGGAACAGCCACGCCGAAAACGGCACGCCCTTCTGCATCTTATACGTGTGCAACTTCTCCCAAGCCTTCACGAAGATATCCGCCGTCACGTCCTCCGCGATTTCCTTCGGCAGGCGAAACGCGGCGTAGCGGTAGATGGGCAGGAAGAACGCGTCGTACAATTTCGCGAACGCATCGGTGTCACCCTCCTTCGCGGAGGCGATGAGGGTTTGCAATTCTGCCTCCGGCAACGGGACGGGCGTCATGTTGGAACGGAGTATAGCTGCTTTTCGCCGTTACCGCTGGGAAACCTCCCTTTTTGCAGGGACGAAGAACGCCGCGAGCAGGAAAGCCGTATAGGCGACGGCGCTGTCTTCGAATGCATGCAGGAACAGGGCGCAGATGGAAATACCAAGCATCCCTAAGAACGGCGCCAGGGAATCCCCGTTACGCCTCAGCGCGCGCAGCAGCAGGATGACGAACGCGACGAACAAAGCGAATCCGATCACGCCCAACTCCACCCCGATCTGCAGGTACCAGTTCTCGGTCACGAACGGACAGGTGCATTCCCGACCCGTAGGTTGCACCTGCTCGCCTCCCACGAACACGCACAGATCCGGGTGCGCCTGCGCCCAGGTCGCATCGCTCCCCTTTTCCAATTCCACGCAGGCGTCACTCGTGCGGTTGGTGGCGGGACCCGCGGATCCCAATCCTCTTCCGAGCGGATCGTCGATGATCGCGCGGATGCCGGCGAGCGGTTTTTCCAGGTGCCCCCGGGTGGAGGACGAGCGGAGGATGACGGACGGGAAGACCGCCGCGGCAAAGACCGCGGTGAGAAGGGCGGCAGGAACTCCCCAGAGCATCACCTGGCGACGCACCCAGCGCGATTGCTGCAGCAGGAAACCGGTGGCCAGCAGTACGAACGCGCCGATCCACGCCGCGCGGGAGAACGTGAGGAAGAGGGCCGCAAGGATGAGGACGAAGAACGTGAGATTGAGGACGCTGCGCTTGCAGTAGACGGCGAGCCCCGCGACGGAGAGCGGTAGGAGCAGCCAAATGCCCAGTTGATTAGGTCCGCTCATGGCGGACTGGATGCGATGCAGATTTGATCCCCCGATGAGCTGGTACGGGGCGAGGGGGCCGTCCGGCAGGAAAAGCGAGTGCATGTCCGAGTAGCCGAGAGCCGTGAAGAACCCGAGCGGCAGGAAAAAACCGATGATGCCGTACAGCGACACGATTGCGCCGACCAGGAGAAGCGCCGCCATCGCCATCGTCTTGAATGTCTCGGACCACTGCACGCGGCGCAGGACGAAGAACAAGGCGAGCGGGAAGAAATCGTATTTGAGTGCAAGCGCGAAGGCGGCCGTGGAGGGAATGCCGTTGAGCACCGTTACCACAATCGCGATGACCCCGAGCGCCAACGCCAGATAATCCAGGAGATCGAACCGGATGCCCTTGTAGCCCTTCGCGCGAATCCACTCGGCAAACGCGATGGCCAGCAGAACAACGGCAACCCCCTCTTTCCAGAATGCCAGGGAGGGCAGCGGCGCATGGCCCGGACCGGCGATCAATTTCGTGAGGACGGTGACCGCGAGCGCGTGCAAAGGAAGGAGCGCGAGAAGCGCCAGGGACAGCCGTTCTCGAACGGTCTGCAACGTCATGGGATCAGGAGATGCCGAGGCGCTGCTCCTCCGTGCGGAACACTTCCCCGCCCGCCAGCACGTCTTCCACGGCATCGATGCACGCGGCGCTGACATTTTCGCCGTAAATCTTCGGCGCCCTCTTCATGTCTTCGTTATCCCACGCGAATTCGATGATCTTCTTGATGAGTTTTCCGTCGATGGGCGGGGCGATGAGGTTGCCCCCGCAGATGGCCGACTCGCTGCGGTCGGAACCGAAGCGAAGCGTGACGCACGGGATGCCGAGCACGTTCATTTCCTCCTGCATGGAACCGCTGTCCGTGGCGCACACGGATGCCTTCTGCATGGCGGCGATCACGTCGGTATAGAGCGGCCAGACCGGGGAATAAATGAAGTTCGGATAGTCCTTCACGAGCTGTTCGATATCGGATCGCAGGCCGAAGTTGTCGAGGGCGCTTTCGGTTTGGAAGAGCGAGATGAGCAGTACCGTGCGGCCGTCTTTCACCAAGGATTTCATCGCGTCGTAGATCGCCATGAAACGCAGCCGCGACGCGCAATTCTCGCGACGATGAATGCAGAAACGGACGAAATCTCCGTCTTCCAATGCGGGATACTGTTCGAAGATCTTCGAGGACGACGCGTTCTCCACCGCCTCCAACGTCGCGTCGACGACGGAGTTGCCCACGACGGCAATGCGGTCCTCGGGATAACCTTCCGAGAGCAGGAATTCCTTCACCAAGGGGACGGGGGCCAGATGGATGCCCGTGCCCGCCTCCGCCGCGCGCGTGTTGAACTGCTCCGGATAGGGTTCGAGCGAACCGCGCTCCCAGTTGTCGGAGTTCTTCAGGAAGTGCATCCACTCCGCGACGTCGAACTCGTCTGCATTCCCGCCGATGGCGGACTCCTTGTACTTGGGCGTCAGCGTGCGGATACCTGCCTCCACGTGGACCGAGGCGAATCCGTTGCAGTACCCCGCGTTCGCCCCCGCCATGGCCGTGGTCGTGTCGCCGTGTACGTACGGGATGACAATCTTTCCCTTCGCCTTCAATTCGGCCAAAACGAAACCGAGCCGCCCGATGATCTGGCTCACCACTTCGTGCATCTGACCCTTCACGTTCAGGTTGAAGTCGGGCTCCACGCCGAATTCCGCAAGCATGCCTCCGCTGAGGTTGTCGCTGTAGTGCTGGCCCGTGTGGCCCAGGAGCACCTGGTGTCCGCGCTTCTTCAGCTCCCGGTAGAGCGGGATCTGCTTGATGATGTCCGGCTTCGTCGCGATGACGATGAGGTGGACGTGCTGCCCGGGAAGGGCGGCGATATCGTCGAAGAACGTGGGCGATTTGTAGGTGATCTCCTGCATGGTGCGAGCCTACCCAAAATATCGATCCAAAGCCACCTCCCCCTAGCCCCCTCCGAACCTGCGCGTCCTGCGGTTGAATTCCTGCAGCGCGGCATCGATATCCGCGGGCTCCAATGCCGGAAAGTGCTTCGTCACGAACATCCACTCCGCATAGCACGTCTGCCAGAAAAAGAAGTTGCTGGTGCGCTGCTCGCCCGACGTGCGCAGGATGAAATCGATATCGGGTAACTCGGGATGATCCAGGTGAGCCCGCAGCGATTCATCCGTTACTCCTTCCCCCTTCATCTTCGCGATCGCGCGCAACACCTCGTCCTTTCCCCCGTAATCCACGGCAAGATGCATCGTAAATTCCGTGAAATCCTTTGTTTCGGCTTCCACTTCGTCGATAAGTTTCTTGAGGGATGCCGGAATGCGGTCGCGGCGGCCGGAATGCACGAAACGCGTCTTGTGCTTGGCGAACGCATGTCGCTCTTTGCCCAGGTATTCCTCGAACAGCTCCATCAGCTTCGTCACCTCTTCGTCCGACCGCTTCCAGTTCTCCGTGGAAAATCCCCAGATAGTGAGGACATTGATCCTGGGATCGTTGCGGCACCATTCCGTGATAGCGCGGAAGTTCTCCATGGCGCGGGCATGGCCCTGCCACGGCAGCAGCATGTTGCTCTTCGCCCAGCGGCGGTTGCCGTCCGGGATGATGGCGAGGTGGATAGGCTCCATGCGATATTACTTCGCCTTGGAAACGGCGGACGTGCCGCCTTTCACGATAAGCTCGGGAACCTCGCGCGCTTCTTTCTTCACAACCTTTCCGTCTTCGATCCAATAAATGTACGGCGCGCAGAATTCCGTCTCGATCGTCGCGGCTTCGTCCTTGGTCAGGTTCTCCAGGAATTTACGGATGGGGCGGAGGCTGTTGCCGTGCGCGGCGACGAGGACCGTCTTGCCTTCCAACACATACGGCCATACGTACTGCATGAAGAAGGGCATCGTGCGACGCTCGCAGTCGGCCATGCTCTCCCCTCCGGGAGGCGGCGTGTCGTAGCTGCGGCGCCAGATCTTCACCTGCTCCTCACCGTACTTCTTGGCGGTCTCGGACTTGTCGAGTCCCTGGAGTTCGCCGTAATGGCGCTCGTTGAGGGCGCTGTCCTTTTCGATCGGCGGATTCTGCCCCATGGATTCCAGCACGCCGGCAAGCGTGTTCTGCGCGCGCTTGAGGCGCGACGTGAAAGCGATGTCCACCGTGAACTCTTTCAAGTGGTTGCCCGATGAACGCGCGTCTTTCTGGCCCGCTTCGGTAAGTCCGACGTCGGTCCAGCCGGTGAAGATGTTGGCCACGTTCCATTCGGACTGGCCGTGTCTGACGAGAATGAGTGTACCCATAGCCCGCCCATAGTAGGGATCTTGGATGTGGAACGCAAAAATGGTAGAATGAGGCGAAATGAAGAAGTTTCATGTACACCATCTTTCACATCCGCTGTTCCGCAGAACGGTGATGTGGTCGGTTATTTTATGCGTGCTGATCGTCAGCGCAGCGGCCGCATTGGCAAGGAGCGCGCACAATTTCAAGGCTGCCCTGACGGACAAGCCGGACCTGGCGCTGTACCTGCTTCTTCCGGAGGAAGAAATCACCACCAGCACCCTCCTGCGCGACGGGGACACCGAGCGCGACTACCTGGCGGAGACCAAGGAAGGACCGAAAGTGATCAAGCTGAAAAAGGGACCCGAACAATGGTTCGTGGCGAATATCGAAAACCTGCACCGCGACGAGTAATCACGCCCTGCCCCTGCGCAACACCATCAACGGAAACACGACGACCGCGGTAAGGATGCGACCGATCCTTTTCGGTTCGCGCACCACTCTCCACAGCCACTCCAACCCAAGGTTTCGGAATACCGCCGGAGCGCGGACCTGCGTGCCAGCGATGAAGTCGAACGTACCTCCCACTCCCATCGCGACTTTCACGTTCGGAAGTTCTTTGAGGTGTTTGTCGATCCACACGTCCTGCTTCGGCGCACCGTAGGCGACGAACAAGACCTGCGCCCCGGACAGCGCGATCCTCTGGAGGATATCGGACGCGTCTTCGTCGCGCGGCGAACCCGAAAACGTTCCCGCGATATTCAGTCCCGGATTCCTGCGCTTCAACGCTTCCCCCGCCGCTTCCGCGACTCCCGGCGCAGCGCCGAGCAGGAAGACGGGGACGTCTTTGTGAAGGGTCGCGCAAAAGGCCTGCACCGTGTCCACGCCCGTCACGCGCTCGGGAAGGACCTGCCCTGTCCAACGCGCGGCGTAGAGCAAACCCTGGCTGTCGGGGATGTTGAGGTCGGTGCGGCTGAGCAGCGCGCGGAACGGTTCGTCCTTCGACGCCGCCACGAGCATCTCGCTGTTCGGCGTCATGACGTGGTGCTGCCGTCCGTCGGCGAGAAATTCCTTGAGGCGCGCGACTGTTTCCCCCGCCGTGACGGGGTCGATGGGAACGCCGAGAAGGCGGACTCTGTCCATGCGGCAAGAATACCCCAGATTCCGCGTGAAGACAGCGTCGAATACCGCTACACTCCCTCCGTGAACAGCCTGCGCTCCATCGCCACCGGCGCCCTTTTGATCGCCCTTGCGGCCTGCACGGTCCAAAGCCAGGACATCCTGGAAGACGTGACGGATGGAAGTTCGTCTTCCGCAAGCTCGACGAGCGCCTCGGCCGAAATCGGCGAGCGCATGCTGGAGGGAGGAATCCTGGAGATAGGCAGCGCATCCGCGCCCGTCACGATGTCGCTCTCCATCAACCATGACTCACCTTACAGTCGGCAGTTCCACGCGCTCATGCCGATACTGGAGCGTGACTACGTCTCGACCGGAAAATTGAAGATCGACGTCTTCACGGTCGCCTTTGAAAAATACCCGGACAGCGTCCTCCACGCCCGCAAGCTGATCTGCGCGGGGAAGCAGGGAAAGGGGCGCCTGATGCACGACCTGCTGATGAGCGGATCCGAGTTATCGCTCCCCGCCGGAACGGACAAGGCTGCGTTCGACCTCTGCCTGAACTCCGATGAAACGACGGCGGATATCATCGCCCAGGGGGAAGCGTCGAACACAGGCGAGCCAAAGGTAGTCCCGACGTACGTCATCAATGGAAAGACATTCACGGGGGTGCCGACCGAGGCCGATCTCCTTGGGGCAATCAGAAGCGCACTCTGAGAGCGAGTCCTGTGGGGATACTGCCTCACTGCGACTCTATTTTGACAAGCTTCCTGCGGCCGGACCCTCCCGCAAGAATACGCACACGCGGGGGAACCACGCCAAACTCCTCCGCCAGAAATCTGATAAGTTCCGCATTGGCCTTGCCTTCCTCGGAAGGGGCGTCGATGTTGATTTTGAGCGTGCCATCCATCAACTTGCCCGTCACCGAAGATTTCGGCGCATATGGACGTACGCGTACGCCGAAAGATACCGTTCCGTCCTTCGCCAGCTTTGCCTTGAGATCGTCGATCATGGCGGGAGTGTAGCAGGTCAGAAGACATTTTCCTTGTGTCATGGTGAGCCTGTCGAACCATGAAAAAGGAGACCCGAGCGTGTGATACGCCCGGGTCTCCGGTGATTGTGCTGCAAGATCGCGTTCAGGCCGCCGCTTCGGCGGTAGTCGCCGACTTGCGGGGTAACAGCAGACGGAAGGCAGGCAGAAGCTTACGATCGACGCTGCGAACGTACTGGTAGTACGCCTTGGTAAAGGCGATCCAGGCGTTGCGAACGAAAAGGTCCTGCATATCGCAATCGGGACCGCAACATTCGTCGGGCGTGACTTGGCGGCAAGCCTTGTCTTCCACGTCCATCATCGCCCAGGCCCGGCCGAGGATCTCGAAGTCGATCCCTTCTTCGGCGCCGATGGGCACCAGTTGTCTCGAACCGAGCTTCATCATTCGGCGGCGATAGCCGGCGTACGCATGGACGTATCGCAGGTGGGCAAGGGACTCACGCCGATCGACCGGAACGCCGTCCATATCATTCGTGAACAACGGCTCGTGACGTTCGACGGGATGGTAGATCGAGATCTCGTGATCATGATCGGCCATGTCCGCTCCCTCTTTGCGAAACAAACTACAATCTTCAGCGTCATCTTGTTTCATCTGCGAATCCTTCCTACTGCAAACCTGAAAAGAACGATCGGCACCGTGCCGACAACAACACAATACGAGATATTGTAGTGTATTTTTAAAATATGTCAATTATCCACGCAAGCCTATTTCGTCTGATTCTTTCGCCATTTCTCGATCTCCTTGTGGTGTCCGCTAAGCAATTCGGGCGGAACGGAGAGACCGCGGAATTCCTCCGGCCGCGTGTAATGGGGATACTCTTTTTTCCGATCCAGCGCCGGCGAAAAACTCTCCTCCCCCGCGGATTCGTCCTTCCCAAGCACACCCGGAATGTGGCGCGCCACCGCGTCGATAAGCACCATGGCAGGAAGCTCCCCGCCCGTCAGCACGTAGTCGCCGATGCTGATCTCCTCGTCGATCCATCCCCCGTCGATGATGCGCTGGTCGATACCTTCGTAGTGGCCGCACAGCAAAATGAGCCACTGGTGCGAGGACAATGTCTCCACGCGTTCCTGCACGAGCGTGGCGCCGCGCGGCGTGAAGTAAATGCGATGTGGATTCTCGAACCCGGCCTTCTGCCCCATGCGCGTGATTTCCTCGATGGCCGTTACGGCCGGTTCGCACATCATCAGCATGCCCGCACCCCCGCCGTACGGGCGGTCGTCGACCTGCTTGTAGTTGCCCATGCCGAACTGGCGCAGGTCGTGGAAGTGGATCTGCAGCAGGTCTTTTTCCGCGGCGCGCTTCAGGATGCTCTCGGTGAGAGGACCCTGGAACATGGCCGGAAACAAAGTGATGACATCGATGCGCATGGCGTGAGTATAGCGGAGAAAAAAATGCGGGGTGCCGAAGCACCCCGCGGGAATCACGTTCGGGCGTCAGGAAGGGTCTTTCCGGAAGCCGCTCCTCACCCCGGCGACGTTCAGGAAGAACAGGGCAAGGGCAACGATCGCGATCGTCGGGATCATGCAGTCCAAGGCGAAGGACGCGACGGCAAGGACGGCTGTTACCGTGCCAAGGATGCTGATTTTCGCATCATCCATGTGTAGGTAGTACCAATCCAGGACGTAAAACGTCATCAATCCCAGGAACGCGATCGCGGCGAACCCAATGGCATGCAGGGGCATGCCCTGGTTCGTGGCGAACAGGATGCCACCCATCATGGTAAGGAGGGTGCCGAGCATGCAGAACAGCGGATAGATGGGAATCATGGCGACCTCCGTTTCAGTTGATGGATGGATACATTCGACGGGCCTTCCGACGTGGCTTCAGTTGCACCTTTCGAAACTTCGTGCGACCCACGGCCATGATGAGCAAGGCCAGAAAGGCGATGGCGAACATGGCGCGCAGCAAGAAACCGGCGTACCACAGGAACACTCCCGCAACGGACATCGCGAGTGCGTACCTCCAAAAGACTTTCGTCTTCTTGAACGCGTACACGTTCAGTTGAAAGGCGAAGAACAGGGCGACGCATGCGCCGCCGTACAGGATCATCTCCCAAAACAGGATGAGCAGGACGATCAGGATCAAGGTGACGCAAACCAAAGGGATGAAGTAGCGTTGCATCGTAAGAACCTCCGTGACGATGAAAAGAGCGGGCGGACGTGACTTTGGATAGCGTAGAACATTTTGGAAACAAGTAAATGGCGTATAGTGCATCCGTGAGCCGATTCCCGACCATCATCGCCGAGGTGAAGACACACTCCCCCTTCGGATACGCGTCCGGAAAAACCTGGGACGAACTGTTTTTGATGGCGAACGATATCGGCGGCATCCTCTCCATCCACACCGACCCGCGCTGGGGCGGCTCGTTCGACCTGATCCAGAAGGCGAAGGCGATGACAGGCACGCCCATCCTGGCGAAGGGCATCCACGCGACGGATGAAGACATTCAAAAAGCGATCGATGCCGGCGCGGACTACGTCCTGGTGGTCGGCAGGATCCCGGAGATCCATCGGGACAGGCTGCTGATCGAACCGCTCACGCTGCAAGAATTGAAAATGATCCCGCATGATATGAAAGCCGTGTGGAACAGCCGCGACTTATCCGACGGAAATATGAAGACAGAGACGTTTGCCGAAGCGCGGAGCATCTTTCATGGCTGGCTGTGCCAGGCATCCAACATTCGGACGGTTGCGGACATCGAAGACGGAGCGGACGCCGTGCTGGTTGGGACGCATCTGGAGGAGTTTGTTCAATCTATGGAAAGGAAATAATGGAAAAGAAATCAATGCAATCAAGGGAATCAAAGAAGTCAACGATGAGACTGCTCCCATTCTCCTTGTTTACCTTGATTACGTTGATTCCCTTGATTCCCTCTTCGAAAACCTCTCTATAGCATCCGACATCAAACGCGCTTACACTAACCCCCATGAACGATTCCCAAAGCACCCTCCTCCTCCGCTGGGCGGACGAGGCGCACAAGGCCTACGAGCACGGATACTATCTGCAGTCCATCATCATCGACCTCAATCTCATCAACCATTTCCTGCGCGACAGCATCCACAGCCACGCGCACCGCATCACCATGGAGATGACGGGCTCTAGCAAGCGCCACCCGTACCTGGAGGACCTCATTTTCAACACGCGCAATAAAATCTCCGGCGGCGCCAGCGACCGCTCCCTCTACAAGGAAGCCGTCCGCCTGAAGCTGATCGGTGAGAATTTCTACAAGGAGCTGGACATGCTCTACAAGCGACGCAACCTGGTGCTGCACCGCCTCTTCAGCGAGGAATACATGAAGCGCGAAGCGGATAACAAGGAACTGCTGAAGCAGCTGGCCACCGACTACCGCGGCGCCTGCCTGAAGTGCGTGCAGCTGGCCACGGAACTGATCATGAAGATGGAGAACAAGAAGATCGAGATCAAAGAGGTGAAGAAGGAAAAGACCGCCGAACAGAAGAAGCACCGCAGGGGCAGGAGGGGCGGACGCGGAAGGAATAAGCCCAAAACTCCCGTTGCAGAGGCCGGTTCCCAAGCATAGGATTCCGCACCATGAAACACACGGTAGACCACGGCTTTGAGATCGACGGCAACGGAAAGGTCGAAAAATTCGTCACTATCGAGCTGGACGGAACCTACCACACGCTCCTGCATGCGCCGGAGGACGGCCTGCCTGTTTTGTCACACGATTCGCTGATGGTCGGCTTTTTGAAATCCAGGGACATCGCGCCGCAGGAAGCAGACGTGAGCGTGAAGACGCTCCAGCAATACGGCGACTACTGCATGGGCGGCGGACGGAATGTCGACGGCGTCATGGAATGGAGCTCGACGACGCTGCAGCACGCGCTGGGCAGGCACAGGCCTATGGAAGAAGCCCTCGCAGATCGGTTGATCGAGGAGGTGCGGGAGTATGTGAGGAGTCTGCTCTAAAAGCGCCGCAATAGATGTAGAGGCGCAAACAAAAAGAATTTAAGAAGCAACTTCGTAAGAAACTTTATGCCTATCTAAAAATGAGAGGATGGTTTCTACATGTGTGCCTAAGCCCAAATTAATAAATTGATGCTCTTCTACATGCTTTCCGTCGCTAAATATTAACTTTGGTTGAAATCCAAGTGGCAATGAAACAGTCTGGCTTTGCATTGCCCATATATTTCCTTCGACATCAAAAATCGGACCACCACTTTGCCCTCTCAATCCTGGTGAAGAAGTTTCAATAAATTTTATATCATGTATTCCATCTGAAGATTTCCCTTTGTGAATTATTCTTGTTGTAATTCCTTCTATTGGAAATCGAGGAACGGGAAACACATCTCTGGCTATCTCAAACTGACCAGATTCTAGGATAAAACTTGATTTTACTTGATGAAACGGAAACCCTAACTTGCATAAACTTCTGCCAGAATCCACTTTTTTCGGGTCAATAAATTTAGGATAAAGCGCGATCTCATCATTGAAATTATTAAGCTTCGCAACAACAATATCAGCTTCCTTTAAGATAAAAAATTTATCGATATATTTACCATCAATACCCCAGAAAAGACCGTAATGTGTAATCCATTCGTTATTAGCCTTCATTCTTTTTCTCATTCTACGTGCCTCATTCGGGTGAATTTTTGGGTTATCATTTAATTCAGCTAATTTTTTCTCAAACTCTTCAATCTCAGGTTTATGCTTTAGATATTCAAAATAATCATTTAAAACATGAGCAGCAGTCAGTATCCAACCTTCTTTATTCAAGATAATAAAACTACCTAAACCAGAAAAAACTTTACCTGAGTAGTTCCTTGTAGAAATAACCAGAGGATGCGTGAATTTGCTCGCTTTATTGTATGCATCTAAAAACATAAAAATTCATAATGGATTAGATAAATGTATCCATAATTTTACCGATCTCCTGCACCCTGACCTCATCCACAAGAGTCGTCTTCTTATCTTGCCGTGGCACCAACCTCTCGTAAAAATTCGGAATCTCCTCGTTCTGGTACAAGATGCCCGTCGCGATTTTGTCCTGCGTGTTCACCGCCAGCTCGCGCGCTTTCTTGAAGTTCGAGGTGTCATGGTTCTTCGGCTCGTACACGCGCTGAAGCAAGTAGTCGTGCGTCGCAAATTTGTTGTACGTGGGACATGCCTGCAGGAAATCCACAAACGCGAAGCCGCGGTGCTTCAGGGCGGCCTGCAAGATGTCACTCATCTGCGCGATGTTTCCCGAAAAGCCACGGGCCACGAAGGTGGGTTCCAAGGAGAACACGAAGTCCATGCTCGGCAGCGTGTGCTCCGGGATGCCGTTGGGCGAGCTGTTCATCTTCTGCCCCTGCCAGGTCAGGCTGCTCGCCTGTCCGGTGGTGAGTCCGTAGTTCGCGTTGTTGTGCAGGACGAAGACGATCGGGTAATTACTGCGGATGCTATGGACCAAGTGGCCCACGCCCTCGCTGAAGCTCGCCCCGTCGCCGCCGAAGGCCATTACCGGGAGTTTCATGTTGGCGATCTTCGCCCCCGCCGCGAACGGCAGCACGCGGCCGTGCAGGCCGTGGAAGCGGTATCCCCCGATCTTATCGGACGCGTTGCCGTGGCACCCCACGTCGTAGCACAGCAGCACCTCGTGCGGGGCGATGTTGCTCGCGGCCAGCGCACGCTTCACCGCGGTCCAGATGCCGTAGTCGCCGCAGCCGTCGCACCACGTGCACTTGTTCGTATTGTGGTATGCGGCGGGGCTTACCTTGGAAGAGCCGGTGTCGAGGGAGAGTTTGACCATGGATTATTTTCCGGGGCGGACGTTGAAGAGCACGTCGAGACGCGCGGAGATTTTCTCCTTGAAGAGGGTACCGTCATGCATGTTGTAGACGTTGTAGAGAAGGGCCTCGTTGCCATCGATGGTGATATAGTCCGACATCAATACCTTGCGGGACATCGTGAGGGACTTGAGGAACGTGATCTGCGTGGTGAGCAAACGGACGGATTTGCTGAGGCCGGTCTTCAGGTACATGGCGCGCATGTCCACGCCCTTGCTGCCGACGTAGCTGAGGAACGTATACTTCGGCGAGACGCGCACGGCGCCGGGGGCCTCGGTATTCAGGATCTGCTTCAATGCGCCCTTCTTCAGATCCAGCTCCCACACGTACGGCAGCCAGTAGTCGCCGTTGGTCGACAGGAAGTACGCCCGCTTCTCGATCATCGGGACGGTGTCCGCGGTGTTGGAGGCCTCCACGGACGGGGCGAGACCCGTGAGCTTCTTGTTCGGATTCGCGGGGTCCGTCTTCGCCAAGGGATCGGCCGCGACGGTGCAACTCGTGACGCCGTCGGTAACGACGATGGATCCGTCCTTAACCGTCACGGAATTCGCGCCGCTGGGAATGCAGCTCGCGCCCACCGGAATGCTGATCATCCTGAGCCCCAACTGCAGGCGGTACAGCATGGTGACCAGCTGCCCGCGGGTGAGCTGGACGTCGATCTTCTTCGTGTAGTCGGCCTTGTCGATGATGCCTTCCTTGATGGCGGCGTTCACGAACGGCACGAACCACGATCCGCGTCCCGTCACAGCGGGAAGGCGTGCGGAGCGGATGATGGCCTGGAGCGCCGCGCCGAAAGTGACGGGGCTGTTGGGGCTGAACTTGCCGTCCTTACCGCCGTCCATCCACTGCTGTTTCGCGGCGAAGCACACGGCGGGGGCGAACGCCTCCTCATTCACGTCCTTGAAGCACTTCCCGTAGCCCTTGTCGACCACGTTGCCCGTGAGTTTCACGAGCGCGTCGGCAAGCTCCGCGCGGGTAATGACGGGATCGCCGGAAACGGGGGGCAGGACGTTCTTCCCGATGAAGTAATCGTTGGCCGTTTTCCATGCCACGGTGGCATCCGCCTTCGCGGACGAGGACGACTTGGACACGGTCGCGGCGGATGCCGTCTGCGTGACGATGAGGGCGGAGAGGATAAGGAGAGGAATTTTTTTCATGATCATTGGGTGGAAAGGATGTCGCGGAGCTCTTCCAAGAAGAAGGGCCGTCCGTCGTATTTGAGAATACTCGTGGGAATGTCGAGTCCGCACTCCATGCGGATGAGCTTTCGCAGTTGGGACTCATGGTTGCACTCGATGATGGCCATCTTGCCTGCCTTTTTGGAAAGCCGTTCGAGCAGCTCCGTCTTCAGCGGCCACAGGTACGTGTAATGCAGGTACCCGATGCGCCTGCTTTGGAACATGGGATCGGCGAGCACATCCAGGATCACGCCTCTGTTACTGCCCCAGCTGACGAGGAGCAGGTCGGGATTCTGATGGCCGAAGAGTTCGGGCTCGGGCAAGGCCGCCTTCAGCACCTGCATCTTTCTCATGCGCTTCTCCATCTGCAGGCGCGCGTTCTCCGCGCCCTCGTCCACGCTTCCGTCGGCCCGGTGCTCGTCGCCCTGCGCCACGTACGTCGCCGCCTTGGACCCCGGAAGCCAACGTGCGGAAATACCGCCTTTCGCCAGGGGGTCGTAACGGTCCGAGCTTTCGAGGGCGGACAATTCCTTCGCCCCCGTCACGAGGCGGCCGCGGTTGATGCGCGTCTTTTTCTGGTCGTAGGGCGCCTGCGTGCAAATGGCTTCCGCAAGCTGCTTGTCGGTCATGAGGACGACGGGAATCTGGTATTCCTCCGCAAGGTTGAATGCGTCGTTCACGAGGTGGAAACTGTCATGCGCGTCGGACGCGGAGACCACGCATCGCGCGAATTCCCCGTGCCCGGAAAACACCGCCAGGTTCAAGTCACCCTGGCCCGTCCAGGTAGGCAGCCCCGTCGCGGGGCCGGGCCGCTGCGCGAGGACGATCACGCTCGGGTTCTCGATCATCGCATTGAGCGACAAGGTCTCGGTCATCAGATCGAATCCCCCGCCGGACGTACCCGTCAGCGCGCGCGTTCCCATATGCATCGCTCCACTCACCATCTGCACGGCCGTGATCTCGTCCTCCGCCTGCTTGATGGCCATGCCGGTTTCGTTCTGGATGTCCGCGATGTAACTGAGGAGGGGCGACGACGGCGTCATGGGGTAACCGGCGTAGAAGCGCACGCCCGCGTGCACCACCCCGAGCCCCATCGCCTGGCTGCCCGTGAGCAGCAGGCAATCCTTCCACCGGGCATCCGCCGGAGGCAATGCGACCGCGAATCCGGGAATGGACTTTTCCTTGAACTGGAAGCCCTTTTCAATGCACAGGTAATTCAACTCCAATAGGTCTTTCTTCTTCGCGAACTGCTCGCCGACAAGCGTCTTGAGTGCTTTCGCATCCTGATTCAGAAGCGACCACACCACGGACGTGACGAGCACGTTGCCGAGGATCGGCTTCGCGTTGATTTCCTTCAAAATAGCGTCGGTCGTCAGCTCCACCACTTTGATGTTTCGCTCCTCGAGCGACGCGGCGATGGCCTTCGGGAACGTCCAGTCGGGCGTCTGGTGAATGATGATGCCGCCATCCTCCACCTCGTGCGTGTTCAACTCCAACCCGTGGTGGTTGAAACACACCAGTACCTCCACTTTTTCCTTCGTGGATTCCACGCGCTCGTTGCTGACATCAACCTGGTAGCTGCTGTGCCCGCCCTTGATAAGCGAGTTGTATTCGCGGTAGCCGAAGACGCAGTAGCCCGCCCGCTTCAACCCCTTGCCTACGATCTCCCCGACCGAGTTAACCCCCTGCCCCTGCGCGCCGGTGACTTTAATCGCGACGCGTGTCATTTCGAAGCGGCGGAAAGGAATTTCTTGCCCCACTCGCGCACTTTGCCCTCCTGTCCGTACGGCTCGTTCACGATGACGAGGGAATCCATGAGCAATGTCCCGTTGTGCGTCCGGACGAATTCTTCCAAATGCACCCGCGCCTCGGCCGTGTAACGGTACCGATCGTCGCCGAGCGCGATGCAGGCGACCTTCTTTCCTTTCAAGTCCGCCTTCCCGGACTTCTCCTTTAAAAGCGCATGCATGTGCGGATTCAGTTGTCCCTCCACTCCACCCGTGTTCCATGTGCCCGAGGCAAGCAGAAGAATATCCCCCTTTAACAAATCTTCGGGAGTACAAAGCTCGGCCCGCCTGCGTTCCGCCGTGACGCCGCCACCCCCCTGAAGGACATTCATCAGGATATCCGTGACATACTCGGTATGGCCGGCCGTGGAAGCATACGCAACGAAGACTTTTGGCACGGGGATCAGTGTACGTGAAAGACGGATATTTCCCATCCGTTTGCCGAAATAACGGTCTTCTCCGTCTGGAAAAAAAGTGAAAAAAATGCTATAATAATGGGAATACAAAAAATATGACTTTCCTTTCATTCAACTACGTTTACTTCCTCCTGGGCACTGCGTCATTGTTTTGGATTCTTCCCAAGGGAAAGCCGAGACAGACCGTGCTGTTGGTCGCGAGCTACGCGTTTTACGGATATGCGCATGCTTGGTATCCGGTGCTACTCCTCGCAAGCAGCGTGGTCGCGCATGTGTCGGGAACCGTCCTAAGCAGGAAGATGGCATCACCGAAAGCGGTGATTTGGACGAACGTTGCTTTCAACATCGGCATGCTCTGCGTTTTGAAATACATATCGCAGACGGGCGCGTTCCTATCTGGATTCGCCGGATTGTTCGGACTTCGCGTTCCCGCGGATACATTCGACATCATACTGCCGATCGGGGTGTCGTTTTTCACGCTGCAAGCGATAAGCTACGTCGTGGACTGCGCGAACGAAAAGCTCGCCCCGCGCAATCTCTTCAACACGGCACTCTTCATTGCCTTCTTTCCCAAGCTCATTTCGGGCCCCTTGGAACGAGCCGACCACTTCCTGCCGCAGTTTGAAAGCAACGATCGGCTGCGCTTCGAATATCTTCAGGATGCGAGCTACCTGTTCCTGCGTGGACTCATGAAAAAAACGGTCGTCGCGGACAATTTGAAACCATACGTCGACCATATCTACGGCCAGAACGAACCGTTCACAATCCTCCTCATTGCTGCAACCGTCGTGTTTTCGATACAAATTCTGGCCGATTTCTCAGGATACACGGACCTGGCGCGCGGAAGCGCTAAATTGTTCGGCATCGATCTGTTCGAAAACTTCCGGTTTCCGTACAAGGCGGTAAGTCCATCCGACTTCTGGCGCAGGTGGCATGTGTCGCTTTCGAATTGGTTTAGGGACTATGTCTACATCCCGCTTGGAGGTTCAAGATCGGGCTCGCGGATAACATTCTTCCTCATCTTAATGACGACCATGACGTTGAGCGGCGCCTGGCACGGCGCCACGGCAAACTACATCGTATGGGGCGCGTACCACGGCATAATCTTGTTTGTATACAGTTGGTTTGGATGGACAGGAAAATGGCAGCCGATATCCAAACTGGGCACCGCACTCGCGGCAGTCACCATGTACGTCTGGACATTGATCGGCTGGTCCATATTCAGATCCCACGATCTCGGCTGGCTCATGCACACAGTCACGCATCCGATTCTGCGCCTTCCGCTGCAGCAGGTCGCGGCGAGCATCATGTTGCTGCTGATCTGCCTCACTTTCTCAGTGGCATGGATATGCATCACCATCCTGGAAAGAAAGCCGCGGGCCTGGAGATCCGTTCTTGCATTCTGGGTGCTAGTCATTGCGACAGGCATCCTGGGTGTACAGGGCGAAACCGATTTTATCTACTTCCAGTTCTAAAAATTGGAAAACACGCCTACGCCAGTAACGATTGAGAGCAGGCCTTCTATCTGGAAGATGCTTCTCCTGCATGCCATCATAGGCTCCATCGCCGTTGGGGGTGTGAACACACTTATTTCAACCCATAAGCTCTCCGACTCCGAGCTCGCGTATTACCGAGGGAAATACGACCGCGAGATCCCCCAGTGGGTCATCTTGGGGAATTCGATATCCAAATCGAACATCGACATGGAAACACTGGGAAACGAACTCGGTAAAAAAGTGGCGATGTTCAGGCGCGATGGCTCCCATTCCGCGCTATGGTACATAGCGATGGCGAATGTCTTCGCGAAGGTGAAGAAGAAGCCTGAAGTATTCATTCTTCCCTTCAGAGAAACCGACCTGACGGACCCTTTGTACGGGCTCAGCGGTTTCCGGGAGACGGATTTGATCGCATTGTCGGAAAAAGACGAGCCGCTCCTGAAGGAAAAAGTGTGGGAACCCTCCATGGGAAAACTTGGCAATTTCTTGTTCCAGAACATCCCGTTCATCCACAGCAGACAAGAGATAAAATCCATGATTTACCCGAAAACGAAAAACATCGCGGTCGGTCTCTTTGGTAAAAACGAAAACTTCAGTAGGGACATCAACCGGATCATGAACGTCCTCGGGAAGCCCGCCGACATCCTCAACGAGAAAAAAAGATTCGGCAAAGGCAGCTTTGAGGAAAAGCTCGCAAATTCCCTCCTGCCAGACATTGTCGAAATCGTGAAAAAATACAACATCAACCTCGTGCTCATACGCGTCAAAAAGAAGTCCCATATCGTCGAGCCAGAAAGCGTCGAAATGCGAAAATACATGGCGGACCTGAGGGACTATCTAGAATCCAACGGAGTCGTACTGCTCGATTACACCGAACTCGACGACATCCATAAGGAACATTTCGCCTCAGGCGACCACCTCAACGAAGAAGGAAAGAGGATATTCACCGAACATCTCATCCAGGACCTTAGATACCTTTCCCTATGACCGCCTTCTCCCCTTCCTCCATCGCGGTCATCGGTGCCTCTGCCACGCCCGGAAAGGTGGGGCATGACATCGTGTACAACCTGGTGACCGAGGAATACAAGGGGAAAATATATCCCGTGAATCCGAAAGGAGGGGACATTTTAGGCATCACGGCGTACGCTTCCGTGAAAGACATCCCGGGCCCCGTGGACATGGCGGTCATCGTCATTCCGGCGGCGGCCGTACCGGGCGCCATGGCCGAATGCGGCGAGAAAGGAATCAAGCAGGTGGTGGTCATTACCGCGGGATTCAAGGAGTCGCATTCGGACGAAGGCATGGCGCTGGAAAAACAGGTGAAAGAGATCGCCAAGACACACGGTATCTCGGTGGTCGGACCGAACTGCCTGGGGGTGCTCAAGACGTCGCTCAACATGAACGCGTCCTTCGCGAAGAACCTCCCGCCGAAAGGAAACGTGACGCTCATCAGCCAGTCCGGCGCGACAGCCGTGGGCATCATGGACCTGGCGCCGACGCTGGGCCTCGGGTTCGCGTCCGTCTTTTCCATCGGGAACAAGACGGTGATGGACGAATGCGACTACCTGGAGATGTGCGAGAAAGATCCGGAGACGGCCGTGGTCGGCATGTACCTGGAAAGCATCGAGCGTGGCAGGGATTTCCTGGAAATCGCGCGTCGGGTCGCCTCGAAAAAGCCCATCGTCCTCCTGAAATCCGGAGTCTCGGAACTGGGCCGCAAGGCGGCCGCGTCCCACACGGGGGCGCTGGCCGGATCCGAGGAAGCGATAAACGCGCTGTGCATCCAATCGGGTATCCGGAGAGCCCACAATATGGATGAATTCCTGGATCTCCTGACCACGCTCTCGTCCCAGCCGCCCCTGCTCACCGACCGCATCGCGATCATCACGAACGCGGGAGGACCGGGCATCCTTGCCTCGGACTACGTGGAAAAAGCGGACCTGCTGCTCCCCTTGCTTGCACCCCAGAACCTGGAACCGCTGCGCGCCGCCCTGCCGGCCACGGCTTCCATCCAGAATCCCATCGACATCATCGGGGACGCGAAGACGGACCGGTACGAAGCCGCCCTGACCGCATGCCGCGACGATAGCAGCATCGACGGATTGGTGGTAATCCTCACGCCGCAGATCATGACGCCGGCGGAGGAGATCGCGCATGCCATCATCCGCATCATGAAGCACTCGCCCCTCATGCCGGTGGTGACGTGTTTCATGGGCGGCCCCCTGGTGGAAGACGCCCGCAAGGCGCTGCGCTCGCACGGCATTCCCGTCTTCGACACCCCCGAACGCGCGGTACGCGCCATCTCGGCGCTGCGCCGAAGCAGGGACAAGGAAGAAGTGTCTGCCTGCCCCGTCGACGGGCACGCCGCGCAAGCCTCGGCGATTTTGGAGGGAACCTCGGGCCTCTTGTCGGAGGAAAAATCCAAGGAACTATTGGCGTTGTTCGGCCTCCCGCTCCCCGCGCAATCCGTCGCGCGCACCCGGGCGGAAGCGATCGCCATCGCGGAAAAGATCGGATACCCCGTCATCGCGAAGATCAGCTCCCCGGACATCGTCCACAAGACGGACGTGGGCGGCGTGGCCGCGAACCTGAAGACCGCGGCGGAAGTGGAGGAAGCCTACGATCGCATCCTGAAAAACGTGCGTGAAAATGCACAGGACGCGGCCGCGGAGGGAGTGCTCATCCAAAAATTCCTGCCCATAGGCGACGAGTTCATCGTCGGAGGCATACGCGACGCGGCGTTCGGCCCCCTCATCATGGCGGGACTCGGCGGCATCTACACGGAACTCTTCAAAGACGCCGCCGTGCGCATCGGGCCGGTCGCGATCGAACAGGCCTACAACATGCTGCGCGAACTGACCTCTTGGAAACTGCTGCGCGGCATGCGCGGAAAATCCCAGAGCGACATCGATGCGCTGGCGCAGCTGACCGTGAAGGTATCCGAGATGATGTGCGACTGCCCCCGCATCCGCGAGTTGGACCTCAACCCGGTGCTGGTGTCGCCAGGGGGCATCACGATCGCGGACGTGAAGATCATCGTGGATTGATAGGGTAAGGAGTGGGGTTAGGGATAGGGTTATTTTGCCGTTCCCAACCCTAATCCTAACCCTTTTTTAAAGATTTCCCTTTCCCTCGCCCGCACTTATCCGTACCCTACATTCCATCATTCCCAACGCATCATGAAGCTCTCCAAACTCTACAAGCGCACCATCGAAATCGGCATGGACGCGGACATCCGCGGCAAGAAATACCTGGATAAGCAACTGAAGAAACAGGCGGACCGCCTGAAGAAAGCGGAAGGAAAGGAGAAGGAATTCTTCGACGAGGAACGCACTTGGAACCCGTACCACGATTCCCGCATCATCAACGGTACCGGCGACGAGGAAGTCACGCGCCTGATGATCGGCATCGACATCGAAACTCCCGAAATCCTCCTGGCCGACAGGCTGCGCGAGAAGGGCGAGAAGATCGACGCCATCATGATCCACCACCCGGAGGGCCGCGCGCTCGCGGACCTGGACAAGGTCATGCCGCTGAATGCGGACGTGGCGCATGCCGCCGGCGTGCCGATCAACCAAGGAGATTTCCTCCTTAGGCCGCGCATGGAGCGCATTTGGAGGGCCATCCATGCGGACAACATCCTGCGCACGGAGCGTGCCGCGGAACTGCTGGGCATCCCCGCTTTCACCTGCCACACCGTCACCGACAACCTCATCTGGAGGCACATGGAAAAGAACATCTGCCAGAAGGAATGGGATGATCTCGGCAGCATCGTCAACGCCATCAACGATATGCCGGAGTACAACTACTACGCCAAGAAAGGCAATCCTTCGTTCATCGTGAACGGATCCAGCTCCGGCCGCCCCGGAAAGATCGTGGCGACGGGCTTCACCGGCGGTACCAACGGCCCCGAGGAAATGATCGAGCAGCAGGCGCACGCGGGCGTGGGTACCATCCTCTGCATGCACTTCACGGAGAAGGAAGTGGAAGTGGGCCGCAAGTTCAACCTGAATATGATCCAGTGCAGCCACATGGCATCGGACGCGGCGGGCGTAAACCTCCTTCTGGACATCTTGCAGAAGGAAGAAAAGAAGCTCGACGTCCTGCCCGTGTCAGGATTCATCCGCGTGAAGCGCAAATAAGGGTCACTCTTCCACGGGCTCCCGTTCGATCGTGCAGACGCATGTCTGATCCGGACATTCCTCGCTGCAGATCTGGCCTGCGCAATCGGGGCAGATCTCCCGCGCCATATGGCACGTGACGCACGTTTGTGGCTGGCTCATAATTGCATAGTATCTTCGATACGATTCCTCCTTGCAAGAAAAGGCCTTAAAAACCGTCTTTCACCTGCAATAACATCAATGTTACAATTGCGCGGCCATGACAATCATCTCCATCATCCGCTCCTCCTGGGAATTCTTCCGCAAACAACCCGCCCTCGTGTCGGTCGGTTTTTGGCTGCTCTTCCTGCCCATGCTCGCCAGCGACGGACTGACAGCGGTCATTGAGAGAAAGATGGTACCGGAGGCGATGGTCGCGGAGGGGCGCATCGCCATCATCGTGCTTATCGTCCTGCTGGCGCTCTTGAACGTTTGGGGGCAATGCTGCGTCCTGGTAACGGGCAAGCGCATGCTGCAAACGAAGGCCGGCAGATCGCGTACGTCGTTCCGGGCAACGGCTTCCCAAGCCAAGGCGTTCGTCATCCCCCTGCTGCTCACGAACATCCTGTATGCCTGCGTCATCGCCTTGTGGACGCTGCCGGGAGTGGCATACATCCTGCTTTTGGCATACTTCAGCCCGGCAAGCGCACAGAATCCGATCCTCCTATCCGTATCGGGACTGTTTGCCCTTCCCGCGGTCATCGCCGCCATCCGCATGGTGTTTTTCCAGGTCATCGTCGTGGGCGAGAACACGGCGTACCGCGCCGCGTTGAAGCGCAGCAAGGATGCGGTGCGTAACACGTTCTGGAAAATCACCGGGAACCTGGCCCTGCTCATCGTTCTGCTGTTCATCATACCGATGTCCGTCATATCGATCGCGGCCCTCCCGCTCCCGATGACACTCGCCTGGGAAGCCGCTGTTTCCGCCGTAAGCAATGCCTGGATCGCAGTGGCAACGATCCTCCTGAACCTGTGCCTCATCCTGATCTACGAGAAGGTTCGCGCGCCGAAGCAACGCTGATACACTGCGCGCATGTCTTGGGGTCTGGTCCTCTCCGGCGGCGTGGCGCAAGGGATCGCGAACGTGGGTGTTTTGCAGGTGCTTGAGGAAGAGGGTCTGACGCCCGATTACATCGCGGGCAGCAGCATGGGCGCCATCGTCGGCGCGCTTTTGGCTCTCGGGTACCCCGCGAGCGTCTTCGACGGCATCTTGCACAAACTCACCCCCTTCACGGTCGCGGAACCATCGAAAAACCCGCTCAAGAATGGCTTCCACGGGGGCCTTTTCCAGCAGAAGCTGCACCAGTTCCTCGGCGATCTGCTGGATGGAAAGACCATCGACGATTGCAAGATCCCGTTCGTGTGCGTCGCGGGAAAGGTGGTGAAACCCATCCGTTGGGAAAATATTTTCTCCCCGGACTTCACGCAGGACGTGCGAACGTGCATCGAGCCGCATTTCTTCCGCCATGATACGAAACTCATCGATGCATTAATGGCGACGAGCGCCGTACCCGTAATCTTCTCCCCCGTTCAAGTGGGCGACGAAACGTTCATCGACCTGTGCAGCTTCGGGGCGGTGCCTGCGAGGACCCTGCGGGAAATCTATCTGCCGGACGTCGTGATCGGCACGGACACGCAACCGCGTTACCAGAACCTCGCCCCCTTCCTTCCGCCGGGCTGGGGACAATTCCTGATGGCGGGCGAACAGTCGCTGCGCGAAAGCCTGGACGCGTGCGACCTGGTGATCCAACCGCACCTTCCCTACGGCCCCTACCGCTTCGACAAGGCCGACGCCTTCGTGAAAGCCGGGCGCGAAGCCGCGGAAAAGGCGCTGCCAAAGATACGCACGCTGGTGCGATAAACGGCTTGCTTAGGCGATGGCCTTGCCGGCATCGGCGGCCCGCCCGAGGTTCAGGAATCCTTCGAGCCCCACTGCCTTCGCACGCTCCTGGAGCGTCGCTATGTCGACGGCGACTTGGGATTCGTGAGTCTTTCCCAGAAATTCGTCCACGATCGGCGGCGTGAAAGATTCGCCGGCATCGGCTTGATCGTCCAACTCCGGAAGAAACCCGTCGCGATCGCCCTCCCTTGTATCAATGGAATCGAACATGCGAAATATGCTACCCCTCGTCACTCGGGATTCAATGGAATTTTTATTTCGTGATCTGCTCGACCAGGCTCTTGAAGGCTTCCGGCTCGCGGACGGCGAGTTCGCTCATCACCTTGCGGTCGATCTGGACACCCTTCTTCTTCACCTGGCCCATGAAGACGGCGTACGTGCTTCCCGTCTCGCGGATAGCGGCGTTCAAACGAACGATCCAGAGGCTGCGGAAATCGCGCTTCTTCTTTTTGCGATCCATGTACGCGTGCTGGCCGGCCTTGATGACGGCTTCCTTGGCCTTCTTGAAGGTCACGCGGCGGTTCGCCTGGTAACCCTTCGCGAGGTCGCGAATTTTCTTGTGTCTCCTGTGCCGGACGATTCCACGTTTTACGCGCATGGGTAGGGAGGATTACTTGAGGTAAGGCAACATCGGCTTGATGTGCGGGATGTTCGTAGGATGGAGGACCAAGGTCCTGTTCTGGCGCTTCGCGCGCTTGCTCTTCTGCTGGAGAAGGTGGCTGCGGCTGTTGCGCTTCATTGCCATTTTGCCCGAGCCGGTCAATCGGACTCGCTTCTTGGCGCCGCTGTGTGACTTGATCTTAGGCATAAGATGAATTCGGGGCCCGGAGTATAGGAAAGGAAAACGGAGAATGCAAAGGAAAATAGGCAATCCGGACCATTCGGGCGGATTTTACCTCTTAGGGCGTAAAACCGCCGTAAACTGGGGTCCTTGGGGCTTGATCTCCTGCTCCACCTCGGCCACGTCGGCCAAGTCCTTGATGATTTGACGCAGTTTATTGAGGGCGAACTCCTTGTTGGTCAGTTCGCGGCCGCGAAGGCGGACGGCGAATTTCACCATGTGGCGCTCCTCGAAGAACTCCTTGGCACGCTCCATGAGACGGTCGATATCGTGTTTTTCAGTGCGGAACCCGAAGCGGAGCATTTTGGTCTCGCTCTGCTTGGAGTTGGCCTTCTGCTTCTTCTCCTTTTTCTGCACCTGGTACAGGAAATGGCCGAAATCGTCGATTTTCACCACTGGAGGCACTGCCTTGGGAGACACTTCGATGAGATCCAGTTCCGCGGCCTGGGCGCGCGCAAGGGCCTCCGCGATGGGAAGTTTCTCTGCTTTTCCTTCGTCATCGATGAGAAGGACTTCCGGCGAGGTGATCTGCGCGTTCATGCGCGGGCGCTTCTCCTGCTTCTGCTGATTGCGTCCCGTAAAGCGTTGTCTCAAACTGGAAAATGGGGAAAGAGGGCTGAAATATAAGGAAATAGGGGCGTTTGGTCAAGATACCGGCGCTCCTTTTGCTTACTTCCCCCTGGAGATCGCCTCGAGCGACAGGCTCACGTGCGACTGCGTGTCGGTGACGGGAGTCACGGATAGTCCCTTGATACGAAGCATGCGGATCGGCCACAGCTTATCCTCGTCCATCGCGGACAGGATGTCACCCGAGAAGAGGCTTTCGGCCTTCGGGAGCTGGGATCCGGCGATGATCTGGCGGAAGCCGTCTGCGAACGTGTTGGACGTGAACGCGCGCAACAGCTGGCGTTCGGTTCCCCCCGGATCTTTCACGTAGGTCAGGAGATCCGCGGAAAGGAACTGCTCCAGGGCGGTCACCGCTGCGGGATTCTCCTCTTCCGTGAGGCGCAGGAGTTCGCCGCGGGAGATTTCGTCGAGCGCGTCGTTCACAGTCAGGTTACCCGCGAGATCGATGAAGAGGAGAAGTTGATCGAGGCCTTCGGGCGTGACATCGGCCTCGAAGGAAACGGGCGTGGCGAACAACGGTTCCTTGGCGCCATGCAGCGCGGTTCCGGACGCGGTGCCGACCGAGAGAGGCGTGACATGTGTAACGATTCTCTTCTGCTGCCAACGACGCAGGAATAGGTCGAACGTCTGGATAAGGCGGTCGATCTCGTCTTGCGGGGGCAGGATGTACATGCGGACTTTCTCATCCTGAGATCCGTTGCCGATCGCTTCCTGGAGCTCGCCGAGTTCGGCCTGTTCCTGAAGAACGAAGAGCCGTTTCTCGAGCGACGGAAGCGCGAGCGCCGCGGGCAATGCCACGTCTTTCACTTCGCGGATCTGCAGCGTGAAGGAATACATCTGGAGTCCGGACAGCACCAGCGCGACACTGCCCACGAGGAGCAGGTTCTTCGTCGTGCGCAGCCGCTTGAAGGACTCGAGCGTGATCATTTGGAGGTAAACGAGAACGTGAATGGCGAATGCGCGCCCAGAACGGGATCCGTCTCGCGGGTGAACGCGGGGCGCGTAAACGTCTTGATGAACGGAAGCGATTCCACTTTCTCGATGAATGTCGCAAGCACCGTCATGCTGGAAAGACCGGCACGCACATCTCCTCTCACCGCCACCGTTTTTCCATCCACATGGATGCGGGCGATCACGATGGATCCGCTCCCCTGCGTCTCGCGGGCGGCCGATTCCAGGGCGGCCTTCACGGTCGCGATGGGCGGCAGCACGTCTTTCTGCGTCTGGAGTAGGTGGTACGTTTCGTTCTTGATGGGAAGGATGAGATCGTTGCGGGCGGACTCGGCATCATTCACCTTCTGCACGAGCTGCGCCTTGTACTGGCTCAACTGGTTCGGGCTCAGCTTCTGCCCCTTGATATCGAATGTATTGAAGAGCGGAAGCACCCCGATCTGCGCGATAAGCAGCAAGACGAAAAGCGCGACGCTGAAGATGGCGAACGGCTCGGCGATACGGTCGAGAATCGACCGGAAGGACGCTTTGGTAGGTGCCTGTTCTGGAATCTGTGTGTCTTCCATGTATTCCTCTTATTATAGCGGAAAACGCCTGTTTTGGGGAGGGAGGTGTGTTTGACATATTTATATTATGAAGCATAATTTTCTAAGACCGAAATCGGCATTTGGATACAAAAACTTAAAAGGAAAGCCAATGCTCTACTTTTGGGAAAGCAATATCGAACTCGACCAATCGCAGCGACCGCTTCCTACCAGTACGAAGGAAAACCGTTCCGAGTTGGGGCTTTTCTTTTTAAATGTATACTCCCGCCAGTCCCCTACCTTTAGCCACTCTCTTCCATGGAAGAACTTCTGCAGAAATTACAGGAACTGAAAGAAGCCGTGCTGACGGGCAAGGACTCTCTTTGAGGCTCGTAAGATCCCGGACCAGATCAAAGAGTTGGAAGCGCAGACGAGTGCCGCGGATATCTGGAACGACCAGAAGCGCGCGAACGAACTCTTCGCGAATCTGCGCAATTTGAAAAAGCAGTGGGAACCGGTGAGCGCGCTCGCGGATGAAGTATTGGGACTCGTGGAACTCACGCAGCAGTCATCCCCCGAGGACCTTGGCGATTTGCAAAAGGAATACGAGAAGGCACTAGCACAGTGGGGCTCGCTGGAAGGAATGCTGTATCTCTCGGGAGAGTTCGACCACAACAACGCCTACGTGACGATCAGCGGAGGAGCGGGAGGAACCGAAGCGCAGGACTGGGCGGGGTTCTTGCTGCGCATGTACCTGCGCTACTGCGAACGCATGGGATGGAAGACATCGTTGCTCGATAAAACCGACGGAGCCGAGGCGGGCATCAAGACCGCCACGGTCTTCGTAGAAGGAGATCCTGCTTATGGATATCTAAAGTGTGAAAAGGGAACGCACCGCCTCGTACGCCTCTCCCCCTTCAACGCCAAGAGCCTGCGCCAGACGAGCTTCGCGCTCGTGGAAGTATTGCCAGAAATCAAGGACGCGGATGCCGTGAATATAGAGGCGAAGGACCTGCGCGTGGATACGTACCGATCGGGCGGCGCGGGAGGACAGCACGTGAACAAAACGGAATCCGCCATCCGCATCACCCACTTGCCCACGGGCATCGTGGTGAGCTGCCAGACCGAACGCAGCCAGATCCAAAACCGCGAACGCGCGATGAACATGCTTGCGGCGAAACTCTTGCAGAAACAGCAGGAAGAAATGCTGGCGCAGAAGAAAGACCTGAAGGGCGCCACGCAGTCCGCGGACTTCGGACAACAGATCCGCAGCTACGTCCTGCACCCGTACCAGATGGTGAAAGACCTGCGCACCGACGTGGAAACATCTCAAACGCAGGCCGTGCTGGATGGTGACATCCAAGCGTTCATCGACGCAGAACTGAAACGCCAGGCAAAGGAGGGGTAATCAACTCCCGGTTTTTTTGAGGATCAGATCACTATAGGAAACAGACAGAAGATCTTCTTCTTTAATATCGAACAGGTCCATGTAGAGCCTGCATTGCTTTTGCAATTCATCAACACCAATCGTTCCGTCTTCATCGATCGCCTCTATCTCCATAAATGTCCCAAGCCCTTCGACCGTATCCAGATGGAATTTCACATTATCAATGAAGAAAATTTCGCGACGTTTGTCGACTATAGCTAGCACTTTCATGGTTTTCATCAGAATCTCTTTCAGCGACGATTCGGGATTGTTTTTCACAAGCAGGATCTTCGACTCTTTCGGCCCCTCCTGGTCATGGCGCTCGTAGTACACAAGGAAATTTTCGATATTCCCTTCGCGCAGCTTCAATCGCCCCTGAGGAACTTTGAAGTACGTGTCAATCTGATGATCCGTCCCCTTCGCGTCGGCCTTTTTTTCAATAAGCACCGAGCGAATCTTCTCTTGATCCGAACACTTCGCTTTGATTTCAATATTTAGATGCTTCATGACCGAATCATACCCCAATGATCCTTACGCCGCCTGTCCGAAGTTCTGGCGAATAATGATCCGCCTCTTCTCCTCCGCTTCCGGCGTGAATTGGTAATTCCAATCTGCAGTGGCAAGCAGCACGAGCATTTTTCGGCGAATGGCATCACATTCTTCCTGCTCCACGGCGACGTCATGCTCCAAAAGAAGTTCGGCTCCGCGGGCGCGCTGTTCGTCCGTTCCTATCTCCTGCACACCATCAAAAAGATCCTGGATAGGGTCGGCGGTGTAGTTGCGATGGGTATACATAGGAGGGCGATCCTACTCCGCGCAGTTTCGCGCGCAAGAAAAAAGCGCCCCTTACGGGACGCTTCGTTCTTTGTTCGGGGTTAGGATTACAGATCCTCGCCGCGGACAGTCTTGCGGCCGTTGGCCGAAGCGCGCTTCACAGCCTTTGCGAGTGCCTCCTCGAGGAACTTGCTGGCGTGCTCGGCGAGATCACCGGAGGACATCATGCCCTTCTCGTTGATGAAAGCCTTGATTGCGGATGCAACGACGTAGCTGCTCATAAGAACTGGGGTAAAGAAGTAAATGCGAATGGGATTCTAGGGACACATGCAACACCTCCGCAAGTCCATTCTCAAAATTCACGGTGAATTCCTAAGCCAATATGCAATTGACGCAATTGTGGTTTGCCGTGCAACGTGCGAACGACACAGACTTGCCATCGACGGGCCAACACTCCACAATGGGCCAGCTGACCCCGAAAAACGCATTTCCGCGTTCCCCCTGGAGAGGTGGCTGAGTGGTCGAAAGCGCACGACTCGAAATCGTGTATCCCGGAA
>CAZUYK010000008.1:0-67564 GCA_964624905.1 uncultured Candidatus Peribacteria bacterium
CGGGAGACAACGTGAAGTTCTCCGTCCAGCTCGGAGCCCCGGTGGCTCTCGAGGAAGGAACTCGCTTCGCTATCCGCGAAGGAGGACGCACGGTCGGATCCGGCGTCGTTACCAAGATCATCAAATAATTCCTGAAGCGGGGGGTCCGAAAGGACCCCCTTTCTTCTCTTTTTATCCCCCTGCTCTTTCTTCCCCCCTGGCTCTATGAACGCTAAGACCACCAAAACCGACGAAACGAAAAAGAAGGCACCGGCCAAGAAGGCCGCCGCCGCGAAGTCCGACGTTCCCGAGCCCAAGGAGGCGAAGAAGAAAAAGGACGACGGGGGTGTTTCCGGTATCCGCATCCGCCTCAGCGCCTTCGACCACCGCGTGTTGGACGAGGCCGCCGGCAAGATCATCGACACGGCCGAGCGCAGCGGAGCCGTCGTCCACGGACCGATCCCCTTGCCGACCAAGATCCGCAAGTTCACGGTGAACAAGTCGACGTTCGTCCACAAGAACGCGCGCGACCAGTTCGAGATGCGCACGCACCGCCGCCTCATCGACCTCACGGAGACGACGTTCAAGACCGTGGAATCGCTCCAGTCCCTCTCGCTTCCGAGCGGAGTCGACATCGAGATCAAGATGAAGTAATCCCCTCTTACGATCGATTGAGAAAGACGCGTCCGCAAGGGCGCGTTTTTTGATTTGCGCTGGGGGTGGCATCGGCGTAATAATCCACCATGGTTACCAACAATAGACAGACGCTGGAACTCGCGGAACTGCACTTCCACCTCGGCCAATCGGTGGAGCCGCATATTTTGTGGTCCATCGCCCACGAACAGGGCATCAAACTCCCCTCCAAGGACTATTGGGAGTTCTTCGACATGGTGACGCTGAATAAGGAAATAGTCACCTGGGAGGATTACCACAGCCTGTTCCACCTTACCGAACTGGTGCAGAGTTCGCCTGTCGCGATGGAGCAGACCGTGTACCATGTCATTTCGGGCGCGTACCGCGCGAACAACGTGACGCTGCAGGAGCCTGGGTTCAATCCCGTGTTCCGGAACCGCGAGGGAGAACGCGACCTGGACCAAATCATCCTGGCGGCGCTGCGCGGCATGGAACGGGCACTCGCGGAATTCCCCCGGATCCGTGCGGGCATCATGCTCATGCTGGACCGCAGGCTTCCGCTTGAACTGAACGAAGTCATCGTCAAGAAGGCGGTCAAATACCGCTCCAGGGGCATCGTCGGCATCGATATCGCCGGCCCCATGCCCAAGGACGGCTCCTTCCGCTACGAGGAGTACGTCCCGCTCTACGAACATGCGCGGGCGAACGGACTCAAGACGACGGTACATACGGGCGAGGACGGCACAGCGGAGGACATGCGCCATGTCATCGACACCCTTCCCCTGGACCGCTTGAACCACGGGTTCCGTGCCTACACCGACCCGGCACTCATGGAAACGGTTGCGAAGAAGAACCTGACGATGTGCCTCTGCCCGACCTCGAACATGAGCGTGGGATTCATCCGCGACGGCGCGCACCTGAAGGAAGTCATCCAAGCGCTGTGGAACGCCGGCGTGAAGTTCTGCGTGAACACGGACAACCCATCCATGCTCCGCACGAACATGACGAAGGAAATAGACTTGCTGCGGAAGCACGGTTGCCTCACCGAGGAACAGATACTCCAAACGGTACGCTGGGCGTTCGAAGCAAGTTTCATTCCCACGCAGGCGGGGGAAAACCTGTATCTTTAAAATTTCTTCCTGCCCTGGAATTTCACGACGAACCCCTTCTCGAATCCGCCCTTTTCCTTCAATTTGTGCTTCTTGGCGCGCATCACTTCGTCCATCGTGATGCCGTGTAGCGCGCAATACGCTTCCACCGTCTCCAGCACGTCCGCCGACTCCTCGATGATCTTTTCGCGCTTGCGAGCCCGCATGAGCTCGTCCACTTCTTCCCAAACCTTTCGACGCAACAAAGATGCGATCTCTCGGCCGCGGACGACGCGGAAATCCGGCTCGCTGCCAGACTCCTGCATGATCAGCGGAATGCCGTCGCGTACGAGCTTTTCAAAAGGCATGGTTTGAGTATACTCCCCTATTTGTATAAACTTTTTATACAATTTAAATGGCTTTCCAAAGGGCAAAACAGAGAAAGACAAAAATAATAGACAAGGCGACTCATCAGGCTAAAATTTCCACATGGAAAGAGCTGAATCCATCGGCCTCTCGGCGCATGCCATCGACCTTGTACAACTGGGCAACTTGGAGAAAAGATTTTACGCGCACAAAGGACACCTATCCCCCGATGAGCTAGAGGAGCTGAAAGCGATCCGAAACAGCATCGAAAGCCGAGGCATCAAAGTACGCTCCTTCCTGCGGTACAATATTGAGGAAGACTCGAATTAATATTACTTCCAGCCTTTTGCCTTGAGCCCTTCTTTCGCGGCCGCCTGTTCGGCGCGCTGCTTGCTGAGGCCCTGCCCCTCGGCGACTTTCTCCTCGCCGATGTACACTGCGCAGGTGAAATGTTTCTGGTGGTCGGGTCCGACCGCATCCACGGTCTCGTAGTGCGGGGTGATGCCGTGCTTCTCCTGCGCCATCTCCTGGAAGATGCTTTTCTCGTCGCGGTCCTTGCCTTGAGCGAGCAGCGTCTCGAGTCTCTTCAGGATGTAGTTGTGGCAGAAGGCCTGCGCTTCCTCGAATCCCCTGTCCAGGAAAATGGCTCCGATAAGGGCTTCCAACGCATTCGCCAGGTTGGACGTACGGTCGCGTCCCCCGCTGGATTCCTCACCGCGGCTGAGTTGCAGATAGTCGCCCAGCTTAATCTCGCGCGCGACGGCGGCCAAATGCTCGCGCTGCACCAGTGCGGACCTCCAGTTCGTCAATTCGCCTTCCGGTTTGTCGGAGAGGTGGTACAGGTATTCCGTCGCGGCCAACTCCAACACCGCATCCCCGAGGAATTCGAGGCGCTCGTTGTGACCGCTCTTCTTGCTATCGCGCACGGCGCTTCGGTGCGTCAAAGATTGGACGAGAAGATCTTTGTTGCGGAAGTGAAAGCCGATCGACTTCTCCAGTAGGACGAACGAGAGTGGCTGCATGGGTCGAGTATGAATGAGGCGAGTCGGTTTTTCCAGTTCAGGATTTGATACCTTCGGCGATGGCGTTCAAGACGCCGTTCACGAACTTACCGCTTTCCTCGCTGCCGAATTCCTTCGCGATCTCGATCGCCTCGTTCATGACGACCGCCGGAGGGGCGTCCTTGGCGCAAAGCAATTCGAAGCCGCCGACCAGGAGCACGCAGCGGGAAATGGGATCCATGCGCTCCAGCGTCCATTCGGGCGCGTGCGTCTGGATCTGCTCCCTGATGCTTTCCTCGTTCTCCAGGACGCCCTTCAGAAGGACTCCGGAAAATTCCGCATCGACGTCACCGAGCTCGTTCTGGTTTAGGATAAGGGACTGGCTGATGTCGGAGGACGGGTGCTGCTCACGTTCAAAGAGAGCCTGCATGACTGCGATACGCGAGAGGTGTCGTCGGCGTGCCATGGGAAGGTGGGGTGAAGCGCATGAAGCGCAAATGATCGGTGAAACGATAGACGTTTGGTCCCGCCCGCGCAAATGAATGCGGAGTCGGGGCTTACGCCTTGATCCTCGTGATTCCCTTCAGAGCCTTGTCAGCCTTGCCCTTCGGCTCGGCCGGAATGGCGTACGGAGACTGCTGGAGGTTCGTCAGACGCTTCACCTCCATGGATACGAAGTGTGAGTGCTGGAGCCGGGTAGCGCGCTTTGCGCGTCGCTTTTTGGGGGTGGGGCGCTTTGCCATAAGTGCGTGTAGGGTACTGACGCGAAGAACGTCTGTAAAGGGCTATTTTAGGCCTTTCTATTACCTCCGTTCGCCCGATAGGGCGGTCATAAAGCGGAGGATGTACAGGAACAGGTTGAAGATGTCCAAATACAGGCTAAGGGCCAGCATAAAGGGATTCGCTCCAAGCCTGGCCTGCTCCTGGATGCGCTGCAGGTCGAAAGCCGTGAAAAAGGCGAAGACGGCGACGCCGGCTCCGGAGATGAAGAGTTCTGCAGCGGGGGTGCGCAAAGCCGGTACGAAGAGCTGCAGGATACCCAATGCGATGAGTCCGAGGACCGCGAAGAAAAGCCCGCGCCCAAACACTCCGAGGTTCCAGGACGTCGTGCGCGCGAAGACCGCGGCAGCCAACCCCATGAAGACGGTGGCGGCAAGCGCATTGAAGAGGATTGCCGGACCGTTAACATATGATGTCAGCAATAGAAGGAGGTACGACGTGATGGTGATGCCGCTGATGACGGGGAAAACGCCGAAAAGAACGATATTGAGCGGCGATTTATCCATCCAAAGACGCGATGTGAAAATGATCGCCAATTCGACGATCAGAAACAGGATGTGCATACCGCCCGTCAAAAGAACAGACGCATATGCCATGCCTAGATAGACTCCGACGACCGTCAAAGCCATCGCGATGGAGAATAGACCGTAAACCGATGATTCCGTGGATGCGGACAAAGCCAAAGGACGGCTGCCCGAGGTGGAGAATTGTTGCATGCTTAAAGTGTAGGCATTCCCGTCGTAAAGGCAAGAATCTTGGCTTCTTTTTGCCAAAAGGCAGGATTGTCCGAGAAGCCGTTTTCTGCTATAATTATCTGATTTATGCGATTGACCAAATTCCTGCCGGCGATGCTCCTGGGAGCCTTCATTTTGGCGCTTCCGGATATCGCAGCGATGCAAGCACCCAGTCCCTGCAGCGTCATCCCCAGTCTTCCATGCAACGGAGGTGGATCAAGCGGACTTTCCTCAACGATCGTGGGCATGGTGTTCTCGGGAACGGCCAAAAACATATTCGGAGCATTCCTCGCGCTATATTTCTTCATCTACGGCGCACGACTGATCCTTCTGGGCGAGAAGGGCGACATCATCGATGAAACAAAAAGCGCCTACGCGTACGGTATCACGGGATCCGCGATCTATATCTTCGCGAACGCCCTCATTGCGTCCGCGGTGCGCGGCCCGAACGTCGCGCCGGTGCAAGGCGCGTTGGAAGGCATCATCGGGTTTGCAAACATAATCATCGGATCGCTCATCCTGGTCACGATCACCTACCAGGCATTCAGGATCATCCTGAAGCGCGGTGACGAAGGCGCATTCGACGACCTGCGCAAGCGCATCGTCTTCCTCATGACCGGTATCGTGGTTTGGGCATTGGCCAACGTCATCGTGGCAGCCGCGATGCCCGGTAACGGTACGACCCGCTTCATCGTGGAAATCGCGGGACTGACGCGCTACCTGCTCCAGATCATCGGGGCGCTGGCAGTGCTCACGTTCATCTTCGCCGGATTCCTGTACATCATCTCGGTGGACGAGGGGCAAAAGGACCGTGCGAAAAAGGCGATGAAGAATACTATCATCGCGTTAGTCGTCGTCGTGTTTGCCTACGTCATCGTCCAGTTCGCCGCGAACGCATTCGTCTTATGATCACAAACGCACTCATCTCCGGCATCTCTTGGCTGCTCGGCGCCGAGACGGCCCACGCGCAGGTATCCAACATCATCACCGGTCTTGCTGGTGAGAACGGAGGCGCTGCGGCGGTGGATATCATCAACACCATCCATACGGCAGGCCGCTCGCTGGTGGTTGTCGTGTCGGTGCTCATGCTTATCCGTGCGGCGGCGAAAATGGTGGGCAGCGTCTCCGAAGACAAAATGGAGGAAGGACGCAGGTCCGTCACCACGACGATCGCGGGCATCATCCTCATTAACCTGACGTACGCCCTTGTTGCCGCCTTCTGGGGCGGTGGAGATCAAAACATCCTATCCGGAGCCAACGACGTAAACCAACAGATCGTCGGACTCATCCGTTGGGCGCAGGTGCTTGTGGGCATCCTGGCCGTCGCGATGATCGTGGTGAGCGCATTCAAGGTGATGGCGTCGTTCGGAAAGGAAGACGCGGGCGAGGAAATGAAACGCGCGGTCTTCGGAGTCATCGTCGGCGTATTCATGATCGCCTTCGATACGGTCATCGTCAATGCACTTGGCGGAGGCGGCCCCGGTTCCAACGCGACGCCGGAACCGCTGATCACGATCGTGATGAACTCGGTGCGCAATCTCATGATGTACCTGGCGCTGCTCGCGGTGGTCATGATCATCTACGCGGGCATCATGATGATCATCAACGTTGGAAGCGACGAGCAGTACGAGAAGTCCAAGGGCCTCATCGTCCGCGTGCTGATCGGACTGACCATCATCCTGTTCAGCTACTTCATCGTAGACTTCGTCCTCGGGGCCATCCTGTAATAGGACGCCCGCTCCATTGACAGGACAAGCCGGACACGGAACCATGACGGCGTATTTTCCGTTCCCCTTTTCCCAATGCAGCAGTCCATCGACCCACGCATCTTCCGAGCTTACGACATCCGCGGCCGCGCCGATACGCAGCTGAGCGATTACGCGTACAGGATGATCGGACAGGCATTCGGATCGGAGGTGCGCAAGCGCACGGGAAAGGAATCCCCCAGGATCTGCATCGGACGCGACGCGCGCACCCACAGCCCCGCGTTCGAACAGGCCGCCATCGAGGGATTGCTGGCATCCGGCTGCACCGTATTGCAGATCGGTGCGGTCCCCAGCCCCGTCAATTACTTCACCATCTGCGAGTTCGGACTGGACGCGGGAACCCACGTGACGGCGAGCCACAACCCGGGCCACGACAACGGCATCAAGTTCTGCCTGGCGGGAGCGGAATCCTTCGCGGGCGACGATATCCAGATCCTGCGCAAGAGAATTGAAGAGAACGACATGATGGAAGGAAAAGGAACGCTGGAGACGCTGGATGCGACGACGACGTACGTAAACAAGGTGACCGACATCTTCAAGGGCGTCGGCGAGGGGCTGACGGTCGCGGTGGACAGCGGCAACGGCATCGCCGGACCAATCAATACCGAGATCCTTCGCAAGGTCGGAGCCAACGTGATCGGACTCTATATCGAACCCATGGGTGATTTCCCAAACCACCTTGCGGATCCGAGCAAGCACGAGACATTGAAGGATCTGCAAAAAGCCGTCATCGACAACAAGGCCGATATCGGCATCGCGTACGACGGCGACGGGGACCGCGCCGGCTTCGTGGACGAGACGGGTACGGTACGCAATTCGGATCAGACTCTCCTCCTGCTCGCGGTGGATCATTTGAGCCGGCACCCAGGCGCATCGGTGATCCATACCGTCAGCGCTTCCGGCATCCTGCAAAGCGAAATCAAGGCACTCGGCGGCAAGCCCGTTATGTGCAAGGTAGGTCACTCCAACGTGGAACACGCGATGCATGACAATCATTCTCTGTTGGGCGGCGAGACATCCGGGCATCTGTTCTGCGGAGAGGATTACTACCACTTCGACGATGCGTGCGTCGCATCGCTGCGCGTCCTTACGATCCTCAAGAACGGAGGCAAACCCTTCTCCGCCCACTTCGCGGCCTTCCCGAAGACCTACCAGATGCCGCCGCTTCGCCCCTACACGCCGGACGACGTGAAAGGGAAGATCGTCGCGGACAGCATCGAACACTTCAGCAAGAAATACCCGACGGAAACGATGGACGGCGCGCGCATCGACTTCGGTGACAATGCCTGGGCAGGAATCCGCCAGAGCAATACGTCACCCTGCATCGACCTGTGCGTCGAAGCCCGCACGCCCGAGAAGCTGGAGGCGGTGAAAGCGGAGGTGATGGAGTTCCTGAAGGCGTATCCGGAGATCGATTGGAACAAGCACTGATGCAGTAGAAAGTAGGTTTGTAGGCGGGTAGGCGTCCTACCTTCCTACTTTCCTAATATCCTCTGTTTTTATATGCCTTTAGCCTGCACCACCATTCTTTCCATGCTATACTGAAAGCCTATGTGGCCCTTCAAGAAAAAGCCCAAGGAGAAGAAGAACATCGCGAAGCGCGTCATCGTGGGTATGGTGATCGGCGGTGCCATCACAACCATCGTTGGAAAAAAGCTCATGGAAAAGCATGAAGCCGAAGAGGAAGAGGAAAAATCCGAATAAATTTTTTATTCATCCTCACCCCGACCCTCTCCTAGAAGGAGAGGGAGGCTAGGCATATTTCAGAGTTGTCTTTCATGCAGTATCAAAAAGGGTCCCGCAACGTTGTGTGCGAGACCCTTATCTCTTCAAAGCGATGCGATGAAGAGAGATGCAGTGACCGGATCTGCGACTCCCTACCACGGTTCGAAAGTTATAGGACTTCGAGGCCGTGTGTGTTTGTGTTGGTGTGATCGTGAGCCAGATCGGCTCCCTTTAAAGTCGGGAAGACGTGTATGTGTGTGTTGTATTTTTGTTGCCCTCAGTGAGGGTGTCTTGCGGTGGTCAGCCGCGAGGCAGGGAGGGGGAAAAAGTACGAGGTCTGCCCCGGTGGGACATACTCTTTCCCTCTCTGCTACGGGTAGGAAGATGTTCAATGATCGAACAGATAAGTATACCTGAAAGGGCGAATTTGTGCAATACCCAAATACCCTGTAGGATCGGCATATGGAAGCCAATAAAGCCACCCCTTCGGCTGGTAAACTCGTTTTATTGATCGGCCCGAGCGGGGTCGGTAAAAGCACCATTCTGAAGGCCATACGCAAAACCCACCCGGAATTCCACTATCCCCGTTCCGCCACGACCCGTACGCGGCGGCCCGGCGAGGGGGACGAGTTCTACCACTTCGTGACCAATAGTGAATTCCAAGACCTGCTCAACAACAAGAAACTCCTTGAGTACGCGATCGTGCACGGGGGAGACCACTACGGGACGATGGTCGACGAAATCATCCCCTTCATCAAGCTGGGCAAGATCGTTGTCCGCGAGGTGGACGTGCAGGGCTTCGTCAGCATCCAGAACAACCCGAATTTCCTACCGGAAACCAAGCACCGCCTGCAGTCGATCTTCATCATGCCGGAGCACCGCGAGGCCCTGGTGAACCGCATCCGCAATCGCGCGCCCATTTCCGATGACGAACTGCAGCGCCGCCTGCACAGCATGGACAAGGAACTGAAGTATGCCGACCATTGCACGAACGTCGTCCTGAACAAGGACGGGAAGCTGGAGGAAACGGTTAAAGAAGTAGAAAACCTCATTTTGAACGGTTAAGCAGCTTCAGAAGGCATTGTATTCATTTATGCGTGATGGTAGCCTTTCCGGGCTCTTTTAGAAGCATCTCGTGCGCCCGTAGTTCAGCCCGGATAGAACGCCAGATTGCGGATCTGGAAGTCGTAGGTTCAAATCCTGCCGGGCGCACCATCGTTACCAGACGAATGAAAGTGGGGCTTTAGCTCAGCTGGTAGAGCGCTTCCATGGCATGGAAGAGGCCACGAGTTCGAGTCTCGTAAGCTCCACCAATCAACATCCTGGAATTTTCAGGTATGATTTCACCGTGTCCGAAAAACACCCCGTCATCGCCCTCGTGGGACCCAGTGGCTGCGGCAAGACGTCCATCATGCTGAAGGTGTTCGAGAAGCTGCCCGGGAAGGTCTTCCCCATGACGAACCTGACCAGCCGCCCGAAGCGCGAACCCTCGGACGACGTGTTCTACAAGTTCGTGGAGCCGGAGGAGATACGGAGGATGGAAGCGCGGGGAGAGTTGGCACAGTACCTGGAATACGCTGGGAATCTGTACGGTTCCGTGAAGGCGTGGAACGAGGCGACGCTGAAGAAAGGATTCGGCATCCACGCGTACGTGGAGCAAGGCGTACACGACATGCGCGCGGCCGGCTACGACGTGATCCCCGTGAAAGTAACGTCGGACAACATCGTGTTCCGCGACGAAAAGAGATCGTCCGAAGACGCGCAACGCGGCAGGATGGAACTCGATTACGCATTCACCCTGCACAACTCCTTCAAGCCGGGAGGATTGGACAAGGCCGCGGACGAACTCGTCGCATTCATCCTCTCCCTCACGCCATGACACGCTTCCCTATCATCGCACTGGTAGGCCACAGCGGCAGCGGCAAGACGACGCTGATGGAAAAAATCCTGGAGCGCCTGCCGCACGACGTGTTCCGCATCAAGTACCTCACGAGCAGGCCGAAGCGCGATGCGTCGGATGATCTTTCGTATTATTTCCTGACACCCGGGGAATTCGCACGGATGGAAGCCGCCGGAGAGCTGGCTTCCCATACGGAATACAGCGGATACCATTACGGCACGAGCCATGCGAACCTGGCGATGCTCAAGGAGAAGTTCGGAATCCAGGCCTACACGCAGCAGAGCATCGAAAACATCCGCAAGGCGGGATACGAGGTGATCGCCGTAAAGATCGAATCACATATGCTGGATGACCGGGGAGACGGCAAGCGAAAACAAGACGATCTCGAGCGCGACAAGAAGGATGTCGGATATTCGCTTGTGATCCGCAACTCCTTCGCTCCGGGCGGACTTGAGAAGGCGGCGGACGAACTCACGTCGTTTATCCTGTCGCTTAGGAATCAACTGTCGAATGCAGGTAATCCAGAAGCCAGGGGATAGCCGACACAACGGGAGCAGCGGGCATTTGGGCGAGTATTTCTTTCGTGAGCAAGGCGGACACTGGCAGCCACAGGCGTTCGATATTCGCTTCATCCTCATCTGGGTTGCCCCCATCCTCCGCGTTCCCCTCGCAATCTTCGGCGATGAATACCGAGAAGCTGCTCCTGCTGGTGGTATGGTTTTCCGTCATGACTCCCAGCAGGCACACGTCCGCTCCTTTGAAGCCGGTCTCCTCCAGCAGTTCCCGCGCGGCGGCGTCGCGTGGCTCTTCGCCCTCTTCGCAATAACCTGCGGGAAAGGTAAGAACGTACTTGCGCGCGCCATGCTTGTACTGACGCAGGAGAAGCACCTCGCCTTTGCGGTTCACCGGTACCACGATCACGTATTCCTTCGCCGACGAAAGGACGTACGGACGAGTGGCGCCACTGCGGTCGCGCACCGTTTCCTCATCGAGACGTATCCATTTGTTTTCGAATATGGTTCGGCTGCCGATGGTCTCAAGCGGAAATTCCTGTGCGTGCATGGAGGGATTGGGGAAGGGAAAAAAGCGTCGTGATGATCTGCGGCTCGTGCGCGTGGTGGATGCACATGAGAGGCGCGGCCGGGACATAGGCAAGGCCGGCCGACGGCAGATCGAGCAGCGTCCGCGCGTAGCGCTCCGCCAGCCGCCGAAGATTATCCGCAGCCAGGTAGAATTGTCCCGTTTTGGTGAAAGACCGAGGCTGCGCGTCGAAAAACGCCAGGAACTTTTCCCACTCCATCCATTCGAAGTGAGCGATCTTATGGCATCCGGCCGGAATGGAAGGCGTCTGGGAAGTAGCCACGATATGGAGGGAAATAAGCTCCCTGTTCACCATGCCCGCGTCGTCTTCGTACGTTTTTACGATCCTCAGGGTAACAGGAACATGGATACTCGCATACTTGGTGATATTCAACTCCTCACGCAGGCCCCGGCGCAGGGTCGCGTCCTCATCGAGGCAGTCTTCCATGGTCATTTGCGTCGCCAGGCTCTGGTCGTATTTGCGCCGCCCGATATCGACGCGATCCGAGCGCATTTGCACAAGGGTATCGAACGAACCGTGCGCGTTGGGACGCACAACGAACGCCTGCACGCCGCGATGCCAATCGCCGTCGCGGTGTATGTCCGCTCGCGGTTTGCAACCGAGGAATGCTTCCGAAACCGGATCAAAGATGGGCATGAGCTGCATGCGGGGGTGGGGAAAGACGCTGTCGGAGAAGATTGAGGCGATCGGGAGTGCCGTAGTCGAAGATGGGCCTCCGGAACGGAATCGCGCGAAGAACGGGAGGCATTCCCGTGCCGAACAACCGTTCGTTCTGCTTCCTGATGAACGGCAACGTATCCCAGTAGAAATCGCCGCCGGCCGAACCCTCCGCTCGCCATCGCTCGTCTACGAAGCGGCGATAGATCTCCGGAATAAGGGAATGGATGGCGCCCTTGATGTACGTATGCAGCGAACCGATGTTCCCCGACACATCGCCGATGATCCCCAGCGTCAAGGGATCGACGAGCAGCCCGTCGTAGTCGGACATGGCCGGCTCGTCGCGGAATACGCCCCAGTGTATCGCGTGCGACAGCGAAGACTGGCGCGCGAACGCTGCGAAATCTTCCGGAAAACAATGGATGTCCTGCGCGCAAACAATGTAGCGATACTCTTGGCCGAATTCCCCCATGATTTTCGAAATCCCCCTCTCGGTATTTTCCGCGGCACGGCATTCTGCATAGCCGTAACGATTGATCACGTCGCGAAACGCATCGCGTTCGTCGTCGCGACGGTACAGGATGATCTTATCATGGGGCACTGACTCGAAGCATTCCTGCATCAGATCAAGCCCGCGGGCATTGTCGGGAAAGCGCACGGGAACAAGCCCCTTCGGAAGACCTTGCGACACGGACCGCAAGCGGGTGCCGAAACCGGCCGCAAGGATAACGATGTGCGTCTTCGCCCGTTCCCGCTCACCGTCTCCCGGGGAAAGGCCTGTGGTTTCGCGCAATCGGATCATGCGCTCATTTCACTCCCCTGCCGGCACGGAGAATAGAACCGGGTCGGGGGCTTGCTTGCACGGGCATTGGCATTTTGTTTTCCACAGGCCATTTCCAAAAGTTCCTCACGGACATGGAACAAGAAAGACATAGATGCGATGACGGCGGTGCTTTATACTCACCCCATGATCAAGACCCTCGATGACGTTCGAGAGAAACTCTTCACCTGGAAGGAGATCGATATCGCGAAGGAATCCAATCCCGTGATGGGCAACGGCAACCCGAAGGCGGAGATCGTATTCATCGGCGAGGCGCCGGGAGAGAAGGAGAACGCGCGGGGCATTCCGTTCGTGGGCCAGGCCGGCAAGCTGCTCGACACGCTCCTGGAATCGATCGGACTGGTGCGCGCGGACGTGTACATCACCAACGTCGTGAAGTTCCGCCCGCCGGAAAACCGGGATCCCACCCCCGAGGAAAAGGAAGCATGCCTCCCCTTCCTGCAAATGGAACTTGCGATCATCAAGCCGAAGGTGTTGGTTCCGCTGGGACGCCATGCACTGACGACGTTCTTCACGAAACTCAACATCAGCGACGCGCACGGCAAGGCGCACACGCTGCCGGACGGATCCGCCGTGTTCCCCATCTACCATCCCGCCGCGGCGTTGCATAACCCGGGACTGCGCCAGGCGCTGTTCGACGACTTCGCGGCGTTGAAGAAGTTTTTGGATGAAAGAAAAAAGGGTTAGGGTTTGGACTTGAAACCAAGTACCAACCCTTACGCTTCCTAACCCCAACCCCAACCCTCATCATGACCACCCTCCTCTACAGCATCATCGTCGCGGCCATGCTCTCGGTGACGTCGCTCATCACGGTGCTGCTGCGCGTCAGCCCTCTCTCGTCCCCGGCCCAGGCGTTGCCTGCATTCTTCGCGTCGGTGTTCCTTTCCATCGCCAGTGTCGCGACCATCGGGTTGTACTACCTGTGGAAATGGTTCCCGTTCCACGCATGGGATGACGGGAAGATCCTCGGCATTTCGCTGCGGCAAGGCATCTTCCTAGGCCTGGCCACCGTCATCCTGATCCTCTTCCACCTCCTGGGCATCCTGACATGGTGGATCGGCATCCTGATCTACCTGGTATTCGTGCTCATCGAGCTGGCGCTGCAGCATTGATCCACTTTTGCGTGCCCCGTCGATACGGTATGCTGCCGCCATGACGACAGCAGTTTCATGGGAAGCAGAGATCGACAAAATCTTGAAGGCCACCTCGCCCGAGGATATTGATGCGCTTGAATTGCATTTGCTCGGCAGGAAGCAAGGAGTCTTGAACGACGCGCTGAAGGCGCTGGGTGCCATGGACCCCGAGGAGCGTAAAACGAAGGGCCAGGAACTGAACGTATGGAAGCAGAAGGTAACGGATGCGATCACGCAGAGGAGAAGCGAGCTGATGCAGGGCAAGCTGTCCGCATTGGCCGACACCGACAAACTGGATGTGACACTGGACCTGCCGAAGACGGAGCGCGGCCACTTGCACCTCATCCCGCAGTTCATCCGCCAAGCGGAAGAAGTATTCGGCCGCATGGGATTCGACGTGGCCGAGGGAAACGAAATCGAATCGGAGGAGTACAACTTCGACCTTTTGAACATCCGTGCGGACCATCCCGCGCGCGACGCGCAGGACACGTTCTTCGTGAAGGACATGCCGGGCTACCTGCTGCGCACGCAGACGTCGCCCGTGCAGATCCACTACATGCGTTCGCATGAGGCACCGTTCCGCATGATCTGCCCCGGCCGCGTGTACCGCAAAGAATCCGACGCGACGCATTCCCCTCTCTTCCATCAGATCGAAGGATTGATGGTGGGACCGGACGTGTCGCTGGCCAACATGAAAGCGGTGATGAGCGCGGCTATCCGAGAACTCGTTTCCCCCGATATCGAATTCCGCTTCCGCACGAGCTTCTTCCCGTTCGTGGAACCGGGGTTGGAAGTGGACATGCGTCATCGCAACACGTCGGAAGCGAAGTGGCTGGAGGTCGGCGGCTGCGGCATGGTGCACCCGAACGTCCTGAAGAACGGCGGCGTGGACCCGCAGTCATTCCGCGGCTTCGCGTTCGGCTTCGGCGTGGAGAGATTGGTGATGATCAAACACGGAATCACGGACTTGAGAGCGTTCTACGAAGGAGACATGCGTTTCTTGAGGCAGTTCTAAACGACGGATTTAAAAAGGCCGCCAGTCCGAAGACTGGCGGCGCTTTCTTCACGTAGGGTTTTCTTTTCTCCTTGTTAGTTACGGTACTTGGTGGAGCGGACAGCCGACGTGGCGTACTCGAAGCCGTAGAACGGCGTCGATGTGACATCCATGTCGAGCCAGCGGACGTGGCTGGCGTTCCAACCGAACGACGTGGCAAGCGAATTGGAGAAACCGTCGAACGACAGTTGCAACTCCGATCCGCTGTTCGCGGCGACGGTCTTGCCCAAAATGGTCAGCGTCAAACTCTGCCCGGAAGCGATCTCACTGATCGCCGGAAAGGAGCTCAGGCCGTTAAACTCGAGATAATACGTTCCGTTCAACAACGTATTGCCTTGCGGCAGGCCGTTGCCATTCGCATCACGCAGCATACCCCCGGCAAAAGCCGACAGGTTCGCGTTGTTCTGGAGTACGAACGATCCCGTATTCATCACGAGATCCTTCACCTGGAGGGTGAAGATCACCTTGTCCAACACCATCCGATTCAGCCCGTTCATTCCGTTGGCATTCGCAGCCGCCGTAAGCTTGAACTGGCCGATGGTCGACGTCGTACCAACGGCGATCTGGGTGTTATCCGGATCGGGGTTGGCATTCGCAATCGTCGCGATTTTGGACATCGTGACGACGTGCATGGGACTGACGACGGGGGCATTGGGACCCGCGGCGTTCGTCCCGATGAAGACTTCGCCCTCGCGGACGTTGTCGCCATCGTTCTGCAGGAGGTTGCTCGAGGATTGGTCTCCCCGCGCCTCCACCCGGGAGAGTTCGAATTGGATCTTTTCTCCCGAGATTCCTCCCTGCACGTCCGCCTTGATGCGGGCGCGCACGAGGATCGTCAGCGTCTCCCCTTCGGAAACGACGAGCTGACGGCTTTGCATGTTCGCCGTGAAGACGGACGAACCGGCTGGCACGGGATCGGATCCCGTTCCGGCCAACGTTGCGATCGCGAACGGCGAGGTTGCGCCCGCCTTGTACAGTTCGAGCCGGTCTACCGAGGTCGCATACGACCCCTTCGACTGGAATCCGAGCTTGAACACGTCGATCAGCTCGTTGACGCTCCTGACTTCCAACATCATGAGCGGGTCGCTCAGCGTACCGCCGAGCAATTGCCGACCGGGCACCGGCATCACGCTGTTCGTGACCACCAGGTCGCCCTGCTTCACGAACGTCCACAGGGTGGATGCCGAGAGCTGGGTGACGTCGAGGCGGCCGACCGGAGCACCGGTACGGACCTCTTCGGCCTTGATGTCGTTCAGGATCAACTGCATCGTGCGATCCGGCAGAAGCGACGATTGGACGTCGAAGCGGACTTCGAACGCTGTCACCGACCCGGCCGGAACGACGTAACCGCCGCCGTCCAGGTTATCGAACCGGACCACGCCGTCCGCACCCGGGGAAACCCCCGCTTGCAAAACGGTATCCACGTTGCCGTTCCCATCCGTGTCCACCCAGAGCGCGAAGCGCCAGGCGTTGCGGATGTCACCGTTCGCGGCGTTGACCGCCACGTGGGTGATGAAACTCGCGTCGACGTCGCCCGACTGCGCGATGAAGCGCAGGCCGAGTTCGTTCTTCGCGTTGGCGACGGCGGTATCGGACGACGCGATGCTTTGCACCGCGACGTTGAGCGTCGTCTGGCCGATCCGCTGGAAGTTGGCCGCAAGGGTGCCGTTCGGGAATGACCGAACGATCCTGCGGCCGCTATCCATGTCCTGCGCCTCCAGGTCGACTCCGCCCAGGGACTTGGTAAGTCCCCCGAACGTCGTCGAACCGGTTTCCGCTCCGTTCACGAGGACGCGGTAGAGATCTCCGTCCCGGACCGAGGCGTTGCCGCCGATGTCCGCGCGGATCTCCCACTCGTCCCCGTTGCGGGCGATGAAGTTGCCGAAGGTCAGGACTTGGTAGCCCGTACCCTGCGCCTTCAGCGTTCCTCCGATCACCTGCCCGGTCACCGTGTTTCGCAACTCGATGCCGGTCAGTTCGTTCCCGACGTTGGCCGTCATGCGGCCGAACGCGTCGCGTGCTTCCACCGCGATTCCGAGACGCCGGATAAGGGCGTCCCCTTCGGTGGTTCCCACGCGCAACGTTCCCAGGACCGCGTTCTGCTGCCCCTTGCTCACCAATCCCGACGAGGGGCTGGAGAGCTCGAGGATCAGCACGTTGTCCTGCTGGAGGACGCGCACCTGGCTGCCGTTGGTATCGCGCAGCCCGATGTCTTCCCGCGAAACCGGTCGGCCGCGTTCGTCCGTCGCCTTGATGGAGGTGACGTCCAAGCCGATGCTCGCCGTGTTCGCGTTCGCCTTCGTGTCGATGCGCAGTTGCATCGCGAGCGTGTCGACGTTCGTGTCCAAGCGTTGGCTCAGCACGATGTCGACCTTGTTCCCGCGTACCACGGCCGCTCCGATGAGCGTCTCCATGGTGGCGCAGGGATCGTTGTCGAGATCGGCCCAGACCGTGACCCGGGAGGCCACGTTCTGCAACGCCGTCGTACCGGTACCCGTGACCGTGAGGCCGCGGATATCGTTGGTGCCGAACTGGTTCGTGATGAACAGGTTCGCCACCGCAATGTCCGTCGCACCCGCGCGCACTTCTTTTGGGGTGCTAACTTCCGCAAACTCGTAGGCCGCGAGCCGGTCGATGTCCGGCGCCCAAGGGGCCGCCGACATGCAGATGCGCTCTTCCAAATTGGTAATGCTGCACCGGTGAAAACCAGAATCCCGCCGCCGATTGTCTTTCAGTCTCGACGGTTTGCGGGCGAGCACGTCTTGAACCGCCCACATTGCCATCCGAGCTTGCATCGCTGCTTCGGCCAAAATCGTTCGGAACATGTTGGTTACCCTCTCCACTTTCTTAAAAAGAAAACCCTATGCTGTGAAGAAACGAGGCTCCGTACCGCGTTTCTTCGTTACCTATACGGAACTCGCTTACTGTACCACTTTATTAATATTTGTCAATATTATTACGATATGTCAAATTTGTCTATAAATACAAAAAAAGCCACCTATACCCAAATCGGATATAGGTGGCGGCCATTCGGATAAGGGTATCAAACGGAAACCTCCCGCTCGATGTCGCGGAACCGTTCCGCGTCCCCGAGGACGTTCGGCAGCAACTTATGCCACGAGTCGAAATCCGAGGAGTGTGAAAACCACCTCGGTTTGTGCTGCAACGCGATTTCGGCGTCATTCAAGCACCCCGAACGGGTGATGGCGAGAATGACCCACTTATCGCATTCCTTGCTGATGCGGTCCATCAACCGTGTGGAGGGCGACTCGGCATCCAGCCGCGTCGGACCGCCGACGGCGGGCAATGGCAGGTCGACGTAGGTGTCGACAAGTACGCGTACGGGACTCCCCTTCCACTCACCGTCGTCGATGAACGACAGGCAATCCGCCGCGCTGGCGAACACTCGCAGGACCGAATAGTCGCTGCCGACCAATCCGTCCTGGATGAATTCCACGATGTCGGGACACCCTGACACAATCACACACACATGCTTCATTGTTGGTTCTCCATAATTGATACCTGAAATACGAATGAGCAGATCCGTCTGCGAAAAAACACAGATGGATCCGGATTGTACAAATAAATAGATCGGAAGCAAGCATTTTCCCAAGCCATTTTTACATGGTCCAGTGCTTCGTGGTTCGACAAGCTCACCATGACAAATGGAATTACATCCAATGTTCAGGGTCTTTCAGGAATTTCAGGATCTCGGCGGACTCGGCGGCGGTAATGCGGTCCTGGGCGACGGCGGCGTCGTGGACCTCGGGGATGGTGGTGAGCGGATGAACCATGAATCCTTCCTCCATGGCACGCTCGTGCAACGGAAGCAACGCGTAACTGAGGATCGCGACGACGTCGGTGACGTACAGCCCGGCCTCGCGCAAGGCGTTCACCGATGTCACGGTACTCGCACCGGTGAAGAGCAGATCCTCCAGCATAACGACCTGGCGCCCCTTGTACGTATCGTAGGAATTTTTGGATTTTTCCTTATGGACGGTGATCAGCGGGAGATCCATCCTCTTCGCCACCGCATGCGCGCAGCCGCTATCGGAAACATCCGAGGTAGCCAGCACGTCCGGATGGATGTGCAGGCCGCGCAACCGCCCGTACAGGGCATCGACCACGAACGCCGATGCATCGGGGTGGTCCCGGATGAGCGTGTAATTGCAAAAGACCGGGGATTTCTTCCCGGTTTTGGACACGAATGGTTTGAACGCGGACAGGCTTACGGCGCCCGTATCGAGCAGGAATTCCGCTACTCGTTCGCTTGTCGGCATGCGCTTGACGATACACCTAAAGTTCCCGATGCTGCAACCATATGGACTTGTTTCCGGGACTGCATGAACGGCTGGAACAACTTCTCTCCGCATTCCTGGCGGAGAACGAGAAATTGAACCTCACGGCGCTGCGAACACCCGAACTCAGCTGGCACGGGAACATCCTGGATTCCGTGGCGTTCCAATCCATCCAGGGAAAACTCCCGAAGACGGAATCATTGATGGACGTGGGCACCGGCGGCGGCTTTCCCTTGCTTCCGTTGGCATTGATGATGCCCGAGGCGCGTTGCGTGGGCATGGATTCCATCGGCAAGAAGATCGCGGCGATCCAGAGGATCGTGGACACGATGAAGATCCCGAACGTGACACTCATCGCCGAGCGCGCGGAAGTATTGGGGCACGACAAGAAGCACCGCGAGAAGTACGACGTCGTCACGTCCCGCGCGGTGGCGCCGCTGAACGTGCTCCTGGAGTGGGTGAGTCCGTTTTGCAAAGTCGGCGGACACATCGTCCTATGGAAGAGCCTGAACATCGAACAAGAACTGAAGGACAGCGAGAAGGCGCAGCGCATTTTGCATTGCCCGCTGCTCTTCACGCAGCAGTACACGTTGGAGAAGGACTTCGGCACGCGCCAGCTCCTGGTATTCCGCAAGGATGATCAGTTGGTGAAGGAGTACCCGAGGGAGATCGGGATGGCGAAGAGGAGTCCGTTGTTATAGGAAGTAGGGTGGTAGGTTAAGTAGGACTTTGAAGCATGCGATTCAACATGCGCATAATTTCATCAAGAAGAGAATCCAATTTCCTATAGTCAATTAATTTCGTTTGCCGCAACCTTTTCGCAATTTCAATATGCGTTTCAAGTTCGGCGCCAGACCCATATGAAATTTTTAGAAAGGCATGAAAACTTTTTGTACTACCCCTCCTCCTTCCCTCTGCGATATTTGCAGGAATAGATACTGCTGCCCTACGCATTTGCGAAATTAAGCCAAACTTTTCTTCATTAGGAAATTGATCTGTGAGCTCGTATACAAGCGATACAAGTTCGATGGAACGCTGCCACACAATGAGATCCTTATAAGTAGCAATAGACATATGCAAAGAATCACATAATTTGGAAAAATACATAACCATAACATGCAATCGAAGGAAAATGACATCCAGATTGATACAAGCGGAAGCGTAAAAAACAGTTCTATAAAATTACAGAACAACCTACTTCCTACTGAACCTACTCAACCTCGGTATCACATCCTCTCTTGCAACAACACTCGAACTCCGTCCAAACAAACTTCCCCCGTGCTACAATCCCCTCCATGATCGCGCTGAAGAACGTCGTCGCGGGCAAGGTGCTGAAAGAGATGTCCCTCGCCATCCGGCCGAAGGAGTGCGTGTGTATCACCGGAAAGAGCGGCGAGCAACTCGGCACGCTGTTCCGCATCCTGGCGACCCTGGAGAAACCGACGTCCGGCAGCGTGGAAGTGGACAACGTCGACATGGCTGCCCTTCCGCCGGCGGTATTGCAACTGTTCCGCACACGCCTCGGACTCGTGTTCGATCCCCCGCTGCTCATCAACCACCTCACCGCGGGACAGAACGTCGCGCTGCCGCTCCATCTGCGCGGTTTGCAATCGGACGTGATCACGAAGGCGGCCGATGACCTGCTGAAGCGGCTGGGCCTCACTGCGAAAGCATCCGCATTCCCCCCTTCCCTCTCCGCCGAGGAAAAACAATCGGTGTGCCTCGCACGCTGCCTCATCGCTGCGCCCCTCGTGATCATCGCGCTGGAGCCGTTCCACGAACTATCGGAACAGAAAGCCTTCACGGTCGCGACCTTGTTCCAGAACCTGCGCAAGAAAGGAGCCACCATCATCTTCCTCTCGAAGGACACCCGTGCCGCGGAACTGATGGGCGTGAAGCCGCTCCTGCTGGCAGACGGACAATTGCAGGGAATGCCGACGTACCAACACACGGAAGAATTGCCGGACATGGAAGAAGCACCGACGGCCGCGCCGACGGAACCCGACGCAGAGGAGATACCGGTGGTCGCCGCCGCGAAACCGATGACAAGCAAACCGAACGAAGGTGGCACGGAAGGCAGGAAAATCCGCATTACGCCCATAGGATCGGGACTCTCCTGATGGCCTTGTAGAAGCCAAACACAAGAGTAGAGTGATCTTTAATGCGACCCCCCGAGCAGTCTTCCGGATGTGCTCCGTTGCGAATGAAAAACACAACGATCCTCGCGATCGCGGGAGCGGCGGCGCTGACGGCAGCGGCGGCGGGATGGGCGCTCTACGAAGGTTGCATAGAACCGAAGAAAGAATGGCAGAAGGTTCCGGAACGGTCGGATGTTTCCGATGCCCGCGATGTTTTCTCCCGCAGGATTGTAGCCGTCATTGAAGAACCCGATGAACTGGGATACCCGCAACGCCTGGAATTCCTGGAAGACGGTTTCACCGTGGCGATGGCCGGGCGGGAGTTCGACATCCACAAAGTCATCGCGATGGAACAAAACATCGATAAGGATGATGTCAGCCCCTACCTGGACGAAGAGGGGGTACGTGCCATCGCGGATAACGGAACCGAGGTGACATTCACTGGTCCCTACGGCCAGATCAAACTGAGCCGGCAGAAGATCATCGAAATCATGAAGCACCTGCGGGGCGCCAACAAGGAAGGACTCCCCCTTACCGTGGGAGGCGTGGCCTTCGACCTGAAGGCGGAGATATTCTTCTGCGACATCGAGAAGAAAGGCGAATGCCAGATCACCTTCGTGGAAAAACCGGCGAAGCCGACGGACAACTCCAGGCTTGCCATGCAATGAGGCGAAACGTATAGTCAGGTTGCTTTGACGTTCACGTACGCCGCCTTCGGTTTCTCCTGGTTCTCCTTTAGTAAGGGGACGGAGCTGCAGGCTGCGAGATAAATATTCCGAATCTCGAACCTCCCCCGTCCCCCCTCCGCGGTACGGTTTCTTTTCCATGTGATTCCCCCACTCCCCATGAGCCCCCTCTCCCCCATCATCGGCGTCCACCCCCACGCCACCGTCCATCCCGATCATATCGACGCGCACATCGAAGATCGCCTGCGCGTCGCACACAGCCGCGTCGAACATTGCATCCTGAACGTCGCCCGACGCTGCTGCCTGCACATCACCGATCTCCTCTCCCGATCCAGCGGACAACTGAGCAAAGACGAACTGACGCAATGCATCGACGACATCCACGCAGACGTCCTTGCCGATGCCCAGCGCTTCCCGACCGTCAACGACAGCATCGACAGCGTGCTTTCCCAACAGGGAGTTTGTGACGTCCTGCCGCCGCAGACCATCGACGATTACCGCGCCCTGTACGACACGCGGCTCATCCACACAATCCGCCGCGTCCTGCCCGTCTACCGTCCGTTGCCGCACCGACCGCAGGACATGGCCGCAGCCGATGCCACCCTCGTTTCACTCCTCGCCAACGAAGAAGATCCCGAGGGGTGGCGAGAGCCCGCACTGCTAGCGTAAGGGATAATAATTGATCTACTTTTGTATACAAAAAGTGGGTTTTGACAGATGCCGGGAGCGGGAGCACACTCACCGCACATGACACGCATGATCCCCGCCGCCGCACCGTGCGCCCGCTGCCTCGCAGCGGAAGGGGTCGTGTGCGCCTAAGCGGGAAATCGATACGCGCCACACGCCCCTCCGGAGAAGGGGTTCTTTCCGATCATTCCCATCACCGATTCCCAACGCGACGGCATGCCGGTCACGGCCGCTATGCCGCCCCGTTGTCACTTCTCCCATCCCATCCGAAAATGAAAGGAATCTACCCATGTCGATCGACATCCACGAACCCGTCCGACACGAGCACGACCATCCGACGCCTGCGTTCCGCCTGAAGCGGTGGCTGAAACGGTTCAAGCACCGCCGCATCATCATGGGCCGCTACCTGTCCGTCAGCGTCCCGAAGAACCTCCTGCAGTACGATCCCCACGGCCGGAAATTCCGGATCTACTGCGACGGCACCGTCCGCTGGGGCGACATGCACCACCACACGTCCCCCGTCCTCGCCGACGTGCTGAAGGAAGAGGTCTATCCGCATGCGTTCCTTGTCGAATGCAAAGGAGATCTCCCGCAGAAGAAGGAGATCGAGAAGTGACCCATGAACCCAGGGCCACCCGGAGTTCCAGCGCACCTATCGCGTTGGAACTCCTTTTTTCATGTATACTCTTTTCCATGAACATCCTCACCCTTGTCCTTGTTTTGCTTCCGCACGCGTCGGCGGCGACTTTTCCCGATATGTCCGACACGCATCCGGCGACCCCCGCCGTGGAGTGGCTGACGGAAAAAAACATCGTGCAGGGAAATCCGGACGGCACCTTTAGGCCGCAGCAGAACCTGAATAGGGCGGAGTTAGCCAAAATCCTCGTCGGAGCCTTCGGCACGCAGAATCTCTCGGCAGGTACATGCTTCACCGACGTCCAAAACGGGGAATGGTATGCACCCTTCGTCTGCGGGGCGAAACAGATGGGCATCGTGGAAGGATATCCCGACGGCACCTTCAGACCCTCTGCCGACGTCACCGCGGTGGAAGCAGCCAAGATGATCGCGAAAACGTTGGACATCGACATGACTTTGGCGGCAGGCGACGCATGGTACGCGTCCGCGATGCGCTACCTCGACAGCCGCAACGCGATTCCCGATACCCTCTATTTCCTGGACGACCAGGTGAACCGCGGCGAGATGGCCATCATGATGCACGGCGCATTCTCCACAAGCACGGCGCCGGCAACCACGTTCGCCGCATTGCAAAGACACTCGACTCCTCCGGTTTGCGGCGACAATATCTGCCAACGCGGAGAACTGGATTTCGAATACCGCCTCGTTTCCCCCGTGGGAGAAGGAGAATACAAGAGCGTTCCGGGTCCCCTCGCTTGCCATGCCGACTGCGATAGCGAGATAGTACGCTGCGCGGGTTACGACGAAAGCCTCAATACCGATCAGATGGGATGCATGCAGGATTCCGACTGCATCATTGCGAACGATCGGATCATGTCAGTATCGGAATTGCGATGGATCAACGATCGCGCCTCCAAAACCAATGCCTATTGCGGCGTGCCAATCGGGGGTGTGCCGATGCATTGCCTTGGCTGCGTACATGGCGAAAACGAGCCCCCTCCCGTATGTTTCGAAGGAAAGTGCGAATCGAAAAGCCGGGCCGATTGGCTGAAAATGGCCCGGGACAACGAACCTGAGGAGGTAAAAAAACACAGGGACGGCGTATGCGAAGCATCGGACATGTATTGCGCAAGGGGTGGATTGAAAGCGTATTGCACCGCTTTCGGCGAAGACTGCGGCAGTGACGAACTCTCGGCGTCCCCATTGATACAAAGGTGCATAGAGGACGGAGGAGTGCTTGAGCAAAAATCGGCGAATGCGCGCGGAGCTTCCTGCAAACCGAAGACCTGCTCCAACTCGGATGATTGCGGCGGGAGCAAGGACTACCCCGTTGATTTGTGCGTGATGGAAGCCGATGACCACACCGTGGGCGTGTGCACGAAATTGCACGCGGGCGATTGCATACGGTTCAGCGAACGAACTCGGAACTACGTGTGGACCGAAAATTGTCCCGCGACGTGCAGTGACGATTCGCAGTGCCCCCGCGGCATGGGATGCCTCGGCACGGATCGTATCGGCCCGCAGACCAATCCGCCCACGTACACGCACATCTGCTTCCCCGACTGACCGCCGGGAAAACGGGATCAATTGCTCGATTGAAAAGCAGGTCAAGCGTATGATCATACTTATGACGCAACTCGCACACTTCGGCATGGGATGTTTCTGGGGTCCGGACGAATACTTCTCCAAAGTCCCGGGCGTGATCCGCACCACCGTCGGATATTCCGGCGGGGTGAAAGCGAACCCGACGTACAAAGACCTGGGCGACCACACGGAAACCGTGGAGATCGAGTTTGATCCCGCCGTGATCACCTACCGCCGGCTGCTGGATCATTTCTTCGAGCAACACGACGCCACCTACAAGGCCAAGACGCAGTACAAGAGCGTCATCTTCACGCACGGCGATGAGCAGGAAATAGAAGCCAAGGCACGCCTAGGCGAAGAAGAGGCGAAGGGATTCAACATCGTCACCGAGATCACGCCCGCATTGAAGTTTTACAAAGCGGAGGAGTACCACCAGAAATACCTGGAGAAGAATCGGGGGGCGGTATGTTAGGAGATTAGAAATTAGCTTCGTTAGCTTCTTTACAATGAAAAGTTTGATCTCTTTATGTATACATGATCAAATATTTTATTCAATAAATAAGGAAGCTAATGAAGCTAAAACCTCCTAATCCCCTCGCTCAATGTCCAATCCCCAACGGCTCCTCGTGCTTTGGGAAATGCTCCACGCGCGGTTCGAACTTCCACAGGAACAGCAGTCCGCCCGCGGCGATGAACACCACCGCGATGATGGTGGGCATGGTGATGCCAAACCACGCGGCGAAGACGCCGGAGAGGAGCGGGGGTAATGCGTTGGACAGGCTCTGCACCGACGCGGCGATGCCCATCACCTGGCCCTGTTTGCGCGGGTCCGCACTGTGACTGAGGATCGCCATGAAATTGGCCATGGTGAGGCCGTTGTTGATGGCGAAGAACGGCGTGATGACGTACAGCCACCAAGCCTGGCGCGGCAGCAGGAAGAGTAGCACGAGCACGCTCATCAGCGGCAGCGTGATACGCACCACCTGGTAATCCTTGATTCCCCTGTTGGCCACGGCGCGCGTGATGAACCCCTGCGTGATGGCGATGCACACGCCCAGGAACGCGAAGTAGAACCCGATATCCCCTTCCGTGTAGCCGAACCTGGCCGTGAGGAACACCGCGAAGAATGACACGAAGAAGGAAAATCCTCCCTGGAACAGGAATGCGACGGTGAAGAGCACCCGCATCTCTTTCAATGTGAAAGCGGTCGCGATGTCGCGGATGGACTTGGTCCACGTCAGCTTCTCATTCTTCAGATGCAGGTTCGTTTCCGGCAGGTAGAAGAACACCGCGATGGCGTTGAGGGTAGCGAGGATGGCCGCGAACCAGAACGGAACGGCCGCGCTGAACCAACTGACAATCGAGGGATCTGCCAGAACACCTCCCAGGAACGGACCGACGACGAAGCCGACGCCGAACGCCATGCCCATGAGACCGAAATTCTTCGCCCTATTCTGCGGCGTAGATACATCCGCGATCGCCGCCTGCGCCACCGAGATGTTTCCTCCGGTGACTCCATCCAAGATGCGCGAGGCGAAGAGCAGCGGGATATTGCGCGTGAGAATGGCGATGGCGAACACCACATAGCCGAGCGCCGTTCCCGCCAAACAGAACGATAGCACCTTCTTGCGGCCGTAGTGGTCCGACAGCTGTCCCAAAATGGGCGCCGCGAAGAACATCATGATGGGGTAGATGGCCGTGAGGAGCCCGAGCAGGAAGTACCCCTGGTTGATCGTCCAGCCCGCGGGGAGCAGGTAGTGCGGGGAGTCCGGATTCGCCAGGAGCTGGGGAATGACCGGGATGAGGATGCCGATACCGATGAGGTCCACGAAGATCGTGAAGATAACGGCGAAAAGCGGATTACGGGTTTTTGCTGATGTGGGAGCGGTGGGCATAGGTGGGAATGGTAGCAGTTTTTATTTTTTATTCATGATAAAAGTATGTTTTATCGAATATTCCAGCTACCCGCTCTTTCATATCGTTAAAATTTTGCGTTGGCCATTTTTTTCTATCTCCTATTACCAATGTTAAATTATAAAGAAATAGTGAATGCGCAAATGAAGTAGCAACGGGCAAATTATCAATTTCTTCCCAAACGTGCATTGGAAAGGCATCTTTTAAAATCTTCTGCAAAATATCTTTATTTGTTATGACAGAAACTTTATTTCCCATAAGAAATAACAAAAGAACAACCAAAGCCAATCTTTTGTTCCCGTTTTTAAAATACTGAGAGCCCGCAATACTTGTTATGAGGTATGCAGCTTTTTCAGAGAAACTAGAATAGTAATCATCTACCGTCACCATATAAAGAACCTTTCCTAAGTCAGCCATCCCACTTTCATCCAATTCATAATTTGGCGCTGGCTCGCTATCAATAAGTTCTGCGTAGATATAAGGAAAAGCTAATCTTTTACAAATATCCACGCCAAAATATTGAATATTCTTCATCTCTTACTTAACTCCCTGATAACCATTCGATAGCTATCGTCCAATTCATTCAGTGTTTTAGGCAAAGCCTTATACTCTGCCTTATTTTTTAAGGCAGCTTGAGGACTCTTCCTTACCCTCCTCACCCAACGATTTTTCAAAAACTTTAACATAGTTGTATGATATCTTTTACATTCAAAAAGTCCATCAAATTGTATTGATTAAGTATCATCTTTAGAAATTTCTCAATTATGGGCAATATTTAAGAGTCAGTTAAAAATCCTTTATTCTGACATTCGGCCAGTTTGTCCTTCAGATATATCATCGCAATGCAGTCATCCTCGTTGTAATCGAGAATGCGCTGCAGCTTCTTTGAATCCTTATCCTTGCACCATTCGTTATACCACTCGATAGATGCCGCGCCGGATGGATGCGAATCTCTCCATGAAAATCCGAGCAACTGAGCCAAGGTTTTCACAGAGTAATTGTAGGTTGGCCAATCGGTACAGGGCAGAATGATGTCGTAATAGAGATCAATCGCAAACGCAGGATCGAAAAATGCTTCCACCTCTTCTTCAGTAATCACATCAGGGTATTTTTGCTGCAAGTTACGGTACTGCGTTCGTTCATACTTGCTGTAGTAGTAAACAGCCACATCATCTTTATTAAACGAATTGATGTATTTCCAAAATTCTTTCCATGCCTGCCGTTCTGCCTCTGCACTCACTTCCTGAGCCACGAATGAGTGAAAAGTCCTCTTTCCTTCTTTTTGCTCTACAACACCGTGTAAATACACAATATCCTGTGTCGGATCACCTTCAAGATCGAAATACAGTTCGATTGGTTTCTCAGGAAGAAAGAAAGGTGCGCGAATGAGGGGTTCCTTCGTTCCCGATGTAAGCAACTTCGCTCGACGCACGTATTTTTCTAGTGATGCTTTGCCGATACCCGGTACTCCGGTTTTACCTTTGGAATCACAAATGGAATCAATATCCACGGCACTCAGTTTTTCTACGTCCAGAGCGATAGACAGCATGGCCTCTTTCTTGGAGCGCCCAAGCTCGGGCACAAGCGAGATATCTTTCTTCTCAATACACTGTTTCTTGCATGTGCTCTGCCACTGACATAGTTTGCAGATACTGATCATCGCAGGCTCGCTCTTCATGGCGCCTTCTATCAGCGCCTGAACAATAGGCACGGTCTCCTGATACAACTCCCACCACGTCTGCGTATTCTTCACGCCCTGCGGCGCATTGAGGTTGTAGTCGACGATATTGCCTTTGCTGTCCCAGATCTTTCCTCGATGATGCGTGGCATATCCCAGCCGATTCAACGCATCTGTATAGAGAGCAAGCTGCAAAGCGTAGTGCTTCTTCGGCTTCCCCTCGGTTTCGTCATCTTCTCCCTCAAGACCCATACCAGATTTGATATCGACCGGAAGGTATTCGCCGCTTTCTTGTAGTTCGAGTAGATCCGGCTCTCCAACCAGCTCGCCTACTTCAAGACGACCCTGGTAGATATACGGCGTCTTCTTTTTCATTGCCTCAATGGTCGGTTGAAATCGATCCTGCTTCGCAATGCCAGACAGATCCACCATATCCATGGAACCCTTGTGCGTGTCGATGACTTTCTTCTCGTACTGCGTTCCTTTCTCCCACAGCATCTGGACAAATTCGTTCACTGGATCTTTCAAGCTTGGATCGTCATGAGCATCACGCCAGATGCGATGCGGACATTGTGTGTATGCGTAGAGGTGGGAGGCGGTTATATACATCACTTAATGAGCACTATATTGATCCCGAATATAATCATTAAAGTATGTTCCTTTAGATGCTGCATTCATTAATCCTAAATAAATAGATTCTGGAACGTTGTAATAAGAATATAAACCAGTTTCGTGGAATTCGATTACAAGTATTTTTGAGATCCGATCATACCCAACTGCTTTAATGGCCGAAGATGATACGGGTTGCATCTGCACGATAAGTAATAAGTTACACTATATTCTGATAATATTCATGTCGAGTTTTTGCTGATGTGGGAGCGGTGGACATGACGGGGGGGTAGCAGAAGATTGATTTCATAAGAATCATTTCTTGATTTTTTATTTATAAAGTCCAAACTAAAACTGTGACAGAGGTATCTGTCGAGGTAATGCATCCAAATGTCCCTCAATCCGAGCGGCAATCTTTGGGATCTATAATAAGTGGGGAGTATGATGGCAATTGGTTTTATGCAATCAAAGCAAAAGCTTTTATAGCATCAGCTATTGATGGTGATATCATCGCAACTATTTTAGAACAAAGATGTATTGCAACATTAGGCTTATTCCCTAGCAAAGAAGAAAAAGAATCTTGGAGAAATTCATTACCTGCTTTGGCAAGAGTAATGAAGTTGGCTCAATTGAATGAACAAATTATCTTACTGGAATATTGTCCACCTTCGCGAGATAATATTCCAACACGAATTGATGCAGTAATTTGTGGAGCAGATAGAAAAGGACAACTACATGCAATCCTCATCGAATTAAAACAATGGGCAAATATGCCTATGAAATTATCAGATAAAGACGGATATATAAAAATTCAAATGGGAAGGAAGTGGATTAATAAACGTCATCCAAGAAAGCAGGCAGAAGATTATAGAAATCATATGCAAAAAGTAATGTCTATCTGCGGATTAGATGCTAACTACATTATTTTTCACGCATATGCATATCTTCATAATGCAATTAATCTTTCACAGGTAAAAAAGGATATTCTTTTTGGAAATAAAAGTGAATTCGACGAAGATAGTCGTCTATATACAAATGATTTTGCTGGAATTCTTGCAAAAAAATTCAGCGAATTTACAGGGGCAGGAAAGGGAGAAGGTGCCTTGGTTGCAATACGAACAATTCAGAATTTATCATTAAAGCATCTTGATAAACTGCCCATAAGACCAAAATCTGACGATAATTGGAAAAAGTTATATAAGAGAAAAATTTGGAGAGGTTATTCGGGTTGGCAAGATTCTAAGATTGCAAAATTCTTTTGGGTATTTGTTTGGACAATTTTTATACCACTTTGCTTATTGATTGGTGGCTTGGCATATATATTTTATTACAAATAAAATTATTTGATCGGCCATCCCCCATTCTCCTTAATCACCTCATCTATCTCCTCCATAAGCCTCTTCGTCTCCACAAGCGCCACAACGATCTTCTGGTAGTGCTCTAGATCATCACTGGAAAGAGTACGGCCCTTACGATCTTTCAACCACTTCTGTAGAGGTTGGTAACCACCAATGGGGAAGTTCCAGGCAGCTTCCGGTACACCGCCGAAGTATTGAGTGGGATTAATAGATACGCGCTGAGATGCAGAATCGTACGATACTTTTTCCACCACATTATCCCCTGCCACGGGATACTGCGTGATAAAGTTATACAATTTCGAAGACTCCATAAGATGCAACAAGCGAATCTCACGACCAAGAAGGACGAGCCTCCAGAAGAGGTCTTTGTTCGATGTAAACGGCACACGAGGGAAATTAATCTTCAAAAACTCTTTGTATCTCTCGCGGTAAGTGGGTGAATGTAAAATTGCATAGATGTAATCAAAAATATCTTCTGGCAAAAACCCAGGTGTGGGATCATTTTCATAACACCACTTGTAAGTTAACTTTAGTATTTTTTCAATTTCACAAACTAATTTCTTATTAAGATTCGGCACTTTTCCGTTTTGTGATTTATCTCCAACAAGAAGAAAATCCTTTTCTTCTAGGTATAATGGGAAAATATAATTGTATTCTCGTGTCTGCATAGAAATAGTATTTCCATCAATCAAATTTTTGGCGGCAAACACATGTTGGAATGTCTGAAGAGATAATTGACGAGTTAAGATAATTCCAAAGTTATCTCCTAATAAAAAGTTCTTCATTACAGAATCTCGCGGATAAGCCATAAAACCTTTTGAATTGCCTGTATAATATGTTTTTCTATAATCAAATGGACGATAAAGAATAGGGGTTTTGATTGGATTTTTATTTACTAAATCTTGAATGGCATTAACTAAGGTCCAATCCCTTCCATCTGAAGGAAGATCATACTTAATTCTAATTTCATCGTCTTTTAAATGATTTACATCTTGCTTAAGAAGCTCTAGCTCTTTATCAGAAAACTGAATGCAAAAAGAATCTCGCTTGGTTTGTATTCCAGAATTCCATATTGGAAACAGTTCATTTAATTGGACCGAATTTTCATATTCCAATTGCAGATTAAAATCCTTCGGAACAAAGAAATAATTGGGCGCAGGTGCTTCAAGTTTTTCCCATTTTGTATTTTTTTCGTCGTGAGCATTCAACCAATCATATTTACTATCACGCTTTCCATAGAGATCCACATGATGCACAGTCCCGAGACCCATTTTCTTCTCAGAAGTTTTTACAAATAAAACAATGCTCACTCCTTGCATGATATCAAACAAGTTCTCATCCTTTCCGCCATCAGGAGCTTTTTCTTTGCGCTTACTGTTTCCATGCAAATCGACAACATAGATATGATCAAACGTCTCCAATAAACTCTTGCGCATCTGACGATGTGTGATTCCATCCAAGAACGAATTATTCGTGATCATCGCCACGATACCCTGTCCGTTTTTCTCGATGAGATGATGGGCAAAGCGAATGAATTTGATGTAATCATCATCCAAATTCAATTTCTTCTCGTTCAAATCTTTCTTGTAGTCATCAATCAACTTACCAATCCACGTCTTCCGCTTTTTTCCATCCGGACCGATTTCAATGGATGCATTCTGAGAGCTCACGCTATACGGAGGATTTCCCAGAACGACCATGATCGGCAAGTCACGCTTCACTTCCTCAGCAGCCTGGGCTTCTTCCGTCAAAGCACCATCAAGTCCCAACCCACGGAATAACGTGTCATCCTTGGGAGGAGCTTCTTCCAAACTATTCGTAAGGAAGATCTTAAGGCGCTTCGTCAGTTTCTTTACCCCTGTTTCTGCCAGAGTCATGCTGAGTTTCAAGTGGGCGATCGTGTAACTCGCCATCATTAATTCAAAGCCGTGCAATCGTGGAACAAGATGCTCATTAGCGAAGGCTTCCCATTCGCCCGCACGATCCTTGTATCTCTCGTGTACATTGCGGATCACTTCATTCAAAAAGGTTCCGGTTCCTACGGCAGGATCTAGGATCTGTACTCGGTCTATCTTTTTTGTGGAGGTTTTATTCTGTTCCGTGTATTTCCAGTCGATCTGTGCCCTATCTGCAAGACCTTGGGGCAAATCGAAGTGTTCTTTCAGCAACGCGTCGACTGAGCGAACAATGTATCGCACGACCGGAAGAGGCGTGTAAAAGACGCCGCGTTCCACGCGAAGTTTCGGATCATACTCACGGAGGAAGTCCTCGTAGAAATGGATGATGGGATCGTGGGTCGCGTCATCGCCCTTCTCATACAGACCGTGTACGAGTGCTTTCACATCCGCATGAACGAACACGTCACATAATTCATCCACAATGAATGAGAGCTTCTTTTCGAAGTTAGCACCTGCGATATGGTCAAAAAATTGCTGCAGTAGATGGTTGCTTGCAGGGATCTTTTCTCGCGCTTCTGTACGAGAAAAACTATCCGGCGTTTCATCATTGTAACGCGCCACAAACAACCCATATACGAGCGTCTGTGAATAGAGATCGGCAAAATTCTCGTCATCCAAATCATGAATAAGCTTCGTTTTTAGAATATCTCGGATCTTCTCAATATCGCCTTTCATGCCTCCAAATCCCGGCGCAAGGATCTCGGAAATATTGTCACGCAACCTGCGTGCCTTGCCTCCCATGATCTTCGCCAAATGCTGTGCGGAACGAATACTATCAACTGGCTCCGTTACGAAATCCGCAATAGTCCTCTCCAGCGTACCGAACACATCAGGCTTCTGGTCAATTTTGCTTTCATTCTTCACCCCGATAATAATAGGATCGCCGTAACGCTGCCCATTCTTATAGAAACGGAATTCAATTCCATTTGTTAAAATAAGGTTCGCATATCCGTAGTACCTCGCCATCTGTTCCCCTTTCTCGATTTTATCCAGATCCACGTAGATATCCTTGGCTTCCACCCACGCGATGGGAGTTTCATCTTTTAGAAAAATGAAATCCGGACGGCCGTGAGCGCTTCCTTTTGGCTCATTCACAATCTTAAGATTTGTTGTGTCTTTGAATAAAGTCTCCAATGCAGGTCGATAGCTATGTTCCTGCGCATGACCCGTTTCCAGGGCAGATTGGATTTGCGATAGATAGGACGCTATTGAGGAGCTCATTTAGTTAGAAGCTAGCGAAAGATTGGTATAAATGAAAGGAAACCGATCCCCTTACTCCAACACGTAATCCCGGTGTCCGTCGCGGTACACCAACCGTTCCGCTTCAGACTTGGAGAACCGCAGGATCTGCGCCGCCAATTCATCCGGTGTGTGCATGATCTTCTCCTTCTCCTCCAGTGCCTTGCCGGTGACACCGTGGCGGGATAGCTGCGTATCGGTAGGACCGGGGAAAAGAAGCTTCACGCGCAGGTGCGGATACGTCTTGCGCAGGATCTGCGCGAAGTGCATCGCCGTCTGCTTCACCAGCGTATAGAGCGCGGGGTCCGTGGACTCGCGCAACGCATGGACGGAGGACATCTGCAACACCAGGGCATCCGGTGCGAGCTTGGGCTGCAGCGCTTTGGTCACCAGCCACGCGCCTTTCACGTGCACGGCGAAGAGCGCGTCGAACTCCCCTTCCGTACTGTCGAACAGGGTGCCGCGCCGCATGATGCCGGCATTGTTGAAGAGCACGTCGATGGGTCCGGGAACGGACGCAGCGGCCGCTTCCACGCTCGCGGCATCGGTGATGTCCGTCGGGACATGGTGGAAATGCTCCGACACCGGGGATGCCGGGGCGTGCGTATCGAGCGCGTACACGCGGTAGCCGTCCTGCAGGAAGGCCTTGGCGGTGGCAAGGCCGATGCCGCTGCAACCGCCGGTGATCACGACGGTCTTCATGCTATTAAATGCAATTCGCGGGGACCTTGGGTTCCATGGCGGCCATGCCCGGGTACGTGTAGGTGTAGTTGTTGTTCGCGTTCCACACCTGGAAGCCGCACATGCCCGAGTCGTACACGGCCTGCATTTGGTCCATCATGTCTTTCTTGTCCACGTAGTAGCCTTGGATCCACGGGCGCAGCTTGTGCTTGTGTTCGTCACCGAGCAGCTCCTGGTAGCCCGTGAGCGTGCGGTACACGAGCCAGTACATGCGGCTCACCGGATGCTTGGCGGGGTTGTAGTACTCCGGCGAGGTGAAGGTGGCGGGGTAGGCCATGGGGGAGATGACATCCAGGAGGGGGGCGAAGCGGACCACGTCCTGGCCCAACGTCTTCACGTTCACTTCGTAGTTCCATCCCAGGATAGCGTAGCTGGAGATGCCCAACTTGGTTCCGGGTCCGCAGCGGTCGACGGTCTCGCGCGCTGCCTTGATAAACTTCTCCACTTTCTCCGCCTTCTCTTCCATGCTGAAGACGGCGAGGGCGCCGAAGCTGGCGGTAGAGAAGCGGATGTAGTCCATATTCACCTCGTCGATGCCGCTCTTGGCCAACTCACACATGATGTCCATGTTGTAGTCGATCGCCTTCTGGTTACTGGGGTCGATCCAGTCTTCGACGATGAGGTTGCCCTTGGGTCCGTAGACGCGCGTTTCGGGCAGGATGCTGGTGATGATGTTGTCCTTTACCGCGATGAAGCGGCCGATGGTGTAGAGGCCGTTGTCATGCGCCTTCTGCACCACGTCCTTCACGTTGTATTTGGCGCGCACGGTGCCGTAGTGGTTGGGGAGTTCTGCGTCGGTTTCGAAGTACACGAAGGAACCCTTCACGTCGAAGACGAGCGCGTTGCCTCCGTTCTTCTTCAGGCTTTCTATGGTGGCGTCCAGGAAGTCCGTGTTCTTCACGTTGGGCGGACCCAGGTACACGGCGCGCCTGTTGTACGGGTTCATGGCGGGCTGCGTGATGGCGGACGGGGGTTTCACGTCTGCGGCGGATCCGTGGATCCCCTTCTCTTTCATGCGTTGCAATGCCCTGTCGATGCGGCTTTGCATGAGGGACATCATGCCCGCCTTGGACGAAGCCGAGGCCCCCTTGATGGTCGCACCCGTTCCAACGACGGCGGGTTTCATGTTGGGCACCAGCGCGTTGAGCGCGATGTCCGCGGTACCGTTCGTTGTCCGCATCAGCTGCGGCAGGAGGATCATGGTGGCGCCGAAGAAAACGGCGATAAGGATCTCCGTTAGGACGCGCCGTGATGTTCTTGGTGTAGGAAGCCCGTGAAGTTGCATAGAAGGAAAAGCAAGCACGGCTCCAATCGTGCCTACGGATCGCCGATCCATCAAGAACAAATTTTTTATACGGAATGGAAAGAATAGTAGACGCGTTTTTGTACGAAATGACGAGTGCTCATCGTCTACATATCTGGAATACTTGCTTCTATTCATTCCCTCCGCTTCTTATGAACAATTCCACACGCAAGGCCATCATCACCGTTGCGGTGCTGATCGCGCTCGGCTCCATCGGCTATTACCTCTTCGCCAATCCGGCCATCAACCCGGGAACCGGAAGTTCTTCGTCCAGCATGTCGCAGGTCCGCTCCTCCGCGGTCTCTTCCGTCACAAGCTCCCAGGACGAATCCTCCGTATCCTCCGCAGCGGTTTCTTCGGCCGCCTCTTCCTTGATGGCGGCTTCCTCGACCGCAACGAGCGGTTCGTCTTCATCCTTCGAACAGAGCACGCCGCGCGAAACGGTATCCCGCTTCTATCTTGAGTGGGCGACGTACGGCGGCTTCATCAATAACGAACTTGCCGCGACCAGCTCTTTCCTCACGGAGCGCATGAGGACGACCGTCGACGAAGCATCGGACATTTTCTGCAACGAACGCCAGCCACTGAACTTCACCACGGTATTGCTCGTGAAGGGCGACAGCGAGGCGACGGTACAGGTGAACGAGCGCTACGCGAACAACGTGACGGTGTCGCCCATGGTGACGGTGCGCAGCGAGGACGGAGCATGGCGTATTGACGGAGTGACCTGCCCGGCGTCATCATCGAGCAGTTCCCTGTAACTCGTTTCCCCCTCTCCATGAAACAATTCTTCTTCTGGAAGAACGCGAAGGCGCCTTCATACCCCTGGCGTCTTTTCGCGTTGTACTCCGTCTTGGGCGTCGTGGCCGCCATCAGCATCCTGCCATACCTCCTGTCGCTGCTGGACCTCAGCGGCAATCCACTCCCCATCCCGCTGCGGCAGGTGGTGGTGGAACAGATCATCCAGTCCGCGATCATCATTTTGCCCGCGGTAGGGCTGGGACTCCTGATGGCGCGCCGCGTGAAACTGGGATCCCCCTACCTGGAGGCATTGCTCTATAAAAAGAAGATGCCGCACGGCTTCGGCAAGGTACTCGGTCTGTCGATCGTCCTGGGATTCCTGGCCAGCGTGACCATCGCCATCGCGGACCTGCTGTTCATCCGCGACGAAGTACTGAGCAACATCGGGCAGGTGAACGCGATTCCGGTCGCATGGAGGATTCTCACCGCGTTCTACGGCGGTATCGACGAGGAAATCCTCATGCGCCTCTTCTTCATGACGCTGGTGGCGTGGATCGTATGGAAAGTGCAACGCTCCCCGGAAAAAGGCGCGTCGAATACGGCGATGTGGATCGCGTTGGGACTCTCCACGTTCTTCTTCGGACTCAGCCACCTGCCCGTCACATCGGCTTTGACGGACGTCGGCCCCTGGGTGCTACTGCGCGCGCTGGTCCTCAACGGCATCGGAGGCGCCGTGTTCGGATGGCTCTACTGGAAGAAAGGATTCGAAGCCGCGATGATCTCGCACTTCACAGCCGATATCACGCTGCAGGTACTGGTGCCTGCCGTGGTGGGGGCGTTCGCGTAAACGAAAAACACCCGACGTATGTCACCCTGAGCCTGTCGAAGGGCGAGGGTGGCATCGTTTGGCGAACGGAAAAATCGAGCGGTGCGGGATCGCGTACTCCTTAGAAGGAGACGGGAACCGACACGAGCGTCGACAGGGAAATTCCGAGGATGCAACCGATCATGATGAAGAGTGCGAAGCGGTTGCCGGGGGAGCGACGTTCCATATGAACAGATGGTAGCGATGATTTTCCCGATTTCGAGCAGATCAACTTGCGAAAAACCATGCGTTGTCAGTTCATTTTTTCACGTATGTTTACGCGCGGGATTCGTATGATTCCACGGTGTTTATGGATCGTTGTATACGTGTTTAATTTTCGATGCATAGAACGATTCATTTCACGCGCGGATAATCCTGATCCTATTCGGCGATTTGGAAAATATTTTTTATGCACTACAGTGTCCGCATGCTGCACATCGCGCTCACCGTATTGCGGGATGAAGAAGGAAAATTCCTGTTCCAGTTTCGCGACGGCAATGCTCCGACGAACAAACTGCGCGTCACGTTCTTCGGCGGCAGCATCGATGCGGGTGAAGATCCTGCGCAAGCCGCGCTGCGCGAACTGAAGGAAGAGTTGGAACTCGACGTGGGGCCGGGGGAGCTGCGGCTCGTGGTCGCAAAGCCATGGCACCAGGAGGAATTGCACGAAGACGAAACGATGAACGTGTTCGAAGTGACGAAGCGCGTGTCGTGGGACGATATCCGCGTGCGCGAGGGGGCGGGCGCCGTATTCCTCACGAAGGAAGAATTGCTGTCGCTGGAGATCGCCACCCCCTTCGTGAAGGAAGTGATGGCGGAATGTTTTTAAGACGGCAGATGCGCGAGGATGTATTTTTTGATTTGCGGCGGGACGATGTTGATCTTGGATAGCTGGTCGACCGGCACCGTCACCACTTCGTAGAAATCCTTTTCATCGGACGCGAGCATCTTCGCGTCCTGCCCGCTGCCGATGACGCCGCTGACGTACTCGCAAAGGAAAAATTTCTGTTCGGAAATCCTGTCTTCGGATTCGCGCGTCAGTTCCATCACGAATTCCCCGACGTTGATCTCGATGCCGATCTCTTCACGCACTTCGCGCTTCACGGCTTCCTCCAAGGTTTCCTCGCCCTCTACTCCCCCGCCGGGCGTCACCCAGTATTCCTTCCTACGCCACTTGCGGTGGATCAGGATAAGACTCCCGTCGTGGAAAATGATCGCCCGTGAGCTGACGCGATGTTCTTTCATAAAAATGGTACCCGCGGCAGGAATTGAACCCACGACCTTCTGGTTCGAAGCCAGACGCTCTATCCAACTGAGCTACGCGGGCAGGTATCCCTATTATAGCCTAAAACAAGCCAGATACCGAGCCCATCTAATTCCACCATTTGATCATCCAAGGCACCGGATATTGAGTAAAGCTAGGAAAACGGTATCGTAATCCACATGAAAACACTTCCTGCTTTTCAAAACCTGAAAGAACGGATCCCCGCGAAATGGAGAGCGTTTATCGTCGGCTGCATGATCCCCTTCGCGGCGGTCAGCATTACTGCGGCACCCCTTCCGCTCACGCTAAGGGGAATCGCGGGCCTCATTTTCATTCCCATGTTCCTGCTCGATGTGGTGTTCCAATGGTTAGGCGCCCCCGTCTCGATTCTTTCCGATACACACCCACGCAAGGCATGGCTCATCGGCTTGATCCTCTTCGCGGTGATGACATTGATCTACGGATTGGTCGGCATGCTCGTAGCGCCGTTGTTCCGCAAAGTACCTGCTACTGTCGCCACGACGTTGGGATACATTCTCATCGTGTTAAGCCTCATCGGAGTGGCATACCTTGCGATGGAAAGTACGCGGTATATCTGAGCATTACCATCCCCCCATCCAAACAATGGAATCATCCAAATCCCTGACCAGTATTGCACCTTGGATCTACGGCGCTGCCTGCGGATTCTTCGCCGCATGGATTCCACTGCCTCCGTTTCCATACTGGTGGGCAGTACACTATTACGAAACATACACGCCAGGAAATTGGAATGCGCTTGTCTTTCTATTTCACCTGACACTGCTGTCCGTAGGCGGCTTCATCGCGGGCGGAATCCTCACGAATACTCTCTACGCGAAATACAAAAAGGCTTTCCAATTGGTGGGAATCGCAAGCATCATCGGAGGCCTCTGCGGATTGGCCACCCTTTCGGACATACTGTCGCGTTCCTAATTTTCCTTCTCCTCCAAGCTCGCCTTCACGCGCATGACGCCCACGATGGCGGCGCGCTCGGATTCGTCGAGCTTCATCTTAATGAACTTCACCGTGTCCTTCAGATCGGGGATCATCTTGTACTCCAGCGCGTTCACGCGGCGGCGGGTGGTTTCCAGTTCGATCGCCATGTTCTCCGCCTGCTTCTCGATCTGCGCCAGCTGCACGAGCATATCGAACACCGTTTCTAGCGAGGTCACGGCATCATCCAGCAGCGCGTTGGTGGTCGGATAGCCGTAGGTGCGGATGGATCCTTCGCGCTTCAGCTTGAAGACCGGAATTTTCACGCTCATCACGTTCTTGGTTTCCACCGTCAGTTCCACGGTCGCCTGCGGGCTGCTGAGGGCGTTCTCCATATATCCGGGCGGCATCCATGCGGACGCGATGAGGAAGTTGCGGAACGCCGCCTGCAGTTCCCCTTCCACGCGCACGCGCAGCTGGCGGGCATCGCGGATGATGGCCATGAACGCCTGCATGAGTCCGTCCTGCTTGTCTTTGAGCAGCTTGTGGCCTCGCTCCGACGCTTTGGTGCGTCGCTTGAGGTCCATGAGGGCCATGCGGGTGGGATTGACGTTGAGGAGGGCCATGATTAAGGGTTGGGGTTAGGGTTGGGGCGTCGGGTTACTTCTTCGGCAAATACTTCTCGATCTGCGCGCCCTTCACGCGCTTCAGTTCGTTCTTCGGAAGCTCGGTGAGGAGCGACCATCCGATGGTGAGGGAATCGAAGATGGAACGGTTCTCGGTATCGCCCTGCGTGATGAACTCGCGTTCGAAACGATCGGCGAAGCGCAGATAGGCGCGGTCGACGTCATTCAGGGAGGATTCGCCGAGGATCACCGCGAGTTCGCGCACTTCCACTCCTCGGGCGTAGGCGGCGGTGAGCTGGGCATCCATTCCCGAGTGGTCTTCGCGCGTGACTCCGTCGCCCTGCGCCTTTCCTTTCAAGCGGGAGAGCGATCCCATCGGGATGACCGGCGGGGTGATACCCTTCTGGAACAGGCCGCGATCGAGGCGGATCTGCCCTTCGGTGATGTATCCGGTGAGATCCGGGATCGGATGGGTCACATCGTCTTCCGGCATCGTAAGGATGGGGATCTGCGTGATGGAACCGTCGCGTCCGCGGATGCGGCCTGCCCTCTCGTACAAGGTGGCAAGGTCGGTGTACATGTATCCCGGATAGCCGCGGCGTCCCGGCACTTCCTTGCGGGCGGCGGAGACTTCGCGCAGCGCTTCGCAGTAGTTCGTCATGTCGGTGAGGATCACGGTGACGTGGTAGCCTTTCTCGAATGCGAGGTATTCGGCCGTCGTGAGAGCGAGGCGCGGGGTGGCGATACGCTCCACCACCGGATCGGCTGCGGTGTTGATGAACAGGACCGCGCGGGAGAGTGCCCCCGTCTTTTCGAATTCCCTCTGGAAGAACTGCGCTTCTTCGAACGTGACTCCCATGGCCGCGAAGACCACGGCGAACTTCTCATCCTTTCCTGCCTCCCCACGCTCGGCGCCTCCCGTCTCCACTTCCTTCTCCGTGAGCACGCGCGCCTGGCGGGCGATCTGCGCCGCGAGCTGGCTGTGCGGCAGACCGGCACCCGAGAAGATCGGGAGCTTCTGTCCGCGCACGAGCGTGTTCAGAACGTCGATGGTGGAAATACCCGTTTGGATAAAGTCGTCCGGGAATTCGCGCACCGCGGGGTTGATCGGGTTTCCGTTGATGTCGAGCTTCTCCTCCGGAAGGATCGCGGCGCCACCGTCGATGGGGGTACCGGATCCGTTGAACATGCGCCCGAGCATTTCCTCGGATACGGCGAGTTCGAAGGTGCGGCCGAGGAAACGGACTTTCGTCCCTTCGGTGGCCGCGCCCTGCGTGGATTCGAAGAGCTGGACGACGGCCGTGTCCTCGCGGGCTTCGAGCACTTTGCCGAGGCGGCGGGTGCCGTCGGCGAGCTCGACTTCGCAGAGTTCATCGTACGCGACATCCTTGATGCCCTTCACGATCATGAGAGGGCCCGTGATGTCGTTGACGGTCTTGTAGGCGATTGTAGACATAGGGGTTGGGGAGTGGTGAGCTTAAGCGGAAACGGCAAGGGCGGAGATCTGATCTTCGATCGCGCGATCAAGCGCGTCGAATGCGTTCATCTGGTCTTCCGGAATGAAGTGGGCCTTCGCCATCTCTTCGCGGACCGCGAGCTGGCGGATGCGGTTCATGTCGAAGTCTTCCTGCTCGACGACCGGCAACGCGAGATCGAAGAAGCGGAGGATTCCGCCGAGGATACGGGCCTGCTTGGCGAGGGACGTGTAGGCGTCGGTGGGATCGAAAGCGTTCTGGAAGAGGAAGTCCTCGCGGATCATGCGGGTGACTTCCAGGGTGAGCTGGTCTTTGGGCGACAAGGCTTCCGTACCGACGAGACGAACGATTTCCTCCAGCTTGCTTTCCTGCTGGAGCATGGAGAGGGCGCGCTCGCGGTTGCTCATGAATGTCTGGGAGACCTTCGAGGCGTAGAAATCACGGAGGTTATCGGCGTAGAGCGTGTAGCTCTGGAGCCAGTTGATGGCGGGGAAGTGACGACGGTACGCGAGCTTCGCGTCGAGTGCCCAGAAGACCTTGGTCACGCGGAGCGTGTTCTGCGTCACCGGCTCGGAGAAGTCTCCTCCCGGAGGCGACACGGCGCCGATGACGGTGAGGGACCCCTTGCGGTCGTCATTGCCCAAGCATTCGACGACACCCGCGCGCTCGTAGAAGCCCGCGGTGCGGGATCCGAGATACGCGGGATATCCTTCCTCACCCGGCATTTCTTCCAAGCGTCCGGACATTTCGCGCATGGCTTCCGCCCAGCGGGACGTGGAGTCGGCCATCAAGGCGACGTCGTAGCCCATGTCGCGGTAATACTCGGCGATGGTGATACCCGTGTAGACGGATGCTTCGCGCGCCGCCACCGGCATGTTCGACGTGTTGGCGACGAGGATGGTGCGCTTCATGAGGGGTTCGCCGGAGTTCGGATCGATGAGGTGCGGGAATTCCGTGAGCACTTCCGTCATTTCGTTTCCGCGCTCGCCGCAACCGATGTACACGATCACCTGGGCGTCGCAGTACTTCGCGAGTCCCTGCTGCGTCACGGTCTTTCCGGCTCCGAACGGCCCCGGGATCGCTCCCGCGCCGCCCTTGGCGATGGGGAAGAGCGTATCGAGGATGCGCGTTCCTGTTGCGAGAGGTTCGGTGGGAAGCAGTTTTCTCTTGGTCGGACGCGCCATGCGGATCGGCCACTTCTGGAGCATGCACACGTCGACGTCGCCTTTGTCCGTCTCGATGACGGCGATAACGTCTTCGATGACATGGCTGCCGGACTTGATCGATTTCACAGTTCCCTTGATACCCGGCGGGACCATCACTTTATGCAAAATAAGGGTCGTTTCCTGGACGGTGCCAAGCACGTCTCCCTGCGCCACTTCGTCCCCCTTCTTCGCGACCGCTTCGAAATCCCACTTCTGCGTGCGGCTGATTCCCGGGACGGAAATACCGCGCGTGATGTACGGGCTCTTCGCCTCCTTTTCGATGAGCTCCAACGGACGCTGGATACCGTCGTAGATAGAGGTCATAAGACCCGGGGCGAGTTCGACGCTGAGGGTGGCGCCCGTGAGTTCCACCGGAGCACCCGGCTTGATGCCGGATGTTTCCTCGTAGACCTGGATAGACGCCTGGTCGCCGTGCAACTCGATGACTTCGCCGATCAGGCGCTCTTCGGCCACGCGGACGACTTCGTACATCTTCGCCTTGGACATTCCTTTGGCGACGACGAGCGGGCCGGAAACTTTGATAATGGTTGCGGACATAAGAGAATGGAGAATGGAAAGTGGGAATTACTGGAGGATGTTCGAGCCGATGGCGTGCTCGGTGATTTTCTTGAGGCGCTCGAGCCCGTAGCCCGTCCCGCCCGCGACGGCGGGCAGCGGAATGATGGCCGGGAGTGCGCCGCGCGAGAGGCGTCGTTCGTCATCGGGACTCAGGGCGGACATGATGTCTTCCGTCGCGAACACGATTCCGTAGACGTTGCGTGCGATGCCGCGCTCTTCCACAGCGTCTTTCTTCAGGCGATGCAGGGCGGCGATCCCCTCCTGCGGCGTATTGACCGGAACGGTGTCCACGCCCAGCAACGCGAAACCCGAGATGGATTCCTGCGGGCCGACGATGGCGATGCGATAGGTGGACATGATCAGGCGGAATAATGGGTGGAAGGCAGGAACGGCGGAAGCACGCGCTTGATTTCCTGGGGGGACAGTTGGTTGCGCTTCCCGATGAAGATGAAGCGGATGAGGCGGATATGCGCCAACGCGATCGCCGCGAAGGCGAATGCCGGTTCGACCGTGAGAGGCACGCTCCACATGCGTCCTATATCGCCTGCCGTGATACGCGCGGAGGCGCGCTCGAACAGCACGGCGTCTTTCGCGAGATCGAAGACATCGTTTCCCAGGATGGCGTAATACGGGGATCGCGAGACCGCCGCGCGCAGGGATTCCTGCGTGGAACCGAACGACGCGACCGGCATGAGCCCTCCTTTCAGAAGCGACGGGGCGACATCCCCAACACCGCCGTTGATAAGGCGCACCGCGGTACGGATATTCGTGAGATCGATGCGGTGCCGCACGTACCCGAGGATATCTTTGCTGCCGCTTTCCTTGGCCAGGGCCAACTGACGGTCCGCGATGTATTGCATCGCAAGGACATCGATGGAAGCGGCCGCCGGGTTCTGGAGTGTTTTCGTTTGCCCGACGAATGCGACGAGCGCCGCGGGGAGCGACGCATGGGCCGATCCGTCCGCCACGAGCGTTTCCACGAGCGCAGTATCGAACGACGTGACGCCCCGTTCCGGCTTGGCGCTCACGGGACTCGTGAGGCCGTGGTGTTTCTTCAGGAAATACGCGAGGAACGGCAAATCCCCGTCCATCCACAGGATATCGAAGACGGGGCGCTTGCTCTCCGGAGCCATGGAATCGGCCTCCTTGCGTACCCACTGCTCCAGCATGGCCAGCAACGCATCCGCGTTCTCCGGGAGTGCGCCGAGCCTGCTCGTCAGTTTCAGCTCCGTCATGATCCTTTCGCATTCCGCGAGGTCATGGCTGCCCAGAAGGCGGTCCACGTCGGACTGTGCCAGCAGCAGTTGCTGCAGCACCGCAGTGCGTCCGGTAGCGAACGCAAAGTGTTGGCCGACGCTTGCTTCAAGCAATGCCATTATCGGGAAGAAGAGAAAAGGGTGCGGAGGGTTTGCATTTCCGTGCGCGGACGGAAGACGTTCTGTACGAGATTCTCGTAGGTGCAGTCGCGCTCCTCGTGCTCGCCCTGGAAGAGGAAGCCTCCTTTTCCGGGAACGTCCTCGCCGAGCGTGAAGCGCTTATCCGCGATTTTCTTGAGGATCGCGCGATGCGCGGCGGTTGGACGGATGACGCCGGAACCGGGAATGCCGTCGAGCAGCGCTTCCAACAGTTTCTCCGCCTTGGCGGAGGGAAGTCCTGCAAGCGCATCCACCGTCCTATCGTAGACGGCATCGAGCAGGTCGCTCTTCATTTGCGTCACCTTGCGGCGGCGCTCCTGGAAGGCGTGTGCTTCCGCTTTCGCGAACAGCTCGTTCTTTCGGTCGTTCGTCCGGCGGACGATGTCCTGTTCGCGCTCGGCGATCCACTCCTTCGTTTCGCGCCTCAACGCTTCGACGCGTTTGGCATGCGCATCCTTCAGGCGTGCGATATCCGCATCCGTTTGGGACACAATGGCGTTGAGGAGATCGTGGAAAGGCATGGGAAAGGAAGAAAGGAATTAGGCGATGCTCGTCTGGAACGCGTTCAACATGAAGAACGAGATAAGGAAGCCGAGGAGGGCGTACGTTTCGACGAGGGCAGCGAGCGTGATGACGCGTCCTGCGAGGCGGCCGTCCTTGGCAAGCATGCTAAGACCGGACGTACAGACCTTCGCCTGGTACGGGGCGGACGTGAGACACGTCACCGTAACCGGGATGAACGCGGCGAACAGGATGAATCCCTGCGTAAGCGAGAGCGGCACTTCGCCGGAGATCACGGTTCCGTAGGAGAAGATGAAAAGAAGCGAGATAACCATTCCGTACAGACCCTGGGAACCCGGGAGGACGGCGAGCGTAATGACCTTGCCCGCGAGATCCGGCTTTTCCGAGAGGAGTCCGGAACCTGCCTGTCCGATCATGCTGACTCCGAGGATGGAGCCGATGCACGGAAGGATGGTCGCCATGCCAGCGCCGATGAAGGCGATGAGCAACGCGAGCTGGGAACCCGTAACAACCGACGTGCCGGTCGTGGCAACCGCATCGGCGACCTGCTCCTGCGCGAACGCGAGGGAGGGGAGAAGCATGAGGGCGGATCCTGCGATCGCAGCGGCGCCCTTGGAGAGAGAAAACTGTTTCATAACAGTGGAAGAGAAAGGAAGTAAGAAAGGAATAACAAAGGAAATCAGGACTGCTTCGTCGGACGGGACAACGGGGAAAACGGCCTGCCGCCGCCCTCGAAGAACTGTCCGAAGAATTCGATGAATTGGAGGCGCCCCGCATGGATGAAACTTCCCAACGTATTGAGCGCGATGCTGACCGTGTGACCCCCGATGGCAATGACGATCATGACGGGGATGGCGAGATACACGGGGAACAGCTTGCCCATCTCCTCCGCGACTTTGTTCACCGCGAGCGCCATGGCTCCGGTCACGAGTCCGAGTGCGAGGATGCGCAAGTAGCTGAGGCCGTTGCTGAGCAATCCGATGGCGAAGTTCATGAGTCCGAGGAATCCCATGATGGGCCGGATGTACCACGCCGAACCATACCCCTTACCCCAGATATTCAAGGCGACGACCGCATACAGGACATAGGTGGCGACCTGCTTCAGATCGGCCGGGGCGAACGCGGCGAACAGGGCGGCGCCCAACAGGAGATGGCTCGTGAAGTTGACCCAGAACGCCTCGGCCTTCGCGCCATGGATCCACTTGTGCCATCCGGCGAGGAACATGCCGAAGAACAAATGCGTGATACCCAACGCCAGCGCGAGGTTCTGCAGGAAGGTGATGCCGTCCTGCTTGCCGAGATTCCACACCTGTCCACGGAACCACATGACTCCGTCGGCACGGGTCTCCGTCATGAACGATGGCGCCTGCTCCGGCGTGAGGCCGAACCATCCTCCGAAGGGAATGCCGACGAGGATGGATACGATACCGCTCAAGAACAGGGTCCACAGGAGCGGGGACTGCTCGGGCGTCGGCTTCTTGAGCAGCAGGACCGTACCCATGATGAGCGTGAGCGCGAGACCGTATCCCCCGTCCGTGAGGCAGAGGGCAAAGAACAGCGCGAAGAACGGGGACAGCGCGGACGTGGGATCCATCTCGGAAGACAACGGCAATCCGTAGAGCGTCGTGACGCTCTGGAACGGCGTAACCCATACCTTATTTTTCAAAAGTACCGGCGCCTCCTCCCCTTCCTTCGGTTCCACGTGCAGCAGCACGACGGCGGGATCGATCTTCCTCAATTTGGAAGACAATTCGTTAATCTGCCTGCTTGGCATCCATCCGATAAGAGTCGACGTGCGGTTGGTGAGCAGAAGCGTTTCTCGCGCCGATTGCTTCGCATGCAGCCACTGGGTGAATGTTTTCACGCGGGAGAGTGCGGGAAGCTGGGCGGAAAGGGCGATCCTGCGCTGCGCGTTTTTCTGGAGCGTCTGCTGCGCCTCTTGCGTACGAATGAGGGCTTCTTCGTACAACGCCGACACAAAACCGTGACCTGCGGGCGGCTCGACCGTCGTCCAGCCGAAGCGCGTGGCCATCTCCTCGAATTTCACCAGATCATCCTTCCATGCGATCACCTCGAGGATGGATGACTCCCCTTCCCCGATCGCACGCACCGAGCAGCGCGGCAAACGCGATTCCATTTCGGCCTTGAAAGAAACTACGGCGGGCGGCGGCAGCAAGCCGAACAACCGCTTCGTCGTGCGAGTTTCGCGAACCGACTCCAGGGGAAGGTCGTACGAGCGCCACGGAGCCAGCGTTTCCTTCGTCTGTTCGGCTGCCTGCGCATCGCGACGCGCCTCTTCGTCGTCCGCCTCCAGGGAATGCAATTCATCGACGATGCCCCGCACGTCGGCGGAACTTGATGCGGCAAGAACGTCCTCCTCCGTCACCGGGCGGGCTACCTGCGATTGCACCTCCTTGGGCGCGATATCGCGCAGCGTCGCGATCGCATAGTCTAGTTCCGCGATGCGGAAGTTCGCTTCGGAATGGTCTACTGCACCGCCAGCCAACGCATCAGATACGGCTACCTCCACCATGCCCGCCTCCTGCACGCTCGCGAGAACGTCCTCCTGCAAACTGCGAGGAGTCACGATAGCCACTTTTTGCATGCGGACGATTGCCATACGGCTGTATCAGTGGGGTAATCCGGATGAAAGAATCGAATCGACGAGGGATTCAACTGTCGCTTCGACCCGGGAATCAAATGACTTCTGCAAATCCCCGCACTCCTTCTTTGCCTTCGCCTCGTGCTCGTCCGCGATGGCCGCTATATCCGTCTCGGCTACGCGCTGCAAAATAGAACGGGAATTATCCTTGGCGACTTGTTCCGCGATTTTTCTCTTCTCTTCCTCGGCTACGCGCGCTTTCGCCTCTTCTTCTTCGAATTTTTTCTTGGCGACGCTTAGCCGCGCTTCTTCTTTTTCCTCCAGTGCCAAGATTTCGTCCTGCCCTTGGAAGGAATGCGTACGTACCTGGGTGTCATCGGAAGAAATCGCTGTATTCATGGGAATTTGGGGAGAATGACGGCTTCGTATACACACATATGTGAAAAAAATCAACCGTCTAAGAGACTACTTTCCCTTACATTCGCTCTGCGGAAAAGAGGCTATATAAAGGAAGTCGCCCTCTCTCCCCTCGGATACGTGCTCACCCTCCCATGATCTGCCCCAGGAATCCCTGGCCCTGGCTGGCCGAGCGATCGCGCAGGAACGGGTTCAGGCTTTCGGCAAACGACTGGAGATTGCGGGTTTGCAGGTAAATCGCGCCCTCGCCCTCGAAGGTGCAGGCCAATCCCTCGCCCGTCGTGACCATGTTCGCGATCCCCTCGCCCACGCGGTGGATCTCGTAGTTCAACGTCCCGGCGAACGCGACGATATGTCCGTTATCAACCGTGAACTTCTCCCCTTTCTTCAATTCCTTCTTGATGATGCCGCCGAAGCTGGAGACAAAGAGCGTTCCCCTTCCCGACGCCTTCACCATGAAAATACCTTCGCCGCTCAGGAATCCCTTCCATCCCGTGAATTTCGCATCGGTGACGACGCCGTCCGTTCCCGCCAGGTAGGAGCCGCCCTGCACGATGAACTCGCCTCCGTTCAACTCGATGGATTCGATATCTCCCGGCGCGCGTGGCGCCAGCATCACTTCGGTATCGTTCGCATTGGCCGTGACGGTGGTGACAAAGAAGCTCTCGCTGGTAAGTACCGTGCGCTTCAGCGCCTGCAGGAAGCCGCCTTTCATGCTTCCTTCTATGGACGCGCCCGCGTCCATGGCGAGCATGGCGCCGGATTCGGTGTGGATCTTTTCGCCGTTATCCAGGACGACGCGCAACGCGCTGTAGCTGGGACGTGCGACTATTTCGTGTTTCATGGGAGGGGTTGGGAGGGGAATTAGTGAGCTTCGACGTACGATTTGAAATTGTCCAGGATGGACTGCCATCCGGCCTTCTGCATCTCCGGGGAGTTCTCGGTCTCGGCATCGAACGTTTCGGTGACGGTGGTGGCACCGCCGTTTTCATCGAACAACACTTCCACCTTGCGTCCGTCGTCCATCGCGTAGGCGATTTTCTTGCCATCGATGACTTCGCTGTACGTTCCGCCGAAGTCGAATCCCGCACTTCCGTCCTTCGCCTCCATGCGGGACATGAAGGATCCGCCGGTGCGCAGGTCGTTGGTGGCGCGGGGCGTGTGCCAATCCGGCGACGCGTTGTTCCACTGCATGATGTGCTCGGGCGCGGTCCACAGCTGCCATACCTTGGACAGAGGGGCTTGGACGGTCGTTTGGACGGTAATCTGCTGTGCCATGAGAGAATCGGGGGAAGAGGTACTTTGAGGCCCGATGGTATCACAAACCCTTGCCTTTAAGCATAAAATACGTACCCTTTCCTCACGCTTTCGCGTATGCATTGGGGAATCGCCAAGTGGTAAGGCAACCGCCTCTGGAGCGGTCATTCGGGGGTTCGAATCCCTCTTCCCCAGCCAATCCTCAAACAATTCCGACTTTTTGGCTTCTGGAAGCTCTTTATCGCGTTCGAATCTAGAGATTTCGGAAACTCTGGCGACTGCGAATCCGGCGAGACTGGCATAAGGTTCTCGGTAGTCCGCAGCCACTTCCTGGTCGGTGAGCCGCATGTTCGAACAGACGAGGTGTAAAAGCGCTTTCTTGTCCTCAATCGTCGTGTGCTGGAACTTCGTGGCGAGGCGCTGGGTGAAAGAGAAGAAGTGTTCGCAGTCGTCGATCCAGTTGAGCCCCTGCTGCTGCACCGTTTTGAGTTGCTTCTCGACCATCTCGAACTCCTCGCGGATCGTTTTCTTCTGCGCGATGTACTCGTCATCGGAGAGCATGGAGCCGTCGGCGTTGTTTGGCGAGATTTTTAGTTGTAACAATCCATCGAGACGCTGCTGACAGCCGTTGAGCTGGCCTTGGAACTTGCGACGCTGAGCATCCGTGTACTGCGCCTCATGGACGTGGACCGTGCGCAGCTTCTTGAAGGCGAAATCGAGAAAGGATTGCGGAATGCGAAGGCCCGAGAGAATCCGCTCGAACTGCTTCTCCATCACTTCCTGTCGGGTCCACTTCGTCTGTGAGCAAGGGCCGTTGTTGTGGGTACAGTGGTAGTAGACGTGGTCGCGCTGGCGCTCGGCCGTGACGGACCCGCCGCACTCCCCGCATTTCAGGATGCAGCCGCCGAAGGAGAACGCATGACGCCGGTACCGTCCTTTGCCGCGCTTCGTGAGCGCGAATTGGACCGCGTCAAACAGCTCCTTCGTGATGAGCGACTCGTGCTGGATCGAGCGGCGCGGGTCGCCAGTTTTCTCCTGGATGTAGATGTCGTCGTAGATGCGTCCGTTGTACTCGATCACGCCGTAGTAGTAGGGATTCGTGAGCAGATTCTCGACCGCGTGCTTACTGAACATCTTGCCGGTCTTCGGCGCACGGAGCCCCATCTTGAAACTGAGCTTCCGAAGCTGCGGGAGACCAAGCACACCCTTGGATGCCTCCTCGAAGAACTGGCGAACGATGGGGCCGTCGATAGGGTCGATTTCCTCCCGTTTGAGCGGTCTATCAAGTTTCAACAACAGCATGTACTTTTCCGTATCGTCCCGCGCCTTCGTGATGTGCCCGTCGCGGTTGATGTTGAGATAGCCAGGCGGGACCATGCCGGGATACTCGCCTTTGAGGAGCTTGCTTTCGATGTCGCGGGTCACGAACTGGCTGGTGTCGTCCGAGCTTTTCTTCGCCATCGCGAAGTGGATCTGCATCATGAACTTGTCGTCGCCGTTGTTCGTGTACACCTTCTCCGGCGTGATAATCTCCCGGATGATTTTCTCGTCCATCATGTAGATGATCCGGCCGCCGTCGAAGCTATTGCGGGCCAAGCGCGTGAGGTGGTAGGTCAGGATGCTATCGGCCTCGCCCTTCTCCAGCCGTGACAGCATCTCGTTGAAGAACGGGCGGCCCGTCTTATACGCCGTCTTCTTCTCGACATAGAGATCGACGACAGTGAATCCGCGGGCCGCGGCAACCTCCGAGAGCAGGCGCTTCTGCGCATCGGCACCGAGGATCTGGCGGTCTTCGCGGTCGGAGCTTTTGCGGCAGTAGATGAACACTCGTTTCATGGGATGGTGAGGGGAGGATATGGAAGATGCCCGAATGGGCGACCCCCTAGCGATCCAGCACCAGTCATGCGACCGTGTTGGTAGGAGATCGCCCATACGGGCAACACAAACCTTGGCGCATGAAACGGTGGTGTGGATCGCAGGGGCAGTATAGCAAAGAACGAGGAGGAAGGGAGAATAAATCAGTAGCCGGTCGCAAGGTCGTAGCCCTGCTCCAGCCCGAGCCACAGGAAATCGACCTGCTCGCGGTAGTGATGAGGACAAACGTTAGCGATAATCATGCTGCTCTCTCCGTCAATGAAGAGAGTGAGCGTGAGTTTACCCTGCTCGTTCTCCCGGACTTCAATCCGCGCATGGCGCAAACGGTCGGGGGTGACTTCCTCGTCCCACCGGCTGCATTTGAAGGGGATGGTTTCGATGGTTTTCATGGGATAAATGGGGAAATGGGTAAAAATTACGAAACGAATCCATTTTCGTTGGAGACCGTAACATCGAGCGCAGCGCTCATGGGAGCCGGTTTTCCGAGCCGCACACTCTGCAAGCGCTGAAGCTCGTGGAGCGTTTGCAGGAACATTCGATGCAGATTCGACTCGTAGCGCTGGATTCTCTCCGCCTCCTGCTCGCTGGGAATGAGCTTCGATTCGATGTCCTTCACCTCGCGTTCCAATTCCCATTTCTCCAAGAGGGAAATCCGCATCTCCAGAAGTCGTTCCAGACTGGCAAGCGCTTTTTGTGCGTCTTTCGTCTCCTGCTTCACCGCCTTCTCGTCGCCCTTCTTCTGGGCGGTCTCCGCCGCATTGTTCGCCGCGACGATGAGGTCGATCTGCCGGAAGCGATACCCGAAGCCCAGCTCCTCCTCGACTGTCTCTTTCGCGAGGCCCGTCAGCGGCAGACCATGGGTATCGACGAGTGCCGTAATCACCCACACGAACTCCAGCATCCGACGATGCGTGAGGCTGGACCGTACCTTCTTGCGGTATTTCTCCTCGACACTATCCGCATAGCGCTCCACATTCTGCGTTTCCTCGTGATGAGACGCCATCATTGCCTCGGTCATAGACCGCTCGATCATCGCCCGTTCGGCATGGGACACGCGACGCATACGCCAGTAGAGAGTGAGCAAGCGATCGACGTGCATCATCTCGACCATGCCCACAGGTTGCAGCTCCTCGAAGAGTTCACGCCGGAAGCGGTGCAACAGTTCGCGATCCTCGGTGTACTGATCGTGCTCAATGATGAGTTCGCTGCTCAAGATGCCATGCTTGAGGGCATTTCTGCGCGAGACCGCCTTCCCGGCATCGGTCCGCACCCCTGCTTTCTTCGCGTTCTCACGGTTGGCGGCGATCTGCTTGTCGGAGGTCATATATCAAAAGGAAGAAAGAGACGGAGAAATGCCGCCACTGTCGCCACTACCGTCTTTTTCCGCTTCGGGCAGGGCTTCTTCAAAAGGCAGGAGCTGTGACGATGGAGTGGCGGTATTGCGCTCCGAGGAAGCATCGGCGGTCTTCTTTCCTGTTTTTCCAATCGCGATGATCCGCCGTCCTCCGGCACCCTTGCCGCCTGTCTCGATCTGGATGCCGATCTCGGAGAGATTGGTTTTCGCCTCATTGAGACGGCGCGTGAGCGCTTGGGGTGCTTTCGGCCAGACCTTTGCGTTTGTGCTGATCTTCTGCTCCAGAGCAATCGTCTCCATCCGTTCCAGAAGATCGGCGGGGCTGCTCTCCCAAAGTTCCCTCTCCTCCATGAGAATTGCAATGACCGTTGCGACTGGATTCTCATGGATCGCCTCCTCATGCTGCTCGTTGATGTTGGCGTAGTAAGCGTCCAAAAACTCCTCATGGCTATAGCCGATGGCCTCGGCAATCGCGCAGCCCCAGACTGCAAAATCGGCCATGCGGGGCGCTTCGAGAAGATGGATACCGGGACGTAGACGCAGAGCCGCGCTGAGTGCATCAAGCACCCCGCCGAGGATACCGGGGAGCGCCGCATCAAACTCCTCCCAGAACGCCTGCTCGGCCTTACGCTCGCACTTGGGAATGCGTTCGAGCTTGAAGAGGATCGAGCGGTCGAGGAGATCGGGCTTGGAGGCGGCGATGTTGATGCCGTTGAGAGCAATGATGCGCTGAAACTTGTAGATCACGTCATCATCGTCACTGTAGAGTTCGCGCTTCGTAAATCCGTCGCCGGTCACGGCACGGCACAGCGCGTCGGAAGCCCACTCGGGCAGCCCCGAGAGGTTGTCGAAGAATGCGGAATGGTGATGCGAAAGAAGCTGGGCAAGTTCCTGAACAGTGTTGGGCATCGAGAGCGATTTGATCTGCGAGGGGTCGATGATGCGCCGGAGCACCTTCGAGAGCGTGGTCTTTGCCGCACCCTGGTCGCCGTAGAGGATGAAGACGGGATGCGGGAAGCCAGGGATGCAGGAAGCGATGAGCGCGACGAGGAGCAGCACTTCCTGCTCCTTCCTCGCGAGCCGGGCATACCGGAGAAGTGTGCGCACATCGCCGCCTTGAGCAGGATGGACCTGCGGTGCTTGGTGTGAGAAACGGTGGAACAGCACGGGAGGATTGCTGACGATTTCCCAGCCATCCGCCGTGATGCGTACCGCCTCCCATTTCTCATTGGAGAGATCGTACCAAAGAGCGCCATCGTGCCGGGCGATGCGGTTATGCAGTGTGATCTGCCTCCCGTCGAACGCCGCCATCCCTTCGAGCGTCGTGAGCGCGGAGGAGATCGCGTTGGGGTTCGGCGTCTTCTCTTCTTGCTCCCAGAAGAGATGGGACGCCCATCGCTTGAAGTTCTTGCTCTTGATGCGGTACGTCTCCCGGTGATCGCCCACGGGCAGCCACGCGAAAGGCTCGCGGAACTCGTCGTGGAAGAGCAGGGTCTCGCTTGTGATCACGTACTCCACGAGCCGGTCGGCTTGTGACCGGCGCTTCTTGCCATCACCATCGTCATCTTCCCGCGCTTTCTCTCGCTTCGCCTGCTCTTTTTTGAGGATGCTCTGAAACACGTTTTTCAACTCCAGCTCTGGAAGCGGCGGCGTATTCCTTTCGTTCCATTCTTTCATCCCGCCCCATCCCACTGTCTCCCAGAGCTCCTCAGGCAGATCATGAAGGATGCGACCGGCGACCGATGTGGCCGCATGGTTGCGACCGCCTTTTTCCACGCCCTCCTTGGCCTCTTGCCATTTCTTCGGAGCATCCGCCTGCGGCTCCGCATCCTGAGCCTTCCCACCAAAGACGCTGAGTGCCTGGAGGGAAGTGATGATGGCATCGAGATCGTAGGGCGGCCGTTCCAATTCCGAAAAGGCAAGATGGCAGAGAAACGGATCGGCAGGATTTTTGAGATGGTGATAGCAGGGCAGCCGCAAGACGCGTGTGACATCCTTCGCGCCGGGATCGGCATGGAAATGCGCGATGAGCAAAACCTCCGCTTCATCGAAACGCTGTTTGGCATCGGGGCCGAGGGGCTTCAAGAGCCAGATAGGCTGCACGCCGTTTTTCGTCTCGATGATGGCATGAGGTGGGAGCGCGAATGCTCGGAGCGCGGCGAGTGCTTCGGCTTTCCTCTGCTCGATTTGTTTGCGCGGCTGCTCGTCGCCCTCCTTCGCGCAGTCGAGATCGACGTAGAGCGCCTGGATACGCAGCAGATTCTCGATCTTACGTGCTGCCAAAAAGGCGTTCGGCGAAAAGTACACGCCGCAACCTTGCTCCTGCTTCCGCGCCGCCTGCTCCGGGTCCAGATGGTCCGTGCAGAACGCTTTCTTGATGTCTTTCGCTTCCGTATCGTCGAAATACTGGATGTGATGATCCGGGAAGAAACGGAGGAAGTCCTGGACCGTGATGGAGGGAAGTGTTTCGGTACTCATGTGCATTGTGAGAAAGAAAATCAGCGCATGTCGGCAGGAAAGGATGGAGCCTTCACGACGAGCGCGACCACCTGCACGAGGTTGAGGGCGTACTCCCGTGCTTCCTCGTCGGAAATGTCCTTGCCCGTCTCCTGTTTGAAGAGCGCCTTGAACTCGCCGATGTCGGTAGGCGTGAGTTCAATCATGGTCACTGTAAAGGCGCTGCTTCAGCAGCTTTTGGTGGGTAAAGAGCTGTGCGGGCGGAAGGCGCAGCGATCCCTCCCAGTACGCCTTCATTGCCTGATCGACGCGCTCTGACGCCTCGAAGCGAAACGCCACCCGACGCGGGTTGCGGCGGTCGAGGGAAAGTACAGGGAAGCCGAGGCAGGAGAGAGTGCTCGCGACTCCGAGGTCTGCTGTCTCGACGGTGGCAATACTCATGGGTTCGCGGGGAAGATGCGGACCCATTGCAGCAAAACACCGCGCTAAGCGGCGCTATTAGCCGCTAACAGAGTGCGTTCAATACTGGCGCGTGACCGAGCGGGCATCCTTGCTGAGCCACTCCGTATAGCCTTTGTCTACGAAGAAGCCGTTGATGCGTGGAACGTGATTACGCAGGAGTTTCTTGAACTTCTCCCGTTCTTCCTTTTTCAATCCAAGCCATGTTCCCTCCTCTTGATGTTCATGGGCCTCATAGAGGGCATCAACCTCGACGCGCCAGGAGCCGCGATCCTTACCATCGGTCAGCGCGAGGATGGTCTGACACAGGGTGATTGGAACATGCTGATTTTGCGGGATTATCGGACTTTTATTCCCATCGCAAATGTTGCCTTGTATCCATTGAATCTTGGGCGGTCGCCCAACGGCTTTCTTCGAAGTTTTTGGATTCCCCGCTGCCGTCTGCGGCAACTCCTGGGCTTCCTGGCGTTCATAGGCGTCGCGGAGCTGCTCATAGTACTCGCGGGAAATGATCACTTCGTCTGGCTGTAGCTGTCTTCTAGAGGATGATGCAGCAAAGGTGAGCATCGGCTCTTGCCGGATACTTGGGATGAACGTGGGTGCTCCTGTAGCGAGAATGTTGGGTATTTGAACGCTTTGTCTACCGATCTCCGCGATTGCCTCAAACGGCGCTTGCAACGCCTTCGCTACGCTCGCGAACGCTTCCATGTCGCGGGTGAGATCCTTGGCTGTCTGTTCGGAGTATTCCCGGAGTCTTGCAAGCTCTGGCTGGTGTGCTTCGAATGTGTGCCGAAGATCCTCCGAAGCCCGCTCCGCCTGCTCCTTCATCACCATCAGATCACGTCCTGCAAGTGTGCTTTTCTCCTGAAGGTGTCGTATCTCTTCTGCATAGACCTTCCCATACTGCTCCTGCCATCTCTTGCGTTCGCGGATGCCCTCGCCCACGGTACGGAGAAACTCAGGACTCGTAATGCGGCGCACGACGGCGAGCGCCACGGGATTGTCAGCATACTCCTTACGGAAAGAGTCGAGATCGAATCGCTTCACAACCTCGCTGTACACTTTCAAGAGTTCACGCTTGCGCCGCTCTTCCATAGGAAGAGGCGGGAGCGTGACCATTTTCTTCTGCGGCTCCGGCTGGAGGACATTGAGCAAGAGATCGAGCGTGCCCTGCTCATTGAGGCGCACGCCCGCAAGCGCCATCCGACCTTCCTGTATAAGCACCAGGAGTGTTTCGACTGGCTTAAAGCCCTCGATCCATTCTCCGTCCGCGCCAAGGAAGGTCTGCTGCGAGACGTAGAACCGCGTGCCGAAGCGTTCGAGCGGAAGCAAGGCATCGAAAACATGCCTCTCCTGTTCCTCCCAGACGAGTACGTTCTCCGGCCAGAAGACCCGGCCTTCGCGAAAAGCAGTGAGATACGTGTCGAGAGTTGAACGCAGAAACGGCGCGAGGACGCCACGGTGTTCCAGGAGGCGAAGATCAACTGGGAACTCACTGTAGAGAAACGCTGACTGGGTATCCTCCCGCTCCCCTTCGTCGGCGATTCCCACAATGTCCTTGGAGTGCTCGAAGCGGGCTTCCGAGATGCCATACCAGAGTTGGTAGAGGTCTTTGAGGGTCAGATCTGTCGCGCCTTCCCGCAGGGTGCCGTATTGCTCACGATGACGCTCCCGAAGTGCCTGCTGCTTCTCCGGTCTGCGTTCCAGGATTTTCTCCGACCAAGCGGCGTGCTCATGGATGCGTTGTAGATCCCTGGCAGTCAGCTCGATGCGGCAGGGTAGTGCATCAAATGTTTTCTGTGTTTTGAGCAGGTCCAGAAACGGCGTCATTTGCCCAAGCGTTGTGAAGACAGCATCCGGGCCGACCGCCCTCCCGAAGTGCGAGGTTCCCCAAAGGAAGCCATTGAGCTCCATTTCATAGAGCGAAATGTGGCTTTTGGCGATGGTCTGCGGCAGCGAGAGGAGATACTGGAGGAAGAGAGCGAAGTCCTCGCTCATCGGCATCGCGCGGCCTGTTTTCATACTCATCATGCAACAATTCTACCGCGTTGTCGCGCTTCGCAGAAGTACTCACGCAGGAACTGTCGCAAGATGAACCTTCATGCTGGAGGCGTAGACCAAGCCGATGCAGTGGCGGCATCGGAACTCCGAGAAATCCCGTCGGTAGAGGTACTCACAGGGCTTTCCGCACGAGCAAAGGAAAAAGTAGCGCCGACCTTTGTGCAGATTCGTCTCTCTCCCGATCACCGAGACGCACTGGGTACCGATCTCCAGGATGGCAAAGGACGCCCCTTGCGGAATCGCTTCGCATGCGTCACGGATAGCGAGGGAATCTGCCTCCTCAACGAGCGGACGCCGCATGGTCGAGGGGGTCAGATGTTCTTTCTAAATCCTTTGGAGACGCGGCTTGGTTGACTTGTTGGTTCTGCGCGAAGAACGCGTTATTCGCCCGCACCTGGATCGGCGGCGCGGAAAGGTTTTGGAGCGTCTGCGCGAGGCGGATGATCTGGTCGTTGGCGCTTTCGATGCCCTTACGCACCTCCCGCAGGAACTTGATGCTGGTCTCATTGTATGAGAGCGATACACTGCCATCTTCCGCCTTTTTGTATTTGCCAATCAGGAACTGTGTCTCGAAACTCACCGCCATGTTCCAGGCAAAGACAAGCCGGTCGATGAGGAGTGTTTTGAGCGCGTTTTTGCCGCCGAACTGCGCCGCAAGCTCGCGCTGGAGTCGGGCGGCAGACTCGCGTAAATCCTTATCGGCGAAGGCAGACGGAAGGTGCCCACCCTGCGAGATTTGTATCGCGACCCAGTGCCTCTGAAGTTCTTGGAACTCCTGCTCTTCCGCCACTGTCCGTTTCGGTTTGCCGTAGAGTTTCAGGCACGCCTCCGCGATCATGCGATCCTCATAATCCTGCTCCCGTTCATTGTCCTGCTGTGGGGACTGCTTTTTCACGAGAGAAAGTGTGCATGTCATGTCAGTATCCTACCGCAAAAGTGTGGTCAGCGGCAGTTCTATCGTTGGGAAAATCTAATGGAATTGAAGTTGTGCTGGAGCATTGGAGTTGAATACGCATCTTACTTTGGCAATAAACGGAAGTTCCGGTAGACTTCCGCCGTCTCCATCGTTGTAGGCGCACTATCGTGCCTCAACTCGGCATACCCGCAATTCAGAGCAAAAAGGGGCATCCTGCCTCTGGTCATCGCTCTGATAGGCGGGAAACCGCTTACAACGATGGAGACACCATGCAGGGTGTCCCTTCTTGGGCGTCCTGCTCAGTGCCTCCCTCCATGCACATGAGCATTCCCACGACATCAACGACACAAACTGCTTCCAAAACTTCTTCGCGTCTGGAGTACTTGCTCACCAAGGTCACGGACCCTGCGCTGCGGGATGAACTTCTGCGGGAAACGGGGAAAATCCGTATGCACAAGAAGTTCGGATTGGTCTTCGAGGAACACATGCCCGAACACGTCCGGCTGACGCATCTTCCGGTGCGGCCGGGATCGAAAGTGGTGCTGCGCGACAGCGACGGAAGCGACGTATTCAGCGTGATAGAAGTCACCGGCTCACAGGCCCACATCCTGCACGAGATCGAAGGGCAATGGACCGAAGCCGCCGTCAGCGACCTCGTCGTCGTCAAAAAGTTCGGCGATCCCATCTACCCATCCCTCGTTCCTGTTGATCATGTCACCCGATCCGAAGAAAAGCCATACCACGCGATCATCAACGCGGAAAACTACCATGCCCTCCAGCTCTTGCTCTACTGCTACGAGGGTCAGGTCGATGCGATTTACATTGACCCGCCGTACAACACCGGAGCCCGTGACTGGAAGTACAACAACAACTACGTGGACGCCAACGACCACTTCCGCCACAGCAAGTGGCTCTCCATGATGAAAAGACGGCTTGCAGTAGCCAAGCGGCTCTTGAAGCCGGACGGCGTTCTCGTCATCGCCATCGACGACAACGAAGCACACACGCTCACGCTTCTGCTCCAAGACCTGTTCAAGGAACGCAATCTCGAAAAAGTGATCATCGTTCACCATCCGCAGGGCAACAACGGCATCAACGTATGGGCGACGCACGAATATGCATTTTTCGCCGTGCCTTCGGGACGCAAGTCTCTCTTCGGCTACAAGCACGATATGAAAGAGGAATACTGGTCGCTCAAGCGCTCAGGTACGGGGGCCGGAAACTGGCGACATGGAAGGCCGAAGATGTTTTATGCCATCCTGGTCGATGAGAAGCGCAAGAGAATCGTCGGCGTCGGCAAAGAACTCGGACCCAAGGAAAAGTACACGACAGGGAAAACGAAGGAGGGCTATACGATGGTCTATCCGCTGGACGAAAGGGGTGGTGAGCGCGTCTGGCGCTACGGGAGGGATACGATGCAGGAAAAAATCTCCCGCGGGGAGATCGTGCTTCGAGGAAAGGACTCGACGACGCTTGCCGTCGTGGCCCCGCCCCGCACCCATGCGCCCATATTCAGCGTGTGGAATCAGCCCCAGTACAACGCAGGAACCGCAGGTGCGAACTTGCTGACGAGCATCATGGGTACCGCAAACGCATTCCCATTCCCGAAGTCCCTCTACACGGTGCAGGACTGCATCGGCGCTGTCTGCCGGGATCGTCCGAATGCCCTTATTCTCGACTTTTTCGCTGGGTCCGGCACCACGCTTCATGCGACATGTCTGCTCAACGCGGAAGACGGAGGGTCGCGCCGCTGCATCCTCGTGACGAACAACGAAGTCGGCGAGAAGACAGCAAAGGAACTGCGCGAGAAAGACATCTATCCGGGCGATGAGCGATTCGAGAAGCGCGGCATCTGCGAGTCGGTGACATGGCCGCGGAGCAGGTATGTCGTGAACGGGAAGCGGGACGACAACACCCCGCTCCCCGGCGAATACTTGAACAGCCGGAAGCTGAGTGAAGGATTCGAGGAGAACATCCAATACTTCCGCCTCGATTACCTCGACCCGAATGCGATTGCGTACCGTCAGAAGCTGACGGACATCCTGCCTATTCTCTGGCTGACGGCTGGCGCGAGAGGTGTATACGAGGGGCTGGAGAAAGAAGGCAGATGGTTCATCCCGAAAGGATCGTCGTATGCTGTTCTTCTACAAGAAGCGCATGTTACCGGATTCAGCGAAGAACTGAGGAAGCATGACGGCATTTCTCATGTGTTTCTCGTGACCGATTCCGAGGAGGCATACAGGGAGATGACAATGCAACTCCCCGGACGATGCACGGCGAAAATGCTCTACAAGAGCTACCTCAACAACTTCCGAATCAACATCCCCCGCGAGCCATGAACATAGAACTGAAACCGTTTCAGGAGAATGCCGCGCGTGATCTCCTCCAGGAGATCACCTTCGCCCAGCGCGAAGTACGGCTCAAGAAACCGCAGGCGATAGTTCTCAGCTCGCCGACCGGCTCGGGGAAGACCGTCATCGTCACGCAGCTCTTGGAATGGATTTGGCAGGGGGATGAAGAACGCGAAGGAGACAGGAAGGCAATCTTTCTCTGGCTCTCGGATTCGCCCGAACTCAACGTGCAGAGCCGCGATAAGATCGCACGGCAGTCCTCTGTCTTCCCCGAGAATAAGCTCGTGCTCATCGAGCCACCGTTCAGCGAGGAGCGGCTCCAGCCCGGCACGATCTATTTTCTGAACACGCAGAAACTAAGCAAAACAAGCCTGCTCACGAGAGCAGGCGATGGCCGCGAGTACACGATCTGGGAGACGATTGAGAACACTGTCCGCGCACAGCCGGAACACGTCTACCTCGTGATTGATGAGGCACACCGCGGCACGGCGGAGGACCGGGACCGGAAGACGGCGAACTCGATCATGCAGCGATTCATCAAGGGGTACCCCGAGGGAGGCATGGGACCCGTTCCGCTCGTCGTCGGCATGAGCGCAACACCCGAACGCTTCGAGAGGCTCATCGAAGGCGCGAACCGCACGAAGCGCCAGCACGTCATCAATCCCGATGATGTGAAGCAGTCGGGCCTTCTCAAGGAGAAGATCGTCCTCTATCACCCTACCGAGGAGCAGCCTGCGGACTGGAGTCTCCTGGAACTCGCCGCAAAGCGCTGGAAGGCGTATCACGACAAGTGGGAACAGTATTGCAGCGAGCAGAAGCTGGAGCAGACGGTTGAACCGGTGCTCGTCATCCAGGTAGAAGACGGGGCGGGGAAGCAGCTCTCCAAAACAAACCTGGACGACGTGGTGAAGGTTACGGAACGCGCCATCGGGAAGCTCCCGGACGCGGCATGGGCCCACGCCTTTCAGGAAGATGCAGTCATCGAGGCGGGGGGCAGGAAGATTCGCAAGATCGAGGCTTCAAAGATTGACGGCGACAGGGCCGTGCAAGTCGTTCTTTTCAAGATGAGCCTCTCGACGGGCTGGGATTGTCCTCGGGCGGAGGTGATGATGTCCTTCCGCAAAGCCGTAGACCATACGCTCATCGCGCAGCTCGTGGGACGCATGGTGCGCACCCCTCTGGCACGGAAAGTCGAAGGAAATGAACTGCTCAACACCGTCGCGCTTGTCCTTCCCCACTACGACGAGGAAGGGCTGCGGCGCATTGTGCGGACGCTCAACAGCCCGGACCCCGAAAGCGGCCTCGCGGTGGAAGTCGCCGATGCGAGCGAGCTTGTCACGGTGAGAATCGACTCTGCAAAGGAAGCATGCGTGGAGTGCTACCAGAATCTCCCTTCCTACCGAATAGAGAGGGTTCCGAAGATGTCCACCATACGAAGGCTTATCCGCTTCGCACGGTATCTCAGCATGGACGAGATAGACCTCGACGTGCTCGATGACGCGAAGGCGCTGATTATCAGAACGCTGGAAAAAGAGCTGGTCCGGCGCAAGAAAAACAAGGCGTTCATCGGCAATATGTCCGCGAACGAAGAGATCGAGGTCGCAGAAACATGGATCGGGTATGGTGACAGAGGTGATGCGGGTAAGCGCAAAAATGTCACGATCAAGGCAAACGAGGAAAACATCGAAGACCTGTTCGCGCGTTGCGGACGGTCGCTCGGCGAGGGGCTGCACATGGAGTACTGGCGTGCGCGGGAAGGCAATGATCAGGTGCGTACGAAGATGGAACTGATAGGACTGCTCATGGAGGATGAGACACTGGAGTGTCTGGAGGAAGTGTGTGGAGAGCGCTTAGCGGAACTTCAACGAAAGTACGAACCGGCGATCCGCAAACTCGGGTCTGCGGCGCGGGAGCGCTATAATGTCCTCAAGAGGATCGCCAAGGAGCCGGAGCCGGAAAACTTGCTCCTGCCTCCCGAAATGGAGATCAAGAAGGAAGGTGCGCCGTGGCAAAGACATCTCTACATCGAAAAAGACAGCACGTTCAGTGCCGCTCTGAATACGTGGGAAGGCAAGGTCGTAGACCTCATCCTGGAGGATACGAGCGTCCTTGCCTGGTTGCGAGTGGTGCCGCGCAAGGATTGGGCATTGTGCATTCCCTACGACAAGGAAAACGAGAAGCATCCCCTGTATCCCGACATCGTGGCTTTTCGCAAGGTGAAGGGAAAAATCGTCGCTGACTTGCTGGACCCTCATGGAACCCATATCGACGATGCTGTCGAAAAAGCACGGGGTCTGTCCGCGTATGCGCGAAAGCACGGAGGAGACTTCGGGCGGATCGACCTGATCATTGTGAATAAGAACGGGCAGGTAAAGCGTCTCAATTTCAACGATGAACGTGTGCGCGACCGCATAGATAGGGTAAAGAGCAAAGAGCATCTGGAAGAAATTATCGAAGATATGGGCTGACACTATATGGATGACCTCGACATCCCCATTCTCCGCAGGGCATACGAACTTTATAAGACCTTCCATGGTCTGCGTAGCGTCGTATCCAAGGCAGATCGCTACACGCTCTGGCAACGGGCGGAGAATCTGATCCTCGATGTCATCGAAGGCATCTTGCTCGCGAGCCAGCTCTCAAAACCCGAGAAACTGCCGCACTTGGAGCGAGTCAGCGCCAAGCTCAACGTGCTACGTATTTTCTTGCGCCTTGCGAAAGATACGAAGTTGCTGGATCTCAAAAAGTGCCTGCTCTTGCAGGAAATCGTCGATGAGATTGGTCGTATGCTCGGAGGATGGATGAAGTCTCTGAGAGAAAACAAAAACTCTCCCTCACTCGGCTCGTTGCGAGAGAGAGAGAGAGAGAGAGTAGTTGAGGCGGCGAGAAGGAACTGCCGGGCGGCCCCGAGGAACACGTTGTCGTTGGGATTGCCATTCCAGTTGTTGACGTTCACACGACCCTTGTTGACGTTGAGTTCGGCGCGGTTGCCATTCGGGAGCACTGTATTGCCCATTCCCGTCTGAGTGCACCGGGAGTCGAGGGTTACTGCCTTGCGGCCTATATTCTCTTCTCCCTGTATTTCATTCGGGAGCATCCCGTTGCCGCAAGGCGGCTTTACGGGAACCTCCGCTGAGAATGAGCAAGAAGTTCCTTCGTCTGAGCCCACTCGCTACCGCGCTCCGTGGAGACGCGGCACTCTGGCGGGTTTTCACCTACGCTCATCGCTTCGGTGATCGCAGAGACGAGGTGCACAGCGAGACGGAACCGTGATCCCGGCTACAAGAGCGATGCACGAGAAGCAGTATACAAAAAGAACCCCCGCGAAAAAATGTCGCGGAGGTTCAAGGCGTCAAGAAGGCTCAAGCCCTCAAGACTTCAAGGTTCAGGACTTCCGGGCGGCCCCGAGGAACACGACGTCGTAGGGATTGCCATCCCAGTAGTGGACGTTCACACGACCCCGGAAGACGCGGAGTCCGGCGCGGCGGCCATTCGGGAGCACTTCGGCACAGGCGCAGAAGTCCCCTTTGAGGAGGTCTTCGCCAGTGACGCCGAAATGCACGGCGAGCACGGTCGCGCCCACGGGCGTGGGCAGCTCCTTGAGCGAGGCGTAGAGCCGCGCCAAGAGATCGACATGCTGCTCGTGCGTCATCCGGTTGCTGTCGGGGACGGGGATTCGGGCGTGGTAGTAGCCTGTGGGAGCCTTCCAGGCTTCCCGCTCCTTGGAGAGATAGTTGACGACCTTGCCGGTCGCCACCAACTCCCCGAGTGTCCAGCCGCCGTACCACACCACCACCTCACCGTCGGCGGCCTTGGGAGCCTCCTCGGTACAGTTGTTGGGGAGGCCCAACACACCGCAGACGGTCTTGTCGTCGTGGACGAACGACGGGAGACGATTGGGCCACGCCGCGACGAGACGCTGCATCGCTGCTTCGTCCCCATCGCACATGGCGAGCCACCGTTCCACATCGAGACCCGCGTCAGCAAGCCGGTTGATGCCGACCTGCAACTTCTTTTGCTCCAGCCGTTTGAGACTGATACCCATGACACAACTCCTTTCGGGAGCTTAGAGGAAACCAGTATTGCCGCTGGCTCGGGCTTGCTCGGAAATGAGACAAGCAGCCTATGCCCTCAATAAGGGCGCAGAGTGCTTGTCTCTGATCCAAAAACCTTGACGATGCTCTGAAAGAACACCTTGATATAACTTATAATAAATTGCGTATTCTGTCAATGCAACGGGGCCGCGACCAACAGCCGTTACAATGCCTTTATGCAGCTATTCAGGCACCTTTTTGGGCGGATCACTTCCAAAGAAAATCTCTTCACAGCCTGGGAGGAGTTTCGTAAAGGGAAGCAGGAAAGGAAGGATGTGAAAGATTTCGAGCGGCATCTGGAGCAAAACCTCTTTCGTCTCCATCGGGAACTTACAACCGGTGTTTACCGGCATCAGCCGTACAGCGCTTTCACCATTTGCGATCCCAAGCAGCGACGCATTCACAAGGCCACCGTGCAGGATCGCATCCTGCACCATGCAGTCTTCTCCGTGCTCAATCCCATCTTCGAGCCGACGTTCATTGCACATTCTTTCTCCTGCCGGAAGGGCAAAGGGACGCATAAGGCGGTGGACGCGCTGGACCGGATGCTCAGGAGTGTCAGCCGCAACGCCACGCGGCCATGCTTCGTTCTCAAGTGCGACATTCATCAGTTCTTCGCCTCCGTCGATCACAACATGTTGCTCGACATCCTTAGTAAGCGTTTGAAGGATGAAAAAACCCTCTCCTTGCTCTGTGCGATCATTGAGAGTTTCACGGCGAAGGACCCGGACCTCTTCGGGCGCACAGGTATCCCCATCGGCAACCTCACATCGCAGCTTTTCGCTAACATCTATCTCAATGAGTTCGATCAGTTCATCAAGCACACACTCAAGATCAAGAACTACATCAGGTACACCGATGACTTCGTAATTGTCGCGGAAAGCAGCGGGGAGCTGGAAGCCCTCCTGCCGCCTATCAGTTCCTTCCTCCAGGGACACTTGCATCTCGATCTCCACCCGCGAAAGGTCACGATCCGCAAGTATCGGCAGGGCATCGACTTCCTTGGGTATGTGCTGCTGCCACATCATCGGGCTCTTCGCACGAAGGCGAAGCGGCGCATGGTGCGCAAGCTCACGGAACGCATCGAACGCTGCAAGGCTGGAGAACTGCCGTCCGTGAGCGTTGAGCAGTCGCTCCAGTCCTATCTCGGGGTCCTTTCGCACGCGGACTGCTACCGGCTCAGCCAGGACCTCCAGAATCAGTGCTGGTTCCTGCTCCAGGAGTAGCGTTTGAGGCAGCAGGAAATACCATAGAATCCTCAAAATGCCTTTGACCACGGCGTCCCTCTTGCTATAATGGAGTCAATCACGCCCGGTTGGACTTCGGTCCTGCCGGGATATTTTTGTCTCGATGAAGGGGCGCAGCCGCTCCAGCGAGCAGAGAAACATCGCTCGTTTCCGCTGTTCGTTCTCCGTGTACTCCCGCCCCATTCCTCCCTTCGGGAAAACGAGGATCGCCTGCTTCCGGCGTTCGCGCAGCACGTCGAAGATCGGCGCGTAGTCACCGTCTCCGCTTACAAGGACGAACCCCTGGAACTGATCGAGGTTGAGGAGAATCTCCTTCGCGATCTCCACGTCGAAGTCGCACTTGCGCCGCAGGATGGGCTTCGGCAACGGCCTGCCCTCGTGGTCTACAGTCACCGGCACCTTTTTCACCGCCTTCGTGACGATGCGGTAACCGATGGTGGATTGCGCTTTGAGAAAGGATGCGGACTTCGCGTGCTCATCTGTGCCATGGAAGAGGACGATGTCCTGCACCTCCTGATGATCTTTGAAGAGCGAGAAGAGCTTGCGGGTATCGACGTTCCAGCCGTTTTTTCGCTGCGCGTGAAATACGTTTGCCCAGTCGATGAGGACGAGCGTCTTGCCTTTGAGCGCGAAGAACGGGGAGGACATGTGCGAAGCATGCTACTACAAGCACGAACACGCCGAAACCCAACCTGCCGCGGCGACGTACCGCCACTGGAGCGCCACAGAAAACGCCACACAGATTTTTGTCTGCATGAAGCGCGAAACGAAACGTGTGGCGGTAGAGGCGGTATTTTTTCCGCTGTCACGCTCGCGCCCACATAGGCAGCGAATATGTGCGGATAAGCGTCAGCATGCCCAGCCAAGACGAACAGGTGTTAATAGACCCGGCTGCCCGTGCAAGAGGGAAATCGGTAGTGGATAGACCCGCTTGCCTTCTGCAGAGGATTTTTTAGCTTAACGCAAGGATTCAGCTATACTGTCACTCGTCTCCTTTCAGTATTTTCTATGGCCCCAGACCCCCGCGCGTTCGTCAGCTTCGACTTCGATCATAACGAAACCGAAAAAATGCTTTTTATCGGTCAAGGCAAGAACTCCCGCACACCTTTTTCCATTCAGGACTGGTCAGCAAAAGCCGCTATGCCGCAAGCTCAGTGGGAAAGGCTGGTAGAGGAAAAAATTTGCCGCTCCAATATGGTTATCGTCCTCGTGGGAAGGTCGATGAGCACCGCATACGGCGTGG
>CAZUYK010000009.1:0-66570 GCA_964624905.1 uncultured Candidatus Peribacteria bacterium
GAGGAAGGAACCTTGCGGTCCCGACTTTGTTCATGGCGGTGATCGAGTGATCACTGTATATGCGAAGTTTTTAAAGTGCCTACGCACTGTGAACTTTTTAAGTGGTTCAACACTTGAGTAATTTAAGCGGCTCCCCGCTTCAAAATCCAAAGGATATTGGGTTGTATGCTTCCTTTTAAAGGGAAGATACACACATCTCTCTACTACACAATGCTGTGAAAGAGCCCGTGAACCCACATGCGCGAAGGCCCAAAGGCCGGTTGCGGTACAAGGTGGGTTAAGAAATCTGGCTTCCTGGTATCCGGTGAAGGACCGAGGCGACAGCCCGGAGATAGTACACTGGGAAAAAGGGGAGTCAATAAGATTTTGCATGATCCGGTGAAGGGGCGTCGTTTGATCCGAATCAGACATGATTTATACTGTATAACTATGGCAGCTTCCTTATACGACAGACTCGGTGATTTTGGCACATTGGTCTATACCGTGGGCGACGGCGTGGATGCGCGGACGACGATGGGGCTGAATGATCTGAGTCTTCAAAATGCCTTTCAGGCGGCAGATCTGACGGTGAATACCCGAGAGAGCCTTCTCTTCATTGCCGGAGGAAACGGGGGAAGCGAGCATGGGCGAAACGCGGATAAGCTTCTTCCCGGCAGCCAGCCGGAGGCAGTACGCATGGTGCATGCGTTGCGTGAGCGATACGGGTCCGTACTTCCCGTCATCACGGATTGCGATCCCGAATACAAGGAAATGTTCGGTTTGGACCCGTCCCACAATACCCCCGAAAACGCGCGCAATGCGGTTGCCATAGTGGAAGCGGGAAAGATGCCGGAAGGCGACGTGGTGGCGGAAAATATCCATTCCAGGCGCGTGCTTGCCACCCTGCTCCATGCCATGCGGCAGAAACAGGTTGATGCGCTGCTGCGCTTGCATTCGGTCGATGCGGCATTCGAACCGTCCAATGACCAGTGGCATATCCGCAACAAAGCGGTGTTTCGCGCTTGGAACATGGTCGGCTGGACGGAGCATTTCCTCAAAGGAAAGGTGGACCGCTGGGAAGTGGTCAAAGAGGCGCTGACTTTGAGGAGATTCGGGCGATTCCGGGAGGGTGCGCATGTCATTCCTTCTTGACGTTCCCCGTGCCCTCTACTAAAGTCCGGTTCCTTATTGATTTCCGTACGTTCTCGTAACGCACGGTTTTACCCACAAATCCCTATGGCCATTTCCATGGTGCCATCAACGGAAGACGGACGCATCTACGAGTGCGCCCTCGTATATCCTTATCCTATGAACCAGAAGGAGGAATCTGACCTCCTGAAGGGAGTCGAGGAAATTTTCGCCGAAGCCGAGGCCAAGGTCCTCTTGAAGGACAGCTGGGGCCAGCGCGGTCTTGCCTACAAGATCGGAGGCTTCGAAGACGGCAACTTCGTCATCTTCTACCTCGAGATGGATCCGTCCAAGCTCAAGGAAGTCGACACGCAGCTGCGCATCTTGAAGGGCGTCCTTCGCCACATGATCATCAAGCCGCCGAAGAAGTATGTCATCGCCCCCATGGCCGACAACCTCCAGAAGTGGAAGGAGCAGAGTCGCATGGAAGGGGAGGCACGCGCCCAGGAGAAGGAAGACAAGCTGAAGAAGCAGGTCGTCGAGAAAGCAAAGCGCACGACCGCCAAGAAGAAAATCGAAGAGAAGGCCGCTCCCACGGAAACGATTGCCGAGGGCCTGGACAAGCTTATTTCCGATAAGGATCTCGAGATCTGATTCCCCCCGCTCCCATGGCTACCAAAGCACCCAACCGCAACCGCAACAACCAGAACCAGAACCGCAGCGATCCGCGCCTCAAGAAGTGCCCCTTCTGCGAGAAGGACACGCTGTACATCGATTACAAGGACTACCCGACGCTCAAGCCCTTCATCGATTACTTCGGAAACATCCGCAAGCGTTACTACACGGGCGTGTGTCTGAAGCACCAGAAAATGCTCAAGACGGCAGTCGAGCGCGCACGCTTCATGGCGATGCTCGCATACCGCAAGTAATTCGTTTATCACCTGAATACCAAGAGCCGCCGCAAGGCGGCTTTTTTGTTGCATGCAAAAGGAAGGAGCTCACGTTTTCACGTGGGCTCCTTTTGGTCCTTTCCCGCATTGGATGCGAGGAGTGCGAACTACTTGTCGGTCTTGATACCGAGCAGGCGGGTCGTGCCTTCGGCGCTGATGAGCACGTGGCTACCATCGGCGAACGAGAGGCTATCGACCTTGCTCGGCACGTCGTCATCGGAGGCGACGGCGTCGTCGGCGTAACCGAAGACGTACAGACGGTTGCCCGTCGTCAAGGCATACAGGCAGCCGCTCTTCGAGAAGGAGAAGGCGTCGATGGGCGTGCGAAACGCCCGAACGATGAGGGGTTCCGGGAGGAACTTGTTCTCGTTCTTTACGACGTCCTCGATCTTCCAGATCGTCAGCTTCTTGCCTTCGTCGCTGATGGCGGCGATGTAGGTTTCGTGGGTGCACATGAACACTCGCGACGGGATATCCGTCGAGAGGTTCGCGAGCAGATACGGGGAGGCCGCTTCGGCGTAAACCGTGCGGTCGTACATCTTCAGTCCGACGTGCTCGCCACCAATGGCCGACTTGTCGGCTTCGGATGCCGTTTCTGCGGCGGGAGCGGACGGGGCACCTTGCGGAGCCGACGTCGGCTTCGGGGGGAGTGGAGTCGCGTTGTGGTTCACGACCACGACGTACTTCTCGCCCGCGACAGCCAATTGTCCCGTAACGCAGATTCGAGGAGTCAATTTCGTCAACATACTGCAAATCCTTTCAAAACCCTGTGTGTAGTTCATTTCCTCAACAACCGATGCTGTGGAAAGAACTATGATTATTATACAATATTTATGTAAATTTGACAATAAAAAGGTCGATAATTTGCACGTATACCCCAATTCAGGCCTCTATGGGTGTTATTGACACATTTAAAAAGTAGTATAATATGCAATAAGTTACGAAACAGGTTTACCCATGTGGGTGATCCTTCAAACCGCAGAAACGTTAAGGAGAAGGTCATGCAGAAGATTGCCTTGTTTTGTTTGCTTGCGATCGCGTTCGCCGTTCCCGCCTCGGCCCAGGAATCCTTGGCCACCGACGAGAAGCAAGCGAAGCTCGTGCAGGCCTTGCTCGACTTGGACGCGAAGGTGGAACGCCAGGGAGAATTGTACGAGAAGGATCTCGCCGATCGCCGGCACCAGGAGGCGCAGCTGCGCGAAGAATGCGCGGCGCTGAAAGCGAAGATCGAACAGATGGAGTTGGAGCATGCCGAACAGCGTCTCTCCGATGCTCTGAGCCGCAAGATGAGCCTGTGCGACGACGCAATCGCCGACATCGAACGGAAGCTCGCCTCGACGCGCACGGTCTCGGCTGGGCGCTTGGGATTGCTGAAGAAGCAGGTGCAAGCAGTCACCGGCGTGGAACGTGCACGTCTTATCGCCCGTCGCGATGACTTGCAGAAGCAGCGGACGAAGGCGAAGGAACTGTTCATGAGTCTTATCCTTGCAAAGGTGGGGTCCATGATTATCCATTCGTCCGCCATGGCGTTCTAACGTTTTCGGTTCATCACAAGCCCTCTGGGCGACGGTGCTGGGACTCGTTCCCAGCACCGTTTTTTTATGCCTTGATCGGTCCGCTATACTGACGTTCCTATGTCCGGACATTCCAAGTGGCACAACATCCGCGTGAAGAAAACCGCCCAGGACGCGGCCCGGGGAAAGATCTACACGAAGCACGCGAAGCTCATCGAGATCGCGGCGCAGCGCGGTCCGGACCCCGCCACGAACGCGTCGCTGCGTTCCGCCATCGATAATGCGAAGGCGGACAACGTGCCGAACGCCAACATCGAACGCGCCATCAAGAAAGGCAGCGGCCAGCTGGAGGGTGCGCAGATGGTGGAGGAGATGTACGCGGCCATGGGCCCGGGCAACACCGCCCTGCTGGTCGAGTGCCTTACCGACAACAAGAACCGTACGCTGACGAACGTGAAGATGGCCGCCAGCAAGAACGGCGGAAGTTTCGTGGAGTCGTCGTCCGTCCTGTGGATGTTCGCCAGGAAGGGGATCGTGGTCGGGACGAAGGCGGGAGTGCTTCCGGGCGAACTGGAGGAGTTGGAGCTGGAACTCATCGATTTCGGCGCGGAGGACGTGGAGGCCTCCGGCGATACGATCTCGGTTACGACCGACCTGACGAACTGGACGCGCGTACGGGACTTCCTGAAGAGTCGGGGCTATCAGATCGAGAGCGCTGGCCTGCGGTACGTGCCGACCCAAAAGACCGATATCAAGGACGCCGATACCGCTCGTAAACTGATGCAATTGGTCGATGCGCTGGAGGCGGATGACGACGTTTCGGAGGTACATACGAATGCCGAGATCAGCGAGGAAATCGCTGCCGGTTTGAACTGAGGAAAGCTGGAAAAAATTACTGAAAAATGCTAGAATAAGACGATATGAAAAACACACAAAACCCTTTCCCCGGAGAGTCGATGGAACCGCATGCGCGCCGCATCTCGCGGGAGCATCCCGTGAACGCGCAGATCGTCGACTTCCAGGATATGTTCGGCAATCAGTTCGATAAATTGATGGAGGGATTCAACCTCAGCGGGGAGAGTTCGGACATGGACTGATCACTGCTTGGCTTCCACCCGAATCTCTATCTGGTCTTCCCTGCTGTTGCCCGCAAGGTCCGTCGCCACCACGCGCAACGTGTGCGTGCCCGCGGCCAATTGGTCGTACGTCAGGGTGTAGGGCGCGGAGGGTTTGCGTGAAAGGAGGAGATCGTTCGCGAAGAATTCCACGTACTTGATGCCCGCGTCCTGGTCGTCCGCCACGGCCGTGATTGTGACGCTGTCACCTTCCGTTACCACGTCGCCGTCGTTCGGTTCGCTGAGGCGGATGCTGGGGCCGGCCGTGTCTTCGTCGAACGTGAAGGTCACCTCGTCGGACGCGGTGTTGAAGTACGTGTCCGTCACCGTCACCTTCAGCGTGTGTTTGCCGGACTTGCCGATGCTCTTGGGAACGCGGATGGGTTGGGTGTACGGGGCTTCGGTGCTGCGGCCGACGCTCTTGCCGTCCAGTTCATAGGTGACGAAGCGGACCCGGTCTCCCACCTTGATATCCAGCCTGGGCTGGAAGGACGGATACGATGCGGTGCCGTTGGGACTGAGGATGCTCACCTCCGGCTTGGTCATGCGGCCGGGCGTGAGGGCGAGCGAACACTTCTCCCTCGGGATGAGGGGGAGCGGCAGCGTCGAACCCGTGAAGGCGCCCGTCAGCGGATCGTACGAACCTTTCTGCTTCTCGGCCCATGCCTGCACGCTCTGGTCCCACTGCGGGAAGCGGTCGGCCAGGATGCTGGTGGGGACGAAGAAGCTTCTCTTCTCGCGCGCCTCGGCGGGGCATTCGTCCGATGCGAGGAGGCCCGTTACGCGGTCGACTTCGATGGTGACGCAGGCGGGGTCCGCGAGGGTGGGCGTATGGTCCGCCAGGAACACGTCGGACTTGCGGTTGGCGATGGGGGTGCATTCCGAGGGAAGCTCTCCGGAGAGGGTGGAGATCTGCGGCTGCACGATGTTGCCGGGTACGGCGAACGTCGTTTTGGGATTTTGCACGAAGGAGTGCGCGCGGGTCATGTAGTCCTTCCAAATGGGGGAGGCCTGCGAAAGGGATTCAGCCTTTTCCGCCAGTGCGCTGGAGTCCGCGTTACCTACCCATACGCCTGTCACGAGGTTGGGCGTGTAGCCCATCGTCCACAGATCGGACGGCCTACGCACCGTGCAGTTGCCGGTGTCGTTGCGATCAAGGCACTTGTTGCTGGTTCCGGTCTTCGCCGCCGCCGGATAGCCCGGGACGGAGAGGACGCTCTGCCAGTATTCGTTCGGACGTGCGGATACGTCGCTCAGCACGGAGGTCACCTGGTAGGCGACGCCCGGATCGATCACCTGGCTGCCCTTTTCCTCCGGGGCTTCGTACAGGATGTTGCCGCGGCGGTCCTTGATGCGTTCGATGGAGACGAGCGGCTTGTACACCCCTCCGTTCGCGAACGTCGCGTAGGCGTTCACCATTTGCGTCAGCGGGGTCTCGCCCGCACCCAAGGACAGCGGCCAGCCATACTCGAAATTTCCGCCGAACTTTTCCTTCTGTTCCACCGGTGAGGAGGCGCCCAGGCGCGACGCGAAGTCCAACACACCGTCTTCGCCCCCCGCCAGGAAGAACGCCTTGATGGCGGGAATGTTGCGCGAGGCTCCGAGCGCATGGCGCGCATCCATCAATCCCCAGAAGCCTCCGTCGAAGTTCTGGGGGGCATCCGTGCCGATCTGCGTCGGGACGTCGTAGAGGATGGTCGCCGGTCCGTATCCTTTTTCAAATGCCGCGCCGTACACGATCGGCTTGAAGCTGGAGCCCGGTTGGCGCGGCGCCTGAGCCATGTCTACCTTGCCGCCGTGTTCCTCATCGTTGTAATCGCTGTTGCCCACGTACGCGCGGATCTTGTTGGTGCCCGTTTCCACGGAGACCAGCGCGATGTTGTGGGCCATGAAGGTCTTTGCGGTGCCTTCGGCCCTCGATGTCACCGCTTTTTCGGCTGCCTGCTGCATGTTCCAGTCCAACGTCGTTTCGATGGTGAGTCCGCCCTGGTCCAGGATCCCTTCCTCGGCTCCGTTGGCCAGCAGCTTCTCGGCCTGGTCCTTCACCCACAGCACGAAGTGCGCGGCGCGGATGTTCTCGCGGCTCTTTTCAAACTCCATGGTGAGCAGGGACTTCACCGCGTCGGCGCGCTGCTGTTCCGTGATGTACCCGAGGTCCTGCATGTTCTTCAAGACCTGGTCCGCGCGGCCGCCCACGTACACGAGGTTCGCGCCCGTTCCCACGTAGCCTCCCATGAGTCCGATGATGACGTCATCGTCGTCGATCTGGTCCGCCTTCGTGACGCGGCCGGAGGCGATGTCCTGCAGAACGTCCGCCGTCACCGTGGTGCGGACGTGCTTGCCGTACGGATAGTAGTAGCTGGGGGCCTGGGGAAGGGATGCGAGCACGGCGGATTCCGCGAGCGACAGGTCCTTCGAGTCCTTGTTGAAGTACGTCTTGCTCGCGAGGCCGATGCCGTAGGCGTTCTTTCCGAAGGGGATCCAGTTGAGGTAGAGGTTGATGAGCTCGTCCTTGGTGTAGTGCGATTCCAGCTGGCAGCCCAGGATGATTTCCTTCAGCTTGCGGTTCACGATGAAATCCTTCTTGAGGTCGAGTGCGTTCCTGGCGAGCTGTCGGGTGAGCGTGGAGGCTCCTCCGCTTTGTCCGAAGCGGAAGACGACGCGCAGGAGGGCGCGGATATCCAGGCAGCCGCGGCTGTAAAAGCGTTCGTCCTCGATGGCGACCACCGCGTTCTTCACGCTTTCCGGGATCTGTTCGCCCGGCACGTACACGCGGTCCTCCTCGCGGAAGAGGCGGTAGAGTTCCACTCCTTTATGGTCGACGATGACAGAGCTTTGTGCCGCGATGAGATTGCGCGCGTCGGTGATATCCGGAAGGGTGATGAACAGGAAGGCCCCGTAAACCAAGACCGTGCCGGTTCCCCATAGGAGGACATCCTTGATCAATCTTTTCTGCCCGCGTTGCCTGGCCCATGCGACGGTGCCGCGGTACAGGGCGACGATGTGCTCCTTGTTCCAGTTCGATGCGCGGACGGACGCGCGGCGATGTGTTCCGCGCAGGTGCGGAGCGTGGTGAGCCGGCGAATGTTCCTTGCGGCCGTCCAGCGGCCTGCTGTGAAAGTCCTGATCCATGTTGGAGCGTAAGTGTAGGGGCAAAAACCCGGGAGGCGCAATGTACATTCCCGTGAAAAATGTGCTATACTGCGTTCGTGATTCGCACCTTTGTTTCGGCGGTCTCCTTCCTGTTTGCGGCTCCCGCTGCTTTCGCGCAGGGGGTTACCGGCAAATTGCAGGTGAATACCGGTTCGAAGATCGATTTCTGGACTCTCATTGGCAACATATTGGGATTCCTTGCGAACGCGGCGCTGTTCATCGCACCCGTCATCTTCCTTCTGGGTGTCTTTTATTACACCATCGGCGGGGCTACGGGGGATACCGACAAGGGGAAGGATATGATGAAGACGACGCTGAAGGGATTCATCCTTATTATCGGCGCTTACTCCATTTTGCGTACCGTTTACTATTTCCTCCAGGGCTGATCCGGCTACGCCTGCGAGCTTTGCCGTGGTTATGCGGTGTAAATTATCGCGAATTTCCTTTCCTTGACCCCTTTTTTCCATACAATCCTGCCATGAGCGACAGCGGCCACCTTCCGCCGGATGTCCTGGAACAGCTTGAACGCGCCGAACAGCTGAAGCTGAGCGGCAAGCATATCGAAGCCCTCATGCTTCTGGAGCAGCTGGTCCTGGACGACCCTTCCAACGTAGCCGCGTTGGAGGAAATCGCGGACAACGAACTGAGTTTGGAGCGCTACGACCGCGCGGAAATCGCCGCGAGCCAGGCGATCGACATGGATGCCGCCAGCTACACCGGCCATTACATCATGGGATTCATCCGCTCACACCAGAGCAGGTGGGACGAGGCGCACGCCTGCCTCACGCTTGCGAACAAGCTGAAGCCGAACAATCCGGAGATTTTGCGCTGCCTGGGATGGGTGCTGTTCAACATGGACAAGAAGCCGCAGGGCGTCGTGACGTTGGAGCGCTCGTTGAACCTTGATTCCGATAACACGCTCACGCTCTGCGACCTGGGCGTGGCGTACCTCGAACTCCGGAATTTCCAGAAGGCCCGCGCCCTCTTCATTCGCACGCTGGACCTGGACCCGATGAACCTGCGCGCACGCGAATGCATCGCCGCCATCGACCGTATCGAAAGCCAGATGGCCGACAAAACACAGAAGATCGTCTGAGAACGATGCGAACAGGTGATTTCAGGTTTATATTTACATATATCATAAAATATGATATAATATTTATTGTGAATCTCGAGTACTCCAATATCGATTGGGAAAAGAGGATAAGCGAAGTCAAGCTGGACCTTCAGGACATTTGGCATTCGAACCGGGGATTGATGGATCGCGGCGTCGGCGATACGCGTTTTGACAAGCTTGTCGACGAAATATTGTATGTGCCTCAGCGTGAAAACGAGTCGGAACCGTTGCGCATCGTTCCTATCAAAAAAATAGAAAACCTATCTTTTTCCGAGAAGAATCGTTTGTCTGCCTCGAAAGAGCATATGTTTGCAAGTCATGTGTGGAATCTTATCCGGGATTTTTACCGTGAACAGAACGAATGCTTCAAAGGTCTTTCCAAGGATCGTATTGTCACCGCTGTGAGGCAGGAAATACGTGCCTGCCTTCAGAATGATGATCAATCTTCCAAAGTGTATGAAGATGCGCTTCGCACTGCGTCCGTGAATGCATTCGTTGCCTTGGACGATGCATTGGCCGAAGCGATCCTGTCGACTTTGGATTATGCTAATCGGGAAGCCGCAGTGAATGAGGCGCTCAAGGCCTTTAATGACGGACAGCTGAAAGGAGAATATATAAAGGACGATGAGCCCACGGAAGAAAATATCCTGCATGCGTATGTAACGAAAATTATCGACACGTACATGCATGTCTGAAAGTGCCGTCGTGGTCTTGATGCAGCAGGTGACATAATCGGTCTTTTGCCCTACCATCCTGTCCATGTCCGTGCAGGCGCCGACATCGACGCTCATCCGCAACGGCTGGAGACAGGCCCTTGCTTCGCTGAAGCACGGAAGGGGATGGAGCGGGACGCTGGGTGCGTTTACCGTGACGCTTCTTTTGTTGCAGTGCCTGCTCCTGTTCGCGTTCTCGGTGCGCGGGATCAACCAGAATCTCCTCGAACGCGCCGGATTGCATTTGGAGGTGTTATCGACGGCGCGTGACCAGGAAATCCAGGAGTTCTACGCCGTTCTGAAAGACCATCCGTCCGTGCAGCACGTGGACTACGTTCCCAAGGAGAAGGCGTACGAACAGGAGAAGTTGGCGGACCCGGAACTCGTGTCCTTCCTGGAGCAATACAAGTTGAATAACCCCTTCCCGGATAGTTTCTTGGTGACGTTGCGCGGCTCCGACGATTACGCCGCCCTTCTTGCCACCGTCCAGCAGGAGAAGTACCGCGCGGTGCTGGACCCCTCCTCGCTCACGTCCGTGTCCGAACAGGAGAGGGACCTGCAGGGAATCCTTCGGATGACACAGGCGTTCCAAGCGTTCGCATTCGCATTCGCGGTCCTTTCCGGACTCATCCTCTGCGCCATGATGGCCGAATACGTGGGGCGTGCGCTCCGCGGACGCAAAGACGAATTCGTCCTCCAAAACGCCCTTGGCGCGGCGCATGTGTCATTGGTTTCCCTGCTTGCGTCTGAGATCACGGCGTTGCTCCTCATGGCGTTCGCCATCGCATCGGTGCTGACGGTCGCGGTCGTCGTGTCGGCGCCGCTCGCCGTCTCGGCTTTCAGTACGAACGATATTTTCATCCAGTTGCAGACAGCCATCCGCCCCTTCCTGTTCACGGCCATCCCGGCAACCGTCGTCATCGAACTACTGCTTCTTCCTGTGTGCGCATGGGGCATTACGTCATTCCGTATCAAGAGGAGCCTATCCCGTCCGTCGTAACCGCATGTCCCGGTCCTCCGTCATGGACGGCATCGTGATGCGCACGATCGATATCGGCGAGGCCGACCGACTGTGCATCCTGTTCACGAAGGAGGCGGGCCTCATCGCCGCGCGCGCGAAGGCCGTGCGCAAGCCGGGGAGTCGGATGGGGGGAACGTTGCTGCCCATGCGGAGGGTGCAGGCGGAGATGGTGCAGACGGATAAGAACGCGATCATCACCGGCGCACGCGTGATCGGGGAGATGCCGAAGGACGCCAAGGATGCGTCCCTCTTCCTGTTCCTGCGATTCGGCCAGGCGGCCGAGATGGTTCTGGCGCTGACGGAAGAAGGCGAGCCCATGCCGAAGATTTACGATCTCCTGTGCCAGTTTCTGCAGATCGCGGGTACGGAAGAAGACCCTCTTCCGGCGTTCCAGTTGCGATTGCTGTTCCTGCTTGGGTTGTTGCCGTACCAGCAGGACGACCGGCGTTACGCGAAGCTCTCGCGCGAGGCGCAGATGTGCGTCGCCGCGTTCGCGAATAACGCGCCGCTCCCGGCGTTCATGGATCTCCCGCTGCGCATGGAAGAAATCGACCGTTTCCGTACCCTTCTAATACAGGATTCGCTGAACCGTCCGTTGCGATCGGCGGGGCTGCATATGACGCAGTACTAAAGGCGTCTATTCCGCGATATCAGATTCGAACCACGTGGGCACCTCCGCAGCGCTTCCGCTGCCCGTGGCCGGCATGTTCGCCACGCCCACCAGGTAGTACAGGGGACGTGCCTGGTAGTTCGAGAACACGGGCTCCGTCTTTTCGGTTCCATCCACGTTCTTCACGATGCGGTACCACGCCGCCTTCAGTCCGGGGACGCGTTCGCCGACTTTCTTTTTCTCGCCGGGCGCGAGGTCCGTGGTGTATTCCGTCCTGTCCGGCGGCGGGGCCACGCGGTCCCAGATGTACGGACCCACGACGTTGCTCACGCGGTCGTCATGCGTGCCGTAGTAGATGAAAAACGCGAGATCGCCCTTGGCGTAGGTCTGCATGAGCAGGGCACCGGGGCTGTCGTTCTTGAACTTGATGTCGACGTTCGGCGGATACACCGTGGCGTCCGTTCCTTGGGGGAAATAGTGGCTGACGCTGTAACTGTGGTTCCTGCGCTGCGTTATGGGGAAGCCGTATTCCCATACCCCTCGGTATGCCGTGGAGCTCACCTGGCACAGCCCTCCGCCGTAGTCCGGCACGGTTTGGTCCCCCTTGATGACAAGTTCCTTCAGGTAGCCCGTGGACCCGTCGACGGGTCCCAGTGTTTCGACGAAGGAAAACACGGAGTCCTTCGGGATGAGGTGTCCGTTGAATTTCGCGAGGCCCGTGGCGATGTTATGCCTGCGGTTTGCCGGCGAGTTATCGAAGTTCGATTCGCCGATCGTCACGATTTCCCGTATCCCGGCCGCCTGCAGCGCAGGGTCGAGCACGGTCACCTTGGGCTGCGTTTCGATGATCGGCAGCTCCACGTCCGCGATACCTTTCTCCATGGCGGCCTCCGTCAGGTCCGCCGCCCCGTCCAGGTCGATCCTGCGGCCCGTCAGTCCCACGCCGTCGAAGATGATTTTCCCCTTCGCGTCTTTGCTGATCGTAACGTCGCTTGCCTCCCGGTTGAGCGTCCATCCCGCATGTTTTTCAATGACGGCCTTGATCGCTTCGCGGTTCGAAGCGGGGCGTCTCTCCTCTTTTACGCCCGTCGGCAGCGGGGGCGTCACATCGCCGTCCACCAGCCACTCCTGCGCCGGTTGGATCGGTTCACCATTGAGCGTCCATACGTCCTCCTGCAATTTCTGGTTCGAAAATTCCTTCGTTTGGATCACGAAGATGTAATGCTTATGGCGGTACGTGATCGACGTCACCGCGGCATGCGCGGAGAGGGGGAGGAACCATGTCAGAACGAAGCCGGCGAAAAGGACGGTGCGTCGCACGGCCGCATTGTGAGGCCTGAGCCTCTCAGTGCCAAGAGGATCGCTGATTTTGTTGGCGGTAGATGTCGCCGGCGGACTGGGTTTGATGTGGCTTGTCGAAGAGCGAGGATTGGGGCGCGGGGCGTAGGGATTGGTGCGGGGTGGGGTCGGGCAGTTCGTCCAATGCCTTGTTTACCAACGCGTCGGCGCGGTGGTTGTCCCCGCGCGGGATGTGCTCGAAGACGACGTCCGCCAGTTCCTGGCTCAATTCCCGGATCTCGTCGACGAAAGGCTTGAGCGTCGCCATCTTCACCTGGTATTCGCCGCGCACCTGCTTCACCACCAGCTCGCTGTCCAAGTGGCAGATGAGGCGGTTGGGTTGGTAGGCGAGGGCCATTTTCAATCCTTCGATGAGCGCGCGGTACTCGGCCACGTTGTTGGTTTCCACCCCGATGCGTTCGTACATCTGGTCCAGTACCTCTCCCTTCACGGGGTCTTCCAAAATAGCCGCGATGGCCGCCTGTCCGGGATTGCCGCGGGAACCTCCATCGGTGAAAAGGTGCAACACGCCGCCCACCGATTTGGGGAGATCGTTTTCCGGATTCGGTTCCTTGGTGAGCGCTTCCTCCAAAATCTGCGCCACGAATTTCTCCCGTTCGCGCACCTTCGGAAACAGTTCCGCGAGTCGTCGTTCAAGGTTGGCGGGGAGGCGCATGGCGCCAAGTATAGGCTTGGATTAGGTAGGAGGCTACTTATGACTTGGTCGTCAGCTTGTAGCTTCGTTAGCTTCATTAGCAAATCGCATTTCAAAACAGTCTTCCTAACGAAGCTAAAGAAGCTAGTTTCCTACCTTCGCCCCGCTTCCCGTCGGCACGCTCACCTTGCCTTCCGTGAGGAACTGGAGCGCTGCATCGAGCTGCCTGTCCGCGTCCACGGGTGCATTCTCTTGCTGCTGCACCGTCACGTCCGGCGATACCCCTTCCTTGCTGAGATCCCGTCCATTCGGCGTATGCCACTTCGCGATCGTGACGCGTAGGCTGCTTCCGCCCGGAAGGTCGATGACTTCCTGCACCGTACCCTTGCCGAAGCTCTTCATGCCGATGATCGTAGCGCGCTTATTGTCCTGCAGGGCTCCCGCCAGGATTTCCGAGGCGGAGGCCGAGCCTTCGTTGATGAGTATCACAAGAGGGATAGCGGGGAGGATCGCATTACCTGAAACCTTCTGCACGTCTACCGGTTCGTCGCGGCGTACCACCGATACCACGTCGCCCTGCGCCATGAGCATCGATGCGATGTCCACCGCCCCGTTCAGGTAGCCTCCGCCGTTGTAACGCAGGTCGATGATGAGGCCCTTGATGCCGTCCGGCTTGATGTCCCGCAGGATGGAGTCGACCTCCTGCACCGTTTCGGATCCGAACTGATGCACCGACAGGAGTCCGATGCTGCCCGTCGCGGTTTGCTTCACTTCGTACTCCGTGCTCGGCACGTGGATTTCCGCTCGCGTGATGGTGAAGAAGCGCGGTTCTTTGTCGCCGTCGCGGTACACCTCGATCTTCACGTTCGTTCCCTCTTTCCCGCGGATGCGGCTGACGACGGTATTCAGCGGTTGTCCGAATGAGTCCCAGTCATCCACCGACAGGATGATGTCCTTCGGCAACAAGCCGGAGTGTTCGGCGGGGGAGCCCTTCACGATGCCCACGATCACGATGTTTTCGTTGTTGACCGTCAGCTCCGCCCCGATGCCTTCCAGGTCGCCATTCAGGGAATCGCGGAAGTCGACGTTCTCATCCGGCGTCATGAAGACGGTGTAGGGGTCGCCCGCGGACGCCACCATGCCTCTCACCGCCCCGTAGACCATCTGCTGCGCGTTGAGTCCGGCCGTATCGATATACTTGTCCAACAGCAGGTTCCACACGCCCCACAGCAGCCCGATGTTCACGTCTTTCTGGGGGTCCGTTATCGTCGCGCCGCTTTCCGTCGCGCTCACGTACAGGCTGTCCAGCCGCGTCTGCAGGTCGGTTACTTCCTTCTGCGCCGTGCGCATGCCAAGCTGCCACCCCAGGATGAGGGTGAAGAGAGGAAGGGCGATGAGAGGGAAAATACGGGAGAATTTGGACATGCGAATGCCGGGAAATTCGTTGGAGCGGGTCGGTCCGTGCGGTAGGCTTTCAGCATATGCCCGCCTCCAAGGCAGCGCCAGTGGCTTCCGCTCAAAAAAACGGGAAAAACACGTCCCCGGACCTGTTGATCCGAAAGGACATGCGCGTATCCGAAATCGTCGCGCTGCTTCCGGAAAGCGAATCCCTTCTGGCCGAGTATGGCTTGAGCTGCTTCAGTTGCAGCGCGAATGCCTATGAAACGCTCGCCGAGGGCTGCGCCTCCCACGGGTTTTCCGACGAGGATATCAACGACCTTACAGCGGACCTCAACATCCTGCTCTCGCAGCGTCCCGAACGCCCGCAGACGCTGACGGTGACCAAGGAAGCCGCGGAGCACTTGAAGGCGATCCTGACGGAGCAGGGAACGCTGGCCAACGGACTGACGGTGGGACTGGATGAGAACGGGGGTTTTTGCATGGAATCATCCGAGAAGCCCGGGGACGCCAAGACATTCGTGAACGACGCGGTGCCTGACATGAAGATCCATGCGGCCGTCGTCACGCTCAAGCGCATCGGGGGCGCGACGATCGATTTTCGCGAGGGGCGTTTCAAATTGGACCTGCCCGAGGATGCGAAGAAGAAAAGCTGTGCCTGCAAGGGCGGCGGGGAGTGCGAGTGTGGCGGCGAAGGGAAGTGCGGGTGCTGAAAAAACCGCCCCGCGAGGAGGCGGCGGTGATTGCCGTGGCAATCAGTGGTTCAGCCGAATACTTTCGTGATCTTCGGTTGGTTGTGGATGCGCCCGAGCATGTACTCGAATGTGATCGTGCTGTTCTCGGGGTAGCGTTGGAACTGGTGCAGGGAGACGTACGCCGAGGCAGTCCAGCCGTCGCATTCGATGATCAGTTCGTAACTCATATGCCCAGGGCTTTCGTACACGTATCCTTCGGAATCCGCCGATGTCTCGGGCTCGTTCCATTTGGACTTCGTCCTACGCACGGTTCCCTTGCCGAGCTTGCGCTCGCGCCAGGCAAAGTTGAGCACATGATCCATGGTACACAGGAACAAAATCAGCCAGATGGCGTGTACCACAACGAAGATTATCCAACCCAGTACCTGCAACGGACTCGTGATCGGCAGCAAGTCCTGCAAGATCGATCCGTAGATCTTTTTCAAAACGTCCATAGTGCCTCCTAATTCCAAAGATCAGTCTGAACAATATGTATTTTGATATATATCTTATATTTTAGCAAATCATCAAAAACGGGGCCCAAGAGCCCCGTTTCATTGTTTTATTTCCTATGTCAGTAGTTGAAGATTTCCTCCGGCTTGAAGAAGCGAGAGATCTCGGCCTTGGCCGCCTCCTCGCTGTCCGAGGCATGGGCGATGTTCAACATCTTCGATTCCGGTCCGCCCTTGGTTCCGAACTCCGCACGGATCGTGCCGGGTGCGGCGAGCGCGCTGTCCGTCACGCCGAGCATGTCGCGGATCTTGGCGATGACGTCGTCACCCTCGAGGACAAGGGCGATGACGGGCGTCGAGCTCATGAACTTCTCCACGTCCGGGTAGAAGGGTTTGGCGGCGATGTGCGCGTAGTGTTCGCGCAGGATTTCGGGGCTGAGGTTGATCATCTTGCAGCCGAGGATCTTGAGTCCGGCGTCTTCGAAGCGGGTGATCACTTTTCCGCACACGCGCTGTGACACGGCGTCGGGTTTGAGGAGGATGAGGGTCTGTTGCATAGGGGTGGGGAAAAGAAAATAGCTTGTCCCGGCGTAGCCCTTAGGCGAAGCGGGAAGGCCCTATCTTTCACGAAGAAGGGCGGGATGACAAGGGAAATTAACGCAGGGGTTTCTTGGGGCGCAGGGGGCGCGTCACTGCGTTTTCCTCGTTCTCCTTGATCCGCGCGCGAACCGGGGCAAGTCTTTTTTCCACGGCTGCATGCCTCTGGATGATGTTGCGCAGGCAGACGCGTTCGGCATCTTGGTCCGACGCGAATTTCTCATTGCACTGCTTCAGCAGTTCCTTCTCTTCCGCGGTGGTAAGGGACGTGCTGCCCTTCGTATTCACTTCGCCTTTCTGTACGCGGACGATCGTCTGTTCGTCGAAGAACGCCTTGCGAACGTTACGTACCTGCTCCTGGAAGTATTTCCGCTTCTCCTGCATCTGGTCGTTGAAAGCTTTCAGTGCGAGCGTGTATTCCTCGCTGATTCCATCGCCATCATGTTCCGCCCTCCATTCCTTCACTTGTCTCTTGTACCACAGGGAGAAGTTGTACTCGATCGTGCGGATGCGCTTCAACACGTCGGTGATGCAACGTCCGATTTCGCGACCCTCTTTTCCTTCGCACGTCAGGGAGGTGAGTTCGTGGGACAGTGATTCGATGGTCTCGGGCGTCTCCTCGGTCCATACTTCTTCGGCCATCGCTGCTTGGGCGAAGCCGAGTGACAGGGTTGCGAGTACCGAAGAAGCGACGATGCGTGCGTTCATGAAAAGATGGGGGACGGAGGCCTCCATTCTGACATGCCCGACCGCGGATGCAATGATGCAAGGCCACGATCAAGTCCTTCTGTCAGCAGTCTTCAGGAGATCAGCGATAGCAAGCGCTCGCGATCATCAGCTTTGCCGATGACCACCAATTTCATATTTTCCTTGGTGAGGAGGCGCTTGGCCAACGCGTCGACCTGCTCCTTCGTCACGGCGTCGACCATGGCGAAGTAATCGGGAATGTCCTTGATCTTCGGATAGAGCAGTTGCTGCTTGCCGTAGAAGTGGGCGCGCTCCTCGCTGTCTTCCAGGTTGAGCGTCACCTTTCCCTTGATGTAATCCTTCGCGCGCTGCAGCTCTTCCTCCGTCACGCCGTCCTTCGCGCAGACCATGTACTCGTGCATGATCGCGGTGATGGCTTCGTCCAGCCTGGACTGGTCGATGCCCGCGCGAGTCGAAAGCGCACCCGCGTCCAGGTAGCTGTCGGAATCGGTGGAGATGTAGTAGCACATGCCCTTCGCCTCGCGGATGTTCAGGAACATGCGGCTGCTCATGTTGCCGCCCAAGATGACGGCGAGCAGCTTGTGCGCGAAGTGGTCCTTGTCGAGCGATCCGGGAGCGGGGACTCCCAGCACGAGGTGGGCCTGTTCCGTCGCTTTGGTGCGGAGGAAGATCTTCTCCTCGTTGTATGCACCGAACGGTTCGAAACCGCCCTGCTTCTTTCCGCCCAATGCGCCGAAGTATTGCTCCGCCAACTTCATCGCCTGCTCTTCCGTGACGCGGCCCGCGAAGGCAATGACCGTGTTGTCCGCCGTGTACAGCGCGTCTTTATGTGCCTGGAAATCAGCCTGCGTGACGCTCTTGATCACGCTCTCGAGTCCGATCGTGTCCCATCCCAGCGGGCAGTTGCCGAAGATGAGTTCTTCGAAATCCCAACCCGCGCGGTACATGGGGGTGTCCTGGTACATGCGCTCTTCCTCGATGATCACGCCGCGCTCCTTGTCGATTTCCTCGGGCGGGAAGGTTGCGTTGAGAAGCATGTCGCTCAGCACGTCGCACGCCATTTCCGTCTGCTCCGCCGCCACCTTCACGTAGTATCCCGCGTATTCCTTTCCGGTGAATGCGTTGAAGTCACCGCCCACGCCGTCGATCGCCGCGCTCACCTCCTGCGTCGTTTTGTATTTCTTGCCTCCCTTGAAGAACATGTGTTCCAGGAAGTGGCTGATGCCGCGCTCGGCATTCTTCTCGTAGCGCGAACCCGCGCCGGCGAACACCATGACGGTCACCGATTCCGTGCCGGTCACGGGAGCTGTGAGGACGGGGAGGCCTGAAGGAAGTCTGTTGATGGTATACATAGGGGTTGGGGGAGGGGTGACTCTATCACTTCGGCCAGAACGTGAGAATGGCAAAGGCAGAGAATACGAGGATGGAGACGAGGGCAAGGACGGTCGCCAGCCCTGCGGACCGGCCGGATGTGCTTTGGACGCTGGTATACAGGCTCAGTCCGCCGTACAGCAGTCCGCATGCCAAAAGCGGAAGCATAACCGATAGCATCCATTGCATCGTTCCGTCTGCCCAAATGCCGTTCCTGTGCAATACGTACGCCGCGAAGACCGAGCTTCCCAGGATGTAGAACAAAACGGCGGAGACCGTGTGGAAATAACGGAGCATGAACGGAGTATACGGCAAAAAAGCACCGAACACGACTTTCGTTCTTTAGCGGGCCATTTTGCGAGCCCTCTTCTGCACCGTCAGGCGCTTGCGGCCCGTCGCGCGGCGGCGCGACAGCACTTTGCGTCCGTCAGCGGTGGCCATCCTGGAACGGAAGCCATGCTTGCGGAGACGCCGACGCCATTTGAGCTTTCCTAACATTGTGGGGGGAGCCTACAGATGGCCACGGAGGCCGTCAAGAATATTATGCATGCTGGCCTTATTCGTACGAAACGGGCGTATTCGGCATTCCGGCGTCTTTATTGGCCTTTTCGGCAAGAAGGAACAGGTAATCGCTCAGGCGGTTCAAATAGATGACCACATATGGTCCCAGTTGTTCCTTTGCGGCCAGCGATACGACCCAGCGCTCGGATCGTCGCGTGATGGTGCGGGCCAGGTGGAGCATCGCCGCGGATTCCGTCCCGCCGGGAAGGATGAACGATCGAAGGGGGGGAAGTTCTTCCTCGAGCGCCTTGATCCAACCTTCGATTTCGTCGATGTGCGATTGTTCCATGCGCGGCACCTTCGCGGCGTTGTTCTCGATGGGTGTCGCAAGATCCGCCCCCATGCGGAAGAGGAGGTTTTGCACGCGGGTGAGCTGCGCACGCATAGGCGCGGACACTTCCTTGTGCGCGATGATCAAACCGAGAACCGCATTGAGTTCGTCGACGTCGCCGTAGGCGTGGATGCGCGGATCGTCTTTGGACACGCGTTGGCCTCCGAACAATCCCGTGGTTCCCTTGTCCCCCGTTTTGGTGACGATGGTCATGAGGGGAGTATACGCTCACTTCATGGCTGCCAGCACTTTTTCGTGCGCTTTCTTCGCCTCGTCTTCGGTGAGGGTCCTGTCTTCGGCGCGGTAGGTGAAGCGTAGCGTCAGGTTGTACTCGCCGTCTTTCAGGGGCTTGCCGTTGTAGAGGTCCTTCACCGATACGTCCGCGAGCAACGGATCGACTCCGCGCGCTTTCTTCATCAGTTTCTCGAGGGCGTCCTTCTGCGTACGTTGGATGGTGACGTCGTACACGATATCCGGGAATGCGGGCACGGGTGCGGCGAAGATATCGGATGCCTTCTCCGCGAAGAGCATGTCCAGGTTCAGCGTGACCGCGGCGGCTCGGGCGGGGAGGTCGAAGGCGGCGATGACCGTGGGGTGGAGCTCGTACAAGCAGCCGATTTTCTTTCCATTGACGGAGATCTCGGCGCTGCGGCCCGGGTGCATGCCGGCGCCAGCGTCCTTCCTGGTCGTGACCGATACGTCGTATCCGATCGATTCCAACGCATGCACGATATCGCGCTTCAAGATGAGCAAGGGTTCTTCCAAGAGTCCTCCGTTGGCGCGTGCGGCGATGAATGCGGTCAGTTCCATGGATTCCGTTTGTCCTTTGCGGAACACGTGCGCCCAGTGGAACGTGCGAAGCGCATTCTCCACCTGCAGCATGTTCTTCTGCGCGTGGACGAGCAGGGCGGGGAGCGTGGTCGTGTGCATCACCGAGGTCTCTTCTCCCAGCGGATTTGCCAGCGCGATCGCTTCGGATGGATCCGTGCCCGCCTTCTTCAGCAGTGCCGGGCTCACGAGGTTCAACGGGACGATCTCGCTGTATCCGGACATCGCCAACGCGTCGCGCAGCGCGTGCTTGCGGGTGTCGCGCGGGGGAACGCGGACGGGGGCCAGCGGCATTTCCTCGGGCACGTTCGCGTAGCCCGCGATCCGTCCGATTTCCTCGATCAGATCGTGTTCGCCGGTGATGTCGCGCAGCCTGTGCAGCGGCGGCGTCACTTCCAGCATTCCCTTCTTGCCAGCCTTCACCGCGAAGCCGAGGTCCGTCAGGATCTCCGTCACCGCTTTCTTCGGCACGGTCATGCCGAGCGTCGCGGAGGCGCGGTCCAGGGAAAGTTCGATGGTCTCGGGTTTGCCGTCTTCGCCCCATTCGATCAGTTTGCTCTCGATCGCCATGCCCGGTGCAGATTCCTTGAGGAGGTGCAGCGCGCGCGAGAGTCCCTGGAGGGATGCGACGGCAGGGACGGATTTCTCATAGACCGTCGCCGCTTCCGTGCGGTGCTCCGTCGACTTGATGGCTTTGCGGATGCGGACCGGATCGTACACCGGCGCGTGGATCAGAGCGCGCTTCGTGTTCGCGTTGAACGCGCTGCGTTCGTCGCCCATGAGGCCGCACAGGTCGAAGAGTCCCTTGCCGTCTTCCATGACGATCAATCCCTCCGGCAGCTTTCTCTTGATGCCGTCGAGCGTGGTTACCGTTTCTCCTTCCTTCGATTCGCGGAATTTCATCCCGACTTCGACCTTGTCGACGTCGAAGATGTGCAGCGGCATGCCGACGTCCATCATGACGTAGTTGGTAACGTCCACCGGCAGGCTGATGCTGCGAATGCCGACTCCCGCCAGGCGTTCTTTCATCCACTCCGGCGTCGTTCCGTGGTCAGGGAGTTCCACGATGCAGGCGTTGTAGCGCGTGACCAGCGACGGATCGGAGTTTTCCACTTCCAGCGTCGATCCCTTTCCGAACGCGGGAGGGGTGAGGTCCGGGAGTTTCTTCTTCCACGTCGCGATGCCCAGCGCCACGCACTCGCGGGCGAAGCCGTAGTGCGAGAACAGGTCGGGACGGGTGGTGATGGCGGTGTTTGAAATAACGAGCACGGTGTCGTTCATCTTCAATGCCTGCCTCAGGTCCTGCTGTGGCTGGAAGCCGCTGTGCGTAAGGTCCACTATGGGGCGTTCGCCGTGTTCGGGTTTGGCAGGGAAGAGGCTTTCGATGCCCAGTTCCTCGCCTGCGCAGATCATGCCGTGGCTTTCCTCCCCGCGGATCTTTGCCGGCTCCAGCGTCATCATCTCGCCGCCGTGCCATTTCACCCTTGCCCCCACGTGCGCGAACGCGACGAGCATGTGGTCTTCCAAATTCGTTCCGCCGCACACCACCTTTTTCACCCCGCGGTCCGTTTCCACCTCGCACAACCTGAGCTTGTCGGCGTTCGGGTGCGGCTTCACCGTCAAAATCTTTCCCACGCAGCAGTTTTCCAGGAGCGCGCCCTGCTTTTCCACCCCATCCACTTCCGCCGTGCCCGCGGTGATGCGGTTCACGATGAGGTCGGTGTCGGTCTCGGTCCAGGTGACGTAGTCGGTGAGCCAGTTCAGGGAGATCTTCATGGCCGATAGCCTACCCTACGCCCAGCCATCGGCACAATTCCGCTCTTTGTGGATATTTCCAGCGAGGAGTACACTTTTTTTGATTTACCCCTTCCCCATTTCCCTATGTGTGGTTCCCATGAATCCCGTTGCCTGACGTGCAAGACGGTTGGACTCATTTCCATGGTCCTCGTCGCTCTCTTCACGCTGGTCGCTCTCTACGCCACGTACCGCGTGTTCTTCGTTCTCGATAACCGCATCGGCACGACGGACGGATCGCTCGCCATCATCACGGCGGTCTTCTGTCTCGGTGCCGTGAAGAAGGGGATGAAGATGTGTCCCTGCCGTTCCAAGGGCTGCGGCTGCGGCGGAGGATGCGCGTGCGGCAAGAAAAACTGCGACTGCGGAGGCAAAGGAGGCTGCGATTGCGGCCATGACCACGGCGATGCCGCTGCGTCTCACCAGCACTAAGATCGTTTGATGAAAAAGAAAGGCGGACCGCGAGGCCCGCCTTTTTTGTAACACGGTGGCGGAGGGGGGGAGATTCGAACTCCCGAGACGCTTTCACGTCTACACGCTTTCCAAGCGTGCGCACTAGGCCACTATGCGACCCCTCCAGATGTGCGGACGCCAGTATAGGGAATTACGGAACCAAAGGAAGTGGTTTCTTCAGGCTTAAAGATGTATTCTCGGGCATATGGCCGATCGCGACCTCCAACTCCTCTTCGAACTCGGCACCCTGCGCTTCGTCCCGCGGACGTGGAACCAACTCCATGATCCCAAGTTCGCCAACGTTGCGGAGCACATGTTCCGCATGTTGTGGATCGCGCTGATCCTGGCGAAGAGGGAAGGGGCGGATTTGGATAAAGTCCTCAGGATCGCATTGGTGCATGACATTACCGAGAGCCGGACGGGGGACGTCCACACGCTTACCCGCCATTACGTGCAGCGCGATGAGGACAATGCTTTGGCCGATATGACGGCCGGAACGTCTTTCGAGGCGGAGGCGAAGGAGTTGATGGAGGAATACCACAAGCGCGAGACGCTGGAAGCGAAGGTGGTGAAGGACGCCGATATCCTGGATGTGGATATGGAACTGCGCGAGCTGATGGCAAAGGGCGGGAAATATCCGAAGGCATGGGATGAAAAACGCAAAAAGATCGTCGAGAACGATTTCCATACCGATAGTGCCCGTACCATGTGGCACGAGATCAATGCCGCGGATCCCTATGACTGGTATGCGGATGGCATCGATAGAGTCACTCGTCGCAAGAACGTATGAGTATTCCCGTCGACCTCGCACCGGCCCTTCTCGCGCTCGCTTCCGAACTGAAACTGGATCCGAACGACGTCGAAGAATCCTTCATCCGCGGAAGCGGCAAGGGCGGGCAGAAGATCAACAAGACGGCGTCGACGGTGCAGCTCGTCCATAAGCCGACGGGTATCGAAGTGCGCATGCAGAAGCACCGCGAGCAGAGCAAGAACCGGTCCAGCGCATGGAAGCTGCTCATCCTCAAACTGGAGGAAAAAGAGAAAGGAGAGGAGTCGCAGCTGGCGCGCGAGGCCTTCAAGATCAAGAAGCAGAAGCAGCGCCGCAGCAGGAAGTCCAAATTGAAGATGCTGGACGCGAAGCACCATCGCGGGGACATCAAAGAAAAACGCCGCGGGGCGTGGAATGAATGGAGGGAATCCGCGTGATGTCTTACGCCTTCTGTCCCTTCTGCATCCGCTTCGCGAGCGTGCGCAGGTAGCTCGTCGAAACCTTCATCGTCTTGTAAAGGCCCGTAGCCGGGTCGAACACGCGCTTCTTCTGCATATTGACCTTCCAGGAGCGGCGCGTGGAGCGCAGCGAGTGGCTTCGGGTGTTACCGAAAGCGGTCTTTTTGCCGGTTTTGACGCATGCGCGTGCCATAGAGCTGCGGTACCCTACCCGAGGGGTTTGGCAATGTCAAACGCCTCTTTCATTGAAGAAATAGTTTTTTTGCCTATATTGACTTAAAAAATAATTTATATAACATGTCAATGTGCTCTCTTACAGCACGGGCAGGATCTTCGAGGCAAGCACCGAGAGCATCTTTTCGTGCCTTCCGCGCTTGCCTCACTTCTTTGCGGTCAATCTGATCGCACAAGCCGCCAGCGTCCGGCGATAGCGGACAACGACTTTATCTCGGGAGAGATAAAACTCATGATCACTGCATTCAGACAGCCAGATCTAGTGTTCGATGCCTGCAGCCTTTTTGGTGAAGTATCGGGTGATCCTTTGATACAACCCGCGCTAGGTGAACTCGTTCTTCGAGTACCTAAAGAAGTTTCTCATTGCTCGTTATATCAGACTGACATTGGTAAACGCTTCATGCGTCGGGAAAAATGGTATCACGATTATCCCTGGTCAAATGAATCAATTTCTCCGGGGATTTACGTACTGCGGCTTCCAGTTGCAGAGAGCGGCAATAAAACGCTTGATAAACAGAAGGAGCTCTTAGTTGACGGCGAAGAGCCGGCTCCACTTGCCTTGGTAGAACTTGCGATGCTCTGTTTAAAAAATGCCGGAGCACCAGATCCACTCGTCGGCAACATCGTCCGCTGTCGTGAAATCGCCAGCAAGAAGAATTCGGGGATTGATCTGTCGTGGCATGGCACAAGGTTGCGAGTTGGCTGCAATTTTATTCACCGTCGTCATTCTATTATTTGGCTTGCGTCGGCTCGGAAGGTTTCCTGAGATACTTGCCCGCGTGATCTCCGCATCACGCACTACCCGCAGCTTCGGCTGCGGGTTTTTTCGTGTAATCCATCGACTCCCGCGCCCGATCGGTTATGCTGGCATCGACATGGACTTCCTCAATCCCACCTACATCATCGCCATCCTCATCGCCATTTCGGTCCACGAATGGGCGCATGCCCTTACGGCAGACAGGTTGGGGGATCCCACCCCCCGCGACATGGGCCGCCTTACGGTGAATCCCATCGCCCACCTGGACCTGCTGGGCGCCCTGATGTTCCTGGCGGTCGGATTCGGATGGGCCAAGCCCGTGCCGGTGAATCCGGCGTACTTCAAGCATCACAAAGGGGGAATGGCCCTCACGGCCATCGCAGGCCCTCTCAGTAACCTCATCCTCGCGTTCATCGCCTACGCACTTCTCAACTTCATCGCGCTGCGCAATCCTGGCAGCGTGGAGGATCTGCTCCGCGGCACCTCGACCGGATCGCCTCTGATGACGATCATCCTGATGATTTTGCAGGGGTCGCTCTTCGTGAACCTGGCCCTTATGGCGTTCAATCTCTTCCCCATCGCGCCACTCGACGGCAGCAACATACTAAGGCTCTTCGTCCCGCTTCGCTACGAGGACCGCTATGACGATTTCCTGCGCGTTGGCCCGTACATCCTGCTGTTCCTGCTGCTCTTCGAATCCTTCCTCCCGTTTCCGCTCCTCGGCAGCTGGGTGCGGTGGATCATGGAGGCGGTGTTCAGCGTTTTCGCGCTGGTTTTCTAGATCTTCCGTGCGTCGTACGCCCAGTGCAGCACGGCCTGGCGTTGCCTTCTCCTGCAGGAAAGATCGCCTGCTTCGCAATTCTTTTTGATTTGCGCGATGTGCCGCCTGATCGCGAGCCAGCGCTTGATCTGCCGGTCGTCTTCTTCCGGCATACGGCGACCCATGTAGTAGCGGCAGTACCACTGGAACCATCCGCGCGGATCCGCCGGATGGATCCATCCCTTCTTCTTCCACACGCTTAGCGGTTGGCTGGCATCCACGCCGAAGAAGTTCAGCGTCTTGTCGCGTCTCTCAGGAGAGAGCTTCGCGCGGGCGAACCAATCTTTCGGGAATTCCTTTCCACAGTCCGTCATGTACTTCCCGCCGAAGACGCCTAGTTCCAGCATTTGCTTCGGCGTGAGTTCCGGTTGGAATCGTTCGTCGAAATTCTTCCCTTCGGGTTCGGTGAGCACGTAGGTGCATTGTTGCATCAGATCATCCACATGCACGGTGACGGGGGAGCGTCGTCCCATATGTACGTACCATACGCAGATCTCGGACAACAAAAAAGCCCGCGGGGTGCGCGGGCTTTTCGATATGCGGAATGATCAGCGGGGGTCTGCGGGGTAGCCCGGAATCAGATTGTCATTTGAGTCGCGGGCACCGTCACCTTCGCCGTACTTGTCGGCGGTCTCGTCATCTCCGGCGATGGGAGCGGGAGCTTCGGTGGGGCGGAGTTCGGGACCCATCGGCGTATTTTTGAGAGCGTCGCGTGTCTCATCACTGCCTTTCTCTACGGTTGCCTTCGCCCTTGCCTGCTGCCTTAGGATAGCTTCGTTATGCTGATTGATGACCTCTTCGCCCCTGCCTCCGGGCAGACCTGCTTCAAGTTCGCCATCCTGACCGCGACCTTCGTCGCCGTCCTCGTGCGGATTAAAGTACGTAGAGTCTTCGCCTGACATATGTGTGTGAGAAGGAAATAACATTATTATTATACTACAAATATATAAATTATGCAATATTCAGGGGATACGTCAAACGTACCTTTATGACCCGATATATACATTTATAGCCTGTATTACTTGTTTTAAACAAAAAATGGAGCCGTTCACCGGGATTGAACCGGCGACCCCGTCCTTACCATGGATATGACGGTTGTGTGCAGATGTAGTTTTTTGATGCTCGCTTTCGCTCGCAAGCACTGAGCTAGGACGGCTTATTGGGCGTCATTGAAAAAATGGAGCCGTCCACCGGGATTGAACCGGCGACCCCGTCCTTACCATGGATATGACGGCTGTGTGCAGATGTAGTTTTTTGATGCTCGCTTTCGCTCGCAAGCACTGAGCTAGGACGGCTTATTGGGCGTCATTGAAAAAATGGAGCCGTCCACCGGGATTGAACCGGCGACCCCGTCCTTACCATGGACGTGCTCTACCACTGAGCTAGGACGGCTTATTGGGCGATACTGTGAAACTTGTTTCGGGACGCCATCCTAACGCATGCGTCAGTGGGAATCCACTGTTTCCTGCCAACCTTGGGGTGGTTCTTTCCGGTAGGCGTGCAGTGCGTTTTTGAGCGTATGGAGGCATAGGAGGGCGCATTTCGTGCGCCTCGCCCCGATGGGGACGTTCAGCAGCGATGTGATATCGTCCGCTTTCAGCCCGTCGAGGTACGCAACCGGCTTGCCCGTCAGTTCATCGGACAGGATCGACATGCTCGCCTGGCTGATCGCGCATCCTTCGCCCGTCCATCCGACCGCGGTGACGATGTCGTTCTCTATCGCGAGATCCACCGTGAGGGTGTCGCCGCAGCTCGCGTTCAGTTCCGCGTGCGAGACGGTAGGGGACGGAAGTCTTTCCTTCTTATGCGGGTGTTTGTAATGGTCGATGATGTTCTCCGCGTAGATATCCATGTTCAGCGGAAGCGGGAAAGGATGTTTTCGATTGCCGGTCCGAGCGCTTCGATTTCTTCCGTCGTGTTGTAGATGCCGACGGACAGGCGTGCGCTGGCGGGAATCTTCAACCGATCGTGTAGGGGTTGCGCGCAGTGGTGTCCCGCGCGGAGGCAGAAACCGTTTTTACCCAGGATGTCCGTGAGGTCGTGGGGATGGATGCCGTCCGCGGTGAAGCTGACGCAGCCCGAGATGTCATCCGCGTTGCCGGGGCCGAGGATCGTGATGCCGTCGATGCCGGAGAGGACGTCGATTGCCTTTTGCAGGAGTATTTTTTCGCGTGCCTTTCTCTCTTCGATCGGGAACTGCGAGAGCCACTCGATCGCCGCCGCGAAACCGACGGCCTCCGCCACCGGCTGCGTGCCGGCTTCGAAACGCATCGGGACGTCCGCGAGGGAAAATCCGTCGCGCGTCACCTCGCCGATCATCATGCTGCCGTACAACAGGGGTGTCATGATCTCGAGTATGTTTTTTTTCGCATACAACGCGCCGATTCCTGTCGGGCCATAGAGTTTGTGGCCGCTGCATACCAAAAAATCACAATCGATTTTTTGCACATCGATCTCGTCGTGGACGGCGAGCTGCGTCGCGTCGATGAGGACGAGCGCGCCGGCGGCGTGGGATTTTTTCACGATTGCCCCCAAGTCCGGCTTCGTACCGAGCACGTTGCTCAGTCCGGTGACCGCAACCATTTTTACTTTTCCGTCTGTCAGGCGCGCGTCGAGTTCGTCCATCTTCATCATTCCTTTTTCATCGATGCCGACCCAGCGGATCTCCAGGTTTTTTTGCCGCGCGAGATGCATCCACGGAACGATGTTCGAATGATGCTCCAAGATGCTCAATACGATCGCGTCGCCCTCGGACATCTTCGGCATCATGCCTTGCGCGACGATGTTGATTCCCTCCGTCGCGTTTTTCGTGAAGACGATTTCTTCCGGCGACCAAGCATTCAGGAATTTTTGGACGCTCTTGCGCGCATTCTCGTATGCGACGGTCGCTTCTTCCGCGAGCCCGTGCATGCCCCGGTGTGGATTGGCGTTCGAGTTTTCATAGAAGGTATCCATCGCATCCAGCACTGCTTTTGGCTTCTGCGCGGTCGAGGCGGAATCCAGGTATGCGAGCCCTGTTATATTCGTAAAAAGAGGAAACTGCCGGCGGATCGAGGGGGTGTCCAATGCCATCGGGGCCGCAGTATAGACCAAAAACACGTTTTCAACCTCCCGAAAGCGGGTTTTTTGGCCGGGAAACCGTGACCTGGGGGCGTTCCCGAGATACACTGCCTTCCCGTTAGCCTTCCTCTATTATGAACGACCGTACTTTCACCATTCTCCGCTACGCTTTCTTCTTTGCCCTGGTCTTGTTCGGAAGCTTTACCTTCCTGGCGTTCCTCGGCGTAGACCAACACCTGGCGGTCCTTCTGTCTTCCGATGCCAAGGACGCGATGGTGCAGGCCTGCGGAAACAGTGCCTTTTGCAAACAGTGGTATTCCATCTTCCCTGTCATCACCCACACCATCGGGCGAGCGGCTCCGTTTGCTTGGTTCCTCGTATGGAGCTTGGTCGCGTTTGCCGTCGTACTCATCCGCGGATACATGCGCGACGGAGACTGGAGACTACGACTTACGTTCTCTCCCGCCAAGATTCTCCTTTTGTTCCTCGCTTCCGTGTGGGTGTTGTTCACCATCTATGCCACTGGCAGCAGCGGATCGGCGGATCTTCCGCACCGCCGCTTGTTCGACATCTCGCAAGCCCTGTATCCCGATTCCACGCCCGGAGAATTGCAGGCGTTGTCGGATAACCTGGCCGATCTCAAGGAGCGGGGCTGCCTGCGCACCGTCGGCTCACTGCAGAACGGAACGGGCAACGCCTATGACATGAAGATGTCCTGCATCCAGACATCCTTCGTGACCCGCGTGCTGCCGCAGATGGCCATGGTGCTCGTCGTGTTCTTTTCCATGTTCGTTCTTGGCAGCTTCTTGCTGCGCCGCATACTGAAAGCAGACGCGCGTACGCCTTTCTTGGAATTCGTTTTCAGCCTCGCGCTCGGCGCATGCGGATACACGGTGCTCCTGTGGTTCGTGGCGGTCCTCGCGCTCTTCGTCAATGTGCCGCTGTACTCCATGCCCGTGGGATGGTTGCTTGTCCTGGGAATCCCCGCCGTATTGTGGAGGACGTCTCTCGATTGGTTGAACCGCGCTTGGCACACCACATGGAGTTACGATGCCCCCTGGTACGGCCCGCTTTTGCCGCTCAGCTGGCTTCTGCTTTCCTACCTCTCCTTCAACTTTCTCTCCGTCGTACGTCCTTTCCCGATCGGATGGGACGACCTCGGCCGCTACTTGAACCAGCCCCACCTCCTGGTGAGCTACGGCCACTTCATCCCCACGATGCCGACCTTCCAATGGGAGTACATCACGTCGCTGGGATACATGCTCTTCGGATATGACAGCGTCTTCGGCGCCACCCTTTCCATGCAGATAAACTGGGCCTCTGGCGTGTTGGCCATACTCGCCATCATGGCTTTCGGATACGCGTACCTCGGAGCGGGCGGGGGAATCCTTGCCGCTCTGGTGTATTACACGCTGCCGTTGGTGGGGCATTTCTCCTTCGCAGACATGAAGGTGGACAATGCGATCTTCGCCATCGGCGCACTGTCGATGCTGGCGCTGTTCCTCGCGTTCTTCCGCACGGTGGATGACGAAGAGTCTGATGCTTCGGATCGCCCATGGTCGGATCGCCGCACCTGGATCATCATCGCCGGCGTCCTCGGCGGTTTCGCGTTCGCCATGAAAGCCACCGCGATCATGGTGGTGATGACGCTCGGATGCTTGCTCGTTGGCGCCATGATGGGAGGCTACGCCTTCGCCGGATCAATATTCCTTTCCTGGTTCTTTTACACGCAGCAGCAGCGCTTCAACGTCGCGGAATTCTCGGGACGTGTCTTCGGGGATGCCGCTGCGTTGTCCCGCCCTCTCGTGATGGCGGTTTGCTTCGTGGTTGGCGCGGCATTGCTCGGCTACGCCATGTATAGGAAGCGTGAGCTCATCCGTCCGACGCTCGTCTCCTCGGGAATCCTCATCGCGGCGTTCGTCGCCAGCATCCTGCCCTGGCTCGCGTTTAATAACATCGCAAACGGAAACATCATTCCGGATCTTTCGCTGTCCGTTCCGAATTCCTACGCGCCGATTTTCGTCACGGGCAAGGGGCAGGATATCCCCGTCGATACCGACGGTCGAAAAGTGATCGCCCTTCCGAACGAACTGCGCGTCGACTTGTCCAACCCCGCCTGCGTCTCCACGTCCCGCTCCGAAGAGCTTGATCGCTATTGGGGAGAGCGCTCGGGCATCGGCCATTACCTCACGCTTCCTTGGAGAAGCGTCATGAACCTGGACAGCGCGGGTTACTACGTCACCATGATCCCGGCGCTGCTGCTTTTCCCGTTGCTCCTGTTACTCCCGTTCTTCTGGATGAAGCAGGGAAGGTGGTTACGCTGGCTGTTTGCCGGCACGGTTTTCCTGCTGGTCCAGTGGGTATTCTTCGCTAACGGTATCCCGTGGTACGGCATTGGGGTCTTCCTGGGGCTGGTGATCGGATTGGAGGCCTTCGTCGCCCGCGCGCCGGACGTCGCCTCGAGTATCGCCGCTTCGGTGTTCCTGGCACTTTCGCTTGTCAGCTCCTTCGGCCACCGTATCTGGCAGTACGAGATGCAGCACAATATCCTGGAGTATCCCATCGGCAAGATTTCCGCCGATGCCTTGGAGGAGAGGACGATCACGCACTATGACGATATCCGCCGCCAAGTCGAAGCGCGCGAGGCGCAGATGCCCGAGCAACCGTATCTGTACCGCATCGGAACGTTCATCCCGTACTTCATCCCGCGCAACCTGGAACGCATCGGCGTGGCAGACCAGCAACTGGATCTGTTCAATTGCTTGAACCAGGAGCGCGATGCTTCGCTGACGCTCAGGAGGCTCCAGGCACTTGGATTCAACGCCATCGTATTCGATACGAATACCGATACGATTGAAAAGGACCCCAACGGAAGCTTGCACCAGAAAGTGAATGCGTTCGCCGACTTCGCTAACACCCAGGGCATCGGTCTCACGTTGGACGTGTATGACCCGAATGCCGGTATTGCTTTCATTCTCCTTCCGAAGAAGCCCTGATGCGCGTGATGGTCGTCGTACCGGCGTACAACGAAGCCACCCGCATTGCGAGCGTGGTGGAGAAAGTGCGTCCTTACGCCGATGAAGTGATCGTGGTGGACGACGGCTCGTGCGACGGTACGGCGGAGAGGGCGCGCGCGGCCGGAGCCACGGTCCTGTCCCACATGAGCAACTGCGGGGCGGGAGCCGCCACCATGACGGGTATCGAGGCCGCCAGGCAGAAAGGCGCCGAGATCATCGTCACCATCGACGCCGACGAGCAGCACAACCCCGCCGATATCCCGTCACTCCTGGCCCCTATCCAAAACGGAGAGGCGGATGCTTCGTTCGCAGATCGCTTCGCCCGCAAGAATTCCATTCCGGCGGTGCGCCGTGCCTTCAATATGATCGGAAACGTCGTCACGCTTCTTGCCACCGGCAAGTGGCTGTCGGACAGCCAGTGCGGGTTCAAGGCGCTCGGGCCCAAGGCTGTGAAGGACGTGGAGCTGAAGATGAGCGGTTTTGAGTTCTGCACGGAAATGGTAGGCGAAGCCGCCCGTCACAAGTGGCGCGTGGTTCCCGTTCCCACGAAGGTCGTGTATTCCGAATATTCCCTCGCCAAAGGGCAGTCCTTTGCCAATGGCGTGCGCACCGCTTTTAAAATACTATTACGTTCGTTCCTCCGATGATGCTCACTCCCTATCAAATCATCGTTCCGGTCCTGTCCCTCGTCGCGATCGCGTACGCATGGACGCTTGCCCGCCGCCGCAAGAAGACGGTGTGGGAGGCGATCCTGTGGACGCTCTTCTGGGGCGCCATCGCCGGCATCGCGCTGGAGCCGGGCATCGTGTCCTACCTCACCGTCATCACCGGCATCAAGAGCCAGGTGAACGCCATCCTCGTCACGTCCATCGGCATCCTGTTCTTCATGATCTTCTACATGATCATCCGCTTGGAGGAACTGGAGCAGCGCCAGACCAAGATGATCCGCGACATCGCGCTTCGCGAGGCGGGTTTGGAGGCGAAAGACAGTAAAGATTCCTAGTGATTATTTCCATTTCCATCCCATGAAAAATAAAGCAGGTTCGATAGTGGGCATAGGCGTGGGTGTTGCGATCGGCATTTTCATCTTTTCCGCAAGCATCGCGTTCCTCAGCGCTTGGCTGCTCGTCATCTTTCCGTTCTTCATTGTGGTATTACTGATTTGCGCCTTTGTTGGAGGGCGCATCGGTTACAAAAATGAAAAGAAACCACCCATGTGGCTGCCGTACGCGGTCATCCTCATCGGTTGGCCCGCAGCCTTCTACCTTCCTTTCGTCGTACAACAGGAGCGCATGGAAATCTTCTCCCGTTCCTTGCCGGATTATCCCGGAGCGGAACTGGTGGAGAAGGAGCTGCGCACAGCGAACACCGATAGCATGATTGGTTATAGCAAAAAGTATCGCACGCATGACACTGCTGAGCAGGTTCTTCGGTTCTACAAGAATGCCCTCACGAAGATCGGTTGTGTTTCTTCCGTAGAAGAAGACGATGATGATTACCGATGCAGACGAGGGGGCGACTCTTTTCAGGTCTCGGTGAATGCCACGTACTTTGACGTCCCGGTGGACAGCCATGGTGGCAAATCCTACGGTCCGGATGACGTTGATCCCTCAACGCGCGAGATCGTGATTTACGCAGACAAGCGGTAGTTTTTCCCTGTCCACGACGTGAAAACCATCCTCCTCATCAGCCCCTACTGGAAAGAGCCGCACCGCTGGATGGTGAGTTCTTACAAGCTTGCGGAACTTTGGCAGCGCCTGGGCTACCGCGTGGTGGTGGCATGCATGGGAAGCGAGACAAAGACCGAGAAAATGTCCGACACGCTCACGGTGCATTTCAAGAAGGATATTTTCCTGAAGGATCCCTGGAATTACGGCATCTGTTTCGGCTTTTCCGGGTTCGTCCGCAGGCTTGCAAAAGAGGAGAAGCCCGACGTCATCGTGTGCAACAAGCTCCTCTTTTGGTCGTCGCTCGCGGTGATCCCGCTGACGCTCGCCGGACACAAGGTGACGGTTATTACCGACGCGCTGGTGGGCATGACGTGGTGGCCGCGCGGGTTTGTCCCAAGGCTCGCGGCTCGCTTCTACGCCTGGACGCTCGGCTGGCTGATCCTGGCCTGCGCCAAGCGCGTCGTGTTCTTCCATCCGCAGCCCGAAGGATTGCTGAGGACGCTTCGTGTGTGGAACAAGAGCTGCGTCATCCCTACCGGTATCGATCCTGCGAAGTACTCCGATCCCGAGCGTGTGAATCCTCCGGTGACCATCACGTACGTTGGGCGCTTGGAATCGGTGAAGGGCGTCGATGACTTCCTGGCCGCGGCTGCTCCATTGACCGAAGAATATCCGGACCTGAAGGTGCAGGTCGCCGGAAATTACGAGGAGGGTAATCCGCTCGTGCGGCAGTACGAGAAACAGGTGCATTTCCTGGGGCTTCGCGATGACGTGCCGGCCATCCTGGCCGCGACCGATATCTTCGCCCTGGCCAGCTATAGCGAGGGGCTCAGCAATGCCATCATGGAGGCTATGGCTAGTGGCTGCGCGCCCGTGGTGTCCGATGTCGGGGGCAACAAGTACCTCATCCAGAACGGTATCTCCGGCTTCCTGTTCCCCGCAGGGGATCGCGAGGCCCTGCGCTCGCACCTGAAACGTTTGATCGATGATCCCGCAAAGAGGCGCGCGATCGGCAAGGCGGCACGGGAGAGGATCGATGCCGAATTCAGCTGGGAGAAGGTGGGCAAGCTCTACCGCGAACTCTTCGAGGCATGAAGCACATCGTTATCCTGTCGGCGTTCCTGAGTCCGTTCCGTAGCGGCGCCGAGGCATGCGTGGAGGAGGTGCCGCCGTTGCTGAAGGACCGGTTTGCCTTCACCATCGTGACGGCCCGCCTGCGCTCCGACCTTCCGACGCATGACACTATCAACGGCATCCCCGTGGTCCGGGTGGGGCTGGGCTTCGGTTTCGACAAGTGGCTCTTCCCGTTCCTGGCGCCGTTCGCCGCCAAGAAGCTGAAGCCGGACATCATCCATGCGGTGCTGGAATCCTTCGCGGGTCTCGCGCTCGTATTCTGCGTGTGGATGGTGCCGAAGGCAAAGCGGATCCTGACGTGCCAGAGTACGAATACGTCTTTGCTCGTAGGGGAGATGCATCGTTCGGCCGATGCGGTGACCGTGATCAGCAACGTGCTCCTGCAGCGCGCCAAGAAGTTCGGCAAAGAAGCCGTCTTGATCCCCAACGGCATCCACTATGAGGCGATTCGGAAGGCCGTGGAGTCGAATAATCAGTACCCCGCGCGCATCCTGTTCGTGGGGCGCTTGGAGCCGATGAAAGGAGTGGACACCCTGCTTGCGGCATTATCGATTTTGAAGGAAGACGGCACGCATTTTCATCTGCGTATCGTCGGCGATGGGTCGCAGCGCGAGAAGCTGGAGGCGATCGCGAAATCACTCGGGCTTTCCGATGACGTCACCTTCGTCGGGGCCAAGAAACATGAGGAGGTATTCGACGAATACGCGCAGGCGGCGATCTTCTGCGGACTCTCGCGCAGCGAGGCGCTGGGCAACGTGTTCCTGGAAGCGCAGGCCGCGGGTTGCGCGGTGCTGGCGACCAATGTGGGCGGTATCCCCGACGTGGTGAAGGATTCGGTGGCAGGGTATTTGATCCCGCCCGATGACGCGCAAACGGCCCGCAACGCGCTCGGAGTGTTGCTAAAACACGACGCCCTGCGCGAGCAGATGGGGGAGGCAGGAGTGGAGAACGCCAAGCACTACGAATGGTCTGCAATAGCCGAAATGTACGCGGAGATCTACTAGGCTAGACGTCCGTCCGCGTCGTTTCCCGCCGGATAGTTTTGTTGAGGACGAATCCGATCACTGCGCGCAGGATGAGGAAAGGGTGCTGTAAGCAGAACTTTTTGAGTTCGCCGCTTCCCTCCGTGCTGATCTTCCGACCCTCCTTTTTGCCCTTCAAGTAGCGATCGATCATTTGTTCGAAGGTTTTCGCGAGCGCCTTTTTCATTCTCGGGCGATCCTCCGCGGGCACGCGTTCCAGGAGGAGCTTGAAGGTGTCGAATCGTTCGAACATGCCTTTGCCCATCGACTCGTTCTGCGCGCTGGCACCCGCGGGATGCACGCGGAACTTGCCCACCATATCCGGCAGGTCGTACCAGTCGGTGGCGAGCAGGCAGCGCGTCCAGTATTCGCTGTCCAAGTACTGGCGCATCGTGGGATGGAACGGACCCGCTTTCTCTGCCAGCTCCCGGCGCATCATCACGAAGCTCGGTTCCCCGATGATGTTCGGCCGCAGGCCTTTCTCCGCCCACCAATAGAGCAGTTCCTTTCCCTTGTGGAAGCCCGGCGCGACGTGCGTTTTCTTGAAATCCTCCACTTCCTTGTAGATGTGCGTGACGGGGGATTCGCCTTCCAACAGGTAGGTATGGTTGCCAGACACGAACCCGACCGATGGGTGTTCGGCAAATGGCTTCAGGATCTTTTCCAAGTAGTCTTTCTCCCACAGGTCATCGTAGAACAAGTACTGCACGAAGGGGGTATCGGCGTACTGCATGCACGCGTTCCAGTTCTGTCCGATGGTGCGCTCCTCCTGGTCCTGGATGAATGTGATGCGCGGGTCCTTTAGGTACACGGGGAGCATGCCGCGCACGTCGCGCTCGTCCTTCTGGTTTACAAGTACCGCCTTCCAATCCTTGAACGTTTGCGCAAGCAGGCAGTCCAACGCCGCGCGGACGTATTCCATCTTCGGCCTATAGAGCGGCATGAGGACGGTTACCTGCGGCGTCATCGTGAGGAGGGGGAAAGGGGCGGCAAGGGCTTTCCAAGGTATTGCAGGAAATAGCGCAGGGAATCTTTGATATGCGCTCGGCCCGTCTTCTTTTTCAGCAAGGTCAGGAGCCCTCCGCGTGACAGCCGGGATTCATTGTGGGTCGCCTTCGCGTCGCGCAGCTGCCGTACCTTCATGCCCGCGTTCCACGACTCGCGGCACAGGATCACATCGGTCATGAAGAGGTAGTAGCGGGGATCGTGGCCGCCCGTTTTTTCCAGGCACGCACGCGTCATAACGAACATCGCTCCCACGAACCAATCGACGTCTTCGTGGTCCTTCTCGCCGAATTCGATGCGTGCCTGCTTCCGTCCGTTGGGATTGGCGAGTCGTCGCAGTACCATTTCGAACGGGCGGGGGAACGGACGTGCGCTGTCCTGCTCGTGGCCGTCGGGATAGATCAGCCGCGGCGCCACGATGCCGACATCCGGGTTGTTCTCCAGGTGTTCGATAAGTTTCGCGATCGTGTCAGGCTCCACCGTGATATCCGCGTTTACGGTCGCGATGTACTTGCCCGTCGCATGCGCGTAGCCGATGTTGTTGCCACGCACGTAGCCGTCCTTTCCCAGGTCGAAAAATTTCACGTTCGGCAGGGTCGCGTAGGACTCCGGATCGATCGCGTCGTTCGCCAGGTGCTTGCCGTTGTTGATCACGAGGACCTCCGTCTCCGTTGGTAGCAACGCCTTCGACAACGCCGCCAGGCACGCGGTGGCGTCCTTCGGTTTGTTCGTCTGCAAAATGACGATGGAGAGGAGCATGGGTGCTTTCAGTGTAGCACAGCACGAAGGCTTTATTTCGCTTCCATTCGGCCTTTCCACCACTCGATCGTTTTCTCCAATCCGCGCTCCACGCCGGTCTGTTCCGTCCACCGGAGCTCTTCTTTCAGGCGATCCGTTTTGGCTTCGATGCGTGGCGGATCATTGGGCGGCGCTTCCTTCGCCCCGAACTGCAGGAGCTGCGTGCGATCGAGCTTGGCAGCCGCCATCGTCACGAGATCGGCGATGGACATGGGTTTGCCGGAGGCGATGTTCACAGGGCCTTCCACGTCGCTTTCCAGGAGTGCCACGAATGCCGAAGCCACGTCTTCCACGTAGAGGAAATCCCGGATCTGCCGGCCGTGCGTCAGCTTCACTTCTTCTCCCAATACCAGCGATCGGATGACGGACGCGATCAGTTTCTTTTCCGGCTCATGCGGGCCGAACAGATAGAAAACGCGCCCCCAGGCGGATGACACGTCGAGTGCGCCGAGGATAGTTCCGCACTCGGCTTTCTTCCTGCCGTACAACGTCGTCGCATCCAATGGCGTTGCCCATTCATCGCATGCACCGCGGTTCCAATCGTACTCGAAACAGGACCCTGACCCGACGATGCGCGTCACTCCGGCCTTGATGCACTCCTCGAACAGATGGACCGATGCCTTCAGCCATTCCTCGTTCTCCGGCGATTCCGCGTACACGCCGGGCGTGGCGATCCATGCGAAATGCAGCAGGTGGGTCGGTTGTACCTCTTCGACGATGCGTGTGACGTCGCCCGCGTCCAACATGTCGCCTGCATGGGCGGTTGTTCCTTCGATTTCGAGCGGATGACGCGAGAACGTGTGCACTTCGTATCCTTTCGCGAGCAGCAATGCCGGCGCATGGCGACCGATGAAACCTGACGCACCCGTCACAAGCACCCTCTTCATCCGACTTTGCTCCTCCGGAGCTTCGCCGGATTTCACAGCTTGTTTTGCTGCAATGGAGCTCATGCGAGTAGGGGGAGAGCCGCGTCTTTCTCCGAAATATCGGTCATCGCAAGGGGCCACTCGACGCCGATCGCGGGATCATCGAATTTCACGCCGCCCTCGGATTCCTTGTTATAAGCTGCGGAAACCAAGTAGAACACCTCGCTATCGTCCTCAAGCGTCTGGAATCCGTGCGCGCATCCTTCGGGGATGTAGAGCATCGTGTGGTTGTCCGCCGTAAGCTCGATGCCGAACCACTTCCGGTAGGTGGGGGAGTGGGGACGCAGGTCGACGCAGACATCGAATACCTTGCCGCGCGTGCAACGGACGGTTTTTACTTCGGCGTGCGGGGCGTTTTGGTAGTGGAGACCGCGGACCGACCCCTTCTTCTTCGTGAGGGATGCGTTGCACTGGTTCACGGTGGGGTTCAGCCCGTGTTTTTCCCACGTTTCCTTGCAGAACATGCGTGCGAAGAAGCCGCGGTGGTCTTCCCGGGGTTCGGGTTTGATGACGAAGGCGCCGCTGACGGCAGTGGGTTCGATGATCATCTCAGGCGAGGGCGTTTCTGTACCATTCGATCGTTCTCTTTAGGCCGTCCTCCAGGCTGTACTGCGGCGTCCAGCCGAGGATCTCGCGCGCTTTTTTGGAGCTGAGGCGTTGCTCCAGGATCTCGTTCTTCGCTTCGTTCAGGATGACCGGCTTTAGATCGCTTCCCATCATGGAGAGGATCTTTCCCGTGATTTCCAGCACCGTCATCGGTTCGTCGGTGGAGAAATTGAAGGCGTGGCCTTTGAGTCCGGGGTTCTTCGCCATCGCTTCGGCCAGCGTGAGGTATGCAAGGGCGCCGTCGCGGACGTAGAAGTAGTCGCGGATCATCGTGCCGTCGCTGCGGATGTGCGGGGCTTCGCCGCGGATGACGGAGCGGACGGTGCCGGGGACGATGCGGTTCCAGTTGAGGTCTCCCTCGCCGTAGAAATTGCCGCAGCGCGAGATGGTGACGTTGAGTCCGAACGTGACGGCGTAGCTTTGCGCAAGCATATCGGTGCAGGCCTTGCTGACGTCATACGGGTTCTTCGCGAGCAGCGGCATTTCCTCGGTATACGGGAGAACCGGTTGGTCTCCATATGCCTTATCGGATGATGCGACCACCACTTGCTCCACGAGCGGGGAGCGGCGGCATGCCTCCAGCAAACACCAGCTTCCCTTCAGGTTCGATTCGAACGTCGACACGGGATTGCGGTTCGATACCCCCACGATCGCCTGGGCCCCCAGGTGGATTACGGTCTTCACTTCGTACTCCCCGAGGATCCTTTCCATCAGTGCCTGGTCCTCCAGGACGCCGTCCACGCGGATGACCTTTTCCATGTTCCCGCTCGTGATCAGCAAAGAATCCGGTACGTGGTCGCGCACCAAACACACGACGCGTGCGCCGAGCTTCAAAAGTTCATCCACCACGGAGCTGCCGACGAGGCCGGCGCCGCCCGTGACGAAGACGCTTCGGTCGCGCCAGAATGCGGGGGACAGGGGGGTCATGAGAACCCGATTATACACGAGCCTTTTCCGGCGTGTGCATCACATTTTCCAATGCCTTTTCCTTGGCTTCCTCGGCCAATCGGACGCGAATGGTATCTGGGTTGAGCCAGTGCGCCCACGGAGCCTCGCCTTTGTTCCAAAGCTCGTTTAGGTGGAGCGATTCGCGGTAGGTGTCCATGGCATAGAAGAAGCCCTCGTGATTGAAAGCCATCAGCTGCCCGTCGAGGGCAAGGTTCTGCAGCGGCTCCTTTTCCAGAACGCAATTCGGGTCGGCGCTGACGTAGTCGAAGACGCGCTTGTCGAAGACGAAGTACCCGCTGTTGATGCGACCCTCGATATCCGGCTTTTCCGCGAAGTGTTCCACGACCTGCTGGTCGTTGATCTTCAGGAGGCCGAAGCGCGAGATGGTCTTCACCGCCGTCACAGTCGCGATTTTTCCGTGGCTCTTATGGAACGCGACGAGTGCGTCGATATCCACGTCGCTCAATCCGTCGCCGTACGTAACCATGAAAATGTCGTCTTTCAGGTGGCGCCGGACGCCGAACAAGCGGGCTCCCGTCATCGTGCTCTCTCCCGTGTCCGCCAGCGTTACCTTCCAGTCATCCTCGTCCGTCCTATCGTGATAGGCGATGCCGGTGTGGTCCCCGAGCTTCACGGTGAAGTCGTTGTTCATGGCACGGTAATTCAAGAAGTACTCCTTGATCATGTTTCCCTTGTAGCCCAGGCAGAGCACGAAGTCGGTATGCCCGAAGTGGGCGTACGTTTTCATGATGTGCCAGAGCACGGGCTTGCTGCCGATGGTGACCATGGGCTTGGGACGGAATTCCGTCTCCTCGCGCATACGCGTTCCCTGGCCGCCGCAGAACAGGACTACTTGCATTTCGAGGGCATTGTAGGCTCGCTTCACATGGCTTGTAAATGCCTAATGCGTGCCGTTCTTCCTATTCCCTCGCGCCGGCTCTCTCCCTGGGGGAGAGGGGGGATCTACGCTACACTGTCCCCATGAAGGTGACCCTCGCCACCGGCATCTATCCTCCGGATATCGGAGGTCCCGCGACGTACGTGCGGGAGCTGGCGCACGCCCTGCAAAAAATGCAGGTCCAGGTGCAGGTCATCACCTATGGAAAGGGGAAGTCCGGGGACGATCTGTTTCCGGTCATTCGCGTACCCAAGGGCGTCCTCCCCATCGTCCGTTGGTTCCGATTCGCCCGTGCCTTGCGCAAGCACGCCGGTGACAGCGACATCATCTACGCCTTTTCCTCCGTGAGCGTGGGAATGCCTCTGTGGATCTCGCACCTGAAGCAGCCGAAGAAAATCCTACGCCTCGGCGGCGACTTCCGTTGGGAGCGCTATACCGACAAGGGCGGGGCTTTGGGCCTGAAGGAATGGTATGAGAAAGAGGAGCGGTTCCACGGCGCCATGAACGGCCTCCTGAAGACCTTCGATCACATCGTCTTCTCCACCGAGTTCCAGCAAGCGATCTACGAGAAAGTCTACCGCGCGCTTCCGCTGCACCAGGTCATCGAGAACGCGTTGCCGGGAGGCATGCCCACGCATCATACGAAGCACGCGCCTTTCAAGTTGCTCTTCCTGGGGCGCTTCGTTCCGTTCAAGAACATCGGGTCCCTCCTGTGCGCGGTCAAAAACCTTTCCGATGTCACGCTCACCCTCGTGGGCGACGGCCCCCTTCTTCCCGCCATCCGCAAGGCGGTTCGCAAAATGCAGATCGGCGACCGCGTCGAAGTTCTTCCTCCTCAACGGGGCGATGCGAAGAAAGCGGCCTTCCGCGGACACGATCTCATGGTGCTTCCGTCGTATACCGATATCAGCCCCAATGCCGCATTGGAGGCCCGCTGCGAAGGATTGCCCGTGCTGCTGACCAGTGAAAACGGCTTGAGCCGCCAGCTGTCCGAGGGCATGCTCGTCCGCCGTTTGCAAACTCCCCGCGATATCCAATCGGCATTGGAAGAAGCGATGCGGGATTACGAAAAAATCGCGGAACGGTGCGCGCAGCCCCTCCCCGAACGCAACTGGGATACGCTCGCGCGCGAACACCTCACACTTTTCCAGGGAATCCTATGAACCTGCTCATGATCTCCGGCGATCGGTCGCTCCTCGAGGGAAAGAGGGGCGCCTTCTACTACACGCTCGAGGCCTTTTCCAAGGAGTGGGACCGCATCGACATCATCACTCCCCACGTAAAGGACGCGCCCGAAGCCATGACGCTCTTCGGCAACGTATATTTGCACCCCAATCCGAAGGGTCTTCTTTCGCAGCCGTCGTGGATCAAAAGGAAAGGCATGCAACTCCACCTGCACTTCCGCCACCAGGTGATGACCGTGCACGAGTACCCGCCGTTCTACAACGGCATCGGCGCCCGCATGCTCGCCAGGAAGATCAGGATCCCGTGGGTATTGGAGATCCACCACCTCATCGGATACCCGAAGCCCGCTTCCTTCTCGGAACGCGTCGGCAGGGTGCTTTCCCGCATCTACCTGCCGGGAGAAATCCGCATGGCGTCCGCCGTACGCACCGTTAGCAAGAGCACGGCCCAGCGTTTGCTCGATTGGAAGTCCCCGAAATCGAAGATCTTCGTCGTGCCGTCCTTCTACCTGGACCGCGAACTATTCGAGAGCCTGCCTGATACGCACCAGCTGTACGACATCGCGTTCTGCGCCAGGATCGTCTCCAACAAGGGCCTCCCCAACCTGCTGAAGGCCGTGGCGAAACTGCCCGGAGTGCGCCTGCTTGTCATAGGGGACGGTCCCGACCGCGCCTCGTGCGAGAAGCTCGCGCGCGATCTGCGCATCGCCCAAAGAGTAGAATTCCGCGGATGGATGCCCACCCAGGAGGAAGTGATCCGCAAGATCCGCAGCGCCAAGGTATTCGTCATGAACTCCCTGAGCGAGGGCGGGCCAAGGAGCGCCTTGGAGGCGATGGCCGCGGGCATGCCGGTGGTGGTGACCCAGGTGGGCGTGATGCCCGACGTCATCGACGAGGGCAAGAACGGGTACTTCACGACGGGGGAGCCCGATGACCTGGCCGAGAAGATTTCCCTACTCCTGCGCGATCCTGCGTTGCGCGATGCTGTGGGCCGCAACGCCGCCATGATCGTGGACCGATTCGAACGCAGGCAGCTCATCGCGCAGTACGCACGCTTCCTCAAGACCACCGCCGTTTCATGAAGCTCCTGATCGTCACCCAGAAGGCGGACAAGGCGGACACGGTCCTCGGGTTCGCCCACTCCTGGTTGCGGGAGTTCTCCGGACATGTCGACCATCTCCATGTCGTCGCCCAGTATGTCGGCGAGCACTCCCTGCCCGAAAACGTTACCGTCCATTCCCTCGGGAAAGAAAAGGGGAGGGGGCCGGTGTCCCAGATCCTTCGTTTCTTATCGCTCATCTGGTCTCTCAGAAACGAGTATGACGCGGTGTTCGTCCATATGAACCCCGTTTGGATGGTGATCGGCGGACCGATGTGGCTAGCGCTCGGGAAGCCCCGGTTCCTGTGGTACGAGTCGCGCGGCGTCACCTGGAAGCTGAAGCTGGCCGTGAAGTACGCGAAGAAGGTATTCAGCGCATCGCGGTTCGGCATGCCTCTTCCCATCGGCAACAGCGTCGTCACGGGACACGGTATCGATACGTCACTCTTCACTCCCGAAGGTCCCGAGACGCGCGATCCCTATCGTCTGCTGAGCGTCGGTCGCATCACGAAGGTGAAACGCTTCGCGCACGTCATCGATATCCTTTCCCATCTGAAGCGCGAGTACCGCCTGACGATTGTTGGGCAGGTGGTGACCCCAGAGGACGACACGACGCTCGCCGAGCTGCGCATGCAGATCCGCGATGCGGGACTCTTGGAAAACGTCGAGTTCGAGCATCGGCAAATCACCGAAATGCCTGTGATAAACCGCCAATCGCAGCTCTTTATCCATGCCGCTTCCACGGCCGGCGTCGACAAGGCCGTGCTGGAAGCGATGGCCTGCGGATGCATTCCGGTCTCTTCCTCGCCCGCCTTCCAGGGTATCCTTCCGTCGCAGTTGTGCGTCGCGGAGGACACGCTCGAGGCCGCGGTACGCGATGTCCTCGGTTTGCCAGCAGAGGAGCAGGAGGCCTTGCGGCAACAGTTGGTGAGCGAAGTCCGTAATCATCACTCGCTCCCGTCCCTTATCACGCGCCTCGTTTCCGACATATCTGCATGAAGATTTTGTATTGCACCAACCTCCGGCTCCCCACCGAACGGGTCCATGGCAGGCAGGTCGCGGAAGTGTGTCGTGCGTTGCACGTGCTCGGCCATCAGGTCGGCATCGTGTCCCCGTACCGGAAGGAGAGCGAGGGGCTCGCGATGCATGCGTACTACGAATTGCCGGAAGACATCGCGCATACGCGCCTCGGAAAGAGCGATCCCTTGTCTTGGAAATGGCTCCCTGAGTTTTTTGGCTTCGTACTGCTGAATATCCGCTTCCGTTCCGCGCTTCGTTCATACCTCAAGAAGACAAAAGCGGATGTGTTGTACACTCGTTCACCCGTTTTGCTGCCTGCATTGCTCGCATCCGGAATGCCCGTATTGCTCGAATTGCACTCGATTCCCGCCAGTCCGAATTTCGTCAGTCTCGCGGCCAGGTGTACGCTCGTCGTCGCCCTTACGACCCCCATGCGAGCACAGCTGATTCGCATGGGTTTGGACGCTTCCAAGGTAATCGTCGAAGGAGATGCCGTGAACAGGACCGTTTTCAGTTCGCTCGGGGAGAAAAACGAGGCGCGGAACATATTCGGCCTGTCACAGGATGCATTCGTTGCGGGGTACGCGGGACAGTTGGAATCGATGGGACTCTCGAAGGGGATTCCGGAGTTGCTCGGTGCGATCGAACAGGCGCCCGAGGTCACGGGCCTGATCGCCGGCGGTCCGAACGAATCCAAAAAGAAGTTCGAAGGCTCCCTGGAGCCCGATGTTCGCTCCCGCGTCATCTTTACCGGAATCCTCACGCAGGATCGCGTACGCGATCTCTACGCCGCGTCCGACGTGCTCGTCTACCCGGCCCCGAAGTCCGATCATCCGTTCTACATGCGCGACACGTCGCCGATGAAGATTTTCGAGTACATGGCGACGGGTGTCCCGCTGGTCAGCGCGGATCTGCCCCCGGTGCGCGATATTCTGGATTCCTCCGTCGCCCTGCTCGTGCCCCCGGGCGATTCAAGCGCTTTGGCGGGCGCCATAGAGGAAATCAGGAAGAATCCCGAAGATGCCAAAAAGCGCGCCGAAGCGGCCCGCCAGCGAGTCCTTTCGCATACCTGGGACATGCGCATGATGCGCGTCATGGATGCCTTTCACGAACGGACGGCCTCTGCGAAGAGTGATAGGTAACGCTTGGCCTGCAATTCCAACGTGAACTCTTTTTCCACGCGTTCGCGTCCCGCTTCGCCCATCCGTTTTGCCAGTGCTTCGTCCTTCAAAAGGGTGATGATATGGTTCGCGTAGGTATCGGTGTCCCGGGGGTCCATCACGAAGCCCGTCTTTCCGTGCTCCACGATCTCCGCAGTACCCCCGAAGATCGTCCCGACGACGGGCTTGCCCGCGGTCATCGCCTCAATGTTCATCATGTTGAACGTATCGAGGCAGAGCGAAGGCGTGGTCACGACATCTGCGGCTGCGAATGCAATCCGTATCTCCTGAGGCGAGAGCCAACCGGTACATGCGTACCACTGCGACAGGGTGGACGACCGGTCTTCGATCGCAACGAAGGAATCCCACTTCGCGCTGTCGCCCGTCACGAGCAGAAGAACATCGGGGCATTCTGCCTTCACTTTTGCTAATGCCCGGAGGATTTCGAGCGTCCCCTTGTCCACGCTCAAGCGACCCCCGAAAAGAATGACTTTTCGTCCATCCAGACCGTGCTTCTTTCGAAATGCCGATATTTGCTCGGATGTGACGGGGGGTTGGCGGGTATCGATGGCATTATGGACGACGGTAGTGTGGGTGATGTGGTTCTGATTGAGCCCTTCTTCAAGTGCAGCGCTCACCGGAAGGACGCGTCGCACAGTGCGTTGTAACGCGCGTCGAATACACACGTTGCGAAATGGGTTGTATTGGAGGCCGGCTGCATTCAGATGGTCCGCGACCGTGACTCTGCAGTCCCGCCCCTTGGAAGCTAGGAAGCGGGGCGTGGCCAGGCGGCGGAACGCGAAGCTCATCACGTCGTGCATGGTGATGAACACGGGAGCCGACAGTGCCGCGATACGCAAAGCGTCGTATGTCAGGTAGGTGTGGACATTGTGTGCATGGACGACGTCAGGCCGCAGTGCGGGAATGACTTCCTTCAGTATGCGCGTCACCGACGGTCGATACAGGCACAGCCAGTGGCGCAAGGATGGCCTGTACGAGACGGGCAGGGATGTCACATGCCCCTCGCGGATGATATCGGCGTCTTGTTCTTTCCGATGTGTTGTGAGGACGTGCACATCGTGGCCTTGGGCTTCGTACTGCACGCGCAGGTTCTCCACGATCGTGGAGGTCGCGCCCGGTTGCCGGTATTTGTCGTTCATCAGGAGGATCTTCATATCCGGTCGGGGAGGAGATCTCCATTGGTCACGTGTTCCACGTTCGGGTGGGTCGCGACGAATGCCAGGAATGCGTCGAGATCATTCCAGAGGCCGAGCCTCTGTACTTCCGCGCTGTGGCCCCACAGGTGGAACACGGGCTCATTGCGTTCGATCGCTTTCGTAAACAACGCCTTGGCCAAAGACAACCAGCTCCAGCGGTCCTTCCAAGGGATACCCAACTCATTCAATCTTTTCCTCTGCGCGCGCAGGCCCGACAAGGGATCGAAAACATGCCACCATTTGCGGTACGCGGCCCTCCAAGGGAATGGGTAGACCTGCAAACTCGTCGGCATGGCGAATGGATCCGTCATGTCAAAACACAACGGCTCGACGGTTCGCGCGCCCTTGTATCCCGCCACTTTCACGAGCGTTTTCACCGCGTCGTTATAGTTTCCTTTCGGATAGCAGAACATCGTGCAGGGCTTTTGCAGGATATCTTCGAGTCGCTTCTTACTGCCTTGTATTTCTTGCTTCGCGTCGTCGGCCGGGATCGTCGCCAGCTTGGGGTGGGTGAGGGAGTGGGCCCCGATTTCCATCGTCTGCGCGAGCGTTTTTAAATCCGCTTCCGTTAGCATAGCCTGGCCGTGTTGTTGCACCGGCGCGACGTAGAACGTTCCCATGCATCCGTGCGAGCGCAACATCTCCGCAAGCGGGAGATCCAATGCGTAGCCGTCATCCCAAGAAGTGGTGAAGCGCATGGGTCAGAAGGCGTGGTCGGATTTCAGTAAACGATAGAGATATACGTTCAGCCACAAGCCCAGCGCGAGTACCCCGAAAATGGCGAGGAGGAACGCGTTGAGCGGATCAATGATGGGCATAAGCAAGGCCATGGCCACCATTATCAGGGGCATGGTGACAATGTTCCAAAGGGCGGGCAGATGGGCTTTTTTGAAGAGGCGGAAGAGCGGTTGGTTCACCAGGTTCAGCGCGCTGATGATGCGGATAAGGACGATCCAAAGAGCGGGTGTGATGGCCGCGGAGAATTCCGCTCCGTAGAAAATCAGGATGAAGTACGGAATGACCGCGAGTGCCGCCATGCTTGCGGCCGTGTGGATGAGCAGTGCGTGCTTCACGAGCAATGCGCAATTGCGACGCAGGACATGCGCGCCTTGCGCGCGGAGCGCGGGCAGCACCGTCGTGGACATGCGTGCCAGCTGGGGCAGGATGAAGGTGCTGGGCAGCGATCCGATCTTGTACGCAAGCTGTGCGAAGCCGACGACCGCGGCAGAGGTGAAGAAACTCATTACGAACAAGAAGCCCTGAGGGAAAAGATTGCCGACGTTCTTGTCGACGGCGATCCAGAACCCCTGCTTCATCATGGGCAGCATGGATCCTTTGGAGCGGAAAGATGAGCGCAGAGAAGGGAGTTTGAATTGCGTCGAGATATTGCGATGAATGACGATACGTGTCGCGAGCATGATTGCTTTCGTCACGAATAATCCCACGAAAATGCCGAGCACGCCCCATCCCATCAGGACCAGGCCGACCGACAGTATGCACTGCAAAAGCGTATCGACGTTCTCCAGGATCGTGAGTGTGCGAATGCTTCGTACGCTTTGCATCATCGTGACGAACGGCGCTTCCCACCCCGCGATCATCGCGGAGAGGAACGCCAATGCCGCAGCGAACCCGAGCGCGGGCAATCCGTAGAAACGGTCCATGATCTCCGTCGCACCGAAGGCCAGCAGCATCAGAATGATCGCCGCGATTCCCGTCAGAAGAAAGCAGTATTTAATGACCGTGCGCATGCCGTCGTTGTTTTTCAAGCTGTATTGTTCCGCGAAGAAGGTATCGGCGGCCTGGTTCTGTCCGAAGTTCGTGAAAACCGAGAGAGTGCCCGCGACGGTCGTCACCACTGCGTACTGTCCGAATCCTTCCACGCCGAGTAAGCGCGCAAGCACGATGGATTTCACGAAACCCACGCCCATGCTCAGCACGTTCCCGACCTGCAGCGTCACTACATCACGCACGAATCGGCGCGCAAACAACCGCTGGAGGATGCCAAAGACGGACGGGGTGGCCATGCCGGGATTGTAGCATGGAAAAGCCCGCGTTACCCCTGCTTCACAAGGGCTCCATTGGGGCTATGGGTCATGTTTTCGAATGACGCGACGAATGCCAGGAATTCCTCCAATTCATTCCAGAGGCCTAGGTTTTCCAGTTCCCAACTATGTCCGCGCAGGTGAAACCAAGGCTCGTTCCGTTCGTACGCTCCGCGAAAAACAGCCCGTGCCATGGCGCCCCAACTGCGGTAGGCGCCAAGTCCGATGCCCAATTCCTTCAGGTGCGGCCACGCCCTGCGCACGGGATCCATGAAGCGACGGTTGGCGATGGGCCGGAACGGGAAGTGGTACAGATGCAGCGTGGAGCCGAGCAGGTACGGGTCGTTCCCGTCGAATGCATACACCTCCGTTGTTCTCGCGCCCGTGAATCCCGATTGTTCCACCAAGCGACGGACGGTCTCGTTCCATTCCCCGCGCGGGTAGCAGAACATGCCGACGGGTTGTCCCAGAATATCTTCCAACCACGTCTTGGATCCGCGGATTTCCTCCTCCGCCTGCTGCGGGGAAACGTCTGTCAGGATCGGATGGGTCAGGGTGTGCGCGCCGATTTCCATTCCTTCGGAGAGTTCCTTCAATTCCGCGTCCGTCATCGCCACCGGTACGCGTGGATGCCGTTTGGCGATATAGAACGTGCCCGTCATGCCGTATTTGCGCAGCAAAGCCGCGACGCGCAGGTCCAAGGGGTGGCCGTCGTCCCAGGAAGTCGTGAAGATCATGCGCGGGTGGCAAGGATGTTGAAGCCCATCGTGAACACTCCTGTTGCGGCTGAGCGGTCGCGCGCGTCTTTGCGAACCGCCCTCTTGCCCAGCCATCCGAATACGACGGATGCGAGGTTGCCGAGGATGCGGCGGTCGTACAGATCGTATTTTAAAATGAGGTAGCGTTCCCTGTTCTGCAGTTGCTGGCAGTGGAAACCTCCCCGCGGTTCGATGCGGATGTCTTTGAAATCCTTGGAAAGGAGATGGCGCAGGCCGTCCGGAGCGAACTGCCAGTAGTATCCTTCGCGGTTCGCCGGAGTGGACATGAAGCTGACCGTGGCCATGAGCGTGCCGCCTTTTTTCAGCACGCGAGCGATTTCATCAATCGCTTTCTGGATATCCTTGATGTACATGAGCACTTCGCAGCAGAGGATCGCGTCGGCAGAGGAGTCCTCCACGGGCATGTTCTCCGCTCCCGCCACGATATCCGGGTGCGCGGAGGCATCTGGATCGATCACGGTGTATGCCTTCGCATGGGGGAAGAATTCCCGGTAGCGCTTCCCGTCCTGTCCGCCCACATCCAGGATGCCCCCTTGGAGCAGGGGGGCGTTTTGGCGGACGAAGCCGGCCAGGAGGGTGCGGTCGATCTGGGAAATTTTCATGGTATGGGTACTATAGCGGAGTTCCCGCCTTCTGCATGCCCTCCCGTTCCATCGTCCTGTCTGCCGCGTACGGCATGGGAAACATCGGCGATGAGGCCATTTGCGACGCACTCCTCGGCGATATCTTCGCAGTGAATCCAGACGCTTTCGTGACGGTGCTGGCATGGAGCCCGTCGACGTGGAAAAAGGCGCATCCGGGTTTGGCCGAAAATACGAAGGTGCGGGTTGCGCAATGCTTGTTCGTCCGCTCGCAGTGGGCATCGCCCCGAGCCTTGTTCGGATTCTTCCGGACGATATGGACGATCGCCCGGTGTGACGCCTTCCTGTGGGGAGGGGGAGGGATCGTCCGCGACCGTACCTACTGGTTGCGCGGATACCTGTGGAGCCTGAGGGTCGCTCGTTTCTTCCGCCGCCGCATCGCGGTCGTCGGGATCGGTGTGGATCGTATCGAGTCGCAAGAAGTGAAGTCGATGCTTGGGGTCCTGACAGACGCGGAGGCCGTCACAGTGCGTGATCCGCAGAGCGCGGAGAACCTTCAGGCCGCAGTGCCGGGTCTGACCATTTCGGATGTCATCCGAGATCCGGTCTTCCATTATCCGGTGTCCGACCATCAGTCTTCTGGCAGTCGAACGATCGCGTTGAACCTGTGTAACCGTGACGGGGCCAATACGCTCAACGATGAATTCAATGTATTTGCCGATCATCTTGCGCGAGTTCTCGCTGCCCTTCATCAAGAGAAACCCATCTCTCTGATTGGCGTTCCCACAGATCCGCGCGACGAGCTCTTCATCCGTCACGTCGCATCTCTCGTACCGTCTATTCCTTTCTCTCTCCAGCCCGTTACGTCACCTTCCGCATACATTGATGCGGTTCGCAGGACCGATCTCCTTTTGGGCATGCGTATGCACGGCATCATCCTGGGTGCTGGCGTCGCAGGTCTGCCGGTTGCGGGTTTCTTGTATAGCAAGAAAGTGGAAGAGCTGGTCCATGCGTCCGGGGCTTCGGGGGATTTCTTCCCCTTCGGCACTTTCGATACGGAAACAGCCGTTACGCGGTTCCGTCGGCTGCTCGACGAACCCGCCGTTCCCGCGTTTGCGGCGCATGTGCAGGACTCGCTCCGTATCCGCGCCTTCCTTACGCCTTTTTTGGCGTGAGCGATCGGTATAAGTCCTCCACCGCCGGAACCATACGCTCCACCGAGTGTTCTTCCGCCCATTTCCTGCATCGAGCCGGATCGATTTTTCCTTCGTCCAGGATCTTGTGCAGCCTGTCTGCGATCATCGCCGCGTCACCGATGTCCACCTGGTATCCGCTCACCCCGTCGCCGATCGCCTCCGCCGTCCCGCTTTCGTTGGGCCCGATAACCGGCGTGCCGAGCGCGTTCGCCTCCAGGAATACCAGACCGAATCCCTCGAAATAATCGGGAAGCGTTTCTGACGGCATCAGGTACGCGTCCGCGGATCGGTAGAGGCCTGCCAGTGTTTTTTCATCCACGATGCCCGCGAGCGTCACGCGGTCTTCCAATCCCAAAGTGCGGATTGCCTCCCTCACCTTTGCCACGTAGTCCGCGCCCGACATGCTGCCGACGACGGTGAAATGGAACGGCGTTCGCCATGCGTCGCGATATGCCGCGCATCCGGCCAACGCCTGCAGGATTCCCTTGCGTTGTTTCACTCCTCCGACGAGCAGAATCTGTTTCACGTCGTTCTCGGGTCGCTTCCCGTTCCATGCGGGGAGGGTGATGCCGTTGGTCACGACGGTCGTCCGCTCCCCGAACGCATGGGCCGCCGCGGGGGATGCATATCGCTCCAGTTCTTCCTCGACCCTGCGCTTCGTGTAGGCGCTCACCGTGATGAAACGTTCGACTGCTTCGTAATAGGACAGGGCGTATTTCCGCAGTCGTTCATGCATCAGCGGATATACGCCGTACGTTCCGTGCACCGTGAGGACCGTTTTACGCTTCCATGCCTTGGGTAGGTGCGGCACGAGCATCGCGTATGCTTCGACGGTGATATGGATGATGTCCGGGCGGACCCTGCGCAGGACGAGGCGCAGCCGCCACGCGTAATACGGCGCCATCCAAGGATGGGAAAGCAGGATGTCCTGCCTCGGAAGGGGTCTGCGCGTGCACGTTTCCACGTCATGGCCCCGCCCCCGCAACGCCCCGATCAAATCGCGGGCGTACGTGCTCCATCCGCTCTTGCCGCCGGTGTCCTCGCAGAGGATGAGAACCTTCATGGAGTCATTGTACCTTACCGCGTTACCCGTTGGCGCAGGATCATCAGCGCCCCCTTCACGGCGTCGCTAAAGCGGATCTTCTTTCCCTGTTCGATCGTACGGGGGTGGTATGTGACGGGGATTTCCGTCACCGCCATGCCCTTCTTCAGCACCTTGCAGCAGATCTCCGCCTCCATTTCGAACCCGTTGCTCCGGATATCCAGCGAACGGAACGCCTCGGTCGGCAGCAGCTTGTAGCAGGTATAGCTGTCCGTCAGCTTCGCGCCGAAGAGGATGTTCAAAATCGCCGTCATCACTTTGTTCCCGAGCAGGAAACGCTTGTAGATATTGGGGTTGGGCTTCAAAAAGCGGGATCCGAAGACCGCCGAACCGGGCATTTCTTCCGCCTTGCGCAAAAGCAGGGCGATCTCGCCAGGGTCGTACTCCAGATCCGCGTCCTGGATGACGGTGTAATCGCCGGCCGCGCGGGTGAGCCCCTCGCGGATGGCGGATCCTTTTCCGCCGTTCGGCTTGTCGATCACGATGTCTTGCGGGCGTGCGTTGCGCTTCAGGATGTCCAGTGTGGCATCCTTCGATCCGTCGTTCACGTAGACAATCTGCGCGTCCGGGCAGACGGACATGAGCGTGCGCATCACCGATTCGATGGTCGCCGCTTCGTTGTACGCCGGTACGAGGATGGATAGCCGCGGCATCAGGTGAGGACGTAGGGATGGGTGATGAACGCGAGGCCGAAGCCGATCGCCAAGCCCAATACCAAAACCGCGGCCGCGATCGCGCGCGCCGGCATGGTATCACGTTGCGCCGCGTAGAGAAGGAGCAGCGGATACACAGGCGTGATGACGCGGCCGATGGACGTGATCGAGCCCCAAATGAAGTCCGGCATCGTCGTCATCAGCGCCAGGAACGCCAGCGCCGAAAGAGGCAGGAATTCCACCGTGCGCCGGGTCCATGCCTCGCGGGCGATCCAGCCGAGAGCGGGCAAGACGAAGGCAATGCACAGCGCGATCGAGGAGAGCGTGTAGCGGTCGTATCCTTCCCATCCAAGCAGCAGCGGGATCATTGCTTGGAACGGGAGGGCGCGCTTGGCGCCGCTGTCCAAGAAGGGGATATCTGCGAAGACGATGTAGAGAAGGCCGTGGAAACAGAAGAAGACGATGATCGGGACGAGGGATGCCGCCGCTTCTTTCCATCGGCGTTTGAAAAGCAGGAAAAGCAGGACAAGTCCCGCGAACAGCACGTTCACTTCGCGCGTGAGCACGAGCAGGGACAAAAGAAGCGTTCCGACCGCGTCGACTGTTTTCCTGTTGTCCCATCGGATCAGGAAGGCGGTGAGAAGCAGGATCGTCAGCGGTTCGCCCAGTGTGAAGTGCAGCCCGATGAGTGCCGCAGGGGAAAGTGCGAGCGCGAGCGCGTAGAGTGGCTTGCGGGTTTTTCGGAGAACCAGGTAGCCGGCGCCGAAGAGGCATAGCAGGTTGATCAGGAGGAAGGCCGCGGGCAGCGCGGATGTCTGACCGAAGGCGAGCATGTAAGCCAAGAGTGGAAGAAGAAAACGCTGGTACCCGTAGGACGGCGGTATTTCCAGCCGCAGGAATTTCCATTCCGTTACATCGACCATCTTGGGGATGTTGCGTGCCACGTGGTAGTACTGCGCCCCGTCGTAGGCCGGCACCGAAAGCACGATAAAATTACCAGGAAGGGGATTTCCCTTCGCAAGCTTTCCATCCATATGGAAGAACGCGGTGATGTTGCCCTCGTAGGGCAGCGACGTCAGGAATACGATCGTCATCAATGTCGCCACGATCAGCTTGAGAGGCCAGGATGGCAGCGGCTCATTTTTCATGTTCCTTTACAGCGAAAGATACGTCTTTCCTCGTTGCTCCATGACCTGGCGCGGAAGGACACCCTTCAGATCGTAGAACACCCCCGTATCCGCGAGCGCGTTTGCGTAGGCTTCCGCGGAAATGTCCAGGTATTCGGCGTGTGGCACCAGGAGGAGTATCGCGTCGTAGGGGGCTTGGTCCAGACCTCCTGGCGACAGGCTCATGCGGCGAATGCTCTCGGCGGGGTAGAACGGATCATGTACGTCCACGGCGATTCCTTTGGATGCCAAGGAGGAGATAACGTCGTGCACCTTGCTGTTGCGCGTGTCGGGAACGTTCTCCTTGAACGTCAGTCCGAGGACCAGCATCTTCGCTTTTTTGGCGGGAACCGATAGTGCCGCGACCACTTGGTCCGCGACATACGCCCCCATTCCGTCATTGATGGAGCGGCCGGCGTTGATGACGTGCGTATCCATGCCCAACTGCTTCGCTTTCTCCACCAGGTAGTACGGGTCCACCCCGATGCAGTGCCCTCCCACGAGGCCCGGCTGGAACTTCAAAAAGTTCCATTTCGTTCCCGCTGCCGCCAGCACCTCTTTCGTCGAGATGCCTATTTTTCCGCAGAGCATCGCGATTTCATTCATATAGGCGATGTTCAGGTCGCGTTGCGCGTTCTCGATCGCCTTGGCCATCTCCGCTACTTTTATGGAGGATGCGCGGTAGATTCCCGCCTTTACGATGCTTCCGTAGACCTCGGTGAGGATGTCCAGAGTGCGTTCGTCCTGTCCCGCCACGATCTTCGTGATTGTCTCCACCGTGTGTTCCTTGTCGCCGGGGTTGATGCGTTCCGGCGAGTAGCCCAGCGTGAAATCCTTTCCGCTCACCAGCCCGGACACGTTTTCCAGGATGGGTCCGCAGATATCCTCGGTGACGCCGGGATACACCGTCGATTCATAGACAACGATCATGCCTTTGCGCAGCTGTTCGCCCACGATCTGGGATGCGCTTTCCACCAGCGTAAGGTCGGGCTTATTCTGGCCGTCGACGGGGGTGGGGATGGCAAGGATGACGATGTCCGCTTTTCCGATGATCGACGGGTCGGTATCGAATGTGATCGACGTACTTTTCAGGGCCGCCTCCGTCAATTCGTTCGTGCGGTCGAATCCGTTTTTCAATTCGTCGATGCGGCGTTCGTTGATGTCGAACCCGTAGGTTTCAAATCCGTGCGACGCGAAGGCGTGGGCGAGGGGGAGTCCGACGTATCCGAGGCCGACGATGCACAAAATAGGCTTCTGTTCCATGATGGGCAGAGTGTAACGGAACTGGGCTGTCGTGAGTAGGTCAAGTATTCCTCTGACAGGATTGCTTTTTCCTTGCGTCTACAACGATGCGTTCTGCTACTCTCACCCCATGCAATTGCATTCTTGGTCCGGCGCGCGCGTGCTGGTCACGGGCGGTACCGGATTCATCGGCAGCTTCGTCGTCGAGCGCCTCCTGGCCGAAGGTGCCCAGGTGCGCGTACCGTTGCGCGCCCAGAATTTCCGCGCCCTCAGCAGCCGCAGGGGGGAGATCGAATGGATCGAGGGCGACCTGCGCGATTCAGAGTACTGCGCCCGCCTCGTAGCGGGGGTGGATTACGTTTTCCACCTCGCTTCCAGCCGCCGCAACACCGAATACCACCTCAAGCGATCCAGTGATGTCATGAACGAGAACGTCCGCATGACGTTGGCCCTCATCGAGGCGCTGAAGGAGAATCCTGTCCCTGTTACGTTCTTCAGTTCCGCGAACGTACCTCCCACCATGGACACCATCGCCATCGCACAGGCGGAGAAAGTGGATGGCTACGTGCTCGGAAAGACGATCTGCGAGACCTTGTGGTTCGTCGCATCGCACCAGCGCAATTTCCCGCTCCTCATCGTCCGCCCGGTCGGCGTGTACGGACCGCGCGATACCTTCAAGGAAGATGCCAACCTCATCCCGGCGCTCATGGTGCAGGCACGTGACAGTAAGGATTCGCTGAAGGTGCGCGGGGACGGCAGCCGCGAGCGCGCATTCCTCTACGTGGAGGATTTGGTCGAAACGCTTTTCCGTCTCATCGACGTCGATGCCCGTGGTGTGCAGTACGTGACCTCCGGCGAAGTAGTGACGGTGCAGTCCCTTGCGGAACAGATCCGTGATCTGGTGCACCCCGGCCTGAAGATCGAATCCGATTCATCCGGGCACATAGCCCAGCGCGCGGTTCCCATGCTTCCGTTGCATGAAGTGCTCACTACCATGGAATGGACGCCCCTGGCACAGGGACTGAAGGATACCTACGCTTCCTGGAGATGATTACGGTCACTCTCGCTTTTCTCCGGCGTTATCCGCTTCTGAAGAAGATCGTGAAGTTTGCCATCACGGGCGGCATCGCAGCGGTCATCGACCTTGGGGGATTGCAGATCATGGTGAGGTACATGGGTGTATCCGAGGAGGTCGCCGTGATTCTTTCGTCGCTTATCTCGGTCATTTTCGTGTTCATCTTCAACAAGATCTTTACTTTCCGCGACGGCAGCACCCGATACGCTTCGCAGATCACCAAATTCGCGCTCGTGTACGGCTTTGCCATCATCCTGAACGGCGCGGTGTCGAACTTCTTCCTGTGGCTCGGCTTCCATTATCTCATCGCCAAAGTCTTCGCGATCGGCATCGGCGCGGTCATCAATTTCGTCCTGTCGAACATGTTCGTGTTCCGCCAACACCCCGTCATTCCCATCACGTAACCGCGGGTTTCCTGCAATACACTGCGACATCCGGTCCCATGCTTTGCGCTTGGTAGAGCCAAAGGAACGTCGGAATCGTTTCCTGCCAGAGGAACATCGTCTTTCCTGTTCCGCCCGAACGCACGGAGAGACATGGTCGGAAGATTCTTTCGTCGGGAGTTTTCTGCGTATCCAGAATGACGACGCTTTGCGCGTCGGAGGAGTTCGACAGTGGAAGCAGCGGTCGAGCATCTGGAAGATCGTATGCTTGCGCGGCCAGGTAGCGTTCGGTCGCGGTATCCGGAAGGATGCCGATGCTTGCGCGCGTCGGCGTGATGCCGAGCATGTATGAAGGAATGTCGGTCGCGATGGTTCCGACCGTTTCTGCCAGCACGTATTCCCTTGCCACTTGGTAGGTGTTCGCCGTAATTCCGAGGCGGAACAATTCTCCGTGCGTGAAGAGCAGCGCCGCCGTCACGACGCCGAGCGGCAAACCCGTACGCGGGAACGAGCGTCCGCCCACGACCGCAAGGAGCGGGAGAAGGACGATAACGTAGCGACCCTGCGTATTGAAGTACATTCCGAAACACAGGAGGTATGCCGCGATGTATGCGAAGATCATCAGGAGCGGGACCGACGGTTTCTCCTTTTTCAGGACAAGCGTTCCGATCGTCATGAGGGCGAAGGCCGTCAGGAGCAGTTCGCCCCCGAAAAGCGTTTGCAAGAAGACGCTCCAGCCATGCCCCGACCAGCGGTTCGCACTGCCCGTGTCGAAGTGTCCTAGGTCGATCTCCAGTTTGATAGGCTGATGGAGCGGATAGTTCCAGAGGAACGTATATCCCAACGTTGCGGATGCGAAAACGAATATGGCAATCCAGGACCATAGTTTCCATTCCATCATTCGTCGCCATTCGATCCTTCCCGCGACCGTCACGTAGGCGATCAACGGAAACAGCAGCGAGAAGAATCCGCTCTGCAGAATGCAGAAGGAGAGTGCGGCAGATCCGAACGCGAGGCATGCGTTACGGGTCGTTTTATGTTCGGCCAATTTCAAGGAAAGCAGCAGAGTGAGCATCGTCGCTGCTGCGACGGGGATATGGGGGCGGACCGCGCTTGAAAAGGTCAGGAAGAAAACGCTGCTTAAAAGCAGCAGGACGCTTCCTTGCGAAGGTGTCGAGGGGAAGACGCGTTTGCTTACGGCGTGCGTCAGGACCGTCGTGGCAACCCCGCATGCAAGAATCGCACTACGGCTCAGGAGGTATAGGTGCCATGCGGACGTTCCGAACAGATAGGCGTCCACTTGGCCCAGGGATTGGATTGTTCCCGCGAGTGTCAGCCCGAGAACCAGGATGACATAGAGCGGCGCGAGGACCAGCGAGGGAAGGAGGGGGTACTTGCGGACGGTCAGCAGGAAATCGCCGAGCGTTCCATGTTGCATGCTGTCCAGGAGCTGGAACGCGAAGGTGATCATTTGCGTATCGACTTGCCGATTGCTGTCCAAGCTGTGAAACAAAAATGCGCCCGCCGCACCGGCTGCGGTCACGCAGAGCAGGATGAACAGGGGGCGCGACAGGCGAAATGTAGGCACGTGCGCAGCGTATCGAATCGCACATTCAGTGGCAATTCCGCACGTCTCTTGTTTGTGCTCGGGAAGGGGCGACCCTATACTGCTGTCCCTCATGTCGTCGCAGAAAATCGCCATTATCGCCGGAGCGGGTCCCGCAGGTCTCACCGCGGCCTACGAACTCCTGAAAAGGACGGACATCAAACCGATCGTCTTCGAGGCGACGGACGCCATCGGAGGCATTGCTCAGACGTTTAATTACAAAGGAAACCGCATCGACATCGGCGGGCACCGGTTCTTCAGCAAGAGCGACCGCGTGATGCGCTGGTGGTTCAACATCCTGCCTTTGCAGGGGGCGCCCGCGGCGGATACGGCGGAGAAAGCACATGAAATCGATTACGCGACGGAGGCGATCATGGAGTATTTGTGTCCGGAGTGCATCGAACCCGGCCTTCCGCACAAGGGCGTGACAGTCACGCGCGCTGCGCCCGATCCCGAAAAAGAGGATCGCGTGATGCTCCAGCGCCCCCGCCTTTCCCGCATCTACTATAAACGCGCCTTCTTCCCGTATCCCATCGCCATCACGCTCACGGTGGCCAAAAGGCTGGGTTTGTGGAACACGTTCCTCATCGGCATGAGTTACATCAAGGCGCAGGCATTCCCCATCAAGGATGAAAGCTATCTCGACTCTTTCTACATCAACCGTTTCGGCAAGCGCCTCTACGAAACGTTCTTTCGCGATTACACCGAGAAGGTATGGGGCGTTCCCTGCAGCGACATCCGCAGCGACTGGGGTGCCCAACGCGTGAAGGGATTGTCGCTGCGCAGGGCCGTGTCCCATGCCATCAGGGACCTCCTCTCCAGCGACTTCAAGAAATCCCAGGAGGAACGCGAGACAAGTCTTATCACGCGTTTCTATTACCCCAAGTTCGGTCCCGGACAGATGTGGGAGACGGTTGCCGACGAGGTGAAGAAGTGCGGAGGGGAAGTGCGCATGAAGCACAAGATTTCCGGGGTCCATATGACGGCCGGCAAAGTGACGTCCGTCACGGTAGAGGATGTGGTTACGGGAAACAGGGAAGATATCACGTGCGATCATTTCTTCTCCACCATGCCGGTGAAGCATCTCATGGGCATGATCAGTCCCAGCGTACCGGATACGGTGCGCGAAGTGGCCGACGGGCTCGCATATCGCGACTTCCTGACGGTCGGAGTCCTACTCAACAAGCTTCACGTGAAGGAGAGGGGTAAACATCCGGCTGCGGATGTTCCCGATAACTGGATCTATATCCAGGAAGGCGACGTCCGCGTTGGCCGCGTGCAGATATTCAACAACTGGAGCCCGTACATGGTCGACAACTACAGGGACCATGTGTGGATCGGCATGGAGTACTTCGTAAACGAGGGCGGGGATCTGTGGGTGATGGACGACAAGAAATTGATCGAGTTCGGCATCGCGGAGCTGGAGAAAATCGACTTCATCAGGAAAGAAGACGTCGTCGACGCGTGCGTCTTGCGTATGCCCAAGGCCTATCCGGCTTACATCGGTAGTTATGATCAATTGGACACAGTGCGTGATTTCGTCGTCAAAATCCCGAACCTGCACCTCATCGGGCGCAACGGCATGCACCGCTACAACAACCAGGATCACAGCATGCTCACCGCCATGATGACCGTCGACAATATCGTCGAAGGAAAGGAAGACAGCTCAAACATCTGGGATGTGAACGTCGAAATGGTGTACCACGAGGGGCACAGCAAAGAGGAGAAGGCGGCCTGATCGTGATCAGGTATTCGCTTTGTACCACTCCACGGCCTTGGTTACACCTTCTTTGAACGGCGTCTTCGGGTCATAGCCGAAGGCCTTCCTGGCCCTGTCGATGTTCGCGATGTAGCGCGAAATCTCACCCGTGCGCATCTGCGTCACGGTGACTTCGCCGGTGGCGCCCAGAAGTTCTTTCATAAGATCCGCGAGAGCGGTGATGGTCGAGCCTTCGCCGTAGGCCAGGTTGTAGGTGTTGTTCTTCGCCTTGTCGAAATTCAGGAGTGCTTTCACGATGCCGTCGATCGCGTCGTCGATGTAGGTGAAATCCAGGCACTTCTCTCCGAACACCGTCATCGGTTCGTTGTTCCTGCATTTGCGGAAGAAGAGCGGCACCACGCGGTCGGATTCGTCGTACATGCCGTACACGTTGCTGAAGCGGATGATGACGTGGTCCACGCCGTAGCAGCGCGTATAACTCTCCACGAACGCTTCGCCCGCGATCTTGCTGGCGGTGTAGGGGCTGGCGCAGTTCTCCATGCGCGCCATGTCTTCGGTGTAGCTGTCCTGCGCGGGGATGTTGCCGTAGGTCTCGCGGGAGGAGGCGAAGAAGAACTTCTTGATGCCGTTCTTGCGGCAGAACTCCAGCATGTTGTACGTATCCTTCACGTTATCCAATGCGCGGTCCGGGTCGATCACCAGGTCGTGCACGCGGGCGTTGGCCGCCAGATGGATAACGGCCTCCACGTCCGTCGGCAGTTTTTTCATCGCTTCCGGGTCGCGCAAATCCGCATCAATCGTCACGGCTTGCACGCTCGGCTGCCACTTGTTCGCAACCCAGTCCGCCCCAACAACATCATGACCGTCGGCCAAGAGGCGTTCGCAGAGACGGGTGCCGATGGTGCCGGAGGAACCGGTGACGAGGATTTTCATGGAGAGGTATGGTAGTGTGTAAACGTGCGTGTTTCCCTCATTTTGCCGACCTACAATGAGGCCTCCAATCTAACGGAGGTGCTGGAACGTGTCCATGAAACACTCGATCCTTTCGAGGTGATCGTCGTGGACGATAACTCTCCCGACCGTACGTGGGAATTGGCCGGTGCATTGCAATCCACGTATCCGTCCTTGCGCGTCATCCGGCGCGTGGGCCGCAGGGGTTTGTCTTCCGCCGTCATCGAAGGATTCGAAGCGGCGAAGGGGGACATGTTCATCGTCATGGATGCCGATCTGCAGCACGATCCGACGTTGTTGCCCCGCATCCAAAACGCCATCGGGGAAGGTGCGCAGGTCGCTTTGGCGTCGCGTTATACCGAAGGCGGCGACACGAAGGATTGGAGGTGGATACGCCGCATGCTCAGCCGCACCGCGACCCACCTGGTGCAGCTGCTGGTTCCCCAAGGAGTCACCGATCCCATGAGCGGGTTTTTCGCCGTACGCCGCGAAACGTATCGTTCGGTCGCGTCGCATTTGCGCCCCCAAGGATTCAAGATCCTCTTCGAGATCCTCTCGTTCCTGCCGCGCGGCACGCGCATCGCGGAGGTTCCGTTCCATTTTGGCATTCGGGAGAGGGGGAAGAGCAAACTCACGCTGCTCGTGCAGATGCAATTCCTTTGGCAGGTCCTGCGTACCGCCGTCCGCCGCCTGCAAATCCCGCTGTTCGTCGTCATTTCGGGCATTATTACCATAGTCTGTTTGTGGAGATTGTGGGATCTGCGACTGCTCTACACGAACGCGACCTACAGGTCCTACGTGCACCAGGGCATGACGTCGCTCTCCGATGCGCGCGGCTGGCCGCTATCCGATCTCTCCGTCCGCGCGGTCTATAGCGACCGGGTCCGCCTCATTCATCGCGTTCATCGCAAAGGTCCCGACGCAGTCGATTGTCTTGATCTGCCGTTTGAATCCGATGCCGTCCTCCCATGCAGCGACTGATGGTTCTCATCGGCTTGGAGGCCTATGCCATGCTCCTCGCATGGCTGCAGGGGGGCGTGCGTACGGATGAGGCGAAGTATCTTCTGGACATCCCGTATCCGCATCCGCCGCTCGCGCGCTGGTTCCTGTCGCTCTTCGACGGATTCGATTGGCAGGCCGGCGCCGCCCGCTTCTTCTTCGCTTCGCTTGTGGTGCAGGCGGTGTGGATCGTATGGAGGATGGGAAAGGGCATACCGCGATTGAACCGCATCGTATTGTGCGGCAGCTGGCTGTTTTCCTGGGGGGTCGTTTCGCAGGCAGGGGCGGTGATGATGGCTCCTTTGACGGCCTTGCAGGGATTGCTGTTCCTATGGCTCTTTGTTCGCGATGAGGAGGCCACGCCGTTCGCAGGTATCATCGCGCTGTTCTGGATGGCGAGCCTCTTCACGGCGTACCAGGCCGCTCTCTTCTTCCCCGTCGTCCTAGCCGTTTTCTGGAAGATGAAACTGCCTGCCTGGCAGCGGCTCGCATTCTTCCTGGTTCCGATCATTTTGCTCTGCCTCTACACGCTTACCAATCCCTTCGCACTCGCTTCCATGTTGAACCTGGCCGGGAAGGACGGGGCGGTGCCGATCTTCCTGCGCCTGCATTCCGTTCTTTGGCTATGGTTCGTGTCCGGCAGCGTCGCATTGAGCATCGCCGGCACAGCGGGCCTGCTTCGCTTTCCGCGACGGCCGGTCCTTGCTTCTTTTTTCCTGACGTGCGCGTACATCTTCGCGGGTTTCCACGGCTATTACGGCATCATTCTCGTTCCGTTCTTTGTCGTCGGGCTGGCGGATATATTGCGCGCCTGGCCGCGTCTTGCGGCGCCCTTCGCCGTATGTTTTCTCGTTGGTGCCTGCGTTCTCTTGTTCTCCAACGTACGCCTTCCATCGCGCTCCGTTGCGGATGCAACGATCGAAGTGATCGAGGCAAGGGCGCGGCAGGGCGACGTCCTCATCCAGGGAAGTTTCGGCCATGAGTGGCAGTACGAAAGCGAGTATCCGATTTTGAAATACGGCGAGTGGCTGCTGCCCAATGCACAGGCAGTCGTGTGTCTCGGGGATGCGTGCGATATCCGCGGCAACACCGGATTCGAACGCCTCGCGGCGGCCCCTGTCGAAACCTGGATGCGCAAATAAAAAGCCGCGGGGTCAACGCGGCCTTCGTTGTTGTTCGGTCTCTCCGGCGATCAGAGCGGCAGCTTGTCGACCAAGTGCCAGAGTGCGACGCTTCCGCCTTTCAGGATTTGCTTGGGCGTCGCCTCGATCCACTGTCCGTACTGCCATGAGGCGTACAGCCAGTATCCCGTGCAACAGAGCATGTATCCCAGGACGAAGCTCGCACCACCGCGGATCATCGTGACCATAACGCGATTCCTATTGAGAGAGAACAGGGGAACAACTTTAGTATTATAAAATTAAAGAATTATTTGGTCAAATATACTCAAAATGACCAATGATCACACTTTATAGTACTCCTTGTACCATTCTACGAACTTCGGAATGCCGTCTTTAATCTGCGTCTTCGGATCGTAGCCCAGCTTCTCCTTCGCATGTTCGATGCCTGCCAGGCTGGCCTTGGTATCGCCCGGCTGCATCGGGAGGAATTCCTTTTCGCCTTCCTTGCCCAGCGCCTTTTCCAAGTAGCCGATGTAGTCCATCAACTCTTCCTTGCGTCCGCATCCCAGGTTGAAGATTTCCTCGGGATAGTTCTTGTCGACCGACGCGATGATTCCCGAGACGATGTCATCGACGTACGTGAAGTCGCGCTGCATTTTTCCTTCGCCGAAGACGGGCATTTTTTTTCCTTTCGTGATGGCGTCGGCGAAGAGGAACAACGCCATGTCCGGGCGGCCGTACGGTCCGTAGACCGTGAAGAAGCGCAGTCCCGTCACGTTCGTTCCGTAGAGCGAATGGTAGACATGGGCCATCAGTTCGTTGTCTTTCTTGTTCATGCCGTAGAGCGACAGCTGGCTGTCCGTGCGGTCGGTTTCTTCCGCGGGATACTTGCCGTTGCTGCCGTACACGGAGCTGGATGACGCGTAGATGAGTCCGGGGATTTTCTGCAGGCGGACTTCATCCAATACGTGGAAGAATCCCTTGATGTTGATATCCACGTACTCCGTGGGGTGATCAAAGGCGTAGCGCACGCCGGCGAGCGCCGCGAGGTGGATGACGCGATCGACTCCTTCCATGCACTTCGCCAGCGTCGGGCGGTCCAAAATGTCGCCCTTCGTGAAGCTGAATCCTTTGCGTTCCTGCAGGATTTTCAAACGTGCTTCCTTCAATGTCGGATCGTAATACGCGTTCATGTTATCCAGGCCCACGACCTCGTCGCCACGGTCGAGGAGTTTCATTGCCGTATGGAAACCGATGAATCCGGAGGAGCCAGTGAGGAGGATGCGCATAGGCTGCCATTGTAATGCGTGGTGCCTAAAAGGCCAGTAGTCATGCCTCCAACCGTTTGATTGACTAAATTAATTTAAGTTGTATATTACATATATCTGTTTTGATCTTCTCACACCATCAAGAAAGTAGGTGCCTCGTGCCCGATCTTATTTTGGTACATGCCCAGGAAGTCATTCGACTCGGTTTGAAGGATTTTCTTTCCGGTACGAATGATCTCCGAGTCGTGGCGGAATGTTCCACGATCCAGGACGCCGAAGCCGCCATCGCCGCCAATCCCGAAGCGCTTCTTGTCTCCGATACGTTGCTTGGCGACGCGGAGGCGTACCACTTGTTCTCGCTCGCGAAGCGGTCGGTTGCCATCTCGCATCAGGGCAATCCCACGCACGTCGCGCGGGCCATTGCCGCCGGCGCCCAGGATTACCTTCCGTCCGAGCTTGATCAGCATGCCATGCGTACGCGGATCAGTGCCGCGGCGATGGGCAAGCCGGCACCGGCGCCTCGCAGTCAGTTCGTAACCGTGAGGGAGCAAATGAGCGCCCGCAAGGCCATACCTCAGGCTCCGTTCGCGGAACTGACGCCTCGTGAATGCCAAACCCTGCGCTGCCTTTCCTACGGCTTGGCCAACGCGGAGATCGCTAAGTTCTGCGAGATCAGCGTCGAGACCGTGAAAGAGCATGTGCAGCACTTGCTCCGCAAACTCGGCGTGAACGATCGCACCCAGGCTGCGGTTATGTACGTCCGAATGGTTGAATTGAAGCAGTAACCAAGTGCCGACCCAAGGTCGGCCTTACAAGCGGCATTCCTCGTGAATGCCGCTTTTTTTGTGCTACAATCCGCTTCCTATGGTCAAACCCTTCGTCAAAGATACGTCCGTCCCGCCTATGAAAGAGGGGGACGCGATTCCCGTTCAGTACATCGAACCCATTGCGTCCGCCAAGCTGATCGAACGCGGTGTCACACCGACGGACGGCGTGGTTCGGCAAAAGATCTCGCAAGCATCTGTGCAAACAGTCGAAGACGTCCTGTCCGTTTTAGGCATCGACTGATCCCATCCCGATTCCCACGTACTTCAATCCCGCCTCGGTTACTTCGGAAGGTTCGTACACGTTGCGCCCGTCGAAGAGCAGGTTGCCTTTCATCAGTCCTTTGATTTCCTTCATGTCCGCCCCGCGGAACACGTCCCATTCCGTGATGACAGCGAGCGCATCCGCGCCCTTCGCAGCGTCGTGCGGCTGTTGCACGTAGGTGACGGAAGGGGGGAGCATCGGGCGTGCGCGCTCCTCGGCTGCGGGATCGAACGCCACCACGGCGTGGCCTGCGTTGATGAGCGCGGGGATGATATCCAGGCTCGGCGCGTCCCGCATATCGTCGGTCTTGGGTTTGAAGCTCAGTCCCCACACCGCCACGGTCGAATTCGGTTGTAGCGCAGCGAGCATCGTATCGATGAAGCGCTTGCGCTGTTTCTGGTTGATGGCGTCGGTCGCCTCCACGATGGGTAAATCGATGCCGAGCTCCTTCGCCGTCGCAAGCAATGCCTTCACGTCCTTGGGGAAGCAACTGCCCCCGTAGCCGATACCGGCGTGCAGAAAACGCGGACCGATGCGGCTGTCCAATCCGATGCCCGTCGCCACGTCGCGGATGTTTGCCCCCGTCTTCTCGCACATCTCCGTGAGCATGTTGATGAAGCTGATCTTCGTCGCTAGGAAACTGTTCGCGGCGTACTTCACGATTTCCGCGCTCTCGCGTCCCATGAACACGAGCGGCTTTCCGACTCGCGTGATGGGGCGGTACAACTCCTCCACTTCGTCGACCGCCCAGTCGTGTCCGTTGATTCCCACCACCACGCGTTCAGGCATCATCGTGTCTCCCACGGCCATGCCTTCGCGCAGGAATTCGGGATTGCTAATGACGGGGATGCGGATGTCGAGCCCGCGGGATTCCAAAATCGCGTCGATTTTTTCCTGGCATTTCGCGCCCGTTCCCACCGGCACCGTCGATTTGTTCACGAAGATCACGTCTTTCGCCGCATGCTCCGCCACCGTCTCGGCCACTTTGAAGACCGCCCTCAGGTCCGCCTTGTACCCCTCGTCCGGCGGCGTGGCCACCGCGGAAAAAACGATGCGCACGTCGGGGAGTATTTCCTTGAGGTCCGTCGTGAAGCGCAATCGTCCGTTCTTCAGTCCTTCCTTGATGAGTTCTTCCAGTCCCGGTTCGTAGATGGGGGACACGCCCTGTCTCAGCATCTCCACTTTCGCGGCGTCGATATCCACGCCTACGACGTCATGACCCAGCTCTGCGAAGCACGCAGCGGTGACGAGTCCCACGTAGCCGGTGCCGACGAC
>CAZUYK010000010.1:0-41787 GCA_964624905.1 uncultured Candidatus Peribacteria bacterium
AGGGAGACCCGGGCGAGAGCCGTTTCTTCGTCTCCGCGGAAGACGACCTCATGCGTCTTTTCGGCGGCGACCGCCTGAAGACCATGATGGAACGTCTCAACGTGCCAGACGACGTCCCGCTCCAAAATACGATGGTGACGCGCAGCATCGAGAGCGCCCAGAAGCGCGTGGAAGGCCACCACTTCGATATCCGCAAGCACGTCCTCCAGTACGACGACGTGATGAACAAGCACCGCGAGATCATCTACAAGCGCCGCCAGAAGATCCTGGAGAAGCTTGCGCAGCAGGGTGCCGATGAGGGAAGCGCCCTTCACAATGACGTCCTGTCCGCCATCCGCAAGGAGGGCGAGGCCATCGTGGATTTGCACGCTGCGGACATCGACGACGAGAAGTGGAACCGCCAGGAGATCGTGGAAAGCCTAAGCGCCCTGCACCCCGCCTTCCGTTCCATCCTCCCGATGGACACGATGAAGAACTTCAACGACCGCGACAAACTCCGTGCGTTCATCGGCGACGTTGCCGTGAAATTCTACGAAGAGAAGTGCAACGAACAGACGCTGGAGACCGTCGCCCAGGCCGAGCGCGCCGTCACGCTGCGCTCCATCGACACGCATTGGATGGATCATATCGACGATATGTCGCACCTGCGCGAGCAGGTCGCCTTCTCCGGTTATGCGCAGAGGGATCCGCTCATCGAATACCAGGACCAGGGATACCAGCGCTTCCAACGCCTTATCGCGAACATCGAAAGCACCATCACGCGCACGCTGATGCAGATCGACTTCGGACAGTTCGCGCCGCGCGAGGTGTTGCGCCAGGCCGAGGAGGAATTGAAGAATATTTCCACGAACGAAGACCAGATTTCCGGCGACCTGGAGCAGACAGGCGTCGGTTCGCTGATGCAGCAGGGCGGACAGCAGCCCCAGGACGCGGCGGGCATCGTCGCGCAGCGCTTGAAGGCCAACGCACCGAAGCAGATCGTGTCTGACAAAGTCGGCCGCAATGACCCCTGTCCGTGCGGCAGCGGCAAGAAATACAAGAAGTGCCATGGCATCGACGCATAACGTGACGTCGCGCAAAGTGCTGACACTCTGTTTCGTGCAGGACGGATCCCGCATCCTGTTGGGCATGAAGAAGCGCGGGTTTGGATCGGATAGATGGAACGGGTTCGGTGGCAAGCTGGAACCGGGCGAGAGCATCGAGGAGGCCGCTCATCGCGAACTGCGAGAGGAGGCGGGTATCGGCGTATTAAGCATGGAGAAGGCGGGTCTCCTGGAATTCACGTTCGAGGGCGATCCGGTACTCTTGGAAGTACACGTGTTCCGCGCGTCGGGGATGATCGGCGAGCCGGTCGAATCCGATGAAATGAAGCCGCAGTGGTTCGAGGAATCCGAGATCCCCTACGACGCGATGTGGCTGGATGACAAGCATTGGCTGCCGGTTTTTTTGAAAGGAAAGAAATTCCATGGCGTCTTCCACTTCGAAAACGAGAAGAAACTCCTGGAATATACCGTCGCCGAGGCGTAAGCTGGGGCAATGACCACTCTCCGCTCTTCATGCATTGCATTCGTCGGAATTTTGTTCGCGCTGTCCGCTTCCTCGGTCTTCGCGATGTCGTGCGCCATTGATGTAAATGGCAAGACGACATGCCCGACATCGGAACAGGTCGATTCCTTCTATGCTTCGCAGGCAGCGGCTCCCGTGTGTGATAACAACGGCACTTCATGGATACATCGCGAAAGTGATCCGCCTGCGATGGTGCAGCTGGCCAAGTGCGCCGGATGCACTGCGGTCTGCAGTAATGTCGGCACAAAGAGCGAGGGATGGTACAGCTCCTGCGACGGGTCGCTGATTGAGTGGGCGCATTGCGACACGAAGGACATGGCGGTATGTACTATGGATGCGAAGCAGTGCCCCGATGGCAGTTACGTCGGGCGCGACGGTAACAATAATTGCGAGTGGCAGGAATGTCCTGGCAATGAGCAAAAATTAGTATTTTCCGACGTCCTCGCATCCCATCGCAACGCCCAGGCAATCAACTATGTGCAGTCGCAGGGAATTGTCGAAGGATATGCAGATGGTACCTACAAACCGGATCAAACGATCAACCGCGCGGAGTTTGTGAAGATTCTTGTGAATGCCCAATTCCCAAGCTCGGTAAGCGCGTGCATGTTGGGCCACGGAGGGGCGGCTTCCTTCCTTATGGATCTCGATACCGAAGCTTGGTATGCGAAGCACGTCTGCGTTGCCTTCGACAAGCAAATCATTCAGGGTTATCCCGATGGTACGTTCCGTTCTTCGACGACGGTCAATTTCGCCGAAGCCGCCAAAATCATCTCGCTCTCTTTTGAGATTGCGGCACCCGGCATTGCGGCGCATGAGCCTTGGTACGCGCCGTTTGTCCGCGACCTTGAGCGATACAATGCGATTCCCCTTTCCATCACGTCTTTTGACCAGAAGATCACCCGCGGCGAGATGGCGGAGATGGTCTGGAGGTTGAAAGCAAAGATGACGGATTTGCCGTCCCAGACTTTCGATTCTTTATCTTCCCTCGCCAATCCGGCGAAGCGGGACGGGTCATCGGATTTCTCCTGCGCGGATGCGTTTCGTACCACGGGCATGTGTCCGCAGGATCGTTGCGTCATGGATTGCGCGGACCGGGACAATCCGCCCAAAGACGGCCTTGGTTGCCCGCCCGGCTGTTTCGAGAAGTAAGAAAATGCATGTAGGATAGGTATCCATGCATTCGCGCGAGATCATCGGCCACAAGCGGCAACTCGCCGAACTGCAGAGCGATATCGACAGCGGTAACGTCTCCCATGCGTACCTGTTCACAGGTCCCGCGCACGTGGGGAAGACGACGGTGGCGACATGGTTTGCGCAGCAGTTGGTGACGAAGGATGTGGATCCAGCGAAAAAAGAAGATGTGCTGAAGCGGATGGACAAGTTGTTGCATCCAGATTTTTTGATGTTGGATGACCTGTGGATCGAAGAGGTGAACGAGGATTTCGAGACGATCGCCCTCACGACCAACGTGCCGCAGCAGCACCGCGCCAAGACGCCGACCATGAAGACCGATACGATCGGCATCGACGACGTGCGCGAGATCCAGAAGCGCGTGCAGGAGACGGGCGAAGGATTCTGGAGGCCATGCCTCATCACGCGCATCGACCGCCTCCAGGAAGCGGCTGCCAACGCGTTCCTGAAGACCCTCGAGGAACCGCCGCCCGGCCGCGTGTTCATCCTCACCACAGAAGCACTGGATACGTTGCCGACGATCGTATCGCGTACCCGCGTCATCCACTTCGACCGCGTTTCCCCCGCCGACCTGGACCCCCTTCTGAAAGATGAATCCCCCGACGATGCGCACTTCCTGTCGCATCTTTCCCAGGGCGCGCCCGGCATGCTCATTCAGCTGCTCGATGATCCCGACCTGCGCCGCGAGGAGAAGACGCTGCACACGCATGCCGTCTCATTTTGGAGTGCCAGGACGCCGTTGGAGCGCCTGAAGATCTTGGAGCCGCTCTTGGAACGCGGAGCCGCGGCGGATCGGCTTTTGTTGCATTTGTCGTTGGCACTGCGCGAATACCCCCTGCGAACGCATCGGCACGAACGGGAGTTGATGGAGTTGATCCGCGGCCTTGAGACAAACGCCTCGAGGCCGTTGCTTGTCCAGCGCTTTTTGCTGGGCTTGGAGGCGATGAAAACGGCCTAAAGTATGCAAATTGGCTGTGGAATGCCGAAAACAGCTTCAAAAACCATCGTTTTTTTTCGGCGCGTGCGCTAGTATTGTGGACCCTATGGATATCCGATACCAGATCACCGGCGGCATCCCCCTCCAGGGCGAGGTCACCATCAGCGGTAGCAAGAACGCCGCGCTCCCCATGATCGCCGCGACCGTCCTCGCCTCGGGCGAGTCGGTCCTTACCAATGTGCCGAGGTTGCGCGACACCGAACTCCTTCTGAAGATCCTGGAGTTCCTGGGCGCCAAGACGAGCTTTGAAAACGGCACGGTGCGCATCGACAACACGAACCTTGAAAGCAAGCCCATCCCGCACGAATACGTCAGCAAACTGCGCGGAGCCATCGTGCTGCTCGGCCCGCTGCTCGCGCGCTTCGGCGTCGTCGAGATGTCGTATCCGGGTGGATGCGTGCTTGGCAAGCGCCCCGTGGAAGCCCACGTCCTCGCGTTGGAACAGATGGGTGCTTCCAACATGAGCACCAACGAAGTCCTCCACCTGCAGGGCAAGCTCCACGCTGCGCGCATCATCATGCCGGCGTTCTCCGTCACCGCCACCGAGATCGCCATGTGCGCGGCCGCAAACACGCCAGGCGAGACGCGCATCGATATCGCCACCGCGGAGCCGCATGTACAGGCAGTGGCCCGCATGGTGCAATCCATGGGCGCGGAGGTGGACGGCATCGGCACGAACACGCTCATCATCCGCGGACGCAGCGACCTCAAGCCGGTCGCGGCCCGCGTTCCGTTCGATTATCTCGAAGCGGGATGCTTCGTTATCGCCGCACTCGTCACGAAGGGCAAGCTGCGCCTGCGCGACGTCGACGCCGATGACCTCCTCTGCTTCCTGGATATCGTGAAGCGCGCCGGTGGCATCATGAAATACACGCCGGAGGACCGTACGCTGTTCGTCGATGGCGAACTGTCGTTCCTCAATGCCATGAAGGTCCAGACGGGTATCCACCCCGGATTCCCCACCGATCTCCAGGCCCCCATGGGCGTCCTCATGACGCAGGCGAAGGGCGTGTCCCGCATTTTCGAAACGATCTTCGAAGGCCGCATGGCGTACCTCTACGAATTGGAAAAGATGGGTGCGCACGTGGAAATCCTCAATGCCCACCAGGCGTTGATCATCGGTCCTACCCCGCTGAAGGGCCGCATCGTCGCGTCCAACGACATCCGCGCCGGCGCCGCCATGGTGCTTGCGGGCCTCTGTGCCGAAGGCCAGACGACCATCACCGACGTGAAGTACATCGAGCGCGGCTACGACCAGCTGGACGAAAAGCTAAGGAGTGTGGGAGCCAGGATCGAGAGGATGGTGGTGGACGGGGGTACGGCGGCGTGACGGGGTGATAGGTTATAGGTGATAGAGCCATTCCTCGATGTTGTCTGTTTTTCTGCCTATCACCTATAACCTATAACCTTCTCAACCTCTAGATCCGCTTCATCCAATCCTCTACACTCCCCCTATCATGTTGACCTACTCGTTCGCCGGCCCCGCTTCCGTGAAGTGCACGGGCGGCTCCATGCCCATCCTTTCGTTCCCCGCCAAGCCCCTCGAAGGAGCGGTGAACCTCTTTGCATCCCCCGAGGAAGCTCCCACGCGCGAGCGCATCTCCTGGCCGGGCGAATACGACGTGTCGGGTATCACGGTGCGTGGCATTGGACAGATGGAGGGGCAGAAGGTGTCGTACATGGTGGAGAACGACGGCGTGCGCACGGCCTTCATTTCCGCGCCGCTGGAAGACTGGGAGGCGATCGACATCGAACACTTCGGAGACATCCACGTGCTGGTCCTTCCCGCGGAAGACGCGAAGAAGTGCCAGACGCTCATCGATGAGATCGATCCGCGGGTCCTCATCCTCGTTCCTGGATTGGACGGTTCCATCCACCCGGATGTGTTGAAGGCCGCAGGCGCCCAGGGCAAGGAAGTGACGAAGGATTTCAAACTGAAGGGTATCGGCGCCGCCGAAGGCCGCGAAGTGGTGGTTCTTGGCTGATTTTCCGCATGATTCGAGTGACGGAATAAGCTATTATTTTGCCGTGGTCCCGTAGTTCAACGGCGTGCGTGCGGCGCACGCACTTCAAAAGACTATTCGGTCCCCTTGTTCTTTCATCTACAATCCCTGTCCATGGTCCCGTAGTTCAACAGATAGAACGAGCCTCTCCTAAGGGCTAGATACTGGTGCGATTCCAGTCGGGACTACCATTCGACTCACTTCGCTCGCTCATGGTCCTTCACTTCGTTTCGGGCCATCGCTTCATGCCAAGTCGAATGACGGTGAGCGTAGTCGAACCGCCACATTACTTCATGTAACCAATTATGAAAATTTCACTCCCCCTCGCCGGCTTCTCATCCGCATTACTCGTCGCGTGCGCTCCGGCGAACGTAGCCCAAGATCCCGCGACGGATCCGTCCTGCATCGTCTATTTCGACGGCTGCAATACTTGTACCAAGATGGGCGGAGGAATCGGCTGCACCAAAAAAGCCTGCGACCCGGGAAGCATGCAAAAGCCCTATTGCATGGAATTTACGAAGGATTAAATCAGCCTTCCTTCACCACGCCGGCGCACTTTCCATCGATGCAGCGGCACTCGGCACCTTCTCCGGCGGCGTTAGTATCGCAGGTGCAATTAATATCCGCTGCGCACGAGACGGTGCTTCCGGTCGCATTCGTATCGGGACAAGTAATGGCACATGCCCCATCCACGCACATCGATACGAACGGGCAGGAGGAGCGCGTCAGGTAATCCATCGGGGTGTTGCAGTCGTCGTGGGTATCGCAGCTGGCACCCGTATTTCCCTTTATAATGTCGTTGGTGCTCTTAGTCATTACCGCGCTCGCCGTGCATTTGCCGTTGATGCAGCCCACCGTATTTGTCGCAATGCATGAATAAGTGCAATCAGAAGGGAAATTCATAGCTAGATTGGCAATGCGCGTTGCCTGGTTTCTGTTAACTACGATTTCACAGCCAAAAGGACATTTATTCCCGATGATGGAACAATCATCTGCGGTGACGCAGTAATTCGCTTCCTCGATGGCGTTGCGTATGCCTTCCTCGATTGTTGCGGAGGGCGCGGTACAGGCAGTGAGGAGCATCAGCGCGAGAATGGGGAAGGCATATCTGTGCATGAGGGGCATTTTCTCACGCCGTGAGAATGCGGGCAAAAAAGTCGTGAAGAAAATTGATCATTCTCGCGCATGATATATATCGATGACGGGGCCGTATGTTATACTGCGCGCCATATGAAACATCCTCTCCTCGCACTCAGTCTTCTGGCCGTGCCCACCATGGCGTTCGCCCTCGATTTCTCCGAGAGCAGCGCGCGGTACGCCGACAGTTCGTCTTTCACGCGCGGCGAACGCGCGGGCATCAGCGTCCTCACGAACCTCGGCGCCGTGTCCGGCAATCCCGACGGTACCTACGCCGCGGGCCGCACGCTCAACCGGGCGGAATTTCTCAAGATCGTGCTGAAGAGTGCCCCCGTCCAGGATTTTCTGGATGGGGACAAGTCGAACTGCTTTCCGGACGTGAAGACCGCTGATTGGTTCAGCATGTACGTGTGCGCCGCGAAGCGAAAAGGGATGGTATCCGGATATCCGGACGGTTCTTTCAAGCCCTCTAACCCGGTGAATTACGCGGAGGCGATCAAGATGCTCACCGAACTCTACGGATATGAATTGCCTCAGCCGTCGCCTACCGAGCGTTGGGCTTGGTACACGGCCTATGTGCGCGCCGCCACGGACCGCGGGGTCCTCTTCTCCGATGATCTCCCCTATGACACGCTCCTGACGCGCGGACGCATGGCCCAGCTGGCCGCCGCGTATCGCACGGAACACGATGGAGACCTGCCCGCGTACCGCGCTTGGGAGTCCGGACAGGCTTCGTCCTCGTCCCGCTCCAGTGCGAATTCCGCATCCAGCGTGAGCGCATCATCTGTCTCCTCCGTTTCCTCCTCAGCGGTTTCCTCTTCTTCGTCCTCGGTCGCCTCTTCCGTTGCCAGCAGTTCTTCTATTGCCGCGCTCTTCCCTGCCACCAGCCATTTCCTGGTAAGCGGGGAGCTGTCGCCGGTCATTATGGACGGCACGTTCACGCAGTTGGACGAAGATGGCGTCCTGCGTCGCATTGTGGTGCTCCTGCGCAGGGAAGTGAAATCCTTTGATACCCTGTCATTCGTGAATGCTGCCGGTACGGAAATCGCAAATCTCAGCCTTGCCACGAGCGATAACACCGATAAGCGTCGGTTCGAATTCATCGTGACCGACGATCGCCTTACGCTCGCGAAGGATTCCTCCGCGGTTCTGGGCATTCGTGCGAATATGAGGCCGCGTGACAACGGAGGCGTCTCCAACGAGCTCGTGGAAGTGGAGAATTACTATATCGAAACGCAGGGCAAAACGACCGGCAACACGCGTCAGATCGTCCCGACGAACACGCACTATCCCATGCACCAGACGACGTACGGCAACATCCTCTCGGTTCGCAACCTCATGTCCGGCGGATCGTTGCAGGCGGGCACTGACCGTCGGATCGCCTCGTTCTCCATAGTCGGACACTCCGCAACGGGTGTGACCCTGAACATTTCCAGCTTGGAATTCATCGTCCAGAAAGCGAACGTGACGGCTTCACGCATCCGTATCGGAGGTGCGGCCGCGCTGGAGCAGCAAGACTGCGGATTGGAGCAGACGGATATCTTGCGCATCGCCTGTACCGTGATTCCGGATTCGTTCAAGACGATCGGTTCCGCGCCGCGCACGATTTCCATCTATGCGGATTTGGCTGTATCAGGTGACAGCGGTTCACTCCAATTGCTCTTCGAGGGCCGCGGAAAAATCGGGCAGAACGGAGCCATGCGCTGGAACGACGGTTCTTCCACGTTCAACTGGATCGAGGCGACGGTGCCCCTGGAAAACGGCCCGGCTTGGACGGTGACGAAATAGGAGTGGGCGATAGGTTATAGGGTTCTCTCTGCTATCACCTATAACCTATTCACCTCATTCTTCAGAACAACTCCTTCAAGTCCCTCGCGATTCTCTGTGCCGCCAACTGAGCTTTTTCCTGCCATCCGGCTGCGTTCGGCTTCGCCGTGTTTCGCCGGAACTACGCCGAGATCGTGCCTAGAAAATAAGCTCCTTGAGATCACGCGCTATCCTCTCCGCCGATCTCCGGGCAGCTTCTTGCCAGTCGCTTCCCTTCGAGGCGTAGGCGATGTCTTCCGCGGCCAGCGCCAGCGCGCCGGTGCCATCGGGCAGGAATCCGTGCTTCATCGACGCTGTCATCGGCACCAGGAAGGGGATGTGCGGCATGAGCGTGCGCAAGTATTTCATTTCCTCGGGATACGCGGGCCCGACGATCGCTCCCACGAAGCTCAGGTTCGTCTCGGGGCCGATATGATGCATGCCCCAACTTTCGGTGAGTTGCGCCACATGCTCGTGCACGACCTCGTCGCCGATCGGCAGGTCCTGCACATCCGCGGAACTGTCATTTCCGGTCTTCACCAAGACGTAGATTCCTTTGCCGCTCTCCGCGCATTTCTCCACGAACGGGACGATGCCGTCTTCGCCTAGGTAAGGGTTCACGGTCAACGCGTCCACCGCGCTTCCCTCGTGCAGGTACGCCTCTGCGTAGGCCGTGCACGCGTCGCCGACGCCGCTCCTGTTCCCGTCCGCGATGACCACCAGTCCGTTCTCCTTCGCATACGCGCAGGTTTTCCAAAAGGCGCGCATGCCTTCCCATCCCATCGCCTCGAAGTGAGGCATGCCGACCATCACCGCAGCCGCACTGTCCTTCACCGCATCAATGATTCCCTCACTGAAGCGCAGGACCCCGTCGGCGTCCTTGGGGATGCCGTCGGGCAGTTTGCCGAGCTCCGGGTCCAAGGGGACGCAGAGGGGGGATGTAGCCTGGATTCGCTTCGTAAGCGCGTCTGCGTAATGCATAGGCCGAAAGGATAGCGTACGGAAAGCCAAAAGACGAACCGTTGACATTTCCAGGCTCCGGGTGCATACCGTGCCGGCTTTGACACCCCGCTCTTTCGCACGCACAAGGAGGTACAGTCCGATGATTCTCACGTCCAACCAAGTCCGCAAAGAAACGTTGCTTATGCGCATGATCGAATCGGGTCTGTTGGATCCTTCCTTCGACCTGGATCGCGTTCCTGACTTCCCGTCCGACATCGATCCCAAGATGTACGTCGGCGAGGTTCCGATAACGGAAGGGGGCATTACCAAATTGCCCCCGTACATTTGGATTCCGATCGAGTTCGATCAGATCCAATCGTCCAGGGATCCGCGAGTCCTCTGCCGTTGGAGGGCAAATCCGTCGGTGCCATGCCATTGGGTCTGCGGCGCCGGGCTGATCGATCGTCCCTTGGATGCAAGTCGGTTCCTTCCCAACTCCGTCATGGGATTCGGCGACGCCATGTGCATCGCCGTCCAGTATCCCGTCGTCGGACGGTGCCGCGTCGAACAACCCAAGCGTTTGCGTATGCAGGCGTACGAGTTGCACGGCCGGCGCTACGTCGTAGACATGGAGCCCTTTGAGCAAAACCAGTACCACCACACGGTCGGCCTGCTCTGGGATAGCAAACGCCATTTCGCCGGCAATCCGGAAGACCTGCGCTACCTGCATCCGTCCCTGGTTGTCGCCTGAGTTCCTTGTTCCGTTCAAAGCCTTTTGTCGCCCTGGACCTTTATGGTTCGGGGCGCTTTTTCAATCCAACCCCACGCTTTGCCTATACTGCAGTGCCTCCGCCACATGCGCAGTTTCGATATCCGCCGATCCCGCCAGGTCCGCGATCGTCCGCGCCACTTTGATTGTCCGGTGATACGCGCGCGCCGACAGTTTCATCTTGGCCGCCGCCTGGGTCAGCAATGATTCGGTCTCCTTCGTAAGGGCGCAGAATTCCTTCAGATCGCGGATGTTCATTTCCTTGTTGGTCATGATGCGTTTTCCGGCGAATCGTTCCGATTGCGCCCTGCGTGCCGACGCGACGCGTTCGCGGATGACGGCCGATCCGTCGCCAATAGTCTTCGGTTTGCCACCCAGTTCTTCCAGCGGCACCGACTGCACGTCGATCGTCAGGTCGATACGGTCCAGGAACGGTGAGGAGATACGGTTGCGCAGCCGGGTTGCGTTTCCGGTGGTGTACTGAGGCGGATTCATGGCGGCCACCATCAGGAAATCGGCGGGGAAGGTCACTGATCCCTGGGCGCGGGTAATCGTGATCGTACGGTCCTCCAGCGGCTGCCTCAGTACTTCCAATACTTGGGGCGGGAACTCCGCGAGTTCATCCAGGAAGAGGACGCCCTTGTGCGCCAAGCTGATCTCTCCCGGCCCCGGAATCTGTCCCCCGCCCACGATGGATACGCCGCTGGCGGTATGGTGCACGACGCGGAAGGGGCGGTCCTCGATGAGCGACAGGTCCTGCGGCAACAGGTTGGCGACGGAGTAGATGCGCGTCACCTCGAGCGATTCCTCTCGCGAGAGCGGGGGGAGAATGCCGCGCAACGCTTTGGCGAGAAGCGTCTTGCCCGATCCCGGAGCACCGCTCAGCAGCACGTTGTGCCCGCCCGCTGCCGCGATTTCCAGCGCCCTCTTGGCGTGTTCTTGCCCGCGTACGTCTCCGAAGTCGACGATGTCTGTCGGGCGCGTCTCAGGCCGTTCCTGCGCGATTACAGGGGCATAGGATTTGTTCCCGGAGAGAATCTCCACAAGGTCTATCAGGCTTTCCGCGCCGATCACTTCCACGCCGGGCACGAGCGCCGCCTCCCGGGCATTCACCGACGGTACGATCAACGTGGGAATGCCTTGCTCCCGGCAGGCGATGGCCGCGGACAGTACGCCCGATACGTGCCGCAGGGATCCATCGAGCGCCAGTTCGCCGAGCATCGCGCAGGATTCCAACTTCTCCTTGGGAACCATCACGAGTTCGTGCATCAGGAGGAAGCCGAGCGCGATGGGGAGGTCGTAGCGAGGCCCGATTTTCCGCAGATCCGCGGGCGCCAGGTTCACGGTGATCACGCAGCCCGTCGGCAGTTTGTATCCGCTGCTGCGGATGGCCATCTTCACGCGCTGTTTGCTTTCCTGCACGGCCGCGTCCCCCAGTCCGACGATGAAGATCTTCGGTTCCTCGCCGCGCGTCATGCCGACTTCCACGGTGATTTTGACGGACTCCAACCCGACGGTGGCGAAGGACGTGAGCTTCGTGAGCATGTACGTAGAGCTTCGCACCGACTTGGATTTTTTGCATAGGCGAAAGAGTGGACGAACGTACACCATTCTTCTACCATCGGGGCCTATGCTCCCCTTTCCCCGCTTCCTCGAGGTTCTCACCGACGACAGAACACCCGCCAAACGCACCGGCGACGACGGGGAGATCGCCGCGGTCGGGTACCTGCGCACACGCGGGTACAAGATCCTCGGCCGCAACGTCCGGTTGGTGAAAGACGAGATCGACATCATCGCCTACGATCCGTTCGATGGGTGCGTCGTATTCGCGGAGGTGAAATCCCGTGCGCGCGCCGTCAGTGATTATTCGCCCGCCATGCGCTTGAACGATCGTAAGCGCGCCGCCATGTCGCGGGCGGTGCAGAAGTGGATCACGAAGAAAAATTACCACGGCGGCTACCGCATGGACGCCATCCTTGTCGCGGACGGAAAGGTGATGGATCACTACAAGGAGATCGGGGCTGATTAGCCGATCACCACCTCCGAGTTCCCGCTTTTTAAAATGGCTTTGGCGGGCCATCGATCGGGCCCTTCGATGCTGCCCATCATGTCGTTCCACACGGCCTGTTTCTTCTCGCCCTGGAGCATGAAGAGCTTCGTCTTCGCTTTTGTGAGCACGGGCAGCGTGAGGGAAATACGGTCGCGCACCTTCAATGTTTCCGTGGTCGTATGGATGACCAGCCGCAGTTCCTTGCCTTCGTTCACGGGCGGAAAGAGCGACGCGATGTGGCCGTCTTCCCCGATGCCGAAGGTGACGAGATCCGGCAGTCCTTTCAAAAACAATTTCTTCAGGTCGTTCTCGTACACCGTGATGCAGTCCTGCAGCGGCAAGCCGGTCTGCGGAAACACGATCTGCTCCTGCGGTATATCGACATGCAGGAGGAGCGTTTCCTTGATCATCGACGCGTTGCTTAGCGGATCCGTTGGCGGTACGTGGCGCTCGTCCGTCAGGAACAGCCACACCTTGTCCCACGGCAAATCCTCTTTCGCCAGGGAGGCATAGATGGCGCGAGGCGTGGTGCCGCCGGAGAGACCGACGATAGCGAAACCGTGGTCCGTGACGGCGTCCGTGATGTGCTTGGCCATGAGGAGTACCGATGCGGCGACGAATTGGTCGGGGTTTTCCGCGCGGATGAGAGGGATGTTGTGCATGGGAAAATCAGGAAGACCATTGTGCGCCGTGACGCGCGATCCATTCATCCGCTTCGCGGGGGTTGGATACGCCCGCAGGGTAAATGGTGAGCGGGGTCGATTCGTTGTCCAAGTGGGCTTGCAGCGGGTCCATCAGTCTCCACGCCGTCCCGACTTCCTCGAACGTCATGAACCACTGTTTCTTGCCGTGCAACGCTTCCAAGATCAGGAGTCCGTGCTCCGGCAGTACGTCGCCGATCACTTCCAAGGGGTCGGACAGGATCAGCGGGCGGAACTTGGGTTCCGTTCCTCCGACCTTCGTCTGCAGGTAGACCTTCATGCCGGCTTCGCCCTGGAGGATGATATCCAGCCTGTTCGGCGCAGCGTTCTTTCCGGCCGGGTGGCTGTCGTTGAACTGGATGCAGATACGTGTTTCGCGCTTCTGCAGGCGCTTTCCTGCTTTTAGGAAAAACGGGACGCCTTCCCAGTCCGTGTTTTTCGACATGAGTTTTAGCGCGATGAACGTGTTCGTCCTGGAGGTTGAGATGATTCCCCCCTCCTCCCTGTAGCCTATTTCCATCTCCCCGTTTACCATTCCGGCGCCGTATTGTCCTTGCAAAATGATGTCATTCAGATCCTTGCCGGGCGGCAGATGGAACTGCTGGATGGCCTGCAGTCGGTGTTCGCTGAACATCTTGTCTTCCTCGGACAAATCCATCGTCAGTAGTGCCGCCATCAGCAACATGTGGTTCTGGAAGTAATCGCGAAGCGTGCCTGCAACGTCGAAGTAACCCGCGCGTCCTTCCAATCCCTTTGATTCCGACGCGGTGATTTCCACGTGGTGGATGAGCGAGTGTGCCAGGATGCGTTCCAGGATGGGGTTCGCGTAGCGAAGGTAGTAGACGTTGCGCACGGCCTCCTTGCCCAGGTAGTGATCGAGAAGGTAAATCTCTTCTTCGCGGAAACAGCTGGTCAGCGCCTTGCGAATGTCTTCGAAGCTCTTGGAGTCGTGTCCCACGGGCTTTTCCACAATGCAGCGGAACTCGCCGTCGTGGATGTTTGATTCACAGAGATTATGCAGGACATTCACGAACACCGACGGCGGAATCGATAGGTATGCTAGGCGTACCGGGTCCTGCCACTTCTTTTCCATCTCGACGATGCGTGCGTGCAACGCTTGGAAATCCTCGAGGTTGCCGTAGTCACCTGCGTGGTAAAAGACATGGGATAAAAACTCCTGGATATCCTTTTCATCTGCCGGCACCGCAGATGAATGAATGCTGTCTTTCACGAAAGCACGGAACTCATCCTCTTCCATTCCCGTGCGCGAGAATCCAATGATGGAAAAATGCTCCGGCAGCCTCTTTTTTTGGAACAGGACGAACAGGCTCGGATACAGTTTTAATTTGGAGAGATTTCCGGATGCGCCGAACAAAACGAACGTGAATGGGTGAGGCGCGGTGAGAATCGGGTAGTCCATGACAAAAATACTACACCTCCTTTTTGCCTTCTGCATCATCTATATCAGAAGTGATGAACACAAATTGTTGTCAATTGTATCCGGCAAAATCGGGGGTATCGTTTTTCGTTGAACCCACCCCTTCCCATACTTTTTATTTGCATATGTTGAATAATCTTTCGATGGAAGCAGATGTGTCGGAATTTCATAGATGGAACAGGGCGCGTACGATCGCTGCGCATCGTCCTGATTTGGCTACTGCAGCTTCTATCGCCCGGGCTGCGAATGACACGCAGTTGGCTATCGAGCATGCCTGCCGCACTTTGAACCAGTCGCCTGAGGCATGTCCGAAAGCGATCGCGGGAATCAGCCAGGCATGCCAAGAATGCGTCTTGCGATATCTCGCAGATCGGTCGAGCGCGGCATGAAGAACGTTTGATAATGCCCAATCTCTTCCCCCCATCACCGTATGTCTCACGATTTCTCTCCGGAATCAATCAGTACCGTGGCTGCGCTGCGCGAGGCCTTGGCTCCATTTGGTTACGGGGGAATTCTGGACGGACTAAGCGATGATGCGGATGATCGCGAAATCATGGGGCGTCTCGTCGAAATGGGCGCCGATCTCAACGGTCCGAATGGGGCGGAGGGGAAGCTTCATCCTACTGCGAAAGAGTTGGCCGCGTTCGTTGCGGCAAGCAAGTATTTCCGTGACACGGCCCATCGGGATGTCTTGCTCGGCCGCGTTCGCATCCATACGTATTCGGGGGATCCTGCGGAAGCGATCATGGCGCATCGTGCGTTGTCGCACGTTGACCCCGTGTCCGCCCGCATCGTCCTCCACCATGATCACCAAGGGGTCCAAAAACAGCGCGAGGGAACGCGGTCTCAAGCCATGCGCATCGTCACCTGATCACAGGCTGCCGAGCGTCGTTCCGGGATAGTAGTACTGCAGGATCTCCTCGCCGGTTTTGCCTTCGTTCGCCTGCGCCTCGGCGCCGCAGCCGGACATCCCCACCCCGTGCCCGCGTAGCGTCATGCCCTCGCACCAGGGGTCGGGCTTGCTGGTGAAAATCTCGGCGAACGGGAAGGTTTTCCATCCCGCTTCCGCGGGCGAACGCGTGCGGCCGTCGTCGCTGGAGAAGTACGGGGGCTTGATCACCTGCCCGTCTTTTTTCAGGACGATGTTGTACGTGTCCTGCACGGCCTTGATCCACGACGGGTGCTGGCTTTCGTAATTCATGCCGCTGTATTTTTGGAAGATGGCGGGGCTGTCGGACCCGTCGTACGGCATGCCGGGGAACTTGCGGTGGTCCGGGTCCATGTACCACGCTGCGTACGTGCGCGCGGCGATCGCGAAGGCGCGCTGCTTTTCGTACGGTTCGGTATCGGGCTCTTCGGAAATACCCATCATGTAATCGTCCAGGGGCAGTTCGTTGATGAGGACGAGCTGCCCGTCGATGACACGGCATTCCAGGATTCCGCGGAATCGGTTATAGGAGGTTTTCCACGTCGAGACGGTGAAGTTGCCGTCGGGCGTTCCCAAACGCACGGTGCCCTGTTTGTAGGGCTGGTTTCCCTGCATGACGACGCATTGCGAACCGTCGTTTCCCAGTAAGAAGATGTCGCCGTTCGAGAGCGTGATAGAAGCGTCGTTCTCGGCATGACTGAGACGGACGCGGATGGAGGGCGAGGAGGTCGAAACGCGCGATGTCGACGAGCGCGAAACAGTCGGGCGAGAGGAAGAGGATCGGATGATGACGGATCGTGCGGACGAAACGGTCCGCGCGGAGGTAATGGGCACGGCGGAGGTGCGCTGGCGGGTCGTGGTGGAGCGTCCGCTGACGGAGAGCGTGTACACGGCGTCACCCAGGGCAAGCGTATGCGTTCCCTGGGTCTGCGGCATTTGGATGCGGATCTGGATCTGCGTGGAGCCGTTGTCCGGAATCGCATTCTCCGCCGCCAGTTCCGCACGCACGCGCACGTACTCCCCGCCGACGAGTTGCCACACGCCTATGTCGCCGTTGGAACGCTGGATCTTTCCCAGGGATTTTCCGCGCATCATGCCGTTTGCACCTGCGACATACCGAAGGGAGAGCAGCAACTGGTCTCCGGGCCGTCCCTGCAGGTTCGTATTGCCTAACGCGGAGAGTCCTTCCTGTAGCACGGGCCCGCGTGATGCGACGGAGGCGCTTCCTCCCCGCGCCGTGCGCCGCGCCGCCGCTTTGTCGACCCATTCCTTGCTGCTCTGCTCCCCTCCGCGTGGTGCCGGGAATCGCACCAGCGCCAATAGTTCGCCGTCCGCTACCTGCTGCCTGATCTGCGCAAGCGCGCCGCCCATGTAGTAGCCCGGGCATTCCGTGGAGAGCAGGTCGCCGTGCCCCACGATCGTCGGGCGCGTGATGCCGTGGAAGCGCACGTTCGAAGACGTATCGATGTCGTATTTCTCCGCCAGCGAATCCAGCAGCCACTTCAGGCTTTTTGCCATGTCCTGCGTCGGCTCGTTCTCCTCGAAATTGCCCATCAACGCCACGCTTACGGTGCCTACGTTGTGACAGTAGGCGTGTCCCCCCACCACGTAGTCGCCACCCTCCTTTCCCTGGTAGATCTGTCCTTCGGAATCGATGATGTAGTGGTAGCCCACGTCGCCCCAGCCGTTGCTGTTCGCATGGTACTGGTAGAGCGCGCGCATCAGTTCCGCCCCGCTGCGGCCGTTCTCGTTCATCGCGGTGTGGTGCACCACGAGCATTTTCACGCTCTTGGAATATTGCAGCGGCCAGCGGTATGTTTTGCCATCCGGGCTCGTGCGCACGGTTTTGGACACCTTGAATTCGTTCGGGTAATTCAGCTGCGCCTCGTTGCAGTCCTTCACGCGTTGCGACACGGCGGTCGGTGTTTCGGAGGAATCATTCTCTTTATCCCCCGTGGAATCGCCGGGAGGGGTTTTGGTCGTGTACAGGAATGATTCGTCCGCCTTCCATTCCTCGCGGGTCAGGATTTTGGGTGTCCCCGTAGGACGCGTCGCAGCCTCCAGGTAAGACACGGGCTCGTTCGAAACCGAGACCGCGTGGATGTCATCCGCGTTGACCTGCGCATCAATTTCGATTTTCGACACGGCCGTCGGAAACATGACGAGGTTGCTTTCCAACAGGTCCGGCCGTTCTTCTTCGCGTGCGAGCTCTTCCCACTCCGTCCATCCGCCTTTCGTAAGGCCGCGGACGCGGTACGTGTTCCAGTCCGAAAGGGCGATACTGATGCCATCCACGGGCGTATCGAAAGACTTTGCGGTGACGGCATCGTTTTGCTTGCTTGAGAAAGCCAGGATCGCAACGAGTGACAGTCCTGTGAAAGCGGCGGCGAGTCGTTTCATAGTTCGTCGGAGGATGAGAGTTTAGTGAAGCGTATTTCCAAACGATTGGCCATTGATTTCGTTTTGATTTTTTCATGTAAAAAACGGCTGCAAGAATGCAGCCGCGCTCTGCGATGCAGAGGGTCGGCGAACCGCGTTTTGGTTCGCCAGTCTTACGTTGTCCGCCTACTGCGTACCGCCCTGATGGCGGATGAGATGGATCGGAGGGGGATGGTTCCCTTCATCTTCGGCTTCATGACGCAGCGGCGCTTCATGATTCCGCGGTTGCGAACGGCTTTCTTTTTCTTGGCCACGGCACACTCCTTCGATCAAGTAAGAAACAACGAAACTATTGTTTATATTTTAAATAATTTTTCATATTCGTCAACCATTCGTTGGGCCGAGAAGCGGTCCTCAGCCGTTTTCTTTCCTTCCCGGGCGATGCGATCCCTGGTTTCCTTTTCGGCGAGCAGGCCGATGGCTCGCTTCAGGCTGTCCGCGTTGTCGGCCCGCGCGACCAAGGCGTCGTTTCCGTTCGTCAAATAGTCCGCGATGCCGCACGCGTCCGTCACGACCGCCGGAATGCCCGCCATCATCGCTTCGGCCGCGACCAAGCCGAACGGATCGTGCTCGCGGGAAGGCAAAACAAGCGCGTCGTACGAGGCATAGAGGGATCGAACATCATTGCGGCGACCCAGGAACCGTACGCGGTCGCCGAGAGCTTTTCCAAGTTCCGCAAGCTCGTTTTCCGACCGACCCTCCCCGATGATATCGAGCGTGGCATTCGGCAGATCCTTGAGTGCATCAAGCAGGACATCCACTCCCTTCTCCGGCGAGAGGCGGGCGACGCAGAGGAGGCGCAATCCCGCGTGATTGTCATCCGTCTTCTTTTCCGGAATATCGCCGATGATTCCGTTGGGAATCGCGATCGTCTTTTCTTCGTCCCATCCCATCTCCACATATAACTTCTTGCTCATCTCCGAAACGCCGACCGTTGTCGCATTGCGGCTCCGTTCGACCAACTGCGCCAGCCATGGGTTCTGCGTCAGCCATCGCCCCACCGTATCGTGCTCGATCCACACCGTTTTGATTCCTTTGGCCGCCGCGATGTCCGTCAGCAGCAATTTCTCGCTCAAACTGAGCATCGCGATCGCGCCGAGGTCGTGGAATTGATCAAGCAGCAGCGCCAGTTTTCTTTTCATCGCAGCCTGTCTCCATGCAAAGGAAATGACTCCCCATTTCGTCACGGGCGGAGGACCGATGTGCCACTCCACGGCCATGATGTTGCGCTTCCTGCACTCCTCCAAAAGCACGGGGCAGCTGCCCGCGAACGCGACGCTGTGTCCGCGCGCGATAAGCCCTTCCATCAGCGTGAGGGTCTGTACTTCCGCTCCGCCGAAGGCGCTTTCCAGCGGGAAGCGCGTAAACAGGATTTTCATGTCCCTAGCTTAACGGCTCACGCGTCATTTGCCAGCAGCTTCCACTCTTCCAATATGTCCAGAATCGCCCGTTCCACGATATCCGAACGGTCACTGGTGCAAATGCAGGCTTCCGCGCCAGCGTCCATGGCCCGTTCCTGGTTCTCGCCGCTATCGCTGGAGCTCACGAGGACGATGCTCGCGGCGGGATTCTTGTCCTTCAAATATGCGATGATCGCCGGGCCGTTCTTGCTCGGGATGTAGTAGTCCACGAAAGCGTGGCTGATGTCGCCGTGTTCGTCGATGATGCGCATCGCTTCCTCGCTCGTCTTGGCGAACAAGACGGGGTCCTTCCACTGCGCGATCGCCAAAAGATCTTTCAGCATCGCGGTCTTGTGCGGGGAATCGTCGGCGACAAGGAAATGGGGCATGTCCGCATGCTACCAAAAAAATCCCGGGAAGCGTGAGCTTCCCGGGAGGTTCGTTCGTTCCCGCTGTTTACGAATGATGTACCGGTTGTCGTACGTACCACGTGATACCGTAGAGGCATGCGCCGCATGCGGCGAGTTCCCATTGGAATCCGTAGATGGCACTGAAGACCAGGATCCGCGCGAGCTTTGGCCATGAAGGATTGACGGCCGCGGATGACGGGAATCGGACGGGCTCCAGGTTGATCAGGCAGACGAAGGCCGCGATAACCGATCCGATGCAGAGGATCCCGTGGTCCCAATACGGATGCGACGTGTAATAGCCGAAGCCGAGTTCCACGCTGCAACAGGCGACGATCCACACGACGCACCACAAGTGCAACGCGTATTCGTCGATCAATCCTGCGTTCGATGCATACTCCTTTTCATAAATCTTCCACTTCGACACGGCGTGTACTCCTTCAATCGCGATTTGCACTGAATGAATCCTCCGCAGTTGGTATGCGGCATACAGAGAATAGATCAGGGCAAGGGACAGAAGGACGATGGGCGGACTGGTCAGCATGATGACTCCTTTGGGGTTGGCTGACGGGCGGACGATGCTGGGAATGGACGAAGTCCCTAGTTTACTCCTTCAAAAAACGAAGTCAAGAACATTCCTGCCTTCGTCTCTATTTCGATGCGAACGGTTTCTCGGAGAGCAACGGATAGACTTCCTTGGTGAGTTGCTGGAATAGATTGTAGGGGTATTTTCCCGCGCGTATGTATCCACGCGTCGCATCGATCAGTTTCAAAAGCGTTTGTCGTTCATGCTCCTGCGCAAGGAGATGCGCATCTATCTGGAATTCATCCAGTCGTTCCTGCTGATGTTGCTTGGCTTCGGGGGACAGCATAAAAGTCGCGCGCGATGTTTCTCTTTCTTGCGCGGGGAGTCAAGGGTGCGGCAAATCCCTTTGACGCTATGCTTTCACGATCGTCTGCTGTCCGCCCATGTACGGCCGTAGCGCCTCGGGGATCGTCACGCTGCCGTCCTTGTTCTGGTTGTTTTCCAGGATGGCGATGAGGATGCGTCCGATGGCGAAGGCCGTGGCGTCGTTCATGTGCATCAGGTGGCGCTTGCCGTCGGCGTCCTTGTAGTACGTGCCGAGGCGGCGGGCCTGGAAGTCGGTCATGTAGTCGCTCGTGTGCGTCTCGCGGTAGGTCTTCTGGCTGGGGATCCAGCACTCGATGTCGAGTCCGTTGGCGTTCGGCTTGCCGATGTCGTACGTGCATTTCTGCAGCACGCGGTACGGGATCTCCAGGCTCTGCACCAGATATTCCTGTAATGCGACAATGAACTGCTGCTCGTCGGGGCCGCTCTCCGCCGTGGTGAAGGATTCCATTTCCAACTTATCGAACTGGTGCACGCGCAGGATGCCTCCCATGTCCTTGCCGTACGTGCCGGCCTCGCGGCGGAAGGCACTTGAGTATCCGACGTAGCGGATAGGGAGTTGCGCCGTATCAAGCGTCTTCTCCATGTAGTAGGGGCCCATCGTGTGCTCTGCAGAACCTACGAGGACTTGCCCGTCTTCCGGCAGCAAGTAGCGCTGGTCTTCGGGCTGGAGGCGGTCCATGCGGTCCATCACCTCGCGTTGCATGATGACCGGCGGAAGCATGGGGACGAACGGCTTCGTCGAGACTTTCAAGCCGGCTTTCTTCGCCACGTCTTTCAAAATCTTCTCGTCCGCCAGGGTGGCGAAGGTATGTTGGATGATCGCCATCTGCAAACGCACGGCGTCGCCCTTCAGGTAGGCGAAGCGGCTGCCGCTGACGATCGCGGCTTGTTCGATATCGATGATGTCCAGGTTCTTTCCGATGGCCGCGTGGTCCAGCGGTTCGAAATCGAACTCCGGCTTTTTGCCCCACGTGCGGATCTCCACGTTCTCCTCCTCGCTGTGTCCCACCGGGACGTGCGGCAGCGGGAGGTTCGGGAACTTCAACTGCATCGCGTTCCAATCGATTTCGATGGCCGTCAGCTCCTCTTCTTTCTTTTTCAATGTCTCACCGAGTTCCTTCATCGCGGCGATCGCCTTCGTCTTGTCGTCGCCTTGCATCTGCGGCACTTCCTTGCTCACCTTGTTCTTCTCCGCGCGCATGGCCTCCACGTCGATCAACAGCTTCTTGCGCTTCTCGTCGATATCCAAGAACGCCTTCACGTCCAGCTTCAGCCCCTTGTTGTCGGCGGCTGCCTGGTAGGTGTCGGGCCGTTGGCGGAGGTCGTTCAAATCGATCACGGCGCTCAGTATACGGAAGGATTCTTATCCGGCATAGCGCCAATCGCCCGCATGGCTATCTTGTAAGAATCTTCCAATGCCAGGAGGCGATACGCCAGATTCATCTTTCTCTTGGTGTCATCCCTTTCTATCGCTGCGTCGTGTTTCCTGTCTATCGTGCGGTTGCGTCGCGCGAATGCGGTTCGCAAGACTGCCGCCTGCTCGTCCACGTAGTGCATTCTTCCAAGCATGCCCATGCTGTGCCTTACCGGGAGCGGATAGACGCAGTGCATGGTATTGGCGACGTTCACGGTCTCGTAAAATTCCAACAAGCGCAACGTTTCTCCGACGATATGCCCCCTTATTTCGAATATTACCTGTCCGATGTGCGCGTTCGTTTCGCCGCGCCTCAATCGGGGGAAGATATTGCTGCCTTCGCATTGTCGGATGAGCGCCTCATCCACGTCATCCATTATTCCAGGTAAGAACGGCATCGCGCGCACCATTTCGGCCACGCGGTCACGTGCCCGCGTCAAAGCGGGATCGGCCAATACGTTTTCGTCCAGATGAGGGATGTTCATAAAGTGTGCCACTGTACTCTCTTGGTGCGCCGGATCAACGGCCGACATTCCCGTTCACGACGGAAAAGTACGCGATACGCATGGACGGGTCCATGTCCGCGATTTCCATCATCATGGGGTTTTCCGCCGGATTGTTCATCATCTCGTAGTACTTCTCGGCAGCGGCGAATATGCCGTCGGTCTTGTCTTCGGGGCTGGAGAAATTTTCCTCGTAGGTATCGTTTTCAACGTAATGCTCAAGCTCGGGAACGCCCCATGAAATGTCCTTCGCTTCCTCCGCCTCCCCCGAAGAAGGCTGGTCCAACAGATCCCCGTCCCATTTGTCCGCCTTCTTCGCGGCGACGATGAGATCGTCGATCAGCGTCCAAAACATGTCCCGGGCCAGTTCGATGCGCAGTACTGGGTTGATGCGGTTCAAAATTGCCGCGCTCGCGTCGCCGGCAAGGAGCAATGGAATGTGTTCCTTGTCATTCGCAGGTATCGCGAGGCCGTGTCGGATGGCCACGGGTTCGTTGCACAGTTCCCCTTTCGAAAATTCGAGTATCAGGTGCTTTTGGTCCAGCAAGCGGATCGAATCGGCAAAGTCCGGGTGCTGCAAGGATAATGCCGCCTGTGTTTCTTGGAAGACTTCCAACCAGGCGTCATTCCATTTTTTCCGGTCCGCGGATGGCGGTATCCAGGACTCCTCCCTATCCGGCGATCGCGAAGTGTCTTCCATAAAAGTACGTCACTATACTAGCCCTTTTTTACTTTCCAAGCGTGCCCGTGCGGATTTGTGCATACAGCCTCTCTAATTCGCCCGGATACGCAGTGTCGATCGCCTCCAGGACCTCGTCGTTCCCCACGTCGGAATCATCGCTGTCGAATGCTTCCGCTATCTCCGCGGACAGCACTTCCCTAGCGCAGCGCGCACGGAAATCTTCCATGTATGTCATGACCAGCGAATCCGCCCCGATTTCGCGTATTTCCTTTGGCATTCTCCCGATCATGTCGGCGATCTCGTCTGTCCGGAAGGAGTGTTTTTTGGTGTATTCCCTGGGCTTCGGGAGGAACGACGGAACGACGCGGCGGATCCGGATATTGTATTTCCATCGGAGCTTTAATGCGCATTCGGCGCTCGCGACGATGCGAAAATCGATGTGCAGCATGGATAGCATATCTGCGGCTGCGTGCTGGCTGGGAGTGTGCCTTTTTTCCCTGGCGGCATTTTGGGTGCTTTCGACATAGGCGTCCATCCATGAGTTCAACTCATCGACCGTGCGTACCATTGGGCCGTCAAACGATTCGTTTGGCTTATGCATGGGAAAGCGTCGCACTATACGCCTTCCGCAACTCTCTTCAAGAAACCCCTTATTTCGCGTCCAACCATTGGACGTGGCTTACCTTTGCTGTAGAATGCCTGTTCATGCAAAACAAGCCCTTCAAACTCGTCTCTCCGTTCCAGCCGACGGGCGATCAGCCTGCGGCCATCGAAAAGCTCATCAAAGGCATCAAGAACGGCGAGAAGCACCAGACGCTCCTGGGTGCCACGGGAACGGGAAAGACCTTCACGGTGGCCAATATTGTGCAGGAATTGCAGCGCCCCACGCTGGTCCTGGCCCACAACAAGACGCTGGCCGCGCAGCTGTGTTCGGAGTTCCAGAATTTCTTCCCGGATAACGCCGTCAGCTACTTCGTCTCCTACTACGACTACTACCAACCGGAAGCGTACGTCCCGCATACCGATACGTATATCGAGAAAGACGCCTCCATCAACGACGAGATCGACAAATTCCGCCACGCCGCCACGTTCAACTTGCTCACCCGCAGGGACGTGCTCATCGTTGCGTCCGTATCGTGCATCTACGGCCTCGGAAACGTGGAGGACTACGAGGCGCTCGCCATCAAGCTCGAAAGAGGAATGCCGATGCAACGCGACAAGCTTCTGCGCCGCCTGACGGACATTCAGTACCGCCGGTCCAACATGGAATTCAAGCAGCGCATGTTCCATGTGCTCGGGGACACCGTCGAAATCTTCCCGCCGAACGCCGATACCGTCATCCGCATCGAAATGCCCTTCGATGAGATCGAGGTCATCCAGGAAGTGGACAGCTTCACGGGCGAAGTCCTCCAGGAATTGCAAGAAGTGATGATTTTCCCGGCCGCGCACAACGTGACGTCCAAGGAGAAGATCGACGGCGCGGTCGAGGGAATTCTTGCCGAAATGAAGGAGCAGGAGCAGGTGTTCCTGAAGGCCGGCGAATTCGCCAAGGCCGAGCGCATCCGCATGCGCACGGAGTACGACATCGAAATGCTGAAGGAAACGGGCTACTGCACGGGTATCGAGAACTACGTGCGCTACCTGGAAGGCACGCCCCCCGGCCAACCGCCCTCCACGCTTCTCGACTACTTCCCCGACGACTTCCTACTCTTCGCCGACGAATCCCACATCACGATCCCGCAGATCGGAGGCATGCACGAGGGAAACTTCAGCCGCAAGCAGACGCTCATCGACTACGGTTTCCGCCTCCCGTCTTCCCATGACAACCGCCCGCTGAAGTTCCAGGAATTCGAGCAGCGCATCGGGCAGGCCGTGTACGTGTCCGCCACGCCCAGCAAATACGAGTACGCCCACACGCCCAAGGAGCACATCGTGGAGCAGATCATCCGCCCGACGGGATTGCTCGATCCCCCGGTGACCGTGAAACCGACCAAGCATCAGATCGACGACATCACCAAGGAAGTGCAGGAAACGATCAAGCGCGGCGAGCGCATCCTCATCACTACGCTCACCAAGAAATCCGCCGAGGACCTTAGCAAATACCTGCACGAGGGCGGCTACAAGGTGCGTTACCTGCACAGCGATATCGAAACCATGGAACGCATCGAAATCCTCCGCCAGCTGCGCACGGGAGACATCGACATCCTCGTCGGCATCAACCTCCTTCGCGAAGGTCTCGACCTTCCGGAGGTGAGCTACATCGCGATTTTGGACGCGGACAAGCAGGGATTCCTCCGTTCACGCGATGCGTTGATCCAGATCATCGGCCGCGCGGCGCGCAACATCCACGGACACGTGACGCTGTACGCCGATAAGATGACCGATGCCATGACGGGCGCCATCGGCGAGACCAACCGTCGCCGCGCCATCCAGGAGGCGTACAACGTCAAGCATGGCATCACGCCGAAGACGATCGAGAAGGCTATCCGCGACATCGCCGAGGAGGGCAAGAAGCTGGAGTTGCGCCGCCCCAAGCACGACCATACGAAGATTCCGAAGGACGAAAAGAAGCGCCTCATGGCCGAACTCGAGCAGCAGATGGAAATCGCCTCCGAGAACCTGGAGTTTGAAAAGGCAGCAGATCTCAGAGATGAAATAGAGCTAATCAGACGTGAGTTGGTCTAAGCATCGGCCGGCTGCAATCCTTCTGTCACCCTGAGCCTGTCGAAGGGTGAGAAAGCGGCGGACCTGCGCGACGAAATCGAATTGATCAGGAGGGAGTTGGTTTAACAGGGATATTAATCAATAGATGAGCAATCTATTGATTTAAGTAGGCCAACAGGTATACTAGGAATACTAGTATTTCTAGTATCTATGGTTTCTACCACTCTCAGTCTTTGGGGCAAAGGGTCGGTCACGTTGCCGAAAAAATGGCGCGACCGATTCCCGACGAAGAATTTTCTCGCAGTCGAGACGAAGGAAGGTCTATTGATAAAGCCGATCACGGAAATCGAGTATTACGAGGATGAAGGGGGGTTTGGCCTGAGGTTTCCGCATGAAATGGATCCGCATGAGCTGCTTAAAATGTTCAAGACAGCGAATAAAAAGGTTGCTTTAGAGGAACGTGCGAAGAGGGTTCGCAAGCCAAAGAGAAAACATGGATAAGATTGCCAAATTTCTCCTAAAAATCGATGCGACTCTCCGCAGTAGGCTGCAAAAGATCCTTATGGATATCATCGAGAATCGTTTGGAAGGATTGGATATCAAGCCATTGAAAGGGGCGAAAAATTTCTATCGCTGCAGAGTGGGCAATATTCGCATCATTTTTATGAAAGGCAGAGATTTCAATCATCCCACCGACATCGATTTCCGAGGAAATATCTACAAGAAATAAGAACCGCGGCGTAGCCTGCAGGCGAAGTCGGGTTATCCCAACGCGAGAACCGCTTCCTTGTATCCCTTCGGGTTGCCCGTGTCGTAGCGCGTGCCTTCGAATTCATATCCCAAGATGGGAGTCTGTCCGAGGCGTCCGATAAGCGCGTCGATGAGACGGATCTCGCCGTCCTTGCCGCTCTTCGTCTGGGGCAGCACATCAATTACTTCCTTCGGGATGATGTACTTGCCGACGATGCCCAGCGTGCTGGGGGCCTCTTCCGGCTTCGGCTTTTCCACGAGTCCCGTCACCGTCTTCAGGCGTCCGTTCGACTCGGATTCATCTACCGATACGATACCGTAACTGCTCACGCGCTCTTTGGGGACGTTTTCCAGCGCGAGGATGGCTGCGTTGGCGGGTGCGTCCTTGGCAGCGCGTGCGAGCTGCTGCAGGCCGTTTTCCTTGCCCACGATGAGGTCGTCCCCGAAGAGGACGGCCACGCTCTCCGTCGTCACCCAATCCTTCGCCTGCAGGATGGCGTGTCCGTCACCCAGCTGTTCGTTTTGGTACACATGCGAGAAGCGGATGTTGTCGTACCTTTGAAGTTGCGCGAGCAATTCGGTTTTTCCTTTCGCTTCCAAGATCTTTTCCAATGCCATGTCCCTCTCGAAATATTTCAAAATCGTTTCTTTTCCGGGATTGATGACGAAACAAATGTCGGTGATGCCGACGCTGAGGCATTCGTCCACGAGGTGCCCGATAACCGGGGTTGTGCCTATCGGCAACAGTTCCTTGGCGACGATTTTCGTCCAAGGGAGGAAACGCGTTCCAAGGCCCGCAACGGGCAGAATGGCTTGTGTTATTGGCATGGACCGGAGTCTACGCGAGAGCACCCGTTTTGACAAAAAAATCAAAAACGACTATACTGGCTAGAAATTCACATCCATACCCACACCCGTTATGTCACCTGCTGAAAAGAACGACGCGATGGTTCTGTCCCACCTCGGCGAGGCCTACACGCTCGCCGCGGAACTGGAAAAGCTGCATGAGCTTTCCAAGTGGACGACCGAGATCATCGAGGATGCGCGCGACAAGGCCGCCCGTCTCTCGGGACTCATCCACATCATCCACCAGCATAACTACGACCAGTACACGGGTGACGAGGCGGTGGTGCCCAACCTGGAAGAGAAGTTGAACGACACGTACGTCGGCGTGCTGTATCACACGGCGGCATAACAATCGCATCAAGCCATGATGAAAAGAAGAGCGGCCGCGAAGGGTCGCTCTTTTTGTGCAGCGCGCAAACGCTGCGGTCATTCGCTGGATACGCTGAAGGCCAGTCCGAATAGGAAGACCAGAAGCATTGCCAGCGTAAGCTTGCCCAGTGCGGCGCGCCTGCGGCGATCGGCACAATCAGGCGTCATTTCCAGCAGCGCCTCCAGTGCGCGAAGTTTGGGCGGGGTGACGTTGATGTCGGCCATCGATCCCTTCGGCAGCATATCGATGCGCTGCAGGAACTTCCTGTACGCATTCCGTCGTTGATGGATGGGCAGTGCGTCGTCGGAAGCGACATCCCAATGTTCCCGTGCTTCGCGGCGGCCGCGCGTATGAATCGTACGGATACTTATCGACATGACACGGCCTCCCGAGAAAAAGGGTGAATGAACGGATGCATTCACTGTAGGACGGGTTAGATGGAAATCAAGGCAACCTTATCCTTCGCTGATCCTCACGATCTTCACTTTCTCTTCCTTCGGAATCAGGATCTTCAAAATGCACTCCTTGTTGAACGTCGCCTTCACCTTCTTCGGGTCAATCGCGAACGGCAGCGTGACGCTGCGCGCGAATTCACCCCAGAAGCATTCCTGCAGGTAGTACTGGTCCGCGGGAATGTTGTCGGTCTGCTGGCGTACGCCGCGGATGGTGAGCACATTGTCCGCTATTTCGATGTCGATGTCGCTGAGGCGGATGCCCGCGATGGCCGCCTTGATGATGTAGTAGTTGTCCTGTTCGTAAATATCCACGGCGACCTGTCCCTGCTGCTTCTTTCCCGCTGCATTGCCTCCCTGTTGTTTTAACGGCGGAACACCACCGGCAAAATTCGCCGGTGTTACGCCCTCCTCCTGCAACTCGTCTTGCCCGAGGTTTGAGAAAATGCCGTGAAATGGAAACGACGATGACATGTCCTCGTTACATTGTATGCGTCGTCGCTATCCTCAGGCAAAAATCACGAGTGGCGCGAATGAAAAATGATGAGCTATTGCACAAGGAATGTATTCTCGTTTTTGAAAATCATCTTGCATGGAAGTTCACTCAACGTAAGATTTGATTCCTGGATTTTTTCAGCTACCATCCAATTCCCATGACAGCCGTCACCCTTCGCAATCACATCAGAAGACTCCGCTTTGAGAAGGGAATGACGCAAGAGGAGCTTGCTTTGCGCACGGGTGTGAGCCGCCAAACCATCATGTCGATCGAACGCGGACAGACGAATCCTTCCGTGTTGCTCGCGTACAAGATTTCCGCCGCACTCGGAGTGCTGATTACGGAAGTCTTCGACATGGACGGGAAGTTGGCACCGGTTTAATACTTGTTTCTATTGGCTAGCTTGATTCCTCTTTGAAAGGGGGTGTAGCATCTCTTCCTTTTCCATTTTTTACTATGGAACGCACAGCGTGCATGGTTTCTCTGATTACTGAGCCAGTTTTTGTAGAAGGAATGACCAGGCAACAACGCATGGAAGAAATGAGACGCGTCGCCAACGCCGCCAGGGCGAAACTTGCTGTACTTCTTCAATGCCTGGATCCCGATTTCAAGGACGAAGTGGATATTTTCCCGGGAGCAGGTCAGGCTTCTTTCGCCCCACTCTTCAGGGTTACTGCGTCCGAGGTTCTTATACAGCGCATGCTTGCCGGCCAATTGGAGCCGACGCTGATCGAAGAGGCGCATATCCATCGCTCTTATCAGTTTGAAATTGAGGAAGGGAAAATGACATTCCACGAGATTGATACCCAGAGGAATCTTTTGCCGAATGAGGAATGGATGAATACGCCTAGCGAATTGGATGACTTCAACCCCTAAAGGGGATATTTTCATTTTCTTGCATGACAAAAGACGATCCGCTGGGGGATCGTCTTATTGCCGCGGAAAGATGTGCGATGATTATATAAGCCGTTGCACCCAGTATTTTTCATCGTAGAAAAGCATCAGAATGCCACGATAGTTCCACACGGTTCCGTTCGGATGAGTGCCAAGTTCTCGCTTTGCTGATTCCGGTATCGGCTTCTCAGTCGGTAGTATCCAGCGGCAACAGGGCGTCATCATAATTCCGTTTGGATAACGATCGTCCGCTTCGCACATATCTGCGACTTCCAGCTTGCAATTTGTGCCATACGGAAGAAAAATTTCCAGGGAATCATATCTGCCGCAGTTGAGCTCTCCTTTGGCGCGAATCCGGATGTTTTTTTCCTGCGTCGGAAGAGGATGCAGCCGTATGTCGCCTGCGCTTTCCGATTGAGGATAGCAAATGATGGCTCCATCAAACGGAAATGAAATGTCTATCTCGTAGGCACCTGAAGTCGCTTTCGAGAAGAGGCCAAGCATGTCGTTCAGGGTGATTCGCTTCGTTACGGTATGGGTTGTCATGTTTTTTCTCTCCACGGCATGCGGGCTTTCCTCACGTGAAACGTGATGACAGAAAGAACGCGTGGATGGAGAGAGGCGGTGTGTGAAAGGAGCAAGTGAAAGAGAATACACGAATGATAGAGTTATGAACAGAGAATGAAGAATGAAGGGTTCGTTGTCGTTCTTCATTCTTACTTCTGCGTTCCCCTCATATCCACCAGCATCAGCTGTGGGTTCGCTTTTCCGTTCCACGTATCCACGTTCAGGCGGTACACGAGGTCCACGGGTTTGTTGATCTGGTCTATGAACCTGCCGAAGTTGAATCCTATCAGTTTGCAGTGTGCGGCGTATGCCTGGAGATGCTGCCCCTCCCCTCCCACGGTTCGCAGAAAACTGAGCGTCACCCCGCGCGACAGGAAGAGCGGCTCGCTGTTTCCCTGTCCGAACGGTTCCAGGCTGGAGAGCGACGAGCAGAAGGGCACGGAGACGGCATGGATGGGGAGCGTCGCGTCGATCGCCAGCGTCGGCACGAGTTCATCGGGGGATACCGTCGAAAGCACGTCCTGGTTCATCGCGCGTCCGATCTCCGTCAGGTTTTCTTTTTGAAACGAACATCCCGCCGCCTGCGCGTGTCCGCCGAATGTCGTCAGCAGCGGCGCGATGCGTTTGAGTCCTTCCGTCACGTGATAGAACGGAGTGGAGCGCAGCGAGGCGACGCAGTCCTCGCCCTTGATATTCACCGCCATCGACGGACGTCCGAAACGTTCCGTGAGCTTTCCCGAAATGAGTCCGAGTATTCCCGGTGGATAATCCTCGCTCGCGACGCAGAGGAATGCCGGGAGCGAGTCATGGTCGAGGCGTCCGGTCGGATCGATCGAAAGTAATGCATGGTCGATGCAGCGCGTCGTTTCCGCCTGGCGTTCCGTGTTCAGACGGTCCAGCGTCTGCATTCCTTCCCCGCCTTCCAGGATCGCCGAGAGCGCGAGGATGGGGTCCGCCATGCGGCCCGCCGCGTTGATGCGCGGCGCCACGCGGAAGGCGATGTCGGTACTGGTCAGCCGTTGCCCGCGGGAGACTCCCGCCAGCATCGCCTGGAGCGGCGAGGGAGCCAGCCTGTTCATCGCGGCAAGCCCCTCTGTCACCAGCCTGCGGTTGTCGCCGCGCAGCGTCACGACGTCGGCGATGGTACCGATGGCCGCAAGCGCCATGTCTTCCTCCCGCCCGGCCCAATGTTCTTTTTCAAGTGCGTGCAGAAACGCGAAGACGACGCCGGCCGCCGAAGGGGGGTGGGGCGTGGGGTGTAGGGACAGGGAGGGGTGCAGCACGGCGTGCGCGGGCGGTCGCTGGGTGAAGTGGTGGTGGTCCAAGACGATCACGTCCATGCCCTTCGCCTTCGCCTTTTCTATCTCCGCATGCGACGCGACGCCGGTATCTACCGTGAAGAGTAGTGTCACCCCGGCGCCCGCGAACTCCTCCACGTGCTTCATCTTCAGTCCGTAGCCGTCGTGCATGCGGTGCGGCAGGCGGACGACGGGTTCCACCCCGTTCCTGCGGAAGAATCGCAGCATCTGCGCGGTGGAGGTGATGCCGTCCGCATCGTAGTCCCCGAAAATGGCGATGGTCTCACCATCCGCGATTCCCTTTCGCGTTCGTTCGGCCGCCATGCCCGCTTCGGGGTATGTCTCGGGCGAGACCCAGCTCGCAGTCGCGTCATTCTCCAGTGCCCGTTCCCGGGCCATCCGTGCCACGAAAGAAGGCATATCCGCCTGCGCGATATCGAGCGTCGGTTCCATCCATCGCTTGCCGGTCAAAGAAAGAGGGGCGGTCACCCGTGAAGGCTACCAGATCCCCTCTTTCTAGTCTGCGGTTCGCAGGATTATTTCTGCGTGAAGTCGATGCGTCCGCTGCGTGCGAACAGCACGGTCGCGACCATCGCGATCGCGAGGAGCGCCAGGGCGATCATCGTCTCGGGTCCCGTATGGGCAAGCGGTGCCCCGCTGTGGAGCGTACCGTCGGACGGCGCCTGGTACGTCGGGGTGTCCTGGCGGTTCTCGATGCGCTGCAGGATGCGCTCTTCGCGCGGTGTCAGGAACGTGCCGTCCGGTTCCGTCGCGACGGAAGAGACGGAGGAAGAGGCTTTGCTGCTTGGTGCGGAGGAAGCGGCTCCGTGGAGTCCGTCATCGATGATCACATCGTCTTTCCCGAACAGCACGTCCTCGGGTTCCACGTAGGCGTGGACGGTTCCGGGGAGGAACAGAACGGCGGCCAGAACGGTCAGTGTAAAGTGTTTCATAGGCATAGGGTGGAGGAGGGGCTTAACAATCGGTACCTTCCTTGGAGAGGCATTGGACGAATTCCTCGTAGTCCGTGATGCCGTCGTCATTCGAATCCTTGTTCCTCGGATCCGTCTCGTCGGTATCGATTTCGCCGTTGAGGTTTTCATCCTCTCCCTTGTAGATGGTTTTGCCGTTCGGCAGGCGGATGCGGCACTGGCCGTCGCACAATTTGTCCTTGTCCGTATCCTGTTCGATGGGGCTCGTTTCGCCCGCGTCCACGCGGCCGTTGAGGTTCTTGTCCTCGAATCCGTCGATAAGTCCGTCGCTGTCGCTGTCGCGGATCAGCGGGTTGCTGTGCGATTTGTATTCGATTCCGTCCGGAAGTCCGTCGCCGTCCGTATCGGCAAGCGTAGGATCCGTTGCGATTTCCTGCTCCAGCTTGATGTTCAATCCGTCCCCGTCCTCATCGGCACCGATCGCCAGGTTTTCCTCCGTCATGATGTAACACATTTCATCCGCGCGGAACACTTCCACCTGGTGGCGTATCGTTCCCTTGGCCGTCGGCTGGTTTAGGCGGCGCAGGGTGGCTTTCGTGGGAGGCGTGAACGGGGAAAGTTCGGGCCTGGTCGCGGCTTCGCGCGCGGCGCGCACCTCGCGCTCCTTTTCGGACAGGAACAGGAGGCGTTTGGATCCGATACGGGTATTCACCACCGTGGGGTCGTCGTTCTCGTCGAAGCAGTATCCCCAATAGCGTACGAACTTGCCGCGCTGTCCGAACAACGTCTCACGGCTGATATCGGTGACGGAATCCGGCACATGGAAAACCACGTTCGTATCCGCGGGGATCAAGGCGCCGCTCAGGACGTCCGGTTGGTCGATGAAAAGCCATTTCGGTTCGGGCTTGGGAAGGATGCGCGCCGATACGTTGTCCCATCCCTGCATGTAGGTCACTCCCGCCGCCGCGAGGCATGCGGCTGCAAGCGTCAGCGTAAGCAAACGGAGGGCGACATGGCGGTGTTCGGCGTGTGTTTCGGACATCACATTAGTATAGCAGAAATCGGGGTTCTCTTCCAGGCCCCTTTTCGCTATCCTATGCCCAAATGGCGAAGGATTTATATTCCGTTTTAGGCATTGAAAAAGGAGCGTCCGCGGAGGATATCAAAAAGGCGTACCGTAAAATGAGCAAGGAATGGCATCCCGATAAGCACAAGGGGGACAAAGACGCCGAGGCGAAATTCAAGGAAATCAACGAGGCCTACGAAGTACTCGGCAACGAAGACAAGAAACGCCAGTACGATCAATTCGGCACCACGGGCGGACCCGGCGGAGGCGGCCAGGGATTCGGGGGATTCGATTTCTCCGGATTCCAAGGCGGAAACATGGGCGATATCGGCGATATTTTCGGAAGTTTCTTCGGCGATGCCATGGGGGGATCGAGGGGTGCACGTAACCAGAACAAGGGCGCGGACCGCGAGGTGGAATTGACGGTGGAATTGAAAGACGTGCTCGCGGGGATCCAGTATCCCATGGAGCTCAAAATGAATATCGGATGCGAGACGTGCAGCGGATCGGGCGCGGAGCCGGGATCGAAGACGGTCACGTGCGACACGTGCGGCGGCACGGGACAGGTGACGCGCGTCGCGCAGTCGTTCTTCGGCGCCATCCAGCAGCGCAGCGTGTGCCAGAAGTGCGGCGGCTCGGGAAAAATTCCGCAGGACCCGTGCCATACGTGCAAAGGCGAAGGACGTTTGCAGGGCAAGAGATCGGTGACGGTCGACATTCCGGCGGGCGTGAACGACGGCCAGACGCTGCGATTCCGCGGGTACGGCGATGCGGGCAGGCGGGGCGAGGCAGCGGGCGACCTGTACGTGCACATCCGCGTCGCGCCCCATGAGGAATTCGAGCGCGACGGCGACGACGTGCGATCGGTCGTCACGATCCCCGTCCTCACCGCCATCCTGGGAGGCAGCGTGGAAGTGTCGACGCTGCATGGAACATCCACGGTCCAGATCCACGAGGGAACGCAGCCGGAGACGGTGATGCGCCTGAAGGGAAAGGGCTTGCCGCAGCTGGGTAGCAGCCGCCACGGCGATCATTACGTTACCGTCCGCGTGGAAATTCCGAAGAAACTTTCACGCGCCGAACGGAAGGTGTTGGAAGAGTGGCGCGGATTGTCGGAGTGATTTTCTTTACTCTGAAATTTTCCACACGCGAATGATTCGCTCGACAGAACTTTTTTTGTGATGCCCTGTATACAGGTTCGTGATACCGTTAATGATCTGATTTTGGTATGTTCATGTGGAAATTCCCATTTTTGCATTTCATGAACAGACGTCCGGCGGCCATCATCGCGCTGACACTGCTGCTTTTTGCAGGATCCATGACGTATGGAAAGATGAGGAACGACGCTTTGAAGGGGCAGTCATTCATGCCTATCTGGCACGATAACTGCTCAAACGATCAGCAATGCGTCGAAGCACACGGTGCCGGTACAGTTTGTCTCGGCAGTGTGTGCGGTCAAAATTCCACGTGCGGCGACGGGCAGTGCGCGCCGGAGTGGACGGATTTCTACGGGAACGTACTTTCGCAAGGGGAAAGCGGCACCTGCCCACAGGACTGTGCCCAAGACGGCTCGTGCACCACGGATGACCAATGCGGGGCGCAGGAAACATGCCTGGGCGGTACTTGTAATCCGGTGGAATGCAAGATGGATGGCCACTGCGATGATTTTGATTCGTGCACCGACAACGTCTGCGATACCAATTCCAACACCTGCACGTATCCCGATAACGGAACGTGCGTCACTGATTACTGTGGTAATGATACTATTGGTCCGGGTGAGGAATGCGATGGGACGGACGTACGTGCAACTTGTGCCGGCGCGTGGTGGTTGAGCAATCCCAGGGGCACGGTCACGTGTGATGCTACCTGCAACAATGATTACAGCGCCTGCTATAGCGGGTCTGCCGCCTCGGTTTCGAATCCTTGTGGTAACGGAACGCTTGATGCTGGCGAGGAGTGCGACGGACAGGCGGGAATGAGTGGCATCACCTGCCAATACTTTTGGGGTGACGAATACACGGGCACGGTTTCCTGCGATTCCTGCTATTACGATTACTATACCAATTGCCAGTACAATCCTCCGTCCTCCACTGCAAGCTCCGCTGCTACGTCAGGTGCGTCTTCATCTGCGCCCCGTTGCGGAGACAGCATTAAAAACGGTACGGAGGAATGCGATGCATCGGATTTCGGTACTGCGACCTGCGCATCCGTAGCGGGAGCGGGTTATTCCGGAAATCTGGATTGCACCCCTGCATGCGAGATTGATATTTCCATGTGCCAGCAATCCACTTCTTCTGCCAGCGCAAGCGCAGGGGCGACATCATCATCTGCCTACTGTGGAAATGACCAGAAAGAGGGGCTGGAAGAATGTGATGGGATTGACCTTGGCACTGCCACCTGCCAATCCGTCATGAACGATCCGTTGGGGGAATATACCGGCGATGTCTCATGCGCGCCCAGCTGCCAAATCGATACGACTGGTTGCCAACCGGTCACGTCTTCCTCTTCCAGTGCCCCCCGCTGCGGCGACGGCGTGAAGAACGGAACCGAGGCCTGCGACGGTGCGGACATCGATGCGGATTGCAGCGACGTAGGATTGGAAGGTGTCATCGGATGTACCCAGAGTTGCGCGGTTGATTACTCCGATTGCGAAGAGCAGCAGCAGAGCAGCAGTGCCCAAAGCCAGTCTGCATCTTCTTCGGCTTCCAGTATCCAGGATCTTGAGGAATACGGAATTCACTCGGTGCTCACCTGTGTCGCATTGAAGAGCAGCAGTAGTTCCTCGGGCGGGGGCGGAGGTGGTGGCAATAGTGGCGGCGGAGGAGGTGGAGGTGGCGGTGGTGGAGGAGGCGGAGCTTCGAGCAGCGGTCCTGATACCGCTGCCAACGGCGATATCCATAATGTGAACACGGGTGGCAATGCCACGGCTTCCACGGGCGGTTTCTGGGCAAAGTTCTTCGCCTTCCTGACGGGGCAGGTTTCCTCCAGCAATCCTTGGCCCGCCATGCGCCTCACCGTGTACATGGATGACTATGTGGGAGGAAAAGTGCGCATTCCTGCGCCTATGAACGCGAAGGTATTCCGCGGAAACAAGGACAATCCTGCGGACATCGTCGAGGTCGTCGCGCCGGTCATGTCCGGGGATAGCAGAACCATAACGTACGTCACGAAGGGCGGCATTCCCGTCGGATACGATTTTGCAACGTGGTATTTTGCGGAAGTCTACAATCCCGGCGGACGCATCGTAACGTTCTACAACCCCGCCAGCGAGCCCGCCCCCACGCCGGAGCAAATGACCTCCACGTCGTTCAAGAGCGACCGTTTGCACTCCAGGCACTTCATCGATCTGCGCGGTGCCGGGTTGAAGTGCCCGGCCTTCGCAGGGAATAAAACGGAAATATGCGCGGGAGAAGAGGCATCCATCGTGTATCTTGCGACGTTCTTGGATACCGAGCAGCTCACGGTGGAGCCTGCGTTCACGTTGCATGATTGCTTGGATCCCGCGACGGTAAAGGGATTGGAACCCGGTAACTGCCGCGTGGAGGGAAACAAAATCATCTGCCCTGCACAACCCATGGTAACCATGGGGGGAGCGAATCAGTACAATGCCGCGATGGCATCGTTCCTCGTATCCACGAAGAAAACCTGCCCGGCGGGAACGAAGATTACGGTTGTTGCGGATCCCAAATACGCGCCGTCCGGAACCACGAAACGCATGACCAGCACCGAGACGCTGGTGAAGGCCTGTGGATCGTCTTCTTCCCGTTCCTCGGGTTCTTCTACCAGTTCTTCCCGCTCGTCTAGTTCTTCCGTCAGTTCTTCCCGCTCGTCTGGTTCTTCCACGTCGAGATCATCCTCGCGCTCCAGTTCCAGGGACAGCAGTGTTCGCTCCTCTTCCCGTTCTTCATTCTCCCGCTACAGCTATTCCTCGCTTCCGAACGGCCAGTGCCCGGCGGATGCGTGCGCCCTCAACGGCAACGCCGGAAACGACTTCTGCGGCAAGCAGGGATTCGTTTGCATCAGTTCCAACACCATGCCGTGCATCCGTTGCGAGAACGCCGGCGGCACGACGGGCGGTGGCAGCAATTCGTCCTTCGGCCGCTGCACGGATAACAGCCAATGTCTCAGCGACCGTTGTATCAGCGGATACTGCGGATGCGATGATGACTTGCAATGCGTCGGCTCGGTTTGCCGCAACGGGTATTGCGTGCCCCCCTCTTCTGCCACGAGCAGCCGGGTGTTCGTCTCCCTCTATTCGTGCGGCAACGGAACGGTCGAACCGGGCGAACAGTGCGACGACGGGAACCTGAGCAACAGGGATTCCTGCACGACGGAATGCAGGTTCCAAAAGACCTCCGACACATGCACCGACAATTCCCAGTGCGTCAGTGACAAGTGCGTGAACGGATCCTGCTCCTGCAGCACGGATTCCCAGTGTCCCAACGGATCATGCAAGGCGGGCTTCTGCGTGGTGTCCTCCGCATCCTCTTCGGTCACCCTCATTTCTTCCCGTCCGGCCAATCTCTTCTGCGGCAACGGCCGCCTGGACGCCGGCGAGACGTGTGACATCGGTTCGCAGAACAGCAACTTGCCCAATGCGGCCTGCCGAGAGGATTGCAGCTTCGCCCGGTGCGGAGACCAGATCGTGGACGCCCTGAAAGGCGAGGAATGCGATGACGGGAACGATGTCTCCGGCGACGGTTGTTCCGCGTCCTGCCGCTTGGAAAAGGCCGCCGCAACATCGGTTCCCACCCAGGTGCTCCCCGGCTCCCTCATCGAGCTCCCGTTCCTTCCGGGCGGCCCCAACGCATCCACGACGGGCGGCAACGGAACGATCACCAACCCCGTCAACGGACAGCCGCTTGGCGATAGCGGACCCGAGACCGTGGCGATCATGGCCGCGGGTGCCTCGGCGGGATATACGTGGATGAAGATGCGGAAGAAGAAGTCCTGAGCGGTATAACCGAGCAATGACAAGATTTATTGACATAGGTGAAATTCGTCGTAGCCTATCCGCAGTACCCGGTTTGGAAGGGTACATGGATCCTTCAAAGGAGTAGGATGATGATACGTCAGAGTGATGCAAGTTCGCGTGAGTTGTCCGATTGGCTGGGACGGGATCTCCCGACCACCAGCGAGACGGGATTTGGCATCGACCGCCATCGCCGCGGTTTCGATGTCGGTAGCGGAGATGATCCGCTGCCGCTCAGCGAACGCTTTTCGGACGAGGAATTGCCTGGTCCGAACGATGACCATACGTAGCGTTAGGAGCATGTCGAATGATCTCTGGTCCGGTGTCGTAATGACACCGGACCCCTTTTTTATGGCTGAATCGAAGAATCAGCCAATTGACAGCATGGAAAACAGGCATAGGCTGTTTCAAGCCTCTCCTTAGGATGGGAGTGGCATGGAAATGGAGTGCTCTTTTAAAGGGTTCGGATCATGATTGTTTTTGCTTCGCAGCGACGACGACGTCAGCATCAGCAGGGATTAACCGGTCTTCCCCGCATGCCCCGGCGCGATATCCCCACAATCTCGCTCGACCAGCTGTTGCTTGGTGAGCAAGCGCTGGAAGGCGGACTGACGGAAGACGAAGAATCGGACGGCGCCGCCTGGAACGGTCATCCGGGGAGCTGCATTGTGATGAGCTCCGTTCGTCGACGCGGATTCGAACCGCGTTACGATGATACGCTCGAGGATCGGTACGACGACGCTACCGCCGCTCCTCCGGAGGAGCACCAGCCCTTCCAATGGAGTTAGCATCCTAGCCGATGCTGGCCCCGCCCCACCGCACGGTGTCCCCAGGGACGACCGAGCATGCCCGAGTTCTACACGAACGCGGGCATTTTTTATGCCGCCTTTTCCCTATTCTCGCCAATCCAGGCGGGGTCATTGACTCCCTTTGGAATCGTTCTAGGCTGTTCGAAGCCCCCTCTTTGGATGGAGGAGGCATGGAAGCTCTTTCACTTCTACAGGAGTCTGCTCATGCAGACACGTAAGCCAGGGGCCTCAGCGCCCCATTCCCACCAGCGTGGCCCGCACGTAGTCAAAAGCGGTTTGCTCGATGAGCTGCCGCGCGGCCGCGAAGCCGCGGTAGAAGAATCCAAGGCTGTCGAACCTTTTGACCAATTTGCGCGCATACAAGAGCGCATGGATCACGAGGGAGACGGCTTCGGTGCATCGATCCTCGGGTCGTGACACCTCGCCTCCATGTGAGGCAATGACCCGATGTCTACGGACATCGGGTTAATTTTAAATATCCAAATTTTCCAATCCGTCCTCCGCGGCCATCACCGGGGACAGCTCCTCGCCTCCCTTGATCTTCTTTTCCTGTTCGTTCTTCAGCTTCAGTACGATCTGGCGGTAGTCCCCCTCCCCGATCGATTCCGTCGCGAGGTCCGCCATCGCCGGCGAATTGGTCACATGCATATGCACGATGCGGCGGAAGTACGGAGACATGGGCGACAGCGCCACTCGGTTTCCCGTCCTGCGTACGAAGTCCGCTTTTTGTTCGGCGATCTTCCTCACCTTATCCTCCTGCATCGCGCGGTAGCCGTCCACGTCCACGATGATCAGCGGCGTGCGCTCCAGCTTCTCCGCCGTGCGCACGATCGACTTCAGCACGTGTTGGATGCAGTTCAATGTCTCCCCGTGCCATCCGATGATCCTGGATGCGTCGTTCGACGCGATATCGACGCGCGTCATGTTGTCCTCCTGGCGCACGGTGATATCGCCGTACGTCAGCTTGAGATGGTCCAGGAGCGTAGCGAGCGATGACTTGATGAGGTCTGCGTTCATAGGGGCGTAGGTGAGGACAGAAGGATAGCATATCCTTCTTTAACAAAAAGCCCCCGGGTTACGGAGGCTTCCTGTAAAAATAATTTCAAAGAATTATCGGACTGCGTCCTTGAGCGTCTTTCCGGCCTTGAAGGACGGGACCTTCATCGCGGGGATGGAGATCTTCTGTCCCGGGTTGCGCGGGTTCACACCCATGCGAGCCTGGCGCTTGGAAACGCGGAACGTTCCGAAGCCCGTGATCGTCACGTTGTTGCCCTTCTTGAGCTCCTTCGTGATCATCGTGGTCATGGCTTCCAATGCATCGGCGGCTGCGCGCTTGGTGATGCCAGCGGCGTTCGCGATGTTGGCGATAAGATCCATCTTGGACATAGAGAAGATTGGAATGAAGTAAGAAGTAAAGAAGAAGATACATTTAGTCTAGCTTCGGGGATGGCTTAGGCAAGCGATTTTCGCAACATGCGTGGCTTCCGTAAGCCAAAAAACGGATGCAGGGCCTCCGCGAGCCAAAAAAACTGAGTACGAAAAATGATCACAAATGGCGAAAATTTGACATCTATTGTCGTTTTCGAGCAGGAATTTCCCTCCTGTTCCGCGTTCAAAAGGAACTCCGTTCTTTGACAATGCATAAGGAGCGTGCGTACTCTCCCGCCACGTAGCCACTTCCTCTTTCTAGATCGTGCCGACCAATCTCGTCATCGTAGAGAGCCCCGCGAAGGCCAAGACCATCAAGCGTTTCCTCGGAAAAGATTTCATCGTGGAGGCGAGCATGGGACACATCCGCGATCTTCCGAAGAGCGGCGTCGGCGTCGACATCGAGCACGGGTTCGAGCCGACGTACGAGGTGACGAAAGAGAAGGCGACCGTCGTGAAGAAATTGAAAGCCCTCTACAAGGACGCCGACACATTGTGGATCGCGACTGACGAAGACCGCGAAGGGGAAGCCATCGGCTGGCATTTGCTGGAAGCGTTGAAGGTGAAGAAGGCCGATCAGAAAAACATCCGCCGCATCGTGTTCCATGAAATCACGGAGAGCGCCATCAAGGAGGCCGTGGAGCATCCGCGCGGCATCGACATGAACCTTGTCGACGCCCAGCAGGCGCGCCGCATCCTGGATCGCTTGGTGGGGTATACGCTCTCGCCGTTCCTGTGGAAGAAAGTCTACAGCGGACTCAGCGCCGGCCGCGTGCAGTCCGTGGTGGTGAAGGTGATCGTCGACCGCGAGCGCGAGATCAAGGCTTTCAATCCCGTGGAGTATTGGTCGCTCGAGGGGCTCTTCCAGACGGCCGACAAGAAAGATTTCAGCGCGAACCTGTCCACCAAGGACGGACAGAAATTCGTTCCCGGAAACAAGGCGGAAACGGACCAGGT
>CAZUYK010000011.1:0-38627 GCA_964624905.1 uncultured Candidatus Peribacteria bacterium
CGCGCGGGTTGATCTACGGCACCGAGCAGAACGACATCACGGGCGAAGTCGTGGCGGCGGCCAAGAAAGCGTATGAAGAGGAACTCGCCCGCGGCGAGAAGGACCGAAAGGCCTTCAAGCGCGCGGTGAACGGGGCCCTGTACCGCTACTTCGACCGCAAGCTCGACCGCGAACCGATGGTGATTCCTCTCTTCGTAGAGGTCTGATCCCGATCATCCGAAAGAGCCCCACCGGGGCTCTTTTTTTATATCGCAGGAGGAGTATTCTTTCCCGCTTATGGAAAGAATCCCTCCTTCCGACGCACCGGACCCGCAGGACGACGACCTGATGTCCATCGCGGCGAAAATGTTTGCGAAGTACGATTATTTTACAATCATTTCTTTCGAATTGGGCGAGCAAGTCATGGATATCCAGGAGCCATGGTTGATTTGGGATTACGAAGTGATCGGGGAAACGGCGGACTACTTCGTGCTGTGGAAATGGAATGCCGACCAATGCAACTATGCACCGGGGTTGATCAAAAAATCGGAAATACCCCAACAGATGGCGGATTTCAACGAGTCAAAACGCAGGTTGGAAGCATTGAGAAAAACGCCGGAACCACTGCCTGTCATCGAAAGAAAGCGGGAGGGTTGGCTGTCGAAAATACGGAAACTATTTGGCGGGAAGTGATCGGCGTCATGCTATGAGCACGCGTTCGACTTTGCCCTTCACCGTCCAGCCTTCGTACGGCGTCCAACTGCACTTGCTGTGAAGCTTCTCAGCCTCGGTGATCCACTTCTTGTCCGGATCGATGATGACGACGTCCGCCCTGGCCGCGTCCAGGATGTCACCCTTCCCGAGCCGGAAGATACGGTTGGGGTTGTCGAAGCAGAGGCGGCGGATATCGTGGTACGTAAGCTTCGCGTCCTCGGGACGTGACGACGTAGGGTGCGGCCAATGATTCGCCGCGACGGAGAGGAGGAGGGGGATCATCGTTTCCACGCCCGGCACGCCGCTGGGCGCCTTGAGCGGATTGATGTTATTTTTTTCCTGGATGGTATGCGGCGCATGGTCCGTGACTACCATATCGATGGTGCGGTCCGCGATTCCTTCCCAGAGCGCATCGCGATCGTCCGCGGAACGGATGGGAGGGTTCATCTTGATACGCGTGCCCAATGTCTCGTAATCATCCGTGGTGCAGAACAAATGATGCGTTGTTGCTTCGGCGGTGACAGACACGCCCTTCTTTTTCGCCTCCCGGATGAGATCCACTCCCAGGCGGGTAGACACGTGCGCGACGTGGAAACGGGTACCGTAGTGTTCCGCACGGCGGATCGAATCGCCGATGGAACGCGCTTCGGACTCGGGGGGCCGGACCGCCGAATGAACCCCGACATGTGTAATGCCCGCATGCGCACGTTCGGCCGTGGCATTGATATGCACGTCCTCGCAATGCGCCATGAGCAGCACGTTGTATTCCGCGCAGGCCCGGAAGACTTCGCCCACCATGCCCTCCTCGATCTTTTGATCTCCCGTGGAATGTTCCAGATACAGCTTCACGCCGCACATCCACCGGCGGAGCTCCCGCGTGGCGGCGTCCTGCGCCTCCATGAACTGCCTGAACTGCTCCAGGTGCTCGGGCTTCGTCATGCCGAAATAAAAGCGCATGTCGATGCACGACTGCTCCATTGCGCGCCTCACCTTATCCGAAAACGCGGCGATGGCGACCGTGGGCGGGTTGGTGTTCGGCATATCGCACGCCGTCGTCACCCCTCCCCACATCGCGCTGATGGATTCCGATTCGATATTTCCCTTGTGTTCGTGCCCCGGGGTGCGGAAGTGGACGTGCGGATCGATGAAACCCGGAAACACCATCTTGCCATGCAGGTTCAGCGCATCCGATTGGCGGGCGGCTTCCCCCCCGAAACGGACGACGCCGTCGTTCCAATGCAGATCCGTCTTACGCTCTCCCTCCGCATCGATGATGGTGCCGTTGCGCAGGAAAAAATCCTTCATAGTGGCCGACAACAATATGCCCCTGAGGCCAGGGGATACAAGGGGTCTTTGTCGGTCGGGTGTCGATCCGGCACGGGAAACAGGCACCTCCGCCCTCTGATCCTGGGCGCTGGGCGTCGGGTTACCGATCGACAGCAGCATGTATCCAGACCATAGGATCGTTTGGCACAATTCGCAATTGACGGAATTTTTTCGGCTATACTCCCCGCATGTCCCAGCGACAAATCGCGAAAAGCACCCTGTGGCAACTCGGCAGCCAGGTCATCATGGCGGCGCTCGCCATCGTGACGGTGAAGATCGTCGCGACGGGACTCAGCAAAGAACTCGCCGGACTCTACAACACGGCCTACGGCTACCTGCAACTCTTCGGCATCCTCGCGGATTTCGGGCTCTACGCCGTGGCCATCCGTGAAATCAGCACGGCGGGAGGAAAGAAGGAGCAGGAGAAGGTGTTGGGGAACCTCATCGTCGTGCGCTGCGGCATCCTTTTGGTTTCGATCGGAAGCGCGCTCGCCATCGCATGGATCACGCCCGCATGGCGCGGAACGCCGCTGCCGATCGCGATCAGCATCGCATCCCTCGTCCCGTCCTTCACGCTGCTCGCGGGCATCCTGCGCACGGTGTTCCAAGTGAGCCACAAGATGCAGTTCGTGTTCGTGGCGGAGGTGCTCCAGCGCGTGCTCACCGCGGGCTCCATGCTCATCGTCCTGCTTCTCGGCGTGCGCCAGTCGCAGGACCCGGCAATGCTGTACCTCTTCCTGGGACTGGGGAGTCTGGGGGCATTGCTGCTCTACGTCTTGTCGTTGTTTTTCGGATGGAGACTGATGTCGATCCGCCCGAGACTGGATGCGGATGTCATGAAGACGCTGCTCGTCCAAGCCGCCCCGTACGGCATGGCCTATCTGTTCACCGCGCTCTATCGCCAGTTCGACGTCACGCTCATCGCGGCGCTTCGCCCCGACGATTTCGAACTGCAGAACGCGGCGTACGGGTTCGTCCAGCGCATGATGGACATGGCGTACCTGCTGCCCACCATCCTTTTGAACTCGACGCTGCCCGCGCTCTCGGACCGCGTGAAGAAAAACGAGGAAACCAAACACTTTGTCGGACGCATCTTCTTCACCATCGTCCTGCTCTCCGTCACGACGTTCCTCTTCAGCTTCTTCTGGCCCCGCGCCCTCAGCGAACTGCTCATCAATGACACGTATCTTTCCACGGCGACGCAGCCGGGATCGGATACAGCACTCAGGATTCTCTCCGTCTCCATGCTCATGAACGGCATCATCCTGTTCTCCTTCTATTCGCTGCTCGCGAAACACGCGTGGAGGCCGCTGGTGTCGACCCTCTTCCTGGGCGTGCTCGTGTCGCTCTTCCTGAACCTCACCCTCATCCCGGACATGGGATTCGTCGGCGCTTCTTATACGTCGATCGCAACCCACGTCCTGCTGGCCGCCCTCCTGCTCCCCCAGAGCCTGCGCGTCCTGCCGATGAAACTGACGGGCAGGATGATCGTCCAAACCCTTCTGTATGCGATCGTTTTGGGAGGATTCCTATGGGGAACCGCTTCTTTCCTGGAATCATCGCTTTGGACGGTGGGGGCGTTGGGTATTGGATTATTACTGATCCTCGGATTGGCCAAGTTGAGCGGGATTCAGAAAGCATTATTGCGGGATTAGTAGGTAGCTTCGTTAGCTTCCTTATAATCCGAAATACTCACTTTAAAGAAGCTAAGGAAGCTAATGCAGCTATTCCGTCGACCTTTCTTATAATTTGCCCCAAAACGCCATTTCTGCTATACTAAGGAGAAACATTCACACAAACACTTATGACGACATTCGCAGCCCGCCTTTCGTTAGGCCTCCTTTCCCTCGCATTCCCGCTGACGGCCTTCGCCGCAGCACCCGACAACGTAACCGGAATCCAGGCTTCGTTGAGTGACGGAAAGGTGACGGTGACCTGGGATAAGGTCACGACGCAGGAGATCGCGAACTACCGCGTGTTCTACAGCCATACATCCATCCTAAAGGAGAACGGACTGTACGATGATTTCGATTCCGTCGCGGGAACCGAGACTACGTACGTCTTCCCCTCGCTCCCTCCGACGGACATGCTCTACGTTTCCGTTCTTGCGGTGAACGATCAGGGGGAGGAAAGCCCGTTCTTCGCCGAAGAGGCATCGGTCCAGCTGCGCACGACGACGTCCAAAGGATCTTCTTCCGCCCAGATGGTCGCGCAGGCAGCAACGTTGCGCTTGATCAAGGCGGAGAAGGCATCATCCACGGGCGTACTCCTTACGTTCTCGAACACCGTCCTTCCCATCACGGGAAGCGCCAGCACGCTCTTCGGCATCGAGTTCGGAAGCGGCTTCAATCTTCCGGTGACCGGCGCAACCGTATCCGGTGAAACCGTGCTCGTGGAAACGTATCCCATGGTGAACGGAACCGTGTACCTCCTGCAGGTGATCGGCGACGTGCGCGGCACGGACGGGGCTGGTAAAACGATCTCCTTGGATCCTCTGCAACTCCCGACGTTCATTCAGAACGGATCTTCGTCTTCCGCCGCAGCCCCGACCGGCTCGCATCCCGAAGTGACCAACCTGCGCCTACGTGCCACGGCCGAAGGAAACGGACGCTACACCGTGGATGCATCGTGGAACGCACCGAATGCAGACGGCGTGGAAGGATTCGTGATCTCCCAAAGCATCGACGGCGGCGCGACCTTCGGTCCGTCGCTGCGCGTGACTGGTACGTCGCGCGGCATCAGCATCCCGCGCGTCAATGCCAGGACATTGGGTGTTTCCATCCGTACTCTTTACAAGGACGGACAAACCTCAAAGGGTATCTTCCAGGCGATTACGCTCGGCAGCGGCCAGACGACGAGCGTGTCTTCCTTGCGTTCCTCGATCGGCACGTTGCCCCCGGTGGGTTCCGTGACGGGAGGGAACGGAAAGGGCGGCTCCCTTCCGGAGAGCGGCGTGAATATCTGGGCGATGGTGACCCTCGCGGGCGCCGCCGCATGTTGGAAGAAGATGCGCGCGCAGCGCGTCGAGGCGTAAGATGGCGGGGTGCGTCGCATCCTGATCATCGCCGTCTCGTGCGTCCTCGTACTCCTGCTCCTGGCGGTACGGGAGACTTTGATGGCGTCCCCGAAGCGCGAGACCGCGGTGCATTTCTTCGACGTCGGCCAGGGGGACGCGGCGTTGATCGCGGGCCCCAGCGGGCAACAGATCGTAGTGGACGGGGGACCGAACCTGAGCCTGCTGGAACACCTGGAACGAACCATGCCCTTCATGGATAGGACGATCGACATGATCGTCTTGAGCCACCCGCACCAGGATCACCTCTTCGCGTTTCCGGAAATCCTGAAGCGCTACGCAGTGAAAAACGTGTTGATGACGGGCATGGATTTTTCGTTGCCGCGCTATCGCGAGATGCTCACCCTCCTGCGGGAGAAACACGTAAACGTACTCCTTGCGGACCCGGCGAAAGACATCATCTGGAAAGACGGATTGATGCTGGACGTGGTGTGGCCGCGGACGGGACTCCTGGGACAGAAGGGCGACGCGAACAACACGTCCGTGGCGCTGCGCGTCCTCTACGGCAAAGACAGCGTGCTCTTCACGGGGGACATGGAAGAACCCCAAGAGCGTGCGATCCTCTCGGCGGGTATCGACGTATCCGCGGATATCCTGAAAGTGGCGCACCACGGGAGCAGGACGTCGAGTTCGACGGGATTCCTGATGGCGGTGAAGGCGACGCAAGCGGTCGTCTCCGTCGCGGCTCAAAACAGTTACAAACTTCCGAACCAGGACGTGCTGGACCGATTGAAACAATTCGGCATGAAGACGCATCTCACGAGTTTGAGCGGATCGCTGACGGTGATTTTGGACGGACAATAAAAAAAGTCCCAGTCACGCTATGCGCAACTGGGACCTTGGATGCGGCTTCGTCGCCGAAGCGCACGGATCACTCTCGGGTAACGATCGCTTCCTGCCGTGCACTGTTCATGTAGGAAGAATTGTTCGCGACGAGCGTGTCCATGAAGCGGATGCTGAGTCGGGCGCCGCCCTGGCCCTGCTGGGTGGAACGGGCATCCAATTCACGCTGCTTCTGATCCAGCACGAACATCAGCTTTTCGTCCGGCGTGGCGTTCTCGGGCCACATCGCGCGGCTCGCCTGGAGCGGCATCATGTCGGTGACGCGGGTGCAGGCAGCGCGGGCGCGATCCTTTTGGCTCCGCTCGTAAAACATGCTGCCCGTCATGTACAGGCCCCAGACCAACAGACCGACCATCGTGCATCGTTGAAAACGGGTCATCGCAATTCTTCCTCTTTGTAAACAGTGGTGACAGGGAACGACGCGATTCCGGAGAATCCGTATATATTATAGAATGTATTATAGATATGTCAATCTATAAGAAACACGCATGCATTACGTAATTCGGGCTTAAAAATAGGGCTGGATCGCCCCCATCCACCCCTCTACACTACCCCCGCATGAAAACCCTGGTCCTCCTGGCAGGACAAAGCACGCGTTTCTGGCCCCTGAAAGATAAATCGCTTTTCCCCATCTGCGGAAAGACGCTGGTCGAGTGGCAGATCGAGAGGCTCCGCGCCGCTGGTTGCGACGATATCGCGATCGTCGCGAACGATGAAAACGCCCCGATCGTCAAAAAAATCCTCCCGGACATGGAAGTGTTCGTACAGGAGGACAAGGACCTCGGCACGCGCGGCGCGCTCATCAGCGCCATGAAACAGATTCCGAAAGGACCGTTGATGGTGGTGGCGGGGACGGACATCGTGGACACCGAAGGATACAGGGAGATTTTGAAGATCGCGGCGCAACCGGGAGTCGACGGCGCGATCCTGGGCAAGCACATGGATACGTATTTCCCGGGGGGCTACATGACCGTGCAGAAGGACGGCCGCATCACGGACATCGTGGAAAAGCCGGGGGAGGGAAACGAACCGAGCAACTTCGTGAACATCGTGGTGCACATCCATAACGACTTCGACGCTCTGTGGGAGGCGATGATGACGATCCCGGACCCGAAGGGAGACGGCTACTCGCAGACGGAGCAAACGCTCTTCGCGACGAAGAACTACCAGGTGGCCGAGTACCGCGGGCGCTGGAACGCCGTGAAGTACCCGTGGCACCTGCTGGAGATGATGGAGATGTTCCTGAAGGAGAAGGCGAAGCCCTTCATCCACCCCACCGCGAAGATCCACCCGTCCGCCGTCATCGAAGGCGACGTCTACATAGATGAAGGAACGGAAGTCCTGCCGCACGCCGTCATCAACGGACCCGCGTACATCGGACGGAACTGCGAGATCCGCTACGGAAGCATCATCCGCGGGGGCAGCATGGGCGATCGCTGCGTCATCGGCGCGCATTCGGAAATCAAAGGAACCGTCCTACACAGCGACGTCTGGACGCACGGCACCTACCTGGGCGACAGCGTGGTGGGCAACAACGTGTCGTTCGGCACGGGCACCGTCACCGCAAACCTGCGCCTGGACGAGGGACACGTGCACTCGCACGTCGGGGGAAAGAAGATGTCGACGGGACGCATCAAGTTCGGGACGGCCGTGGGCAACGACGTGCGCGTCGGCATGAAAGTCGGCATCAACCCCGGCATCAAAATCGGAAGCAACTCGATGGTGTCTTCGGGAGTGCTGGTGACGGAGGATATTTCGAACAATTCCTACGTCGTGATGAAGGCGGGACACATGCTCGCGAGACCCAACACGACCCCGGTTCCGCGCATCGACGCGCGCGACCAATTCAAAGGAGAAATGAATATCGACAGCAAATAAAAGGGTTTTCCGCAGTATCCGCCGCTTCTCCACATTCCTGTATGGTCGCTCTTTTGGATACAAAAGTTATCCACACCTAGTGTGGATATGTGGATAACTACTTCTCCCCAGAGTCGGGGAAGTTATGCACAGGGTTTTGATTTTTTGGCTTCAGGATCACGTTTTATTAGAAACGGCTTCTGGTAGCGATACCGACCGGGTTATCCACGGGTTTTCCACACCCTTCCCACACACACGATTTGTTCCATTCCGTATAAATGCCGAGAATCGGAGAATGGCTAAAAGTTCCACATGCATTCCCACAGAAAAGCCGTGATTTCCGTCCTGATTGGAAGTGGCATTATGATGACTAATTCAATATAATTACTTTCTTACTTTATCCATTAGGAAAAAAATGAAGTTCACCTCTGCCACCCAAGATCTTCTGTCAGCGTTGCAGCTCGTGAGCCGCGCGATTTCCAGTCAGCAAGCACTCCCGATCTTGGGAAATATTTTGTTTAAAGCGGAGGATGGAAAGTGCACCGTGAGCGCGACCGATTTGGAGTTGAGTATCGTCACCTCGTTCGATGCGACCGTGGAGACTCCCGGTTCCATCACCATTCCCGCCAAGGCGATCCTGAACTTCGCCCAGTACAACGGTGATCCCGAGGTGACATTGGAAACGGTGGAGCTCACACAGTTGAAGTGCACGTCCGCGCACGGCAAGACGATGCTCTCCGGGGAGAAGGCGAGCGAGTACCCGTCGTTGCCGACCGTTGAAAACAAGACAGCGTTCGCCCTGGACGCCGCGAGTTTGCTGGAGGCTCTCCACCTAGTCACCTTCACCTCCGCACGCACCAGCCTGCGTCCAGTGCTCTCCGGGGTGTATCTGCGTACCGAGGGGCCGGAGTTTATCTTGGTCGCCACGGACAGTTACCGTTTGTCCGAGTATAAAATCAAAGCCGAGGCGCAGGGTGGGGATATCTCCTGCATCATTCCGGTAAAGGTATTGGATGAATTGAAGACGATGCTTGCGGCAAAGAAGCCCGCGAAGCGCAGCCCGACGGAAGAAGACGTGAAAGAGGGTACGCGCGAGGAGGCCATCCCGGTGCGCGTGACGCTCGGTACGCAGCAGATCGAAATCACCGTCGGTAACACACATCTTCTGTCTCGCCTCATCGAAGGAAAGTTCCCGGATTACCGCCAGATCATTCCGAAGGAAGCCCCGACGAAGACGTTCATTTCCACGCGCGACCTCTCCACCGCGACCAAGCGCATGCACTACTTCGCCAAGGAGATGAACAACAGCCTCACCTTCACCATCAAGCCGTCCGAGGTCCATGTGCAAACACCCCAGACGCAGCTCGGCCGCGACGAAGCGACCTTGCCCGCGGAGACGACGGGCGCGGATGGGAAGATTGCGCTCAGCTCCAGTTATCTTCTGGATTTCCTCGCCCACATCGACGGTGAACAGGTGGAAATGCGCGTGATGGACAGCATGCATCCGGCGGTATTCCACCTGCCGGGGAACGAGAAGTTCCTGCATCTCATCATGCCGTTGAGGCTGCAGGAGCAATAAAACGTGCTTGTGGACGTTTCTGGAAAGGAGTATGATGTCTTCAGACATCGGGGAAGTATATCCGCGTCGGAGAGGCACCTTTTTTGCGTCTGTAAGACTTCATCTTTTTGTCGGCACGACTCCATTTTTCGGACATGAAACCATCGCTTCTCATCGGTCAATCGACTCACAAAGAGCTCGCGGATCTTCTGCGGGCCGATAAGCAGTTGGTGATTTCCGGCGCGGGAAACGAGACGGCGAAGGCTCTTTTGATCAGTCATCTCCTGCATTTCAAATCCTACCCGACCTTGCTACTCGCACAGGACGGCGCGGCGGTGGAGGCGATCCAACATTGGTTGCATTTCTTCGAGCGCGAGACGCTGGCGATGCCCGAGATGGTGCAAACGGAGGATGGCATGGCGCTTACGACCGCCGCGTTGCAGCATTTCCTGCTCTACATGCTGGGTGCGGACAAGACGTTCCTGCTGCCGCGCGCGACGTGGGACGTGGAATTCCCGTTGTTCGGCGAGCTTCAGGAGAGGAAAATAACCTTGGAAGAGAAAGACGCGATGAACTTCACGGAGTTCGTGGAAAGCCTTTTGGAATGCGGCTACGAACACGCTCACGACCCCCAGTTGATGCCCGGCCAGTATCGCCGGGTCGGGGACACACTGGATATTTTCCCCATCCAGTGCGAGGACATGTTCCGCATCGAGTTCGAGTTCGACGTCATCGCGAGCATCCGCGGGCTGAAGGATGGGGAGATCCTGCCGGACCATCACAAAACACTTGATCTGTACCCCGTGAACTACGAAAAAACCGCGTCGCTCGGACGCCAGGTCCCCAAGGACGGCCTCCTTGTCATCGACGACCAGGATGATGTGGAAACGCCCAAGACGGGCCATGTCATCCGCTTCACCTCCTTCCCCGAATCCCAGAAAAACCACGTCCACCTGCGCTACCTGTCCGTCCTCAAGTTCTACACGCTGACGGACTTTTTGAACGACCTGCGCGACAAGTTGCAACAGGATTGGAGCCTGCTCATCGTCACGCGTCGCAGTGAGGAATTGGAGGCCATCTTCAAGGAGGAGCGTATCCAATTCCTGAAGAAGGAACGCGTCCCGGGCGCCGTCACGATCGTGCCGGCGGAAGAGGGGGACCTCTTGCCACACTCCATCCAGAACCCGGATTTCCAGAGTGCGCTGCTCACCGATCGCGAGATTTTCAGTCTTCGCAAAGCCGGCAAGCAGAAGAGCGTGTCCAAGCTCGCGCTCGACTTCCTCACGTCGCTCACGCCGGGTGATTACGTGGTGCATATGGAGCACGGCATCGGACGTTTCGAGGGTATGACGCAGAAGACGTTCGACGGGACGCTGCGCGAATACATGGAACTCACCTACGCGGAGGGAGACAAGCTTTTCATCCCGGTCGACCAGGCGGACAAACTCAGCAAGTTCGTGCACGAGGAAGGCGATGACCCCGTCCTGACGCGCCTTGGCGAAACGGCTTGGAAGAAGATCGCGGAGAGGATCAAGCAGGAGACGAAGGAAATCGCGAAGGACCTGCTCTTGCTCTACGCCAAGCGCGCCGCGGCGAAGGGATATTCCTACAAGGAAAACAATGAGACCTACCGCAAGTTCGAGGAGTCGTTCCCGTACGTCATGACGCCCGGGCAAAAGAAAGCGGTTGATGACATCGCCGCGGACATGGAGAGCGGCCACCCGATGGACCGCCTTGTGTGCGGAGACGTGGGATTTGGCAAGACCGAAGTCGCCATGCGCGCCGCGTTCAAGGCGGTGCAGGACGGCAAGCAGGTCGCGGTCGTCGCCCCCATCACCATCCTCGCCGACCAGCACTACAAGAACTTCCTGCAGCGCATGGCGCCCTTCAAGGTGAAGATCGACATGATGAGCCGTTTCCGTTCCCCCAAGGAACAAGCCGAGACCCTGGAGAAGCTGCGCAAGGGCGACGTGGACATCGTCATCGGCACGCACCGCTTGCTCCAGGATGACGTCAAATTCCTGAATCTGGGACTCGTGATCGTCGATGAAGAGCAGCGCTTCGGCGTGAAGCAGAAGGAGAAATTTAAGGAGATGCGCGCGTCGGTCGACATTCTCACGCTCACCGCCACCCCCATTCCCCGCACGCTCAACCTGGGTCTTCATAAACTCCGCGATATCTCCACCATCACGACCCCTCCCCCCGGACGCCTCCCGATCATCACCGAGGTGCGCAAGTACAGCGACCAGTTGGTGAAGCAGGCGGTGATGCATGAGATCAAGCGCGACGGGCAGGTGTTCATCCTGCACAACCGCGTGGAGACCATCGATGCCTTCGCGGACAAGCTGCGCGACCTTATCCCCGGCGCGACGTTCATCGTCGCCCACGGGCAGCTGAAGCCGGAGGATCTGGAAGACCGCATTACGAAATTCAAGGACGGCAAATACAATGTGCTCGTGTCATCCACCATCATCGAGAACGGCATCGACCTCCCCCGTGCCAACACCCTCATCGTCAACGAAGCAGAGCGCTTCGGTCTCGCCCAGCTCTACCAGCTGCGCGGCCGCGTGGGACGCGGCAAGGTCCAGGCATTCGCGTACCTCCTGTACCACACGCAGAAACTCCAGGATGACGCGAAGAAGAGATTGCGTGCCATCGTCGAGGCCTGCGAGCTTGGATCCGGCTTCCAGGTGGCCATGCGCGACCTGGAAATCCGCGGCGCGGGAGAGATTTTGGGAGCGTCCCAGGCGGGCACCATGAACACCGTCGGCGTCAGTCACTATCTACGCATGCTCAAAAACGCCGTGGAAGAGCTCAAGGCGGGGCGCAAGGATGACCTTGAGGAGGATATCACCGTGGAGATTTTGCTCCCCGTAGAAGCCCTCCTGCCGACGTTTTACATCCCCGACAGCGAGGAGAAGATTTCCGTGTACCAGAAACTGGCCGCATCGGAGGAAGAATCCACCCTCAAGGAATTCGAAGGGGACCTGCGCGACGAGTACGGCGAGTTGCCGCCCCAGGTGCAAAACCTGTTTTCCATCCTGCGCCTGAAACTCGCGGCACGCCGCGCCGGCATCCTGCGTATCAAGATGGATGACGTGAAGAAGGGGGTGAAGGAAATCGTCATCACCCTGAGTCCGCGCGTGACCGCCGAGGAAATTATGAAACTCCTGGCGCACAACCCGCAGTGGAAGATCAGCAGCAACACCCTGCGTATTGCCGAAGCGGAGCTTTCCAAGCTCGGAAAGGGCGATTGGCTGGGCGAACTCACCGAAGAAGTGAAGTATCTCCATAGGCCCGAAAAGGCCAAAAAGGCCAAGAAAGAGGAAGAGGACGAAGAGGAGGTAGAGGCATGAGAACATGGCTTTAGGGCCTTTTTTGTGGTATCATAAGGAGAATGGCCCAACAGAACCCCATGGATCGCCAGGCCGAATTCGAGCGCATTGCAGCCCGCCGAAAAGCCATGCTGGAAGCGGAGGACGAGTTGCGCCGGAAACATGCGTCGGAGAAAGAGGATTTCGCGGCCCGCGGAAAGGCCGCTTTCGGGGAGGAGGTCGCTGCGGCGAAACAGAGGTCGGAGGAACGCGAGGAGTGGCGCCAGGGGCAGCATGCGAAAAAGGCCGAGGAAAAGAAGCAGAAGGAGGAGATGGAAGAGGAGCGCAGGCGCGAGGAGTTGAAGAAGGAGGAACGGGAAAAGCAATTGGCCGAACAGAAGAAAGATACGGAGCTCCTGCATGAAATGACGGTGAAGAAGAAATTGGCCGAGCGCAAAAAGACGATTGATAAGGAGGGAATGGACGCCGACAAGCGCGCGCGCGATATCGCCGATAGGGAAGGGCGCGTCGCCGACGAGGAACTGCAGCGCCAGCTCGTCACCATCGAACGCGACGCACGCAAAAAACAGCAACAGTTCGATGCCCTCGTTGAGCGTCGCAGGAAGATGCTCGAGGAATCGTACCTGCATGCCAAGCAGATGCTTCTGCGCGAAGAGGCGCGCGCCGTGGGGCAGGAAAAAAACGCGGTCGGCCAGCAGCGCATGCAGCTGGAAAGCGAGCACAAGAAGCAACTCATGTTGCTCGAGAAAGAAATAGAAACGAACGCCGTGAAGGCGAAGCAGGAGCGTGCCGCGCTCGAACGCGAAGCGAAGGAGGCCTCCGCGGAGAAGCACGGGAAGATCGACCTGGACCATAGCCGTCGCGTGCGCGAATCCCTACAACGCCACGATTCGGCCATAGAATGGATCGGTTTGTTCGATCCGGAGAAGGAAGGAAAATAATGCGGGGCACGGCCGAAACGGGTACCATCGGGCAGTCGCCGGGGTGGCGAAATGGCAGACGCACCAGCCTTAGGAGCTAGCGGGAGCAATCCCATGGAGGTTCAAGTCCTCTCCCCGGCACCACAAAGAAGTCATGAAAGAAAAACCGGAGGTTTGTCTTTCATGGGCTATCTTTTCGGCAGCGAGCGTCTCCACGTCGCGCGGAGCGCTCGTTCGACGCGGATTGTTTTATTTTTCGTTCGGCCAGGGCAGGACCGTCATCGGATCGATGAAGTTTTCCAGCTCGGCTTCCTTTTGCACGTACCCCTGGAGTACCAAATCCCTTCCTTTGTGGATCTCGAAATGCAGGTGCTTCCGGTTGCCGTCCGTGTCGCGGCTGCGCGCCGCGCCGAGCGTGGCGAATCGTTGTCCTTGCGTAAGCATTGAGTCCGCTGCCGGCAGGCCTTCGACCGTAAGGTGTCCGTACAGGACGGTTACCGGTTGCCCCTTGAGCGTGCAATCCTGGATGAGCAGTCCGCCGTAGCCTTCCGCGAATCCACCGAAGCGGACTTTGCCGCTGCAAACTGCATACACGTCTATCTGGGCATCGGCTTCCGATGTTGATACTTCAAAGTCCACTCCCGCGTGCCACCCCGTGAAACGCTCCGGGGGATCGATGGGGTTCGTTTGGGGATCCGGCGTCACGTAGAGTCCGAAATGCAGCGGCGTCTCGCGGCCGGAGCCGTTTTCAACGGGCCAGTAACAACCTGCTAAAAGGGTGGCGGATGCCATCAGGATCAGGAATTTTGCTTGCTTCATGCCTGTTAAGACGCGTATCTCAAGCCATTCTTACGACATGCCCTTGCTTTCGTCTTGCGGACCCCTCAGAATCCGCGTTCCTGCTCGCAGGAACGTGTTCATTTCCCCCAGAGGTCTTTTCTTAATGGAGGTACTCATGAAGGTAGTCTGCGTTGCAGTTTCGAATGCGCGCGATGTCCATCGGGCGCTGATGAATGCCGGGTTTCCCGAACAGGATCAGCTCCGTTACTCGAAGCCCGAAGAAGCGTATGAAGGCGTTCGCGACGAATCGGTACGCCTGCTTGTAATCGATCTCCAGGGTAGCGACAAGGATTATGCACTCATCCAGTACGTCCGAGAAAAGTATCCGCGTTGCACCATCCTGTCGTTCGTCAACGAAGATAGGCAGCAGCGCATCGGTCCCGTCGCGCGAAAGGCCGGCTCGCATGACTTCCAAGTCAAAGATTGGCACCAGTCGTGGCCCGGGTTTATGCACAACTGGTTCCGCAGTTGGTACAAAACCCTCGAGAAATGAACCCTAGCCCGCCCTCACCACTCGGTGAGGCGGGCGTTTTTTTAATTAATCTACGACTTTGATATGAAGCTCCTTTAACTGCTTCGGATCGACGGTCGAGGGAGCGTTCATCATCACGTCCTGCGCTTTGCCGTTCTTCGGAAAGGCGTAGATGTCGCGGATGCTTGGGCATTCCCACAGCACCATCATGAGGCGGTCGATGCCCGGGGCGCATCCTCCGTGCGGGGGCGCGCCGTACTCGAAGGCGCGGATCATCGCGCCGAATTTCTCATCCACCTGCTCCTTCGTGTATCCTGCGATTTCGAATGCCTTGTACATGATCTCCGGGCGGTGGTTGCGAATCGCCCCGGATGTCAGCTCGAAGCCGTTGCAAACGAAGTCGTACTGGAACGCGACGATATCCAATGGGTCTTTCGTCATTAATGCTTCCATGCCTCCCTGCGGCATGGAGAAGGGGTTGTGGGAGAAGTCGATCTTCTTCGTTTCTTCGTTCATTTCGTACATCGGGAAGTCGACGATCCATACCCAGGCTGCTTTCTTCGGATCGGCCAGCTGCAGTTTCTTCGCCACCTGGATACGTACCTGTCCGAGTGAGGAGCAGGCGGTTTTCCATGCATCCGCAGCAAAGAAAACGGCATCGCCGGCCTTTGCACCGAGGTCTTTCATCAATTGCGCGGCGACATCTTCGCCAAGGAATTTCACGATAGGCGATTGGAGGCCTTCTTCCTTTATCAAGATGTATGCCAATCCCTTCGCGCCATGGGTCTTGGCGGTTTCCGTCAGTTCATCGATATCCTTGCGGCTGAAGGATGCGCCATTCGGGACAACGAGGGCCTTCACCACTCCTTTTTTCTTCACGGCATCCGCGAACACGCTGAAGCCGCTGTCTGCCATTTTCTGCGTAACGTCCTGCATTTTCATTTCGTAGCGCAGGTCGGGCTTGTCGGAGCCATAGGTATCGATGGCGTCGTGCCAGGTGATGCGCGGGAACGGATCCCACATCACTTTCTTGTCGCTGAAGGCATGCGTTAGTTCGATCATGAGGGGCTCGGCGACGTTGAACACGTCTTCCTGCTCCACGAAGCTCATCTCCAGGTCCAGCTGGTAGAACTCTCCCGGGTGGCGGTCCGCACGCGGGTCCTCGTCGCGGAAGCACGGGGCGATCTGGAAGTAGCGATCCATACCCGCGATCATTAATAACTGTTTGAACTGTTGCGGAGCCTGGGGAAGCGCGTAGAACTGACCCGGATGGAGGCGGCTCGGCACGAGGTAATCGCGCGCGCCTTCGGGCGATGAGTTGGCGAGGATGGGGGTCTGCACTTCCGTGAAGTTTTTCTTATGCATGTACTGGCGGATGTGCGTGATGAGCAGATCGCGGTTACGCAGGATCTCCTGCATGCGGGGACGGCGCAGGTCCAGGAAGCGCCACTTCAGGCGCAGCTCTTCATTCACCTCTTTCTCCTGGTCGATTTCAAACGGAGGCGTTTTGGATTCGCTGAGTACTTCAACGCTCTTCACCACCACTTCGATAAGTCCCGTCGGGTTCTCCGGACGCTCCGCACCGGGCAGGCGCTTGCGCACCGTTCCTTCCACTTTCAGCACCCATTCGGGGCGGACCTTTTCGGCGGCACCGAAGATATCCTTGTTCTCCGGATCGAAGACGACCTGCGTGAAACCATATTTATCGCGTAGGTCGATGAAGATAAGGCCTCCGTGGTCGCGGCGGCGGTGCACCCATCCGCAGAGGGTGACGGCTTTCTGGTCGTCTGAATCGCGGAGATCGCCGCAGGTGTGGGTGCGTAGCATCGGCGTACAGCATACGCGATGCCTTTCCCGAGTGCATCCCGTTTTTTGCTATTTATTAGCCGTTTTACTTCTTCTTCGCCTTCTCGAACAGCTTTCCCACCTCCTCCTTGAACTCCTCCACGTCCTTGAACTCGCGATGGATGGAGGCGAAGCGGATGTAGGCGACCTGGTCGAGTTTCTTCAATTCCTTCATCACGTCATTGCCGATCTCGCTGCTCTTCACTTCCTCCTGCTTCGCGGCCCACATTTCTTCCAGGTGCGAGAGGAGTTTATCCACCTGCTCCTGCGTCACCGGACGCTTGGTGCACGCCAGCCAGATGCCGCGCATGATTTTCTCGCGCTCGTAGGGTTCGCGCGTGCCGTCGCGTTTCACGACGATGAGGGATGTGAGTTCCTGGCGTTCGAACGTGGTGAAACGGTGCTCGCACTTGGGGCACTCGCGGCGGCGGCGCACGGAACGGCCTTCGTCGCTCACGCGTGAATCGATCACAGACGTATCCGGCGATTTGCACCTAGGACAAATCATCGCCTCCAGTATACAGGCATGGAGGCCTCCGTCACTTCCAGATTTTGATGCTTCCAGGTCGCAGTTCCACCGCATCGGCCGTCAGGTCCACCACCGTCGACGGCGGGACGAAGGGCAGGATGCCGCTGTCCAGGATGAGGTCGGGCATGATCTTGTTGTCCTTCAGTTGCATCAGGATATCCGCCACGGTGTAGGGATTGGGTTTGCCATGGAAGTTCGCGGAGGTCGTGGAGATGGGCATGGCGCACTCCGTGGCGAGGGCTTTCGCGACCGGGTGGCTGGAGACGCGCACGCCGATCGTGGCGCCTCCATTCGGCGTCACGAAGAAGCGCTTGGGTTCGAAGAGGGGGAGGATGATCGTGAGGGGGCCGGGCAGGTGCTGGGCAGCGAGTTTCTCGGCATCGTCGTTCCATTCGGCCACGTCCTTCGCGTCTTCCACCGTGGCGAAGAGTCCGCTGACGGGTTTGTCGTACGGGCGCTGCTTGATCTGGAACAGCTTCGTGACGGCCTCCGGATTCTGCAGGTCGCATGCCAAGCCGTAACAGGTCTCGGTCGCGTGCGCCACGACCCCTCCCTCGCGGATGACGTTGACGGCTTCCTGGATGGATTCGTCGGTGACGGGCAGGATTTTCATGCGGGTAGTGTAGCGTCACGATCCTTGTGAGGCACGCTCGGCGGCGCCCCTTGCATGCGGTTCGTCTGCACCTGGTTAATCATTGTCCGCGCTTGTTCGCGTAGTTTCATGATCGCCAGATACTTGTCTTGGACGCCAGGGATGAAGTGCAGTCTCAGCTGCGTTTCCTGGGCTTCCATGATGAGCGTGCCGAAGCCGAACAGATTCTGCACCAGGCCGTGCTGGCTTTTGAAAATGTCCTGCAGCACCCACAGGTCGATCGTCTGGTGGTCGTTCACGGCCAGGAGGGTTTTCTTGATGCGGTGGATCTTCCGGTCGGTCACCACGATGATATACATGCAGTACCGGTACAGCGATCCCAGGAAGACGACGTTCGTCAGGATGAACATGAGGAGGAGGATCGAAAGCGCCAGGTGACGGGTCGATTCCTCGGGCTGCGCGGACACGATGAGGATGTACCCCAGCGCGACCAGGCCGAGCATGCCGCCGATGCATTGCGACAGCGGGCGCAGCAGGCGGATGGGATGCTGTCGGAAGAAGAACTGGAAGTGTTCGCCTTCGTTCTTTCCCGGGAAGGGGAGGGTATGCCAGCGCGGGTCGTTCAGCGTCACCATAGCCAGACCAAGGTGAAAATGCAGACGGTAATCATGAATACCGTGTGGATGAGGATGATGTATCGCATGCGGCCGTAGGTGAACAGCCTGATCTGCGACCCGTCGGCTTCCCTCGGGAAACGCAGCGCAGACGTGCGCCTTCGGTACATGAGCCACATGGATCCCTCCGCGCAGACAATGAGCGAGAGGAAGAATGCCAGCAGCGACCAAAAAAGGTTCATCGTGACCTATCATTATCCTCGTTCCGGACGGCGAGTCAAACATTCTGTACATCGATGGTGTTCGTCCGGCTTCGCTCGCTTCGCCTATTAATTCGCCGCCGTCGCCAATAGGTCTGCGATGCGTTTCTCCAGGATGGGAGACATGGTGACGGTGAGCGGAAGCATGATCATCTGCTCACCGATCTTCAGCTGCACGGGGTCGCCGCCGGGATACGTCTCCAGTACGCGCTTCAGGTCCAGCAGGAGCTGCTTTGGGGCGCGGGCGGGGAGCGTGATGGTGTGCATGTGCCCAGGCTCCTTTTTTTCCGTCACGTCTGCTTCCGGAACGTCGGGCTTTTTGTCATCGCCTCCTTCCGCGGCCGTTTCCTTGCTCACTTTTATCTTTTCTCCCGCAATCGCGTTTCCCTCCTCATCCACGGCCTCCACTTCCTCTTCTATTTCGAGCGTTTTACGCATCACGGAGAGTCCGCGTTTCGCTTCCTCCTCGTCGAATACCCCGTCCTCCTTTGCTTTCTTGATCATGGCGCTGAGAGACGAGCGCTTGATGGCATCCACGCGCATTTGCAGCTGCCCGGCGCGGTAGTCGATGACGCCCCCGAGCACCAGCACGGTGTCCGGCTGGCCCAGCATGGGCGCGGCCTCCGCGTACGTCTTCGGGAAGAGCGTCACTTCCATCTTTCCGGTCGGGTCTTCCAACATGACGATCGCCATGGTGTCGCCTTTCTTGGTGCGGATGGTCTTCACGCTTTCCACCATGCCCGCCAGCGTGCCCTTCTTGCCGATGTTCTTCTGCGTCAGGTCCCCGATGAGCTGCGCCTTGCGGGCGATGTATTTCTTCAAGCCTGCGAGCGGATGGCTGGAGACGTACATGCCGAGCGTCTCCTTCTCCCATTCCAATTTCTGCTGCCCCGTGGCGGCGGGTGTCGGAGGGAATTCGATGGTCGCCTGTTCGATGCCCGTGTCGAGCGCGCCGAAGAGGTCGGTCTGTGCGCTGGTGGAGTCGCCGGAGGACTTGCCGTAGTCCACGATGAGCGGGTAGTTCTCAAGGATCATGCGGCGCTCGCCCAGCGAATCGAGTGCGCCGGATTTCGCCATGGATTCCAGGAGCTTCTTGTTGAGGATCTTGCTGGGGACGCGGTGCGCGAAGTCTTCGATCGTCTCGAAACGTCCGCCGCGCTCGCGCTCCGCGATGAGTAGATCCACTGAGCTTTCGCCGACTCCTTTGATGGCCGACAGTCCGAAGCGGATCGCCCAATCGTTCTCGCCGTCCTTCGGCTTGATGACCGTGAACTGGCTGAATGATTCGTTCACGTCCGGGGGCAGCACCTTGAGGCCCATGCTGCGGCATTCTTCGATTTCGATCATGACGCGCTCGGTGTCCTGCGCGTCGCTGGAGAGAAGGGCCGCCATGAATTCCGCGGTGAAGTTGGCCTTCAGGTACGCGGTCTGGTACGCGATGAGGGCGTAGCCGGCCGCGTGCGATTTGTTGAATCCGTATCCGGCGAACGGGGTGATGACGTCGTCGAAGATCTGGATCGCGAGTTTTTCGGGGTATCCCTTCTTCACGGCGCCGTTGATGAACTTTTCGCGCTGGGCGTCGAGTTCTTTCTTGATCTTCTTACCGATGGCGCGGCGCAGGAGGTCCGCTTCGCCAAGGCTGAACCCGGCGAACGCCTGCGCGATCTGGAGGATCTGCTCCTGGTAGATACCGATACCGAAGGTAGGCTCCAAGATGGGGCGCAAATCGTCGTGGATGTAGGCGACCTTCTCCTTGCCGTGCTTGCGCTTGATGAAGCTGGAGATCCATTCCATCGGACCCGGGCGGTATAAGGAGATCATGGCGGTGATGTCCGCGAAGTTCGTCGGCTTCAACTGCTTGAGGTACCGGCGCATGCCCGCGGATTCCAACTGGAACACGCCCGTCGTGTCTCCGTGCTGAAGCAGCTTGAAGGTCTGCGCGTCCTCCATGGGGATCTGTTCGATGTTCACGTCCTTGCCGCGCGTGCGCTTGATGATTTCCAAGCTTGTCTGGATGACCGTGAGGTTCATGAGACCGAGGAAGTCCATCTTCAGGAGTCCCAGGGATTCCAAGGGCTTGGCGGAGTACTGCGTGATGATGGTGTTCTCGTCCTTCGGCGCCTTCTGGAGGGCGGTGTACGTGGTCGTGGCGGCAGGCGTGATGATGACGCCGCAGGCGTGCACCGAAACGTGGCGCGCCTTTCCTTCCAGCTTCAATGCGTTGTCGATCACTTTCCTATAGAGCTCGTTGCTGTCGTAGGCCGTCTTCATCTCCACGGTCTCCAGCGCCTCCTTCAGCTTCGTACCCGGCTTCTCCGGGATGAGCTTGGCGAGCGTGTTCATTTCCAAAAAGGGGATGCCGAACGAACGGCCGACGTCCTTCACCGCGGCGCGGGCGGCCAGCGTTCCGAACGTACAGATCTGCGCCACGCGGTCACGTCCGTATTTGTCGCGGACGTATTCAAGCACTTCGTCGCGGCGGTTGTCCGCGAAGTCGAGGTCGATATCCGGCATGGAGATGCGTTCCGGATTGAGGAAACGTTCGAAGAGCAGTCCGTGCTCCATGGGGTCCACGCCCGTGATGCCCAGGCAGTAACTGGCCATGGATCCCGCCGCCGATCCGCGGCCCGGACCCACCGTGATGCCGCGCCGCTTCGCCTCGTTCACGAAGTCCTGGACGATGAGGAAGTACCCGGAGAACTTCACCTGCTTGATGATGCCGATCTCGTAATCCAAACGCGTGCGGTGTTCCGGAGTGGGGTTGGGGTACCTGCGTTCAAAGCCCGCGTAGCACAACTCCGTCAGGTATTCGTCCTCCGTTTTTCCTTCCGGGACCGGGAAGACGGGGATGCGGTTCTTGCCGAATTCGAACGTGAGGTTGCAGCGGTCCGCGATGACGCGGGTGTTTTCCAGTGCCTCCGGCACGTGTGCGAACGCCTTCTCCATTTCCTCGAACGGACGCATGGAGAAATCGCTGTCGCGCATCGAGAATCGTCCCGGGTCCGCGACGTTCGCGCCTTTCTGGATGCAGAGGAGGATATCGTGCGCCTCGGCGTCCTCAGTTCGGCAGTAGTGGCTGTTGCAGGTGGCCACCACCGGTACGCCCAGTTCCTTTCCGTACTGGATGAGCTGTTGGTTCACCTCCGCCTGTCCGCTCACCTGCGGCAGGTCCATCAGTTCGTAGTACACGTTGTTTTTCCCGAACCATTTCCAGTACTGCTCGGTGAGCGCCTTGATCCGTTCGCCGTCTTCCGCCAGGGCCGCGTTGCCGATCGCACCCGTGATGGGGCCTGTGAGGCAGATGAGTCCCTTGCCATACTGCGTCAGGAGTTCGTCATCGACGCGCGGCTTGTAGTACATGCCTTCCATTGCGGCCATGGTCGCCAGCTTGAGGAGGTTTTCGTATCCTTCCTGTGTTTCGGCGAACAGGGTCAGCGGATAGCTCTTGGTATCTATGCCCGCTTCCTTGTCCTTGCGCGTGCGCGCCGCCACGTAGGCGTCCATGCCCAGGATCGGTTTCAATCCGTGCTTGCCGGCGTACTGGTAGAACTCGATGAGGCCGTACATGTATCCCTTGTCCGCCAGTCCCACCGCGGTTTGCCCCAGTTCCTTGGCGCGTAGCACCACTTCCTCCGGGCTGGGCAATGCCTCCAGGAGGGAGTAGGTGGAATGGTTATGCAGGTGGACGAAATCCTCGGGTTTCACGAAAACAGTATACCAGTTCGGCGCTGGAAACCCCTGTTTTCCGGACTCGAATTTTCAGGGATTAGGCTTCTTCGGGAGTATATCGTCGCAGCGGGCCGGGAGGTCCGCCCCTTCCACTTCTATGCATGCAGCCTCCGCGCATTTCTTCCAGCGGGGGTTGGCTCCGTTGTCCTGCAGGAATTGGCCGTCGGTATACGGGAAGCACTCGTCGGCGTAGGCCGTGCGCAGGATGCGTTCCAGGGAGTCGTTGCACGGGCGATAGATGCAGGTACGGCGCAGGTAGTACGCGTAGCGGATGACGAAGCTGCGCAGGCCCTCTTTCTGCGTCGCTATGCGCGACAGTTCCCCGACGCTTGCGCGCAGGTCCTGCAGGGCCTCGGCGATTTCCAGCGTGCCGTCCGGGGCCGACGCGAACATCGTGCCTTCCTTTTTACCCTGCAGTTCGTTGAGGGTTTCGAAGAACTGGCGCGCGGCGTTGCGGAAGAGTTGTACGAGGGGATTGTTTCCGTTCTCGGCGCGTTCGCGCTTTTCCTTGTCCTCGATTTCTTCCGGCGTCTTCAGGTCGTCCGAGTGTTCGCGGAAGATTCCTTCGGCAGCTCTCTTTGCCACAAAGTCCGTAAGGATGCGGATTTCGTCTTTCTTGTAGGAGAAGGGGGAGCGAACGGAACGCAGGCGCAGCGCGTCGGGAGGAGTCTCGTCCTGGCAGCCGCTCAGTTCCTTGTGTTCCGGGTTTTCCGTTTGTTCCGGGACGGATGGCGCCGAGCTGGCGTTGCCGTGAAGGGCGTTGAGTTCCCGCTCCAACTCCGCGAATTCCTTGCCGAGTTGCTTGTATTTCTTTACTTCGCCTTCCAGCGTTTCAAGGCTCTTTCTTTCTTCCTCGGCCGGTTTGTATGCGCTGATCTTGGTCAGCAGCGACGCGTCGCATCCGTACCCGTCTCCTCCCGGGGGCGCGTAGTCCGAATCAAACGGGCACATCGCCTTGGACGACGCCGACGAGCCGCCTCCTATCGATGGCGCCGACGATGCGGAAGAGCGTTGCGGATCGAACCGCCATTGCTCTTCCCAAGTCGGGTCCTGGTAATTCGGATTCAGCGCGCCGCGCACGAGGTGTACTTTCCGCTCGCGCAGGAATTCCAGCAGGGCTTCGGCCTGGATAATGCCCCAGATGGAATTCTTCTTCAGCTGCGCCTGGAGTTCGTCGTGCGTTTCCTTCAGCTTGCAGTCGATGAGGATGGAGTCGACGCGGAGGCACGCCGTCGCATTCAGAAGGTCGGTTTGCGCGACGCTGATGGTCAGGTAGGAGTCGATCAGCGAGTTCGTCGCTTCGCCGATCTGCCGCGCCCAAGAGGGAAGGTAACGTTCGAAGCCCGCATTCGCGGACGCGCCGCGCAGCTTCTTCAGGCCCTCTTCGGCACGTTCCAGTACCTTCTTCACGTAATGAGACGACACGGGATCTGTTCCCTTGAGTGCGTTGCAAATTTCGCTTTCCGCAGCCGCGGCAGACGCGGGCAGGAGCGCCATGGCAAGGCCGATGCTTGCAATCAAGCGCTTCATTCCTGGGCGGGGGTAGCGGCGGAATCCTGTCCCATGGCGCACATCTCATCCGGGAAATCGATGGATTTGATTTCGTTCAGGAGCTTCGTCGCGATGCCGATGACTTCGGCGAGGTTTTTGCTCATCATGCGCATGTTTCGGGCGTAGAGATCCGTGCCGATGCGCGTTCCGACGGATTGTGCCAATGATTCCATTTCCTGTACCGAGAGGTCATGGTTCGCTTCCATCTGGAACATGCTCATAAGGGTCGACAGGGGGTCCGTCAGGGGCGAATCCGTGCGCCTGTTCGCGCTGATGGTGCAAAGCGCGGACGGCGCGCCCGCGGGCAGGCCGGAGAGCGCGCAGAGTGCGGATTCGAATTCGCGTACCGGCAGCAGCGGGTTGTACGGGGGCAGGATGGGCTGGCCCGTCGTCGGCGCCGTCAGGAAGTTTCCCAGCGGGGAGCCGGCCAGCGGATCGTCGTACGGGAAGGCTTCGTCCTGGACGCCTACGGGCGCGCGGCCGGGAGTCACGCGGTGGGTCTCCAGCGATTGCTCCACGCACTGGCCGATGAAGCACAGGTTGTTGCCGATGGTGTTTCCGTATCCCGAGAGCGTTGCCGGCGTGCAGGGGCACATGTTGATCTCTTTTTTCTTCTCGGAATCAGGAACGGGACATGCGTCGCCTCCCCCCGCACTCATTGTATTTATGAGGTCATCAACTCGTTCCTGTGCAATCGTGGAGCAGGCATTTTTTCCAAAACGTTTGCAGCTTTCGTTCGCCAAGATGGCGGCACAGGAATCTACACTTATGCCCAGCTTGCTGTTTCCTAGCAGTCCGTCCGCCTGCATTTCCCCGCAATTCACAAGGTGTGCATCGTATTCGTAGCTGCAGCATCCCTGCTGGGTATTAGTCGGCTCCGAACCGGGTGGCAATGCGCAGAATTGCCGTACGTGTGCTAGTTCGTGTGACAGGACGTATTTCCTGGGAACGGGTAGGACGGGCTTTGTCGCGATGCAGACGCTGATATTGCCGTTGCCATCTTTCAGGCTGGTGTGGCCGTCCGCTCCGCCTTCGCAGCTTGCTTCGCACGAGATCGTATAATTACATCCGCACGATGGATCAAGCGATGACGAAGAGGATGTCGCCTCCGCGCTCCCTGCGGAACTGTTTTGCGCCTGATTCCAAAATATTTCGCTGCAGACATCGGGTCCAGCAACAGTTTGCTTTTGGAAATTTTGGAATTTGCAGGATACGAGGACGATGGAATCCTTATCTTGTTCCTCGGGATCCGGACAACCTTCGCCCGATTTTACCTCCAGCGGCCTGCACAGGTAGCCCTTGAGCGCGAACGCCATACTGCACAGCCCGCTGCCCGCGTCCAGCTCGCCCGCGCGTTCCAATTCCAAGCGCACCTTCGTGTTCTGCTCGTCTTTCTTGGGTGGCTCGGGTGGGTATTCGCCGCCCAGGACCGGCTTTTCGTCTTCCTTGGTCAGGGTGGGGAATACGGGGTCGAGGGGGGTCGTCCATTGCAATCCCACGTCGCCCGACGGATGAGCGGTGTCCGTGTCCATGCGCGCCCAGACGATGATATTTTCCGGCAATGCCTTGGTTGCCTCTTCCGGGAAAACGAGGTAGTACGTCGGCGGAACATCCTTGCGCCCCTGGTATTGCGCCAACAGTTCCGTCCAGATCGCCTCAAGCGCGTTCTCCACATCCTCCCACCTCTTGCATAGGAAGCGGCGTTCGCCGTCCTTGCAGTCTATCTCATTGCCTTTTTCATCCTTGCGTTTCTCCTGCACGTCGGGCGCAAGGAATGTGGGTTTCCTCTTGTCCCTCACCAAACGCGCGCCGTACTGGTAGCGCCACACCGCCGCGATCCGCTCGTCTCCTTCCAATTCCTCCAGTTTGTCAGCCAGGTTCCCCACGAGGGATTCAAGATTCTCGCCTTCCTTTTCCTCGATTGCTACCGACGGTATCGTTTTTGTCACCCCCTGTCCCGGCGATTGCGTACCCGCCTTCCAAACGTTCACGACCGCGTTCAGGTTGCCGAACAACGTCTGGGTTTTGCGCGGGATTTCCGAGATGGGAAGTTCGTAGCCCGTTGCGATCGCCTGGAGACGGCGTCCCGTGATGCGTACCTGGTTTTCGAAGGATACGATCGTCCGTATTTCATTCAGCACGTCGAGGCATCCCAGTCCGTTGAGGGCCTCGTGCTTGCTGCAGACGTCCGTGCTTCCGGCCATGATGCTATCCACTTCGTCCGCGGTGATTCCCCACTTCCTTTCCTTTGCGATCGCCGCGATGAAATCCTTCACTTCGTCGTCGACTTTTTCCGCGCGGAGTTCCAGGTCCATCTGCTTCTTCACCGTTTCGTAGAGCGTGGCGGCGTGCGCCGCGGGCGTCTGCGACAGGAGGAGCGAGCCTATGAGGAAAGAGGAGAGGAATTTCACTGGTCTTCTGCGTTAGCGGGTTTTGCAAGATCACGGAGTGAACCGCGCGCGTCGATGGCGCGCGGCATGCATGCGGCCGCCTCGGCAACCAGCCCCATGCCGTTGCGGAGGTCTACCGAGGCGCGTTTCAGGCATTCGATATCCATCGCGAGCGGCTTGAGGCGGTCCAGGCCGCCGACGATGGAGAGGGTGCGTTCCAAGATGGGGCGCGCGGTCGCGAGTTCGCGTCGGATCATGATTTCATCCTCCGTTTTTCCGCTGATGAACGAGCCGTATCCCAACTGCGTGCCGGCCGACGAAGCAGAGCTTTTTTGCTGTTCGGTCGTCAGGAAGTAGCGCTTCTCGTCCAGGGAGCATTCGTATATGCGCAGGTATTCCAACAGTACCGGCGCAAGTTCCAATTCCGAGACGGTGCGCTTCTTCCAGGGTTCCAGCGTGGATGCCAATGCCTGCAATTCGCCGCTGGCCTTGAACATGGCGGGGTAGTCTTCCGCCGTGCATTGGATGTCCGCGGTGGACATGTCTTCCATTTTCTTCATATGGGCGTCGATGACGCCGGAGACTTTGCCGTGGTAGGTGTCAGGCCACTTTTCAAGATCCATTTCTTCGAAAGGGCCGTCCTTTCCGGTGCAGGGTGACAGCTGCTCGCCCCCGCTCCATTCCCAGTCGGGCGCGGACACGCATCCCGACAGGAGAGCGAGCAATGCGATGCGCAGGCCGACGGAGAAGATCGCGTTACTCTTCACACTGCGAGAGGAAACAGGGGATGTTTTTCAGTCCGCCGAGCGTGCGGACGGTTTGCCAGAGGGGGTTGATGAGAGGGAAGCGGAAGTCCGACAGGAATCCTTCGAACATGCCGGCGAATTGGGCGACCGTCCTGTACGAGGCGTCGTACGCGATGCTCAGGGACAGGATGTTGCTTTCCTGCAGGAAGATTTCTTCCACCGCTTTGTCACAGAGGCTGAGGTCGACCAGGGAAGGGCTGATTCCCTCCGTGGCGCTGCACGAATGCAGGACCGGAAGTTCCAACTCGATGCATCCTTCCGGCTGCACCTTCAGCGTGTCCTCCTCTTTTTTCGCCGACAACGACGCGGATGAGATTTCACAGACGGCGCGAAGCCTGCACTCCAGGGCGCGCAGGGATTGCGTGATGGGCGGGATGAGGTCCGATGTTCCCGTGCGCTTTGCTTCCAGAAGACCCCTGCGCGTCGGGGTGTCCTTATTCCTATCCATCTCGCCGTTGTCCCTGCTTCCTCCTTCGTCATCCGGCTGCGCCGCCCCCTGGCCGGAGCTGCTTTCCGAGTCCTTCTTGATCTCGCGCCACGTATCGCTTTCCGTTTTCAGCCATGCCTTGCCCTCCTTGTCGTACAGGAAGCTGTTCACCGGCAGATCTTCCGCGTCCTTCGCCCCGAACACGACGCTGCGATACAGGCGTTGTTCTTTCGCCAGCGCCCCGTAAATGTCGTCGATGCACGCGGGCGTCGCTATTTCCGCGGCCATCGCCGTGAACGGAGAAAGCAGCGTGAGCAGCAGGCCGGCGGAGGCAAGGCGTTTGATCATTTCTTGGTGGTCGGAAGGATGGGGGAGGAGGGGAACGAGATGATGCCCTGTATGCGTTCCCATAGCGTGGCGTCGTACGGGGGAATATCCTTTTTTTCGGCGCTGCCGGCGGGCTTTGGGAACGACAGGGAGCGCAACGTCTTGCGTGCATCATCCTCGTTCCCGCTGTTATCGTTTTCTTCCGGCGCGCGGATTTGCCAGCCTTGCAGCGGTTCGGATTTCTCCGGATGCATCAAGAGACATACGTGGTCCTCCGGCGGGCAATCCGAAGCCAGCGTCCGTCCGCTGCCCGTTGATTCATAATCCTCCTTCAGGAACACGAGCGGCCTGCTGCCGACGCGCGTCAGGCGTTCCACCAGGTCCATTTCCACATGGACGCAGGGCGAAACGCCCCAGTCGCATTCCAACTTCTGTTTCTTCTCGCGCAATTCCTGCTTTTCTTTGTTCCGGTCTTCGCGCGCCGACTTCGCCCCGTCGGATTCGCCGTCTTTTTCCCCTTCGTCGGAGTCCAGCGGCCCCATGCTTTGCCAGAATTCGTCGTACGTTTCCTTCATTTCCGTAAAGAGCGTCACGATGCCCGCCGCGCCCGTCCGCATCTCCGCGATGGTCACCGGATCGATGGGTTCCGGAAGGGTGATGGTCGGCGGCGCTCCCTTTTGCCTGACCTTCGGCAACTGTTCGCGGCTTTTTTTCAATGCATCGCGTATCTTCTGCACCTCCTTGCCGATGTCGGGCAGCTCTTCGATCGCATCCATGTGCGGCGGCCGCGGGATGGCGAGGCGTACCTGCTGCGGTTGCAGCAAAGTGGCACGGATGGACGTCTGCATGTACGAGATTTTGGAGAGGTCCACGATGATGTCCTGCGGCACCGTTCCCGGATCGGGCAGGGACGGCAGGCCTTCCTCCGAGATCTCGCCGCCGTTCGCGCGTGACGGCAGCCAGGGGTCGAGAAGCGAGAAAATCGGGATCGTGAATCTCTGGTTCATGCACCAAGGCAGGTTCGTTTCGTCATGGAAGGTTGCGAGAATGCCCTGCGCGTTTTCCAGTATCGGCGCGATCTGGTCCGCGATTTCCTTGCGCGATTCAACGCTCTTTTTGTAATCATCGATGTTTTTCTTGAGCCAGTCCGTGAGCGGTTTGGTAACTTCCTGTTGCAGTTTCAGAAGTTCCGCGGAGTACTCCGAAATATCCGCGCGCAAGGCGCGGTAGTCCTCTATGGCGTCCGCGTACGCGTTGAGGTCTTTGATCAATTCCGTCACCTTGGCGTCGGCTCCGTCGCAATTCGCCTCGCCCTTTTGCGCGGACGCCCATGCGCACCACGAGGCGGCGGTGGCGCGCAGTTCCATGGGATCCACGAGCGGCAGGATGATCGGCAGCGGTTCCTCGATCACTTGCAGCGTCAACGAGCGGTCGATGAAGCTGATGGCTTCGCCGAGCGTATCCTTACCTGCCCGGATCTGCACTTCTATGCGCTTCGATCGGTCATCCAGGGATTTTTCCTCCTTTGATTCGGCCTTTTCCAGGAAGGGGTCCGTCGAAGCGCCGATCGCCCATGTGGTGGGGAGTACGAGTCTCAGCACCGGACCATGCACGAACGTCTGCAGGCGGGTCTGCTGGGTCTGCCACCACTTGGTAAGCATCCTCGATTCGCCGGTTTCATCGAATGCGCGGATATACGAATGTTTCGCCACCGGCTTTTCCGTCGTCAGTTGCACCGTTGCCTTTTGCGTGCCGCGACTCAGGTTCGAGAGGAAGGTAGTCAGCGTGTAATTTTTTTCTGCCTGCAATCCGCTGTTCACGAAATCGATTGCCTGTCCAAGAAGGACGTACCACAGGTCTTTGTCCTTGTCGTACTTTCCCTCGTTGCGCTTGGCGGCGGGGGGATCGGGAAGATTGGAATCTTGCCCGTACTTGCCTTTTCCAAGCTGCGTCTTTTTCATCTCCTCGAGGTTGATATCCGCGATGCAGCGCTTGTCCTTTTCCTGCGTCTGATGGGTCTTGGGGTCGAACTCCTCGTACAGTCCGTAGCATCCGAAGCGAGCGTCCTTGTTCGCGACGTCCTTCGGGGCGTCGGGCACGCTCAGACGCTTATAATTTGCATCGTATCTCCTGTAAAACGAGCGGTAGGGACGCCCGTTGAACGGACTTGTCACGCAGGACGCCTGCGTGCCGTCGCAACGGCATTCGCTGCCCGTGCACGACGCGCTGTTGCCCCTTCCTCCCTCGACCCATTCGTCGCTGCAGACGTAGCGGTCTTCCCATTTGCCACAGTAGCTGAACAGGTAGTTCCCCTCGTCGTCGAAGACGGGGATGATGTTCTCATCGCGGCAATCGGCGTAGGTGTATCCGTTCGTCCATGTCGCGAATTCCTGGCATTTTTCAGGCGTTTGCGGTCCGTCTACCGGCGCGTTGTCCAGCCATAGGCAAGGGGGGTCCTCGAAGTAAGGATAATTGACGGTGATGGGGATCCTACCCTGCGCATCGTCGCGCCATGCGGTTTTTTCGCTTTCAAAGCGACTGTCTTCGCAGGCTGTGAACAAGCCCGCGGCGCCGTCAGGATATGTCAGGTCATCGTTTCGCAGCGCCATTCCCGACGGGATGTTTCCTTTCCAGTCGCCCTCGTGGCCGGGGAGGTTTTCCGTGTCCGCGATGCGTCCTTCGACGGACAGTTCCATGTTCCACCCGCCGCACTGCGCGGCGTCGAGGTATGCCGAGATGTTTTCCTTTTCCTTCTGCTTCTGTTTGTCTTTGTCATTATCCTTGTCCAAGTCTTTCTTAATCACTTTGTATAATTCCTCGTACGTGCCCGGGAACGTGCTCGGAATTTCAAACACGTCGCGCGCCAGCGTAGGGGTGGCAAGGAGAAGGAGAACGCCGCCGATGGATGCCCGGAGGCATGGTTGGCGCATGATCCCCGAAGTATAGATCACGTGACTATGTAGAAGACAAAGGTCTTTTGTTTTGCACAAGCGGATTTTCTTAAGAAAAGACAAACTATCTTCACATATCTTTCCGAATGTTCCGGAGCGTGATGAAACGCCGATGTTTGCTTCCGGATGCGATGATGTGAAGATTCGACATTCATGAACTAAAATTATGCATCCGTCTCCTTGGTCGCGATGCATCGGGATGATAGTCTGCGCTCCACCCTTCACTTCCATCCAACCCATTCTATGTTCTCCCTCAACCGCGTTTCGCTCATCGGATACCAGACCCAGCCCGTGCAGGTTCGCCAGACTCCCGGAGGCACCAGCGTCACCGACCTCAACCTCGTCGTGCCGTCGTCCTTCACGTCGGGAAGCGGGGAGCAGTTGCAGGGAAAGAGTTTCCACACGGTTACCTTGTGGGGCGCTCTCGCAGACGTGGCCGGACAGTTCGTGCGCCCGGGTGCCCACATCTACATCGGGGGACGCCTGCAGACGGATTCCTGGGAAGATCAGGAGAGCGGCGAAAAGCGCAGCAAAACCAAGATCGTTGCTAACGAAATGATCCTCCTGGACCCCAAGAGCGGCCAAATGGAGATCAGTTCGTCTGCCAAGCAGATCCTGGGCGCCTGCAACCGCGCCGACGTCATCGGCAACGTGACCAAGGATCCCGAAATGCGCACGACGACGAGCGGGCAGAAGGTGCTGACGGTCGGAGTCGCCACGAATGAGCGTTGGAAGGATAAGGCGACGGGCGAAATGAAGGAAAAATCGGAGTTCCACAACGTCGTCGTATGGGGAACGCTTGCCGAGGAAGTGGCGCAGCACGTAAAGAAGGGCATGCGCCTGTTCGTGTCGGGCCGTGTGCAGACGAGGAGCTGGGAAACGCAGGCTGGAGCCAAGCGCTACACGACCGAGATCATCGCGGAGAACGTGTCTGTCCTGGGAGTGAAGAGCTCCATCGCTTCGGAGTCCGTGCAGAACGATATGGCGGGAGGTTCATCCTTCAGCCAGGCCCCCAAGAAGGAATCGACAGGATCCTTCGGCGAGGACAATGTCCCTGCGCTCGCTTCCATCCCGGACATCAACTACAAGCCGGAGATCTCCGTCGAGGACCTCCCGTTTTGAGCATGAAAGACACCCCTCCGGGGTTTCTTTCATGAGCTATCTTCCTGGCAAGGAGTGTCTCCACTTCGCGCAGAGCGCTCGTTCGACACAGATTATTTCATTGATTCAGTGAAGCGGGATTCCCTTTCTGGCCGGAGGGGGATTTCGCTATGCTGACGGCGTGGTCAACAAGATCGAGGACAGCAGGGAGTCGCCCACCGTCGCTTACGTGTATAGCGAAGGCGGCAACGCCATCGTCGTTTCGTATACGGACTCGACTGCCGAAGCAGCCAGGCGCCTTATTGCCGATGGCAGGGTAGGCGGACAGGATCTTTCTGCCGAGGAGCAGGGCAAGCTTGCGTCCATGGTCCAGAATCTCTCACACCTTCCGGATTATCGGCACTTGCAAATACGGATGCCCGACCCCAGGCTTTGTAAAAACAGGCCTTTCATGCATCGAGGGCATTAGAAAGCGAGCGATCCATCCGGTTCCACGAAGCGCATTTCCACTTCCAGGTGGACCGGCACTTTTTTGCGGATTTCTTCCACCATTTTCTTTGCGTCCTCGTACGTCGCCTTGCCCTTGTTGAGCAGGAAGTTCGCGTGCTTCTCGGCCACTTCCACGTCTCCCACTTTGAACCCGCGCAGGCCCGCGGCATCCACGAGCTTCCATGCGGGTGTGTCGCCGACGGTCTTGAAGCAACTGCCGGCGGTTTTCAGATGCGGCTGCGTCTCGATGCGCTTCTGCAGCAATCTCTGCACCTCCGCCTCCACTTCCGCCTGGGGCCTACTCGGTACGTTGAGTGTCATGCTCCAGATCACCGGAGGGATCGCCGCGCCTTTCGATAGATCCTTGAACAGGCTCTCGCGGTAGCGCAGTTTGCATTCTTCCCTGGAGAGCGTCTTCCATTCCCCGTCGAAATAGACCGTCACATCCAGTATGTACGTATCCAGCCAAATGCCGCCCGCACCCTGTCCCGCGTTGCCAAAGAGGGCGCCGCCCATGGTGCCCGGGATGCCTGTGAGCGCGGAGAGATCCAGGTTTTGCTTTGCTAATTCATTGATGAGCATCGCGAGGTTTTTGCCACTCGCGACCGTCACGATGTTGCCTTTCACCTCCACCGTCGCGGGCTTTACGCGGAAGACCAGCGCCTCTACCACGCTGTCGGTGAAGACGGTATTGGCCCCGCTTCCGAGCGGGATGAGAGGGACGTTTTTCTCCTGTGCGAAGCGGACGATCTCCTCCACGTCTTCTTTCGTTTCAGGTTCCGCGTAATACCTGGCCTGGCCGCCGATGCGCATGGTCGTTTTGCCGCCGACGTTCACGAGTTCCTGGATTTGCATATGGAAAAAGTATAGCGCAACAAGGCCTCTGTCTATCGGCAAAACGGCTTATTTTCCTAGGAACGACGCCACATTCTCAATCGTTTCCGTGAGCTTCTCGCCGCGGGGCATGCGGCGCGCTTTCATCAAAATTCCCACGAGTGCCGCCAGTACGATGATGCCGCCGCCAATGAGTGCCAGCTCGCGGACGTTGAGGCGGATATCGACGAACAGGAGTCCCAGCTGGATGAGCGCGAAAATCGCGATGCCCGCTACCATCCCAAGTCCGAGCGTGACCATGATCAAATTGCCACGGTTCTCCTGGCTGTCTTGCGGCGCGGAGGCGAGGTGCGTAAGGAGTTCGCTGTTCACGATCACCGGTTCCTTGCCCCAGTCCTTGAAGAGCTTCAGCACTTTGCGCTGCAGCACGAGCGTCACGAATGCCTGGAAGGGGACGACGGTCTTCCCTTCGATGACGGCCTTGCCCGTATCAGCCTTGAATTGTACTTCGAGTTCTGAGGAGTCGTTCATGGCTTGGAGTGTAGCACGGCACCCGCGGGTTTGTCTGCATTGTTGATGACCAGGCGTACCGCTCCCAAAATACCGCAGGTGATCGTCATCAGGATCATCACTTCCTTCAGTCGAAACTGCCCCGGCTGTAACCCCTCGGCGTACTCATGGATGCGCGATGCTTCGATGCGGTTGGCGGGGATGCGGATGTCGGCGGACATGATCTTGTTATTGGACGGCCTTCAACCTCTTCATCGTTTCCTTCTTTCCCAGTACTTCCGCCACTTCCACGGCGCCCGGCGAATACTCGCGTCCGGTGAGGAGCGCGCGCAGCGGCCAGAGGAGCTGGCCCAATTTGAAACCGTTGGATTCCAGGCTCGCCTTCACGTCGTTCAGGATCCTTTCTCCCGCCCATTCTTCCGCGGGGATCGCTTCCAAAAGGTCCTCGAGCGTCGTGAGGATCGTCGGCAGGTCTTCCATCGTTACCTTCTGCTTCGCGCTCGCCATCAATTCCTTGGATACGTCCGGCGTCTCGTAGAAGAACCCGATCATGTTCGGCGCCTCATGGAAGAACGTGATGCGCTCGTGGATGAGCGCGGCTTTCTTTACGAAGTCCTTGTCCGCGTTCGCGGCCGGCACCTTCTCCGCCACGATCGGCAGGATACGCGCTGCAAATTCCTCTACCGGGATTTTCCTGATCCATTGCCCTTGCAGCCAGTCCAGCTTGTTCGCGTCGAACACGGCGCCCGCCTTCTGCACGCGCTCCAGCGAGAACGCTTCCTTCAGTTCCTCGAGCGAGAACATTTCCTGCGTCGTGCCGGGGTTCCACCCGAGCAACGCGATGAAGTTCACGATCACTTCCGGCAGGTATCCCTTCTCCACGAACTCGTGCACCGACACGGCGCCTTGGCGCTTGCTCAGCTTCGTCTTGTCCTCGTTCAGGATGAGCGGCAGGTGCGCGTAGCGCGGTTTTTCCCAGCCGAACCAATCGAAGAGCAGGATGTGCTTGGGGAGGCTGCTCAACCATTCCTCGCCGCGGATGACGATGCCGATGTCCATGAAGTGGTCGTCGATGACGTGCGCAAGGTGGTACGTCGGGAAGCCGTCGCCCTTCAGCAGTACCTGGTCGTCGATGGTGTGCCCCTTGAATTCCACCTTTCCGCGGATGTCATCGGTGAAGCTGATCGTCTCGTTGTGCGGCACTTTCATGCGGAATACGTGCTTCTCGCCCGCGTCGATGCGCGCGGCGGCTTCCTCTTTCGTCAGCTTGCAGCAGAGGCGGTCGTACATCGGCGCCTGCTTCTTCGCCTGCTGGTCGTTGCGCATCTTCTCCAAGCGTTCCGGCGTGCAGAAGCACGGATACGCGTTGCCCTGTTCGATGAGCGTATCGAGGTGTTTCCTGTACAACTCCAGGCGTTCGCTTTGGAAGTACGGGCCTTTGTCGCCGCGTTGCACAACCTTGCCGTGTTCCATCACCACCCCTTCATCCGGCGCAATACCGGCCCATTCCAATCCGTTGAGGTGCGCCTCTACCGAGCCTTTCACCTCGCGCGCCTGGTCCGTGTCTTCGATGCGCAGCAGGAACTTTCCGTCCGTCTGCTTCGCGACGAGCCATGCGTACAGCGCGGTTCGCAAACCACCGATGTGGAACATGCCGGTGGGGGACGGGGCGAAACGGGTGCGCATGGCGGGCAGCATAGCAAGGTTTCAGCATAAAAAAAGCGCGGAAACCGCGCTTTTGAAGTCAAAGGGAGAGGATCCTTATTTCACTTCAACGGTATACGTAACCGGCGTGGTGGGCATATCGCGTGCGTCGCGCTGTACCTTGGAGATGGCATCGACGACGTCCATGCCCTTGGTCACGTGCCCGAAGATCGTGTGGCGTCCCTGGAGCCAGTCGGTCGCGATGACCGTGATGAAGAACTGGCTTCCGTTCGTGTCCGGTCCGCGGTTCGCCATGGCGATCACACCGCGTTCCATCTTCAGGTCGTTCGGTTCGTCTTCGAAGCTCTCGCCGTAGATGCTCTCGCCCCCGGTGCCGTTGCCGTCCGGATCGCCGCCCTGGATCATGAAGTCGGGGATCACGCGGTGGAACTTGAGTCCGTCGTAGTAGCCGCGCTTCGCGAGCGTGATGAAGTTCGTCACCGTCTTCGGCGCGGCGTCGGCGTCGAGCTCGAGGGTGATGTCACCTTTCGTGGTCTTGATGAGCACCGTGTGCTTGCCGGAAAGGGTGCCTTCGGAGGAAGTCTGCGCTGCGGTCATAGAAGATGCGGAGGAGTCGGCCATGGCGTCCGTCGAAGCGGAGGAGCCGTACATCATCGTTGCGGATGACGTGGCGTAGGAATCAGTTTGGGGAGTCGTTTGCGGGGTGCATCCGACGAGGATCACCAACGCGAACAGGGGGATGAGGAATTTCCACATAGGGTTGCGGAAACGTTAGGGAAGGTTTTTCCCTTTCGCAACACATTCCGCAATAATTTTTGCTATGCGTACAGCGGCTTCGGGATGGTGCATTGCGGAGATCTTTTTGCGCATCTGGCTGCGAAGCCCATCATCCGCGAGTATTCGGGAAATCTCGGAAATCAGTTTTTTGCCGATCTCCTCCTGTAACACGAGGACGCATCCGCCGTTATCCCTTGCCACAATCGCATTTTTGTACTGATGATCATGCGCGAGACCACGGATGGGTACAAGGATGGTGGGGACGGAGTTCGCCGCCAGTTCGCCGATGCTTCCCGCGCCCGCGCGACTCACCGCGAGATCCGTGATCGCATACAAATGGTGCAATTCGCCCGACGACATTTCCGATGACCAGTATCCCGCGCGACTGATCGTCTTTTGCTTGCCTGTACCAGTGAGATGAATGACGTCAGAGATTTTCAGAAGCGCATCGAGATTCTTCCAGACCGTTTCATTGATCGATTGCGCCCCTTGGCTGCCGCCCATGACCAACACGATCGGGCGGTTGCCGCCGAGTCCGGTCAGACGCAATCCTTCCTCCCTGCTTCCGTGCGTCATTTGCTCGCGCACCGGATTGCCCGTGTGTACGTACCGCGCATCCGGGAATCCTGTGCACACCGTCGTCGCCAAGCGCGTCACGATCCGGTTCGCGTTCCCCATCACGGCGTCGGACTCGTGCAACACGACGGGGATTCCCTTCATGCGCGCGATGATGCATGCGGGAACGCTCAAGGCGCCTCCTTTGCTAAACACGACGTCGGGGTTCCAATTGCGGATGCTGCGCGCGGCGGTCCGGTAGTTTTTCCGACGGGACGGGATGAATGACGCACCGAGACGGGGGTAGGGAACGGAGTCGTACGTGATTCCTTCGCGCTCCAAAAAATCGTGGTCGAGTTGTTTCTCGGAGGACAAGAAACGGATCTCCGCTCCTGGTTCTTTCTTCAGCATCGCCTGGCGCACGGCGAGCAGCGGTACGGTGTGACCGCCCGATCCTCCGCCGACGAAGAGGTATTTGCGGGGCGTGGGGCGTGGGGGGGTGGGCGTGGGTTCGGCCATGTGAAAGCAGTATACAGAAAAATCCGACGCCCTACGCCCAAACCCCGTCCTTTTAGGCCGTCCTCAGGCGCATCGTTTTGTGACGCGGGCGACGCTCCGCCAATACGCCTTCCGTGGAATGCATCGAGATATTCAGGAGGATGCCGATGGCGCCGAGCATGGTGACCAGCGACGAACCGCCGTAGCTGATGAACGGCAGCGTGAGTCCCGTGAGAGGGAAGAGCGAGAGGTTGATGGCCATGTTAATGATGCTCTGGAACGCGATCCACGTCGTGATGCCCGATGCGACGAGGAAGCCGAAGCGGTCGGGGGCCTCGCGCGCGATCTTGTATCCGCGCACGATGAGCAGTCCGTACATCGTGAGGATGATGAGCATGCGGAAGAAACCAAGTTCCTCCGCCATGGCCGCGAAGATCATGTCGGCCTGCACTTCCGGAAGGTATCCGAATTTCTGAATCGACTTTCCGTACCCGACGCCGAAGAGTCCGCCGCTGCCGATGGCGATGAGTGCCTGCTTGATCTGGAAACCGATCGTCTCCGAGATGGCGGGATCGTCCGGCGACAGGAACGCCTTGAAGCGGTTCTGCACGTATTCCTTGCTGAGGATAACCGGCAATCCCACGACAGCCGCGAGCGCGCCTCCCGCGAAGAGGTGGAGGATGTTTCCTCCCGCGATGAAGAACATCACCGACGCGATGGCGGAGAGGACGAGGAACGACCCGAGGTCCGGCTGGATGGCGACGAGGAACGTGGAGAGGATGAGCAGGATGACGAACGGGAGGAATCCTTCCTTGAAGGTTCCGATCAGCTGCTCGCGCTTCTGCAGCCACACAGCGAGGTAGAACACGAGCGTGATTTTCAAAAACTCCGACGGCTGCACCGACCATCCCCCGAGCACGAGCCAGCTTTGCGCCGTTCCGTAATCGTTTTGGAACCAAGGAAGGAAGACGAGGATGAGCATGCCGATAGTCACGAGGAACAACGTGCGTGCATACCGCTCCCACAGACGGTAGGGGATCATCATCGTGACGAACATCGCGCAGAACCCGGCGCAGACGTGTAGCGCGCTGCGCCAGAGGAAGAGGCTGTTGCTGGGAACGTCGAGCAATCCCTGGGCCACCAGTTTCTGCGTCAGCTGGTAACTCTTGAAAACGCTCACCGAGGCGATCATTGCGAGGCCGAAGAGCGTCAGTCCGATAACAACGCCTAAAAGGAGGAGGTCGACTCGGCGGAACATCG
>CAZUYK010000012.1:0-35611 GCA_964624905.1 uncultured Candidatus Peribacteria bacterium
AAATCGTCCTGCGCAAGTCCGGTTCCCCGCTCCACTTCATGGAGATCGCGAACCGTATCCGCGAGAGCCACTTCGACCACAAGAACGTCACGGTCCAGGCCGTCCACAACGAACTCATCCGCTATCCGCAGTTCGTCCTCGTGGGACGCGGTCTCTACGCCCTTCGCGAGTGGGGTTATGAGCCGGGTACGGTGGCAGACGTCATCGAGGCGATCCTCAAGGAGAAGGGTCCCCTCTCCAAGAAAGAAATCATTTCCGAGGTCGGCAAGCAGCGCACAGTGAAGGTCGGTACCATCTCCCTCAACCTCCAGAAGATGCCGTACTTCGTCCGCGTCGGTCGCGCCGTCTACTCCTTCGATCCCTCCAAGAAATAATCACCCTTCCATCGATTTTGAACAACAGGGCCGAAAGGCCCTGTTTTCGTGTCTGGGACTGGAAAATCGATGTTTCCACCATGCAAAGAAGTGCTATCATCAGCCTCAATCCGCATGCATTATCATCGTCATCGTCCATCGGCTAGGGAAATTGATTTCTTCGCGAGGGAATCGATTGATCCGTCCATGGCCTGCAACTCCCACCAAATTCCCGTGAGCGTGCGCCAGGTGGCGGGCGATATCCGGGACGTGCTTGCGGACAGGGGTATCAGAAAGGAGCCGACCATACGATTGCCAGATGACATCATGAAGAGAATCCGCAAAACCTATGCGAAGCTTTTCAATGGTGAATTGAAAGGAGATCAACTAGTACATTCCAGAAGTTCCTTGGGAGGGATGCTGGCTGAGCACATCGCGGCGCGCCATGTGAAAAATCTCATCGCGGAAAAGCATCTTCCCGTAGATCCTATCGACGTAACCGAGCTCTGGGGCAATCTGCCCGAGCATAGTTTCATACGCGGCATCCTTCCGGATCAAGTTACCTTCCTGGAGCCAATCGGTAGGCAGGCTTTCATGGAAGTGGACCTTCTGCTTCAGACATACGCGAAGGACGCATACCTGGCATTTGATTTCTCTTCGCATCTGAGCGGGAAAGGGCTGAACAATGAAGACAGAAGCGATAGGGTCGATTACATTTCCCGTGAAATCCTCAAGTCGCCTTTCATGCTCATTGATGCCGGACTTGGAAGAAGGGGCATGTCTCTTGAGAAGAAGCAGGAAAATCTGTATCGAATGAATATTCCGTGCGAGGCGGATTTCAACGATATCCTGAGTCGATTCTTGCAAGACAAGAAATAACAAAGATCCGATTGTGCTTTTGCGCTCCTACAGCGAGAATACGCACATGACCCTCCCCTTCTCCCTTCGCCATGCATCTCTTTTCACCGCTGCCATCGTGGCTTCGGGATTCTTCTTGTTGCAGGGATGTACGCCGAGCGGTCCGGTTATCCCTTCGGGCGTCCAAACGCTGAGCGGTGCATTGCAACCGGTTGATCTCTCCCTCGTCCGCCGCGGCACCCACGTGCTCCTGCAGGACGGCAAGCAGATCTACTACGTGGAAAGCAGCGCGGTGAATCTGCGCAGCTACGAAGGCATGGATGTAGTCGTAAAGGGAACGGTTGAGAAAAATTCCAATGATTCGTACCTCCCTGTGTTGGTCGCCACGGAGGTGAAGGAAAACATCGTGCCTTCACGCGAAGAGGACGTATCCTTGCTCAATATCAATTTGAGGATTCCGTTGGATTGGGTGACCCAGGAGTTCGACGACGGCGTCAGTTACTCGCGCACGGTCGCGGGTCCGTCCGTCCTCAAGCTTTACAAGTCCACCATGGCCTATCTGCCGAGCGGTGCCCCGCTCGTCATCGGCGGCGAGCGCGCGGTGCGCATCCAGAAAGCCGGGTCCGGTTCCGTCTTGCTGCACGTCCAGCATGGCAAGGACTTCTTCACGATCAGCTACACGCCTGAGCCTGGCATGACCGACGTCGATCTCCTTCGCGTCCTCAAGTCCATCGTCTTCACGAACAAGTCATCCTCCTCGTCCGGCTCGGGATCGGTCGTCGTTCCTTCGGGATCCGGTTCTCAGGTAGGCATGCCGTGCGGCGGCGAAGCGGGCATCCTCTGCCCCGCCGGAAGCTACTGCGGCATTACCGATACCGCCACGGGAATCGGGCACTGCGTGCTTTTGAAGAGGTAAGAAAGCGACGACATGTTCTATCGCTGAATGCGAGTACTTTTAACAGGTGTACGATATTACACCATCATGTTCTGTTCCATGCTGCAACAGTACTTTCTTGATCTTTAACGGTCGCCGAGACATAGTGGGTGTACATTCGTTTACCTCACTCCTTTCTTTACATCTCTTCACAGAAAACCTATGAATAAGAACGTAACCACTACCCAATCCTCCACCATGGAAGCAAAGGCACCGAAAGCATCCGCCAAGAAAGGAGAAACCCCTTCTTCCGATCCCAAGCTCGCCGCCATCCAGACCGCGCTTGCGGCGATCAAGAAGCAGTACGGCGATGGTGCGATCATGAACATGGGTGATTCCACGGTGTCCGAAATCGCACGCTTCTCTTCCGGCTCCATTTCCTTGGACCTCGCCCTTGGCGGCGGCTTCCCGGTAGGACGCATCATCGAGATCTATGGTCCGGAATCCTCCGGAAAGACGACGCTCTCGCTGCATGCCATCGCGGAAGTACAGAGGAAGGGTGGCAAGGCTGCCTTCATCGATGCAGAGCACGCACTGGACCTTTCCTACGCCAAGAAGATCGGCGTGGACGTGGACGCCCTCCTTGTCTCCCAGCCCGATGACGGCGAGCAGGCATTGGAGATTACGGAAACGCTCGTGCGCTCCGGAGGTATCGATATCATCGTCATCGACTCCGTTGCTGCCCTCACCCCCCGCGCCGAAATCGAAGGAAGCATGGGTGACAGCCACATGGGTCTGCAGGCCCGCCTCATGAGCCAGGCATTGCGCAAGCTCACGGCCATCGTCAGCAAGACCAACTGCTCCGTCATCTTCATCAACCAGCTTCGCATGAAGATCGGCGTCATGTTCGGCAACCCCGAAACGACAGCCGGAGGAAACGCGCTCAAGTTCTACTGCTCGCTGCGCTTGGATGTCCGCCGCATCGATAAGATCCTGGAGAAGGCGGTCGGCGAGACCGGTGATGCCCAGGAGATCGTAGGTAACAAGACCCGCGTGAAGGTGGTGAAGAACAAAGTAGCCCCCCCGTTCCGCCAGGCCGAATTCGATATTCTCTACGCCCGCGGCATCTCCAAGGAAGGAGATATCCTGGATACGGGAGTCCGCTTCGGTGTTATCGAGAAGGCGGGAGCCTACTTCCGTCATGGGGAAGACACGCTCGGACAGGGTCGCGAGCAGGCAAAGCAGTACTTGGTCGAGAACCCCAAGCTGACGGCCGCCCTTGAAAAGGAAATCAAGGCACGTGCATCGGAAGCTGCCGAGTAATCCCCTTCTTCATCGCATCCATCAGGCCTCGTTGGTACAACCCCTTCTTCCGGGGTGAACCTGCCCGCACGTTTGTTGCGTGCAGGTTCTCATCGTATTTGCACACGTTTTCAACATTTCGTCCACGGAAGACACCCCGAAAGATTCCCCCTGCAAGGTCAGATCATTGTGTCCCCCGTCCGTTCAACTAGAATGAATAGCCCACGCACCTATGGCCGGAACCATGTTCGATTCACCGCCGCATTCCCCCGAAGCTGAACGCACCGTTCTGGGTGCGCTGCTGCTCGATCCGGATGCGATCATCAAAGTGTCGGACTTCCTGAAGCCCGAGGATTTTTTCGATCCGGCACACCGCCAGATCTTCGATGTCATGTTCCAGCTGTACAACTCCCACGTCCCGATCGACTTCATTACGGTGACGAACAAGCTGGCGGACAACCAGGCTATCCAGGCCATCGGAGGAAGCGCGTACCTGGCGGATCTCGCCGCGTCCGTACCGACCTCTTCCCACATCTATCAGTACGGTCAGATCGTGAAGGCGAAGGCCGTGCACCGCAATATCATCGAAGCGGGCCGCAAGATTACCGGATTCGGGTATGAAGTGGACCGTCCCATCCCGGAGTTGCTTGATGAAGTCGAAAAGACCGTCTTCCAAATCACGAACACGTTCCTGAAGGAAAAGTTCGTACACATCCGCGACATCCTGGACGAGCGTTATGAGAAGTTCGCGGAACTACACGCGTCCGATGATTCGACGAAGATCAAGGGCGTCCCCTCCGGTTTCGCAGGATTGGATGCCAAGCTCTCCGCATTCCAACCGAGCGATCTCATCATCCTGGCTGCCCGTCCGTCCATGGGAAAGACCGCTTTGGCGCTGAACATCGCCACGAACGCCGCTATCAAATACGGCAAAACCGTGGGCGTGTTCTCGCTCGAAATGAGCAAGGAACAGCTCGTGGATCGCTTGTTCTCCTCCATGCTCGGCGTCGACTCCTGGAAGCTCCAGCGCGGAAAGCTGGACGACAGCGATTTCCAGAACATGGGCCCCATCATGGACGATCTCAGCAAGGCAAACATCTTTATCGACGATACGTCCGCTTCCTCCATGCCGGAGTTCCGCACGAAGGCGCGCCGCCTACAGATGGAACACGGCCTCGACATGCTCATCATCGATTACCTCCAGCTGATGTCGACGGGAAACAGCAGCTACGCCGGGAACCGCGTGCAGGAGATCTCCGAAATTTCCCGCACCGTCAAACAGATCGCGCGCGAGCTGCGCATCCCCATCATCGCCCTCTCGCAGCTGTCCCGCGCGGTCGAAAGCCGCCCTGACAAGATCCCGCAGCTGTCCGACCTGCGCGAATCCGGATCCATCGAGCAGGACGCGGACATCGTGATGATGCTGTACCGCGACGACTACTACAACGAAGACACCGATCGTCAGGGCATCTGCGACGTGTACATCCGCAAGCACCGCAACGGTCCCGTGGGCCGCGTGGAGCTGCTGTTCAAGAAGGAGCAGACGCGCTTCTACGACATCGACCGAGTACACACCCGCGACGACGAATAAGCGGGGTTTGGCAACGTACGGATGGTTGGAGTATCTTGGGTGCATGACCCCCGAAACCACCCTCATCCGCCCTGAAATCTCCCTGATCGGCATCGCCGGTTACGCGCTCTTCGCCTTCGGCATCGTGCTGTTGCTGACGCCTTGGTTCGTTTCTTTCCTTCGCAGGAACAAAGTAGGAAAACAGTTACGCGTGGAAACCATCGACGGACGCGAGCCGACGATCTTCCGCGAATACCACCAGAACAAATTCGGTACCCCGACGATGGGAGGGGTTCTCATCTGGGGAAGCATTTTCCTCACGCTGTTCTTCTCCCGTTTCCTGGCGTACATCGGCGTGGTCGACCACTCGCTATTGCAGCGCGGGGAAGTCTACGTGCCGCTCTTCTTCATGCTTACGTTGGGTATCCTCGGCGGATTCGACGATTACCTGAATATCAAGGGCATCGGAAAGAAAGCTGGCCTGAACGCCCTTCCGAAGCTGGCATCCCTCCTCCTCATCGCGGGCCTGGGAGCGCTTTGGTTCTACTTCAAGCTTGATTACACGTCGGTCTACGTCCCCTTCTACGGCAATCTCGACATCGGCATTTGGGCAATCCCCTTCTTCATGCTGGTGATTATCGGAACCGCGAACGCCGTGAACTTCACGGACGGCCTCGACGGCCTCGCAGGCGGCCTCCTGGTGATCGCGTTCGGCGCGTTCGGCGCCCTTGCCTATGCCGAAGGCCTCTACATCCTCTGCGCCTTCTGCGCGGTCTGCGTGGGAGCCATCGCCGCCTTCCTGTGGCACAACGTCCCGCCCGCCATCTTCTTCATGGGAGACACGGGTTCGCTGGCGCTCGGCGGAACGCTGGGTGTCATCGCTATGATGATCCACCGCGAGTTCGTCTTGCCGCTCGTCGGATTCGTCTTCGTGATGGAGATTCTGTCTGTCATCATCCAGCTCACCAGCAAGAAGCTGCGGGGAGGCAAGAAGGTCTTCCTGTCCGCGCCCATCCACCATCACTTCGAAGCGTTGGGTTGGGGCGAGAGCAAGGTGACGATGCGCCTGTGGATCGTCGGCGCGTTCTTCGCTCTCTTCGGCGTGGTCATCGGACTTCGATACTATCCGAGTCTCCTTTCGTAAGAATTTCGATAGCCTTTTCAATTTTTGCGTCGAAGTCTTCGTCCATTTGAATTGCGTCTAATCGATATTTTTTCGCTTCAGATGCAATGTGTTGTGAATATTCTGAGATCATTCGAGCTATTTTTGGGAAGGTTTCTGGATCGTTTGTTTTTCGCAGTATCCAATCATCCGACGTAGTGGATTTTTTAAAATCACCTGTCATTTTCTTTTCATCTAGTTTTAAAAGAAACAGTGATCGAATATTTTCTTTGCCATGAAGATCGATCAATGAGCGCGCGTTTACAGGCGTTATTTGATGTCCTTCAATAATCGCGTTTTCCCCATTCCTTATGCAGTTTTCAATCGCATTGCGAATGTCTTCGTAAGTGGCCATTCCTTGTCGTATATAGTCTTGGACAATACGCCCTGTTGAATATTGCGAATAAAATACATCGTTACTGCTGCCTTTCGTTGTGGCATGCGGGAAGAATATTGCAAAATCTTCCTTTGAAGTTCTTGCTATAACATTGTCTTCCAACGTGTCGGCTGAAATTTTCTTAATAGAAAAGAGATTGGCCATGCGTTCGGCCAACGTTGATTTTCCGCACTTAGGCGGGCCTCCAATAAGGTAGACGGTCATGTTAATCCCAGTACGGCTGCTGCAGCGCCTTCTCCATGATTTCGTCCAGCGTCGCCGTCGGCGGCTCGTTGTGGATCTTTCCTTCGATCTTGTAGATCTTCTTCATGGAGCGGTACGTTCCCCATGGGTAATAGCGGACCCGCGGCTTGCGCACCCCGCGTCCCTTCGTACCCGGTTTGGCGGCTGGCTTTTCTTCCTCGTCATCAACCTCTTCCGTCGCGACTTTCATGGCGAGGGGCTTCGGGATGTCTTTCGCGTCGAATTCCACGCGACCCACCACCACGCGTTCCTTGGGATCGACGTATACCAGATCGTCGTCCTTGTATTGGGGCTGTTCTTGCTCGGTGACGATGGGTTCCGTCGTGTCGGTCATGGGCGAAGTATACCACCAAAAAGACGATGGGAATCCTTATTTACAGGCTTTAAACAGGGGCTCTTTCGAACAGAGTCCGGGTTAATGAAGATTCGGGTGCGTAGGATGGTCTTCCGGTTCCAATGGAGGAGGTGCTGGAGGCGGAGGAGGAGGCGGGATCGTGGACTCGACGATGTCTTCCACGGGGCCCGTGTCTTCGGGGTGGTGGAACACTTCCTGGTCCTCGCCCCTTCGGTGTTCCTGCCACCTCAGGAAGCTGTAAAGCGTGGCTACCAGGCATCCGATAAGCGTCAGGTAAATGCCGAAGCGGATTTCCATGCGCGTGAACTCGTAGGTGATCTTGGTCAGGACGGAGAGCGACGCCAGGACGAGAATCGTCGCCTGCGCGGACAGAAGCAGGCGCGTGATGTCCTTGTATTTCCTTTTAAGGATGATCGGTCCGCCGAGCATGGGTGACAGCGTGCTCGCGACGATAAGGAGCAGCATCAGGAAAATAATGATGCCGAGGAACGAGGTGTAGAAACTGGTGCCCGTGTAACTCACTTCGTCCCCTCCCAGCCATTCGCCGGAAATCCACGGGAGGAAAATGGACACCATGCCCACGATCGCGGATGCGTTCAGGATGCGCTCCTCCAAATCGATGCCGTGCCACATGCGCATGAATGTTGATTCCATGCGCGGATAATAGCACTCGCGGGACCGAAAAGGATAGACAGTGACGTTACACTCGTTTGCGGCTACACTGAACGGCATGCACATCGGCATCGACGTTCGGGAAGCATGTTCCCCTACCCGCACCGGGAAGGGTCAGTGGACGTACGGTTTCGTCACGGAGCTGCTGAAGAGAAATATCGACATCACGTTGTTTACGGATCGCGCACTGCCGGACGAATGGAAGACTCTCATCGTTTCGCATCGCGGCGTATGCGCCATCCACAAGAGCGAGATGAAAGGGTTGGCATGGCACCGCGAGGCCGCCGCCATTTTTCTCAAGAAGAAAGACATGGACGCATACCTCAGCCCCGTGAGTTTCATCGTCCCGTTCCTCGTCGGGAAGAAAAAGAAAACGATTCCGGTCGTACACGACATGATCGCCTTCCGCGGCGAACCGCATGACAAGCGGGCGGTGTTCATCGAAAGATTCACGCTCAAAAGAGCGCTGAAGCACGCGCCGCTCGTCCTTATGATCAGCGAGACGACGAAGGCCGATATCCTCAAGAAATTCCCCTCGGTCGATCCGAAGAAAATCACCTGCGTGTACGCCGCGGCCGATTCTTCGGTCGTTCCGCAGGCGAAGGAAGGATCATCGATCGTGATGGTCAGCACGTTGAGCCCGAGAAAGAACCAGAAGACGCTCATCGAAGCCTACGCCATGCTTCCGGAAGATCTCAGGTCGAAGCATCCGCTTGTATTGATCGGCGGACGAGGCTGGCAGGACGATGACATCGTCGCGCTTGCGAGGAAAACGAAGGGTGTGTCGTATAAGGGATATCTTTCACCGGCCGACTGCGCGAAAGAGATGGAAAAAGCACTCGTCGTCGCGTATCCGTCGCATTACGAAGGATTCGGCTTACCGCTTCTGGATGCCATGAATGCGGGCATCCCCGTGCTCACGTCCGATGTGGGAAGCATGAGGGAAGTCGCGGGAGAAGCGGCGCTTCTTGTCGATCCGAACAGCGCGCAATTCATCCGGGACGGACTTTCCGATCTGCTGACGAAGAAAGAATTGCGTGAGGAATTGCGCAAGAAGGGATTTGCCCGATCCAAGGAATTTTCTTGGAAGCGGTCTGCGGATCTGTTTTTGGAATCCTTGAAAAACATTTCCATCCGATCGAAGTGACCGCGTACCGCAACGTCGGCCTGACCGTGAAGCCATCGCTCGACGGATGCGAGGCAATCGTCGGCTCCGTCATCTCCATCCTGCAAAAAAGCGGCGCGTCCGTTTCGATCGATGCGAAGCATTTGGAAAATATCGGGTGCGCGAAGGGACTTCCGGCCATCGGCGACGGCATCGATCTTCTCGTCGTCATCGGCGGCGACGGCACCATCCTGCGCGCCTCCCGCCAGTTTTCCGACTATGAAATCCCGATTCTTGGCATCAACAAGGGGATCGTCGGCTTCCTGGCGGAAATCAACGCAGACGAGATGGAAACGCTCGTCCCTTCGTTGCTCGGCGGCAACGGCATCATCGAGGAGCGCGGAAAATTGGACGTTCGCGTGCTGAGGAACGGTTCGGAAATTTTCCGGGCGTCGGCCTTGAACGACGCGGCCATCTCGCAGGGAACCATCTCGCGCCTCATCGAACTGAAAGCATCCGTACGCGGCGAACCGTTGTCCGTCTACCATGCGGACGGCCTGATCATCGCCACTCCCACGGGATCGACGGCGTATTCGTTGGCCGCGGGCGGCCCGGTGGTGCACCCTTCCATCCCGGCGGTCATTGTGACGCCCATCAATCCACAAAGCCTGAGCCAGAGGCCAATCGTGCTTTCCGGAAGCGAAAGGATCGACGTGCGCGTAGTCGAACGGAAGCATGACCGCCACGAACCGCAAGTGGGACTTACCGTGGACGGACAGGTGTATCAGGAATTGAAAGGCGACGACGTAGTGAGCGTTACGCTCGATGCGAAAAAGGCGCGTTTCCTCCGCAGGAAAGAAGACACGTTCTTCCACACGCTGCGAACGAAATTGAAGTGGGGCGAGTGATCAGATTTTCTCAAGCAATCCGTCGATGAGTTCCTCATATCTGCCGTGCGCGTCTTCCACCGCGGTGAATTGAATGTAATCCTTCGTCGTGAGTCCATTCTTGGGAATAAAGAGGTTTCCCTGTTTGTGCATTTGCAAAGGAAGATGGGGAAGCTTCTTCGGCGCCGGCCTAAGTGAAAGAACTTGTATGGCCGAGTATCTGCTTTCGAAAATATACTGGCTCAATTGCGCCGCGAGCGGTACATCCACTTCGTTCACGACGATCGTGAGAAGATCTGCTATCGCAGGCTGGAGTTTCGTATATCCGTTGACCCTTTGCACGATCGTCCGATCAACGATATCGATCGACGCTTCGGATCGGCATGCGGCGATTTCCCACGCCTCGGCAACGTTGATGATGTCTTCTTCCATCGTGTCCTGGATTGCGGTGTCTGATTCGTAACCGATGCTGTTCGTAATCAATCCCATTGGTTTTCAATTGTAGACCTGATGTCAAACGGCCCATTTCTCCTGGTCCTTCCTGCATTCGATCGCATATCCGCAGCAGTAGGGATGCGCCTTCGCCTGGGCCACGATCCTTTTCAGAATATCCGCCCCCTCCGTTCCCCCGAACAACGCGGTTCCCGGTTCGAAGTCACGCACGTTCTTTTCCAATTCATACGAATCCGGAATGTACGGCGGATTGGAAACGATGAAGAACGGAACGCGCACGTCGGCGAGCGGGTCGAGGTCGTATCCTTTTCTGAATTCCATGTTCGCCGCCGAACCCAACATCGCCGCGTTCTTTTTCGCCGTGACGATCGTCTGGTCGTTGATATCCGTCGCGATGACGTGAAGGTCGGGGCGCTCGCATGCAAGCGTGACGCCGATGCAACCGCTGCCCGTGCCGATGTCCGCGACGGTCCTGACGGTTCCCAGGTTTTTCCAGATGTTCACCGCCGCGATGATCTCCGTGTCGATTTCCGTCGCGTATGCCGCCGGTTCGGTTGGTTTCGAAAGCACATCCAGCGCGATTTCAACAAGTCGCTCCGTGGCTGGCCTGGGGATCAGCGCGTGTCTGTTGATGATGAACGGTCGTCCGTAGAATTCCTGGTTCTCGACGATGTACGCAACGGGCTCCCCTTTCACCCTTCTTTGAAGCCATACGGCCAGACGCTCCTCCTCATGCGGCGCCAAAACATGCTCCCCATGGGCCAAAACCCAGGTCCTATCCTTGCCTAAAAGGGCCGAAAGCAGTATTTCCGCTTCGGAATTCGGTATTTTACCGGAACTGAGTACATCGGATACGTGCATGGCGCTATCATGCCACAGTGAAGACGATTCTCATCGACTCTCGTTTCGCGGCTACCAAATCGGGTTTGGGAAGCTATACGCGCGAACTCGTGACCCATCTGTTGAAGCTGGATCTTCCGTTCGAAGTGAAGCTCCTCACGCGATCCGCCCACGAATCCTGGATCCCCAAGGGCCACAGGCCGGTGGTGTTCGATGTGCCGCATTACTCCTTGAAAGAGCAGCTCCAGTTCCAAAGCGTTCTCTCCGAAACCAATCCCGACCTCCTCTTCTCCCCGCACTTCAACGTGCCGGTCTTCACGTCGGTTCCGTACGTCGTGACGATCCATGACCTCATCCTGCATCGTTACCCGAACCAGGCGTCGCTCCCGAAACAGCTGGCGTACCGCGCGCTCATTTGGCAGGCCATTCGCCGAGCGCGGTCCGTGATCACGATCAGCCAGTTCGTGCGCGGGGAAATCTGCACGCGCTACGGAAGTTCGGTCGCGAAAAAAATGACCGTCATCCGCGAAGGTGTGAGCGACCAGTACGTGCCCCGTTCGGATGAGGAAGTGGGCGCGTTCAGGACAAAGTACAACATCAACCGTCCGTTCTACCTGTACGTGGGAAACGCGAAGGAGCACAAGAACGTGCAGACGCTCCTCGATGCATACGCCGAACTGAAATCCCCCACGCATGATTTCATCCTTGTCACGGGCGGGCCCGAGGCATTATCTCTTCGCATCCCCCACGGAGCGCGCTTCCTCCAGGGCTTGCCCCAGGAAGACATGCCTTTGCTTTACTCCGCGGCCGATTGCCTGCTCACCGCTTCTTTATATGAGGGGTATTGCCTTCCGGTCGCGGAAGCGTTGGCGTGCGGCTGCCCCGTGATCGCGGCGAACAGGACGGCGATCCCCGAGGCCGCGCATGGAAAAGCCTTGCTGGTGGAGCCGACGAAGAAAGGATTCCTGGATGCATTGAGACAGCCCCTGCGCGAACGCGAGGTGTTCGCACCGGAGCGTTGGGAGCGTACGGCCGAGGAAACGCTTGCTCACCTCAAGCGCGCACTGCATATCATATAAAGAGTATTTCCCTACTGTCATGGTGAGCTTGTCGAACCAAAAAACCCCGCACGTTTCCGTACGGGGTTTTGCGATGTCATGTCACTATTGGATGGTAACTGTCGTGGAGTAGGGATCGAGCAACGGCGTGGACGAAGGATTGGGTCCCGAGAGGTCCACGGCGAATGTTTCGCCCGCGTCGGAATTCGTATCCTTGATGATCGTTACGGAGATGACTTTGCTGTATTCATTCGGCGCGAATGTCAGCGTGCCGTTGGCGATGTTGAAGTCGCTTCCGGGCGACGCGGTCAGGCCAACAGTCGAGTAGTTCACGCTGATGGTATCCGTGACCCTTCCGACGCGAAGCACTGTAATCAACGCGACGCCTGAGCTTTCCGTGACGCCGTACGTGCTCTTGCTGAATTTGATCGAGCCGGAACCTACGGTAACCGTTTCGTTATCAGTAACCGATACCGTCGCCGTTCCCACCGCGCCGATGTTCGCTCCACCCGTCGGCGAGGACAGGGTGAGATTGAACGTCTTGCTTCCGTCGTTTTGGGAATCGTCATTCACCGCGACCGTGAATGTTTTGGACGTTTCACCGGCAGCGAACGTGAGGGTTCCGCTCGTAGCCGCGTACTCGCTTCCGGATTGAGCCGTGCCGTTACTGGTGGCGTAGTTCACCGCTACCGTTCCGGTCGTTCCTCCCGTACGGGAAACCGTCACCGTAAAGGAGCCGCCGTTTTCCATCACGCCGTATCCCGACGCGTTGAAGTTCAGCGTGCCGTTCGGGTTGGAGGATGTGCTGCCGCCCGTTGCGGAGGACGACGAGTTGCTTCCGTTCGAAGTTTCGTTATCGAGGATCGTGACCACGGCCGCGGAAGGCGAGCCGAGGGATGCCCCGCCGCCCGGGTTGGAAAGCGTGATGTTCAGGTTTTCGGCGCCTTCGGAAAGCTGGTCTTCCTTGATTTTCAACGCGATGGTCTTGGATGTGTCGCCTGCGTCGAAGCTCAGCGTACCGGACGCCAAATTGAAGTCGTCCGCGCCCGCCGTACCCGCGGTGATCGCGTAATCAACCGTGACATCGCCTTGCGTTCCGCCGGAGCGGATAACGCTCAGGTTCAGCGTCGGGGTTGATTCCGGGATGGAGAAGGTGGAAGTCGTGAAGCGGAAAATTCCCTTGGAGTTCGAGGAGACCGCAGACGTAGCCGCGCTGCTGCTGGACGTACTCGTCCTACTCGACGTCGACCTGGCCGACGATGCGACCGTGCCTTGGAGTTCTTTCTTGAAGCGCGACAGCATCAAAGCCAGCTGTCCACGCGTGACCGGATCATCCGGCCCGAAGTTACCGTTTGCATATCCCGTGATCACTCCGTCGCCGTACATTTCACCGATCGCGGCGTCGTAGTACATGCCCGGGGTGACGTCCGGGAAAATGGAAGAGCCGAGGATCGCGGCGATTCCCGTGCCTGCGGATCCGACGAGGAGTCCTGCAATGAACGGAACCGCGGCAAGACGCCTCAGCGTTTTTGCATGGTTCATAAAAAATGGGGAAGAAGGATTCCATTGTGGGAACCCCTGTATTTGAATGCAATAGACATGGTTTCCCATCGGTTGTCATTGCACCTTCGGGTCCCGAAGAGGACAATCGAAACAACCAATGGACAAAGCTTTTTCCCTCCTTTCCGGCGTACTCAACAGGCGCGGTCTTAAGGACCATGCCATAGGCGCGCTGGCCGTTCACAAGGCGAAACGCTGGCTGGACGAGCGTTTGCCCGCTTGCAAGGAAGCGTTGAGGATTTCCAAGGTGTCAGACGGCGTCCTCTATATAGAATGCGAACATGCCGTGGTCCTGCAGGAATGCGCCGGCATCGTTCCCGAAATGAAGGACTTTATGGCCAAGGAATGCCCCTTTTTGCCCATTTCGGATATCCGCATCAGCAGAAAATGACCATCCAGCCCAAAGAAGGGCTTGCGAAGCATAAGAAGCTTCCCTAGACTCCCCCGGCAAATGTTAGTTCTCCGTCTACAGCGCACCGGCCGCAAGAACCTCCCGACCTACCGTATCGTGGTGGCCGAGAAGGCACGCCCCGTGAAGGGCAAGTTCCTCGAAATCGTGGGACACTACCTGCCCGCTGGCAAGACGTCGACGATCAAGATCGAGAAGGAAAAGATCGAGCAGTGGGTTGCCAAGGGCGCAGCGCCCAGCGATACCCTCGCCCGTCTTTTGAAGAAAGAGGGAGTGAAGAACATGGACAAATTCATCCAGCGCTACACGAAGCAGCGCTCCAAGAGCGCACCGGCCGAAGAGCCGGCAGCCCCGGCTCCCGCAGCCCAGGCCGCACCCGCCGTAGAACCGGCTGCCGCCACGGAAACAAGTGGTGACACGCCTGCAAACTCCTAATATACTGTCGTCATGACATCCGACATCCCGGGACTTTCGTTTCTCCAGTACGTCCTCTCTTCCATCGTGGAAGACAAGGACGCGCTTCACATTGACGGTAAAATCGACGAACTCGGCGTTTTGCTGACCGTCAGTGTCAGCGACCGCGATATGGGTAAGTTGATCGGCAAAAGCGGGCAGACCGTGAAGGCCCTTCGCACGCTCCTGCGCATCATCGGAGGATCTTCCGAGCAGCGCATCAACCTCAAAATCTTAGAACCAGCTTCCTAACCCCTTCCTACTTTTATCATGCTACGCGATCTTCTCGACCAAGGCAGTCCGTTGGACATCTTCGCCACCTTCATCGCCCTCGCGCTGATCGTCGCATCCTTCCTGTGCCTCATTTTCATCATCATCGGAGGCATCACCTTCATCCTGTCCGCCGGAAACGAGGACAAGATCAAGCAGGCCGTCCAGACCATCCGTTACTCCATCATCGGACTCATCGTCACCTTCATCGCGTTCTTCGCGGTGTCGTGGTTGGCCAAGCTTCTCGAGATCCCCTTTGAACTGAACTTCGGAACGATCGTCGAACTCATGCGCGATATCTTCGCTTCGCTGCAGGGATCGTAAATCAGGATGCAGCTTGTAGCTTCGTTAGCTTCTTAGAAGGCGCCTCGAAAGGGGCGCTTTTTAGTATTTCGAAATATTTTATTGTTGGCCCTTCGACAAGCTCAGGGTCATTCAACTCACTCCTTAGGATTTATAATGGCTCTTGCGTAGCAAGAACCATGAGCGAGAATCGAGTCCTCTGAACGAGATTTGAGTCGAATGGTGGGCGCTGAGGGATTCGAACCCGCGACCTACGAGGTGTAAGCTCGTCGCTCTAACCAACTGAGCTAAGCGCCCTAATTCATTTGCTGCGAGACTATAAACGAAATTAAGACGGATCGCGATGGATTTTATAAACGTAATCCATCACGCCTTCTTCATCCAATTTGTGGCTTATCGGCTTGAATCCGACCGCTTCGAAGCACTTTACGCTCGCGACGTTGTCCGGCTCGATTCCGGCTTTGACTTCCGCGTACTCCTTTGCGAATGGCTGATCCAGGAACTGTTTCAGGATCGCTTTCCCGAAACCCTTCCCGCGCAGCTCCGGATTCACGGCCATGCCGATCCACGCGTTCTTTTCGTCCGCATGGATTTCGAAGTCCACGTACCCGACGATCAGTCCGTCGTGGATCGCGAGCCAGCACTTTCTCTTTTCGTCTTTCTGCATGATTTCCCACAATTTTTCGGGCCATGCACGGCCGCCGTAGCGTCCGGCTAATTCAGGATTTTCATGCCAACCATGAATGACCGGCACGTCGTCCTTTGCCAATTCCCTGAAGTGGATGATCGTCATACATTGCCATCATAGCATGCTTTTGGGGTGGATTTTAACGTTGAAATATCCTAGACCTCCCCTCCCCTTTTCCCTACACTGGACGCATGAATATTTTCCTCGTCATTCAGTCGGTTTTGAGCGTCGTCCTGATTTTCTGCATCCTGCTCCAGAGCAGGGCAGCCGGTCTCACGTCCGGTACCTCCGGGGTCAACCAGACCGTGGTGCAGCGCCGCGGTGCGGAAAAGCTGCTTTACCAGGCGACGGTCGTCATCAGCATCGCGTTCTTCGTGCTCACGGTTCTCCAGTGGTACGTCTAATGTAATGCCCCGTTCCATCCGACCATTCTTTTCGAACGTCCTTGGCTTCGTGTTGCAGTGGGAGCGCTGGCTCCTAAGCGCCCTGGTGGGCGTTTTTTTGATTAGCCTCACCATACTTCTCACAAAATTCTACTACCAGAATACCATCCTCGTTCCCGCACTCGGCGGAACGTACAGCGAAGGGTCCGTGGGTGAGGTGTTGCCGCTGAACCCGTGGTTCACGGTCGCGAACGACGTGAACAGCGACATCGTGTCGCTTGTGTTCGCCGGCCTGCTGAAGTACGACCCCGAGAAAAACCAGATCCGCGACGACCTTGCGACGTATACCGTGTCCAACGACGGGCGCACGTATACCGTTACTTTGAAGGACAACCTGTTCTGGCATGACAGCACGAAGGAAAACCCCCATCCCGTCACGGCGGAAGATGTGCTGTTTACCTACAAGACCATTCAGGATCCCGAGTTCCCCAATCCCCTCCTGCGCGAGAACTTCCAGGGGGTCGCCATTGCTTCCACGAACGCGAAAACGGTTACGTTCAAACTGGACCGCCCGTACAGCTTTTTCCCAAGCAACCTGACGCTGGGGCTCATCCCGAAGAAATCCTTCGAAGGCATTCCGGTGAATTTGCTGGACCAGGAGCTTTCCTTCGGTTTTAAGCCCGTTGGAGCGGGCCCATACAAGCTCAAGAGCATCATCGAAACCGAACTTAGCACCGAAGTCACGTTGGAGCGCTTCGAACGCGAGCTGAAGCCTCAGTACCGCATCGAGCGCATCATCTTCCGCGTATTTCCGGATTACCGCAGCCTCCTTTCCGATATCCGCAACCTGGATGGCATCCGCCTCGTGCCGCATACGGGAGATGGCAAAGCCGCCGTGCCGCGCCGCTTCCGCACCGAAAACTACACGCTCCCCCAGTACGTCGCGCTGTTCTTCAACCTGGACCGAAAGATTTTCGCGGATCGCGAGTTGCGTTTGGGATTGCAGCTGGGAACCGATAAGGAAGAAATCGCGAAGGCCGTGAATCCGTCGAAGATCGTCGACACTCCCCTCCTTGAAATCGACAACAGCGATTGGAGATACAAGTTCGACCTCAAGGCAGCGCAGGGCGCGCTCTTCGAATCGGACTGGGTGTTCCCCGAAAAATACCGTTTGCAACGCATGCTGGAACAACGCGAAGCGAATGAGCGCGGAGTCTTGAAGTCGCCGCCCGTCGCGTTCCTACAAACAGGTGCGATCCTTATGCTGACCGGCAGCGGCAACGGACTCAGCGGAAAAAACAAAATCCAAGGCATTCCATTGTCCGCGCATCCTACGCAGTCCGGCAGTTGGATCGTGCGCCTGCCCACGTCGGGAGGTTCCGGAACGCTGGTGCCCGGAACGAACCTCATCAAGCTGACCGATGAAAAAGGCGCCATCGTGGATTCCATCTACATCTTCCGTGCATCGTCCCCCGATGAGTATGCACGCGCCACCGCGGAACAGGCCCTTATCGACCAGTTCCTGAAAACCCGCGGGGGATCCGCTGCCGCCGGCCAACAGATCACGGTCCAGGACATGTACCTGGAGCGTGGATTCCTCCGCAGGCGCAAGGACGGCGATCCCATCGGCTTCCGTACGAACGAAGCGGGACAGCGATTGACGATCACCCTCCTCACCAGCCCCACGCCGGAAAATTATTCCGCCATCGCCGAGATCGTGAAGAAGCAATGGGCCACACTCGGCGTGGAAGTGAACGTCGTCGTGCCGCAGGACAAATCCCAATTCGAAGACAAACTCCTGAAGCGCGATTACGATGTCCTTCTGTTCGGCCAGTCGTTGCTCGATAACCTGGATGCCTACTCCTACTGGCACTCCGCCAGTGCGCAGAAAGTGACATCTAACCGGTCGGATCTTCGCATCGATGCCTATAACCTGTCCCAGTACACGTCGTTCACATCGGATGCCCTCTTGGAAAAGATCCGTGGTAACCCCACGGAAAAGGAGCGCAAGGAAGCATTAACCAAGCTTCAGGAAGTCATGAAGTCCGACGTGCCCGCGGTATTCCTCTATTCTCCGGAATACACTTACGCGCACCGCGAGGATATCCTTGGAATCGACCTGGGACACCTTTCTTTGCACTCAGATAGGTTTTTGACGCTCTACAAATGGTACGTCCATCAAGACCGGATCTTCGTCCCGGGAAAGGGTTGGACCACATTCTTTACTTGGCTGTCAAGCTTACTTTAGTCATTTTAGCCAATAGAGCCCGTCTTAAGCACTGCAACGCGTTCTAACCATTGACGCGGAGCCGCTCATCCCGTAGGATTTTTTAGCTCAATTTCTCAAGCACCAATGGAAGTACTACTCCTTCAAGATATCAACGGCATCGGCAAGAAAAACGATCTCCTTGTAGTCGGAGACGGATTCGCCCTCAACAATCTCCTTCCCAGGAGAGCAGCCCTCGTGGCAACGCCCATCGTTCGCAAGCGCTATGCAGAACTCATCCGCAAGCGCGCGGAGGAGCGCGAGATGGAAAAGTCCGCCCAGTCCAGCGCAGCTGCAGCATTGTCCGGAAAGACCGTCCTCTTCACGAAGAAGGTAACGAAGGCTGGCAAGCTCTACGCAGGTATCACCGAGAAAAACGTCGCGGAAGCTCTCAAGGAGCAGCTCAAGTACGACGTCTCCGAGGATGACATCCAGATGGAAGAGCACATCAAGGCAGCCGGCACGCACCAGGTCATGGTCCGCCTCGCGAACCAGACGGTCCCGGTGAACGTGAAGGTCGACGCAGAAAAGGCCTGATCGATCATCCCCTACTCCGAACAAACAAGTGGCGTCCGCAAGGGCGCCATTTTTGTACGCTTCGACGGGCTCACCATGACACATGGGAATGATGGCTGTATAGTCTGATACGTGCGCCGGTAGCTCAGTTGGTTAGAGCTCAGGACTTATAAACCTGCGGTCGGTGGTTCAAATCCCCCCCGGCGCACCATCATCATTGAACTGTAGTCATCTCCTAAAGCACGTACATTCATTATGATTGGACGATGTATTTAAGATTATGGCTTGCTATTGCAGAAATCCTAACGTATGGTCTCTTTTTCCAATTCATTCCCCAATTACAGTATGTCAACAATTTTCGACGAAGAGGCAACGGCTCCGGCTACGGAAGGAGAGGCAGTCGCCGCTCCCGAGGCTGAGGCTGCACCCGCGGCTGAAGTCGCAGCTGCATAAGAACGGATTTCTATTCGTTGAGTTCAAGTCCGCTTCGGCGGGCTTTTTCTTTTGCAAAATCTTACGGATTTCCATTGAGAAAGAACTCTTTATGCTACGATCAACCCCGTGCTCAAACCTCTCGCACGATCATTCGCGATATTGTCGCTCTTCGCGACGTGTTCCGCTCATGCCGCCACCATCTCTTTCCCCGATATGGAAGGTAGGTGGTTCGCCTATCGGCAGAACGTGGATTACCTCGTCGACAAGGGCGTCATTTCCGGGTATCCGGACGGGACCTTCAAGCCCACGCAAACGATTAATCGTGCGGAGTTCCTGAAGCTCGTGTTCAGCGGACGCAGCGATACGCAACCGATCGCCCGCAGGTGCTTCAGCGACGTATCGCCCCGTGAATGGTTCGCGCCGTACGTTTGTGCCGCCAAATCCCGCGGCATCGTGGACGGATACAAGAATGGAACCTTCAAGCCCGCCCAGCCGGTGACGTTCGCCGAGGCGCTCAAGATCGCCGCGAATGCATACAATTGGGATGTGAAGGAATCGAGCGGAGAAAATTGGTTCAAGCCATACGTGGAGTATTTGAACGATAAAAAAGTATTGTCGAAGCATTCCTACCTGCCGTGGCAGGAGCTGAACCGCGAGCGTGCGGCGGATCTCTTGGCGCGTATGTTGAAGTACGACCACGACAAGACAGCGGGCGGGATGTCGCTTGGGTGCGGTAGGCCCGAACCTCTGTATCCCACGACGGCCGTGACCGTAGACGGCCAAGACCGCACGTTCCTGTTGTTTCATCCGAACGACTATTCGCAGAACACCCCTGAGCCGCTCATCATCGCGTTCCACGGACGCACGAACAGCAACGAACAGGTGGAGCGCTACTACGGGCTGCGCCGCGAGGCGGAGTCCTCCGTCGTCGCCTATCCCGCCGGCTTGCCTAACGGCGGCGGATTCACCTGGACGTCCCCGGGCGATAAGGGCCTGAGCCAGAACGTCGTGCGCTTCTTCGATGCCATCGTGGAGCAGCTTGCGACGCAGTACTGTATCGACTTGGATAACATCACGGTCGTCGGTCACTCGCTGGGTGCTTGGGCATCCAATACCGTCGCCTGCGCCCGCGGAGGCATCGTCGTGGCGTCGGCAACGGTGGGAGGTGACGGAGTGATCGCAGATTGCACCGGCCCTTCTGCGGCGCTCGTGGCGCACAATCCGGATGACAAGCTTGCGTCGTTCGACAGTACGAAACGCATGATGGAAAACCGCCTGAAGGAGAACGGCTGTTTTGATCCGCCCGTCGCGATGCCCAACAATGCGTTGAACTGCCAGCAGTACTCCTGCTCCAACGGAACCGACGTGCTGTGGTGCCCGCACGAACTCGATAATGACGAGCGTGGCACGTATTACCCGCACAACTGGCCGCAGACGATGGCGACGTATATAATGAATTTCATCGACGACCTGATTTCCTGATTTTCAACCATGAAAAACGTTCGCATCGGAATATTCCTGGCATTACTCCTCGCCGCATGCGGAGGCCAAAAGGACGGCGATGCTTCCGTTTTTGAGGGTTACGGTCAGCCTCTTTTATATTCGCTTGAAAAGGTTCCCAGGGACGTCAATGTATCGTATTCCCCGGTCGATTTCCCTTTCACCGTTGAGAAGTTGGAATCTATGGCCAAGGAATGTGGAACGACGCATGCCCCAGGATATTTCGCGGCGTTGATGGAAAAGTACAAGGATGCCCATGCCATGCGCTACGAATTCAGTCCTTCCGATGGGAATCGTTCCGATACCCCGTATATCGTTACGATCATTCCTAATATTCCGAAATATCGCGACCTCAACGCGGTTAAAAAGGATTTTGATCAGTGTTGGGTAGCGGGAGATGCATATCCGTTCATGCTGAATGACGCTTGGATCGTATTTGAAAATTCATGCGGATCAGGAGTGCTTCCTCCCGGTGTCAAAGAGCCCGGCACATGTGTCAGCGTGCAGGAAAATATTTTGCTTCATTTCAAGCCTTAAGCTTTTTTCGCGGTAAGCATGTATCCGATCGGATAGTTCCTCGAGAGTTCCGTGTAGCGCGGGCTCATTTTCTTCAGGAAAGAATCCATCCCGACCGAAATCCATCGATGCAGTACGCGAAGAAAGCCCGGTAAGAGCCACGACGTGTGATGGTATGCGACGGAAAAAGCACCGGTTGCGAGCGGCTCCACGGCGTTCACCGTGAATCCCGCTTCTTCAAAAATCCTCTTCAGGGCTATATCGGTAAAACGGAAGTAATCGTCCGGATTATGATGGACTTGAACAAGGAAGGGATTTGCGCACACGATGGTGCCGCCCTTCTTTAAGACGCGATGGCATTCGCGTAGCGTCGTTTCGTAGTCGTACAGCAACTCGAGCACGTTCAGGAGCAGTATGTGATCGTAGGATGCATCCGGAATTGGAAAGGGTTTCTCCGCGTCCGCCTTGATGTCGTATCCGTAGGTTTCGCTGATGTTCATCACCGTGAACGTCGGGTTTCCCTGAAACAGCGTTTGATAGTACGCGTTCTTCGTTCCGCCTACGTCGAGCACGGCGCCGTTCAGGGTGATCCCCTTCAGCTTCTTGTGGTATTCCAAACGGAAGAGGCTATGCGTTTTGCTTGCCATACATACAGTATAGATGGTTTTTCAGGCTTTCCAATTGCGGACGAATTCTTCGGCTTCCTTCCTTGAATTCACCCTCTTGGTCACCTGGGCGGCGTGCAATGTGATCACAATTCCTGCACCATCCCGTCCCTGGGAAATTTCCTCTTTGACCAATACGGATCCAAGGTTTCCGGACACACGCTGAGAGTCACCTTCTTTCCGTAGGGTACATACGGTATGCAAGTTGTTATACTTTGAAAACAATGTTGCAATTATGTAGATATGGTATATTGAGATTATGAATTTCTCATTTTTTGGCCGTTTAAAATCGCATGATATTGTCCTAAGCGAACATAATCAAAAAACACTTATGATTGCTGCCAATCATCAGGTGAATGTTGCAGCAAAAAATACCGCAAGCAGAATAATAGACGGCTCCATCGTCGAAAATGTTTTTTATCCGCCTAGTATCGAATTTAGCTCCGAAGAAAAGGCGGCATTAATTGAAATCTCTAAAATTCCCGGAATTCAATCGGCATTGCAGAAAGTGATAGCAGACTCTACTGCAAGCGCCTTCTTTCATTTTTTCAATTATCTCGACGGAACTGGTCATCCAAACGATAAATTTGGGAAGTGGACGTGGGCTACAATCCTTGACCACCCTAACGGTGATAAGGATCCATATATTCAAATGCTTCATGATTCTTTTTATGACGCCTATACCGACTGGAACAAAATTGAAGGAGAGGATGTTTAAGAATTTACGTGACCAGTGACATTTCTTACGAATTCCTCCGCTTCCTTTTTCGAGTTCACTTTTTTCGTTACCTGGGCTGCATGCAGCGCCTCGAGGATGGCGCCGATCTGTTTGCCGGGCGCGATTCCCAAGATCTTCATCACATCTTCTCCTTTTAGTAGAGGCTTGGGCGGACGCGGGTGGCTGTTCAGGAACGCATCGCGGTCTTTCACGATCCTGTCGTACAGGTCGAATTCGCTCGGCGTCGTTCCCGCGATATCGAGCCAGAAGAGTTGCAGGAGTTCCGGGAACCATTCGTGGAAATACCAGTGCGACTTTCGTTCGTCGGACATCTCGAAGAACGACGTCATCATCATGTGGTGCTCGATGAGCCATGCGATTTTCTCCTTCCTCTTGTTGGATATATCCAGCCGTCCCAATACCTTCTTCGCGATCTCGGCGGATACTTCGGCATGATGGTCGAAACGGATGCGCTCCTTCAGGCTGAACGTTTCCGCCTTCCCGATGTCATGGAAGAGCGCAGCGAGGCGCACGTCGATTCCGTGCTCCGGCGTGAATGATTGCACGCACTGCAGCAAGTGGTTCCATACGTCTCCTTCGTGATGGTAATCCGCCGGCTGCGGGATGCCTTTGCATTTATAGAGTTCGGGAACGATGTGTTTCAGGATTGCGGTCTCCCAGAGATCTTCCAACCCCAATGCGGCATTGGGCGTCATCAATAGTTTTTCGAGCTCCTCCAGCTTCCTGATGCCGGACAGCCCTTCCACGAGTGCCGCGTGCTGCTTTAACGCCGCATAGGTGTCCGGATGGTATTGGCCGTCGATCTTCGAGCGGAAACGGACCGCGCGCATGATGCGCAACGCGTCGTGGCGGATGCGTTCGCCCGGATCGCCGACGAAACGGATCAGTTTTTCCTTCAGGTCCGCCACGCCTCCGTACGGGTCGAACAGTTCGCCCGATACCGGGTGGAAATACATCGCGTTGACCGTGAAATCGCGTCGCGCGGCGTCTTCTTCCTTGTTGCTGTATTCGATGGATTCCGGAATGCGTCCGTCGGATACCGTCGATTCCTTGCGGAATGTCGTCACTTCGAACGTGTATTTGCCTTGCTTGATGCGCACGCTGCCCAGCGGTCTCGGGACTTCCTTCCCCTTTTCGAAGCATGCCAGGACCTGGTTGGGGTCCGCCGACGTGCCGATATCGATATCCTTGGGAATCTGTCCGCTCAGCATGTCGCGCACGCAGCCGCCCACCCACCAGGTGTCGTACCCAGCGTCGGAGAGGATGTCCACCACCTTGAACGCCGCTTCCCCGTAGGGAGTGCGCAGCGTCGCGTCGGCGATAGGTCTCTTTTCGGACATGGCAGGATCATACCACCATCCGCTATGCTTCGCGCATGCTCGTCATCGCGTGTCCCGGCGCCCCCAAAAAGACTCCCGGATCGGGAGGTATCCTGAAGGGAATCCAATACGCCCATTCCATGGGCATCAAGGGAATGGAGATGGAGTGGGTGCAGAGCGTCCCGAAGAACCCCGAACATATGGAGAAGATTCGCGCACTATGCGAAGAGTTGGATTTCTCCCTCACGGTCCATGCGCCGTATTTCGTGAATCTCAATTCCGATGAAAAGGAAAAAATCGCTGCCAGTATAGTTCGCATCACCGATGCGTTGGCGATGGCCCAGTTGGCCGGGGCGAAGTCCGTATGCGTGCATGCAGCTTTCTATGGAAAAAGCAAAGACAAAGCGCTGGATAACGTGCGCCGCGCCACCGATGACATCCTGAAAAAGAAAGCCAAACTTTTCCCGGATGTAAACCTCGCGTACGAAACGATGGGCAAGCATTCGCAGTTCGGCACGTTGGAAGAGGTGCTAGCAATTAGCAAAGAATTCGATATCTATCCCTGCGTCGATGTGGCGCATATGCACGCCCGTGCGAACGGGAAGGTCAATTCGACGAAGGAATGGAACGAGTTGTTCGACGAATACGAATCTATGCTCGGAAAGAAATCCCTGCGAACGATGCATCTTCATGTTTCCGGCATCGAGTACGGGGAAAAGGGAGAGAAGCATCACCTCACGTTGGACGAATGCGACATGAGGTGGAAGGATTTCCTGAAAGTCCTGAAGAAGCGGAAGGTCGGCGGCTTCCTCGTCTGCGAATCCCCCGCGATGGAAGATGACACCTTGCTCTTGCAAGAAACTTATGACGCAATATAAATCGGATTTCTTTTGAAAAAACACGCCCTCTGTTAGATTGATCATCCACTTAGTTCCTTTCTTTTTTATGAACCTTGCGATTAACGGCTTCGGCCGCATTGGACGTCAGGCTCTCCGCATCATCCTGACCAAGCACCCCGAGATCAACGTCGTCCTTATCAACGATCTCACGAGCCCCGCGACGCTCGCCCACCTCTACACGTTCGATTCCACCTACGGACGCGCTCCCGAGGAAGCGGTCGCCACTGCAGACGGTATCAAGATCGGTTCACGTGAAATCAAGATCACGGCTATCAAGGATCCCGCCACGCTGCCGCACAAAGACCTTGGCGTGGACGTCGTGCTGGAATGCACGGGAATCTTCACCAAGCGCGAGGATGCGGCGAAGCACCTCTCCGCCGGCGCGAAGAAAGTCATTATTTCCGCTCCTGCAAAGGACAAAGTCGACGGAACGTTCTGCATCGGAGTGAACGACGAAACCTACGATAACGCCACCATGCACGTCGTTTCCAACGCGTCTTGCACCACCAACTGCCTCGCCCCGATGGCCAAGGTCCTCAACGACAGCTTCGGCATCGTGTCGGGCTTCATGAACACCATCCACAGCTACACGAACGACCAGAACCTCCTCGATCTCCCGCACTCAGACCTGCGCCGCGCACGCGCCGCTGCGGTGAACATCGTCCCCTCCTCTACCGGTGCGGCCAAGGCGATCGGCGAAGTCGTTCCCGAGCTGGCCGGAAAGTTGTCAGGTACGTCCCTGCGCGTTCCCACGCCCACTGGTTCCATCACCGACCTCACGGTCGTGACGGCCAAGCCCGTGACTGCGGAAGAAGTGAACGCGGCATTCGAGGCGTACGCCAAGCAGCACCCGGACATCATGAGCGTCGAAAAGCGCCCGATCGTCTCTAAGGATATCGTCCACGATTCGCACAGCGTCATCATCGATGCGGCGTTGACGGCGGTAACGGGCGGCAACCACCTGAAAGTGATGGGTTGGTATGACAACGAATGGGGATACTCCAACCGCATCGTCGAACTCGCGAAGTTCATCGGAAGCAAGCTCTAAAAGAATTGGCTTTAAGAAAGGCGTTCTGACGGGCGCCTTTTTCATATATTCATAGTCGTGACTACGCGGAGCGTGCGTCGTTCGATTCAATCAGCGTGTATTCCAGGTATTTATGATTCGTGGCATGAATTAATTCCGACGTAATGTCCTTTTCGTTTTCTAAGATTTTCCTCATCAAGGGTTTCGAAGGAAACAGTTCATGCTGTGCCAATGCCAAACGAAGGTCTTCCAAGGTGGCGCTCTTTTTCTCCTCAATTGTCTTACGCACGATGCGCAGGATCTCGGGCGTCTCTTCGGCGCGAGTAGGGCCTCTTCCCGCCGGAGCATATTCGTGCGCACCGGTCGCTTTGACCCCGCGGACCAATCCGATTTTGGACTTTGCCAGCGGTTCCTGTTCGTAATGCATGAAAGCGCGCCAGTATGCCTACCAGCGCGTCTTTCGGGCAAGGGTCTTTGATCGCTTATTTGTCGTCCTTTTTCTCTTTCTCATCCACCACTTCTGCGTCGACGACGTTGTCCTTCTTTTCGCCGCCTTCCGCGCCCTTCTTCTGGGCCTCTTCGTAGACGATCTTGCCGATTTCCTGCGCAGCCACGGCCGTTTCTTCGGTCTTCTTCTTCAGCTCCTCGGCGGATGCATCTTCCTTCTTGATGAGGTCTTTCAGTTCCGTCATTTTCTCGTTCACGGTCTTCTTCGTCGCGTCCGGGATCTTCGCCTCGTGTTCCTTCATCTGTTTCTCGAGGTTGAAGACGAGTGCATCGGCCTGGTTGCGCGCGTCGACGAGTTCGCGCTTCTTCTTGTCTTCGTCGGCGTGGATCTCCGCGTCCTTGCGCATCTTCTCCACTTCGTCCTTGGACAGACCCGTGGAACCCTGGATGGTGATGTGCTGTTCCTTGCCCGTTCCCTTGTCCTTCGCCTTCACGTTCAGGATTCCGTTGGAGTCTAGGTCGAGCGATACTTCGATCTGCGGCAGTCCGCGCGGCGCGGGAGCGATGCCGTCGAGGATGAAGCGGCCGAGCGATTTGTTGTCCGCCGCCATTTCGCGTTCACCCTGGACGATGTGGATCTCCACGCTCGGCTGGTTGTCCGCCGCGGTCGAGAAGATCTGGCTCTTGGATGTCGGGATCTTGCTGTTGCGTTCGATGATCTTCGTGGCGACTCCGCCCATCGTTTCGATGCTGAGGCTGAGCGGCGTGACGTCGACGAGGACGATGTCTTTGTGAATGTCACCCCCGAGCACACCCGCCTGGACGGCGGCTCCGATGGCGACGACTTCGTCCGGGTTCACGCCCTTGTGCGGCTCCTTTCCGAAGATGGATTTCACCTTCTCCACGACTGCCGGCATGCGGGTCATACCTCCCACAAGGACCACTTCCGAAATATCGTCCTTCGAGATTTTGGCATCCTTCAGCGCTTTCATGCACGGTTCCATCGTCTGCTCGATGAGGTCCGACACGAGCCATTCCAGCTTCGCGCGGGAGAGCTTCAGGAGCAGGTGCTTCGGTCCGGATGCATCGGCCGTGATGAACGGCAGGTTGATTTCCGTTTCGGTGGAAGACGAGAGCTCGATCTTCGCTTTTTCCGCGGCCTCGCGCAGGCGCTGGGTAGCGATCTTGTCATTGGAAAGATCGACGCCGGTTTCCTTTTTGAATTCCTCCTGGAGGAACGCGACGATCATTTGGTCGAAGTCGTCTCCTCCCAGGTGCGTGTCTCCGTTCGTGGCGAGCACTTCGAACACGCCGTCACCCATCTCCAGCACGGACACGTCGAATGTTCCTCCTCCGAGGTCGTACACGACGATCTTCTGCTCATGTCCTTTGTCGAGTCCGTAGGCGAGGGCGGCTGCCGTGGGTTCGTTGATGATGCGGACGACTTCCAGTCCGGCGATCTGTCCGGCTTCCTTGGTTGCCTGGCGCTGGGCGTCGTCGAAGTACGCGGGCACCGTGATGACCGCCTTGTCGACTTTCGTTCCGAGGAACGCCTCCGCGTCCGCTTTCAATTTCTGCAATACCTTCGCGCTGACCTCCTGCGGGAGCATGTCCTTTCCGTTCGCGACGATCACCGCGCGGCCTTCCTTGCCTGCCTTCACTTCGAACGGCATGCGGTCGGCTTCCTTCTTCACTTCGTCCAGCCTGTGGCCGATGAAGCGTTTGGCGGAGAAGATGGTGTTCTTGGGGTTCGTGACGGCTTGGCGCTTCGCCGAAACGCCGACGAGGACTTCGTTGTCCTTGAACGCGACGATGGACGGCGTGGTGCGATTGCCTTCCGAGTTGGGGATGACGGTGGGTTCGCCGCCTTCGATGACTGCGACGCAGGAGTTCGTGGTGCCGAGGTCGATTCCGATAATCTTGGACATAAAAAGGGTGGTTAAATAGTTTGAAGTTAGTAATGAGGCCGTTTATCACTCGCTATTGTAGAGTGCTAATCTTTCCAGGTCAACATTAATTCATGAAAAATGGAACGGGCTTTTGCGATGCATTCGTCAATCATCCCCTCTTCGTAGCCGCGCACATCATAGTCCACCACGACATCGTGGATGACGCTTCCCACGTCGCTTTCGACCTGATCCATGGAATGCAGATACGCCCATGTGTTTCGTCGGACGAAATAGGAAATATCGTTCGAGTAATATTTGCCCCATTCCCTGTTGACCTTCGAAAGACGGTTGATGATCACCTGTCGCCCGACGAACGTGACGGCATGCTGCTTCGCCTCGGTCACCGCCCACGGCAGCAACTGGTCGTCTTCCAGGGGCTCATCCGTTGATACGCCCAATCCCGCCGTAAATTGGGACTGCAGCATCTCCAATTCCTCCAGGTGCCCCTTCACCGTTTCGCACTCTCCCGTATTGAGCATGCCGGAGTTGATATCCCTCTTATAGTCCCTGATAAGGGCCCCCAGGAAGGAAGGACCGTACATGAGGTGCTTTTCCTCTTCCTGCAAACGCTCCAAATCGTGCGTAATCATGCCAATGACCCAATCTTCGCTTGGAAGGGGTGAATCCAGCTTGTTTGCCATATCAGTGCGGGATTCTACCAGACAAGCGCAAGCAAACCGTCTATACTCCCGGCATGTTTTTAGACGAAGCCAAAATCGAGGTGTTCGGAGGGGCCGGCGGACGCGGTTGCGTCGGCTGGCGCCGTGAGAAATACGTGGCCAAAGGCGGCCCGGACGGCGGCGACGGAGGAAAGGGAGGAGACATCGTCATCATTGCCGACGAGAACACCGATACCCTCAGCGACTTCACGTCCCGCAAGAAATTCACCGCGGAGATCGGACGCTACGGCTCGGGCAACAACCGCCGCGGCAAGGACGGCGAAGACCTGTACCTGAAAGTCCCGCCGGGAACCAGCATCACCGTCATGCAGGATGGAAAGGAGGCGTACGTGCTCGCCGACCTGGACGAACACGGGGATCGCGTCATCGCCGCGCGCGGAGGACGAGGGGGATACGGCAACGCCCACTTCGTGAACTCGGTACGCCAGAAGCCGGACTTCGCCGAACTCGGCGAACCGGGAGAGGAGCGCGTGCTGAAGCTGGAACTCAAGCTCGTCGCCGACGTCGGCATCATCGGATATCCCAGCGTCGGAAAGTCCACGCTCATCTCCGTCATCAGCAACGCCCGCCCGAAGATCGGCAACTATCCGTTCACCACGCTCATCCCCAACCTCGGCGTCGTCACGGTGCACGACCGCGCGTACGTCGTGTGCGACGTGCCGGGACTCATCGAAGGAGCCAGCGAGGGCAAGGGGCTTGGAGACAAATTCCTGAAGCACATCGAGCGCTGCGGCGTACTGCTGCACGTGCTGGATTTGAGCCGCGCGCTTCTGGAGGAAAACAAGATCGACACAGACGTTCTCATCAAGGACTACAAGGCGATCCGCAAGGAACTGGAGGCCTACTCCCCCTCCTTGTCGAAGAAACGCGAACTCGTCGTGCTCAATAAGATCGACCTCGTCGCAAGCGAAACGAACGATATCGTGAAAGCCCTGAAGAAAGCCAAAATCGACATCTTCATGGGAATTTCCGCAGCTACCCGGACGCACACAGACGACCTCGTCGCGAAACTCCTGCCCATCGTCATGGAAGAGCGCCTCAAGCGCGAGACCGTGCAGGACGACGACGATGAGAAGAAGGAATTGCCGGTGCTGAAACTGCAGGAGGAATCCGACAAGATGGGCGCCTACCGTGTGACGCATACCGAAGGTCGCGTGCAGGTGAAGGGAAAACGCCTGGAACAGTTCACCAAGATGACGAACTTCGATTCCGCGGGTGCATTGCAACGCTTCCATCACGTGGTCGAGAAGATCGGACTGCCGAAGGCTGTGAGGCACACGCGGCAATCCGAAGATGATTCCGTCTTCATCGGGGACGTAAACGTGACGGCGTATTTCTAAACCGCCTTCGCTCCCTTTTAAGGAGCTTCGCCGCGTTTATACTGTGACTCCGTCCCTATCCGCTTTTTTTCGGGACTGCCCGCCCTTGCGTCCGATTCTTTCGTAAAACTCCTTGCCATGCCGCTTGGCCGTCGTCAGCCCGCCGCGTTGGCCGGCTTTCTGGCGCGTCATGCTGGAGCGCTGCGGACGCTGGGGCACGCTGCTTTCGTCTTTGCCGCTCACGGACTCATCGGCACGCTCATCCTCGGGCGCATGTTCATCTGGATGGAGCATAAAAATGGGAGAATGGGATAGAACGGCATTCACTGACGTTGAAGAACCGATGAACTTACAGGAATTGGTTGGTTTTGTGTAAAGGTGGTGGCCCAGACCAGGGTCGAACTGGTGACACCTCGCTCTTCAGGCGAGTGAGCTGCGGCTCGAGTTGTTTCTTTTGCCTCGCTAAAGCTCGGCGCACTGAGCTACCGGGCTTCACGATTGATGATAATGGTGGCCCAGACCAGGGTCGAACTGGTGACACCTCGCTCTTCAGGCGAGTGCTCTACCACTGAGCTACCGGGCCAGGTAACTAATTGAGCCCGCAGACTATACCAGAGTGAGTTTTGTACGAAAAGAGTGGTTTTATAATGCCCTGGTGGAGCTGAAGGGACTTAAACCCTCGACCTCCGCAATGCGAATGCGGCGCTCTATCAACTGAGCTACAGCCCCAAGGATGCTGAATTATAGAACGACGAAACAAAAAAAGAACGTCATTATTTACAATAACCTTCTTTAATGGTATATATACCTTCTTTCATTCATTTCTTATGCGTCTCCGCTCCCTTTTCCTGGCATCGGTCCTCTTCCTGTCCGCAGGCACTGCCGTCGCGCAATCCGCATCGTCTTCCTCCGCGGGAACCGTGACGTTGTCGGTAACCGACGGGAAAACGACCATCGCCCCCGGAGATAGCATGATCTACATCGTGACGGCATTGCAGACCGCGCAGCCGACGCGCGACGTGACCATCACGTTGGAGATGCCGCTGGGAACGGACCTCATTACCGCCGACAACGGCGGAACCGTGAACGGACGCACGGTACGTTGGACGAATGCGACGCTGACGCAGAACACGAACCGCATCTTCACGGTGCAGGCACGCGCCATCAACAGTCTTACGAACGGAACCGTCCTGACCGCCGTGGCCGATGCCGCCGGAAGCCAGGCAACCGATACGACCACCGTCCAGAGCGGACTCGGCGCCACGAAGTCTTACGCATTGACGCTCACAGATAACAAATCGACCGTCCGCGCCGGAACGACCTTGAATTACGTCCTCACCGTTAAGAACAACAGCACCGCGCCGCAGACGGATTCCGTTATGGTCCAGGGCCCCGCGTCCCTCACCGTGCAGAGCGGAACGCCGCTTCCCACGTCGGTAGGTACGAACAACGTCACCTGGTCCAACGTGTCCTTTGCCGCCGGTGAGACGAAGACCTTCCAGTTCAATGCGGTGGTGTCGAACGACGTGCGCACGAACACGGTCATCGATACCAAGGCGACCGTTGCTTCCGCATCCCTCTCCGACCTCACGCGTATCGATAACAACGCATCCAGCAGCTCGTCGCGCTCCAGCAGCAGCCGCAGTTCGTCGTCTTCTTCGCGCCGTTCCTCTTCCAGCTCCAGCGTGCGCGCGGCTGGCAACGCCTTGTTCCGGCTGACTCCCAACGCAGCCGAGGTCCTGCCGAATGGCGACATCGTCTACACGCTCTTCGTGCAAAACGTCCTCCTCCTGAACATCCGCGATGCCGTTGTGTCCGCGAAATTCGATCCGGCCGTCGCGTCGGTCAGCAACGTCGGAAACGGTTCGAATGTTGGCAACGGCGAAATCCGCTGGGCACTCACTCCCCTCGCTCCCGGACAGACATGGCAGACCACCTTCACGCTGCGCGCGAGCGGTTCGCTGTCGGGCGGAAGCATCGTCACGGCCAGCGGCCGCCTGACGGGTACGGACGTGAACGGCTCCCCTCTCAACGAGCGCGTGGCCGTCGCCACCGTCAGCGTCATCGCCGCGGGATCCCTGCCGGACACGGGTGCCGCTTTCGATACGCTGTTCTTGGCTCTCAGCGGCGTTTTGGCGCTCTTCCTTGGTATCGCTCAGAAGCGATCCTTGGGACTGTAAAACTCGGTTAATTATATGATTTGCAAAATGTTGTAAATTGTGTTACAATATTTTCTTACATACACATTAAATAACATAAACATATGAGACATCCGTCTACAGGTGCGATGAGCATCATTCCCCTTCTGTCGCTGGCCCTCGTGGTGAGCACCGCATTGTCCGCATCCGGTGCCGCGCAGGTCGTGGACATGGATTCCGAACAAACCGGCAAAATCATGGCCGCGGTTCAGAACAACGGATCCCACCTCTCGCTCGACAACCAGGTAAAGCGTCTCCAACAGCGCATTGAAAAGCGTTTCGGCGTTGCTGCTTCGGCGTACAACGTGAAGCTCGCGCTCATCGAACGCCGTACGCTCCTCGGTCATAGGATCAACGTTGGTTTCTCCGGACTCACGGGCATGCATGCCGCGCCCTCCTGGACTGCCTCCCTTGCGGAGCATCCGGAGTGGATGGTGTTTGATTCGAACAAAGTATCCTTCGGTATCGACCAGGCATTTGTACTCGCATCGTTCGATGCGGAGTATCCCGCCGGCATGGAGCGCGCGACGCACGCCGAAGTAACGGGCACCTACGATGACAACGGAATCCTGCGGGCCACGGTCGTCGGCACGCCGAAGGACGGATACGTCATCGATACCGTTCTTGCCGCCAAGACCATTGCCAACGCCTTCGCGAAACAGGAGCAGTCGGTAGTCATTCCCGTCGAATTCCAGAAGGGAACGGTGGTGAAGGACGGCGTGCCGCTCACGCTGCTTGCCACGGGCAAGTCCGAATTCGCTTCTTCCCCTGCCGGACGCAAACACAACGTGCGCAAAGCGATGAACGAGCGTCTGAACGGCGCCATCGCACCGCAGGGCCAGGAGTTCTCGTTCAACAAGACCCTCGGCGGACCGGTTACCTACAGCCGCGGTTGGGTGGATTCGCTCATCATCGTGAACGGCAACCAGTTGGAGCCGGCCGCAGGCGGAGGTATCTGCCAGGCAGCCACCACTCTGTACCGCAGTATCGTCCTTGCCGGTTTGCAGGTTGGCAAGCGCAAGCCGCACAGCCTGTACGTCACGTACTACAAGAAGTTCGGCCTGGGTATCGACGCCACCATTTATCCTGGCAAGCAGGACCTCACGTTCACCAATGATACGCCGGGAGACATCGTCATCCTGGCGCATACCAACGACAAGCACGAAGGCTTCGTGTCGCTCTACGGGGTAGACGACGGCCGCACCGTGGCCATGGACGGACCGTACCTGGGAGCCACCGCTCCGGAATGGATGCAGGTGAACGGCCGCCCCGTAAGTTCCCGCGAAGTCGTGTGGAATCAGACGATCACGCGCGCGGACGGAACGGTGACCAACAACCTCATCGTCTCCAACTACTCCAAGATGCCGGCCGCCAGCCTGGCGAAGGAATTCCCGGCCCCGGTAGGCCTCGCCAACTTCTACGATCCGGTGGAAGTTCCCGTCGCGACGGTCGCAGGTAATCTGTGAATCATTTCAGGACGGTTTCCTGCACAAAGAATGACGGTTCGAACGCCGCGTGCACGAACAGATCTTCGTCCGCGGCATTTTTCAAAGTATGGGGCAAAAGCGAAGGAACAATGATGACGTCGCCTGCTTTCAGCGTGCGAACCGTTCCGTCGATCGTGATCTCGCCGCATCCGCGCAGTACAGTAATAATCTCCTTCCCGGAATGCGTATGGGTGTTCGTGAATCCGTTCGGCTCCAGCTTGGCAGTCAGCTCCCTGCCTCCGCTTCGCTCCAGTCCCGCGATCCATACGCCCGGGTGGCGCCTGCCATGCACGGCGTAGGGCTGCCAGTCGAAAGCGGATGGGTCGATGGTCATGACAGAAGTACTGTATCATGTCGACATGAAGCGCGTCTTCATCATCCATGGCTATCAAGGCAGTCCCCTTTCCGGTTGGAAACCCTGGCTTGCCGAGGAACTGCGCGCGAAAGGATACGAGGTGCATATTCCCGCGATGCCCACGCCCTACACGCCGAAGAAGGACGAATGGGTGAAGACAATCAGTGAGACGATCGGAAAGCCGCAACCATCGGATATTCTGATCGGTCACAGCCTGGGCACCATCGCGTCCCTGCGGTATTTGGAATCCTTGAAGCCGGGAGAAAATATCGGCAAAACCATTTTGCTCGCCGGCTTTTACGAACACCTGGGTGACGACGACATGACGAACATGCTGACGTTCGTCGACACGCCCGTGGACTTCGACGCCGTGCGCTCCCACTGTGATTCGTTCGCGGTGATCCATTCGGACGATGATGATTCGGTGTTGCTGAAGTACGGACAGAACCTCGCGCAGCAGCTTCATGTTCCCATCGAAGTGCATCACGGCTACGGACACTTCAGCAGCGGGGACGGAATATTCGAATTGCCGCTGCTACTGGAAAAGTTTTAAATGGAGTATCATGAAGGGTATGACTTCCCGCTCCCCCGTTTTCATCAACATCCTGTTCATCCTGTCTTTGGCAGTCGCCGCATTCCTGCTGTACTGGATGGGCGCGGTCCTTTTGGTTTCCGCCATTGCCCCCGTCAAATCGCCGCTCTTCAACGTGAGTTTGGCGGGATGGTTTGGCATGGCCGTTTCCGTCGTTTGGGTGGCGGTACAGCATTTCCGGCACAAGAACGTCCAGTCGCCCCTGCGCTTCCTTGTTATCAGCCTCTGCGTCTATATGTTGGGCTTCTGGGGGCAGATCGCCCTGAGGGGATAAAGTGTTGCCATTGGGCCCTTCTTTGCTATCCTAGGCGGGCCCTACGGGGTTTCTTTCAATACTCGGAGCAGATCGCTCCGTAACGTGGATCGGTAGCTCAGTTGACCGCCGAGTGTTCACACGAGGCGTCTAAAACAAGTCAGCTCGGTTGTCAGTCTATATCTCCACTCTTTTAAACCATGGATCGGTAGCTCAGTTGGTAGAGCAGTTGCCTCTTAAGCAATTGGTCGCGG
>CAZUYK010000013.1:0-34404 GCA_964624905.1 uncultured Candidatus Peribacteria bacterium
CTCCGTGCGGGTGGTCGACGGCGTTCATGGCCGTTCCGAGAACCTGCGGGCGGCGGCCCTTCCAGCGCATGCGTCCGGCCTTTCCGATGTTGATGAGATTATGCTCCGGGTTGCTGACGATGCCAATGGTCGCGCTGCACTCCTTGCGGATACGGCGCATTTCGGAAGACGGAAGCTCGATGAGGGCGAAGTCGCCGTCGAATCCCACGAGCGTCGCGGACGTTCCCGCGCTGCGGACGATCTGTCCGCCGCGTCCTGCCTGCATCTCGAGGTTGAACACCTTGTAACCCACCGGGATGTGCTGGAGCTGCATGCGGTTTCCGACCTTCACCTTCGTGCGCTCTCCGGAGACGATCTGATCCCCCGCCTTCAAGGTCTGGGGAGCCAGGATGTAGCGCTTCTCGCCGTCGACGTACTGGATGAGGGCGATGCGCGCGGTGCGGTTCGGATCGTATTCGAGTCCGAGAACCGTTCCGGGGATTCCCTTCTTGTCGAGCTGCTTGAAGTCGATGTCGCGGTACAGCTTCTTGTGGCCTCCTCCGCGGTGGCGGATGGACACCTGCCCCTTGCCATCGCGGCCGGACAAACGCTTCTTGCCATGGGACAGCGACTTTTCAGGGCGCTTCTTGCTCAGGTCCGAGAAGTCCGCGACCATCATCTGGCGGCGTCCCGGAGTCGTTGGTTTCATCTTCTTGAGAGCCATGGGAGGTTAGGAAGCTTTGAATTGGGAGAGGTCGAGCAACTTGCTCTTCGGAGCCAGCGTCACGAGGGCGCGCTTCTGAGTGTGGCGCTTCGTCAGGCTGCGGTGTGAGTTGAGCATGCGGGTCTTCTCGCGGACGTGCAGGATGCGCACGCTGGAGACTTCGACGTCATAGAACGACTCAAGCGCCTTCTGCACTTCGATGCGGGTTGCCTCGGGGGCGACGCGCACGGTGTAGGTGCGGCCTGCCTTCAGGCGCTCGGACTTTTCCGTGGTGACGGGGCCGACGATGACGCGTGAGAGTTCCATGTGTTATTTCTTGGAAGAGGAAGCTTTCTTGGCGGCCGGCTTCTTGGCGGCGGCTGCCTTCTTGGGTGCTTTGGGAGCCTTCTCGGCCTTCTCCTTCACCTCCTTCTTCGCCAGCGGCTTCACCTTCTGGGAGATCATGTCCTTCTTTCCGAAGATCTGCTCTGCTTCCTTGATGGAATCGACGAGGAAGACGACGTAGCGGGAGTTCAGGATGGATTCGGGGTTGAGGTAACTGGCGTAGACCGTCGTGACGGACGGGACGTTGCGTGCGGAGAGCTGGAGGGACTTCATCTTGCCCGGGCTCACGACGAGGACCTTGCGTCCCATTTCGATCGGAAGCTTGCTCAGGAGCGTTGCGAACGTCTTCGTCTTGATCTCATCGGAGAAGTTTTCAAGAACGATCACGTTTCCCTTCTGGGCCTGGAGGCTCAGGCAGGAGCGGAGTGCCGCGTGGCGCATCTTCTTCGGCATGGAACGCTCGTAGTTGGCAACGTTGCGGGGTCCGAACGTCTTGCCTCCTCCGCGCAGGAGCGGGCTGCGCACCGCACCGCGGCGTGCCTGACCCGTGTGCTTCTGTGCGAACAACTTCTTGGTGGAACCCTGCACTTCCCCGCGCGTCTTGGCGTGCGCACCGCTGGAACGGCGGTTGCCCTGCTGCAACATCACGGCCTGGTGCATGAGACCCCAGTTCACTTCGCTTCCGAAGAGGGACTCGGGGAGCTCCATGCTCTTTCCTTTCTGGCCGGTCATGGAATAGACATCGATCGTCATGATTATTTGGAGGATTCGAGGGTAAGGAATACCGCACTGCCGGTGGGTCCCGGTACGGGTCCCGTGACGGCAACGATATTTTCTTTTTCATCGCACACAACGATCGTGCGGTTCTTGATGGTGGTCTTGTCCAAGCCCATGTGGCCTGCCATTCGGTGTCCCTTGAAGATGCGTCCTGGATCGGCGCGCATACCCACGGAACCCGGCTCGCGCTTGAAGTGCGAACCGTGGGATCCCGGACCTCCGTGGAACCCGTGGCGCTTCATGACTCCCTGGAAACCTTTTCCCTTGGAGGTACCCATGATCGTCACCTTGCTGTCCTGGGGGAGGATGGAAACGGTGAGCTCCTTGCCGGTTTCGAAACCGTCGAGGGACTCGACCTGCCATTCCTTCTGGAACTTGTAACGCGTGTGCGTATTGCCCTTGCGGGTCTTCCATTCCTTCGGCTCCATGCCGAGGACGACGGCGTCGTAGCCGTCCTTCTCCTTCGTCTTCTGACGGACGACCGTGTTCGGGCTGACCTTGAGGTAAGTCACGGCAACCGCCTCACCGTTGGGGAGAAAGGCGCGGGACATACCGATTTTGCGGGCGATTAGACCAATCATAGGGGGCTTGGAGGTTCATCCGGAGCGCTTATTGGAGCAAATCCAAGGCGCTCTCGAACACAAGTTCGATGGAGTGCGGGCACTGTAAGGATGTTCAGATTTCAAGTCAAATGGATTTTGCATGCACCGAACACAAAAATGCGGCATTTCGAATTCCCTTCCAGGAGTGCTTATATAAGGAAGTCAGGGGTATGGAGAATTTGACGGCGGATGACGGCTGGGAATACCGTAAGCAAGCAATCAGCATGTCCTGCTCGCCTTAGCACGAGGGCGACCTCCAACGATGCTGATGCGCAAAGCCCCCTGTCACTGGTTCGGTGTGACTCATTCCACGCACCAAAGCCTCGACAGGGGGCTTGTTTTTAGAACCCAATGGCTCATTTAATTAATTATAGAATATATTTGACATATGTTAATTAGATGCTAATATGCACATCCTTCGACGAGCAATCGACGAAGGCGATCTTTCACCCGGCGATTCCGGGGCACGGTGCCCCACCGCCATCATCATGTTGACGCCGAAACCATGGAGGACCCCAAGATATGATTGCCGTCTCGACTCCTTAAGAGCCGACCGGCTCCGTAGGAGTCTGTCTCGTCTTCTTTCATTGGCTCGGTTGCGCGACGCAGCTGCCAAACGGACAAGTGATCCTGTGTGCTTGTACCTGCTGACAGACTGTCGTGCGTTGCACAGTTGGTCACCTGAGGAACCTCATGTCGAGGATCCCGCCAACTATGCATCGCCTTCTGGGATACGCGCATCCCGATTTCCATCCGATCCTACTGAGCCGCCTAGCCCGGTATCAGGAAGACGGAAGGAACTATGCTCCCGATGTGTCTTGGTGACGCCTCAAACGTCGTTTTCTAGACCAAGAACCATCGCGGACTCACCCCCTTACTGGAAACATGCAGCCTCACGGCTCATGCAACCGGTAAGGGGGCTCTTTTATGTCTGTTAGTACGCTTTAAGCCATAATCAGTATATTTGACATAATAATATTTACTATTAAAGTATACTTAATCGCGATCCACGGCACACCGCCGGGGAATCGGAACAACGACCCAAGGAGGCACACTGGGATGAAACGACACTCGACGCGCGAGCGTCACCAGGAACATTCGTTCGACTCCGTCCGCGACGATATGGGCGCGTTCGCCATCTAAAAACGCCCAACGAGCAAAAGGAGAACATCCATGGGTTACGAACAAAACCGTCCGCCGTGATGCGGACACCCCGCCTTCCTCCGGAGGGCATATTTTTACATCAACATGAATTCACTCGCTTTATGTTCAAATAATGTATTCGAACTGCCAAAGAAAAAGACGAACCTGTGGGGAACGCCTTTTTCGGTTTGATCACAATTATTATTCATAAAAATTGAGAAGAATGAGAGGATTGAGACGATGAAGAGGATCTAGAGGAAATTCCTCTAGATCCTCTATTTCTTCTATTGCTTCTATTTCCTCTTCATAGCCACATCATGTCGACGCTGTAGGCTCCCGGACCCATGAAGACAAGGGCGAGACAGCCGGCGAAGAGCACGAAATCGTACTCCCAGCCCATCTTTTCCAGCGTGAAGAACGGCACGTTCCATTCGAAGACCTTCTTGTAAGCGGCTCCGACCATGATGATGGCCAGGCCAAGGGCTGCCCACTGCGTGAGGAATCCGAAGACGAGCGCGGCTCCGCCGAGGAGTTCGCAGATACCGATGAATCCCATGAAGGAATTGATGTTTTTCAGCTTCCCCCTGCTATGCACGAGGAACACGATGCCGATCGCGAGGCGCAGGAAGAGCGGAGACATGTCGGGATACCCGAGGAGAGGAACGAGGGCATTCATAGAATGAAGAAGGAAGAGAATACGGTTCACCCGACAGTGTACTCCTTCCCGTACGCGGGAAAGAGCATATTCGTTGCAAAAAGGCGTTTTCCTTACTTCAGCAGGGCGTCGATTTCCATCCGGAATGTCTCGTAGGGCATTGCTCCGGAGATCGTCGCGGTATCCCCCGTGCGGTTATGCAGGATGAAAGCCGGAGTACCCGTCACCCCCGCATCATCGCCCTCCCTTATCTGGCGGTCGATCACGTCTTGTTTTCTGCCGTTATCGAAGCAATCCGAAAATGCCGCGTAATCAAGATCGTCGAACATGGCTGCATATTTGCCGATACTCGCGGTATTCAATTCATTACCCACCTCCTGCAACACCCACATGGCGTCACTCATCTGCTGTCCTAGCACGGAACCTTGGTCCAACGCGCACTGCACGGCCATGGCGGCGGGCAATGCCCCATCGTGAATGGATGAGAGAGGGTACTGTTTGATGACGAAACGGACTTTCCCCGTATCGATGTACTCCTCTTTGATCAACGGATACGTTTGCATGTGGAAATTGCGGCAGAACGGACACTCGTAGTCCGTGTATTCCGTGATGGTCACGGGTGCGGATTCCTCGCCGAACGACAGGACGTCCGCCTGGATTTTCGACGACACTGGCTTTTTGACGGACTTTTGTCGCAGGGCGCGGGCCGCGGCGCGGGCATCGTACTTGTCCGTTCCCGAAGCGCGCGGATCGGCGGGGACGCTGCTCCACTCCCCTTCCGAGAACGACGGGACCATGGCATCCATGGGGATGGCGTTCGCGGGAGCGCGGACTTTGAATCCGGTCGGGAGGGCCTCGCTGGACGCCTGGAAGACGAAGGAGACATTGGGAATCTGCAGGGAGAGGTAGATACGGGCGTTTTTGACGCGCTCCTCGTGATCCGTGATCACGACGGCGTGGAAATTGAACGCGGGGGAAGCCGTTTCCAACGACGGATCGAAGGAGGAAGCCAGGGACAGGAATCCGCGGAGGATGTCCCTATCCACGGTAATGGAATACATCGAGCCGTCCTTTCCCTGCGTACGTTCCATGCGCAGCATGTCTTCGTTGAACAATTCGGCAAAATCGATGCCGCTGTCCTTGGCGACGGAAGGATTGATCTTCATGCTCACCCACTTCCCTAGTACTTCCTGCAAGGAAGCCTTGATCCCCTCTTCATCATCGGTTCCCAGTTTTCCCGTCATGCTTTCCAAAAGCCCGTAGAAGGTTTTGTCGGTCACGCGGGTACGCGCCTTGATGCGGGCATTCACATCTTCCGACGGCAAGACGAAATCCAGCGTTGCCGATGTTTCCCCCTGGGCTTCTGCAAGCTTCCCTTGCGTACGTCCGCGCACCCAGAGCGACACATAAAAAGGGTCTTCCGCCGTATAGGACACATGGGTTTCTACGTTTACAGTCCTAGGCGTCGCATCGGTTTGGAAAGCCTTCAGGAGATCTGCAGGAGAATCGTACGCCGCCAATGCGGACGGTGCCTGGAGCAAGAACGCGAGGGAGACGAGGAGTGGCGAGATGCGCTTCATGAAAAAAAGGAAGGAACGATGGCACTCTACCACGAAGCGGACGGAAACGGCACTTCCGTGAACGGCACGCGCACGGTAGGCTATGATCCATGGATCCCATCCGACACGAGAAAGCACAGCGCCTGCGTGAACAGGGCAAACAGCCGTACGCCGCGTCGTACGACAGGTCGCATACGCTCGCGGACGCGCGCAAGCTGCCGGAAGGAACGCAGGTGTGCGTCGCAGGGCGCATCATGCTGTCGCGTGATATGGGAAAGCTGACGTTCGCGACGCTGCAGGATCACACGGGAAGACTGCAGATCGCGCTGCGCAAAGAGGAAATCGGGGAGAAAGAGTATGAGGGCTTCCACGCGGCGACGGACCTGGGTGACATCATCGGCATCGAGGGCGAGATGTTCACCACCAAAACCGGGGAACCCACCGTCGGCGTCATCAAATGGCAGATGCTTACGAAAACGCTGCGACAGCCTCCCGAGAAATGGCACGGGATCGCGGACCAGGAAACGGCCTGGAGACAGCGTTACCTCGATCTCCAGAGCAACCGTGACACATTCGACAGATTCGTTATACGCAGCAAATTCGTGCAAATGTTGCGCCAGTTCTACTGGGACCATGGGTTCGTGGAAGTGGAAACACCGGTGCTCACCAATGCCGCCTCGGGTGCGTTGGCAACGCCGTTCAAGACCCACCATGAAGCGTACGACAACGACGTCTACCTGCGCATTGCCCCGGAAACGTTCCTCAAGGAATGCCTCGTCGGCGGATTCGACCGCGTGTTCGAACTCGGCCGCGTATTCCGCAACGAGGGGCTGGACCCCAGCCATCTGCAGGACTTCACCATGGTGGAGCACTACAGCGCGTACTGGGACTACGTGAAGAACATGGAATTTACCGAAGCGATGCTGGGTACGCTCATCCCGCAGTTGCTGGGTACGTCGAAGGTGCAGATCCCCGACCGCGATGGAAACCTCCAGGACGTTGATTTCACTCCCCCGTTCCCCCGCCTCACGCTGAAGGACGCCATCGAACGCGAATGCGGCATAGACTTCACGCAGTGTGCAACCGCGGATGAGTTGCGCAAAGCGATGAAAGAAAAAGGTATCAAACTCGACGTGGACGTAGAGGCGTTGGGACGTGGCAACCTGATCGACCAGCTCTACAAGAAGGTCAGCCGCCCGAAGATCGTGCAGCCGACGTTCATCATGAACCACCCCCTGGATCTCTCCCCCCTCGCGCGTCGCAACGACGCGGATCCGGATATCACGGACCGCTTCCAGCTGGTGGTGGGAGGATGGGAGATCGTGAACGCATACTCCGAGCTCGTGGACCCCGTGGACCAGGCAAAGCGTTTCGAACAGCAATCGAAGGCGAAATCGGGCGGGGACAGCGAAGCGCACGGCAAAGACGATGACTTCATCGCCGCACTGGAGTACGGATGCCCGCCCTGTTCGGGCTTCGGCATGGGGATCGACCGCATCGTGGCACTACTCACTAGGCAAACGAACCTGCGCGATGTGGTGCTGTTCCCGCTGATGAAGCCGACCCACCAGGAATCTCAGAAAGAAGCGGGAAAACCCGCATCCAAGAAAGAGAAGGCGGAATTACCCGCCTCATCGCACCTCCTGCAGCACGCCGAATACGGACACCTGTTGCCGGCTGCGCACGGCCTCATCGAAGCACACGCGGACCAGACGAAAGCGCACCTGATCGCCACGGGCGCGGCCATGGAAGCGCTCGCGAAGAAGTTCGGCGGGGATCCCCAGACCTGGAAGGTGGCGGGCATGTTGCATGACCTGGACTGGGACAACCTCGGCAAAGACGCCGAGGCGCATTGCGGCGAGACGCTGGAAAGCCTCCTGAAAACGATCGACGCGCCGGCCGAACTGCTCGGCGATATCCGTGCGCACTACGCGGCCCGCTACGGCGCGGACTATCCGCTGGATACGATGCTGCGCAAGGCGCTCTACTGCGCGGACGAACTGACGGGATTCATCATCGCCGTCGCGCGCGTGCGCCCCAGCAAACAGATCGCGGACGTGGAAGTAAGCAGCGTCACGAAGAAACTGAAGGACAAGGCCTTCGCCGCGCAGGTGGACCGCACGCAGATCAAGCAGTGCGAGGAACTCCTGAACGTGCCCCTGAACGAATTCGTCGGCATCGTCCTGGACGCGATGAAGGGCGTGGCGAAGGAGATCGGGCTGTGAATCAAAAGCCGAGGAGTTCTCCGATCCATCGCGTCCAAAGGAACGCGGTGGGTTCTGGAAGTGAAACCTGTCGGACGTAGGGGAAGACGAACGTCTCGAGGCAGCCGTACCCTTCCGCTCCCCAAATCGCATTCAATACCATACAGCGCGTGCGCATGACTTCGGCATTCGCACGAATCATGAAAACATAGTTTGCATCAAATTCGTGTATGCCCTGTTCATATTCTGCCAGAATACAATCAGGTGCGTCGTCAACGACTTCGATGCAACGGCGTCCAAAGGAACAAAGATCCTCGACGCATTGCCCTGCTTCGGAGACTGCAGGGCGGACGGGATCCTCGGGCAACCGGCCTTCCTCTGGCGTATCGCTTGCATCGGAAGATTGCCAATCCTGTTGCAACGAAAGGGAACTGAACTGAAGATAGAAGACAGGGGCACCATCGGAACTACGCTGTATTCCGCCGGACTCCGGGATGAAGGGATTCCACCTTGCCGCGGCACTGGCGGATGCTGGTGCATGTCGTGGCGCGGACGAAGAAGCGGCGGATGCCGCGGATGAAAGAGGAAACAGATTCTCAAGCCAGCGGGATGGCACCGAACTGGCAACGGCAGCGGGATGGAATTCTGTCTGGAGCGGGGATTGCCAGCCAGAAGAGCGCTGGACGGATGTATATTGGGAGGCAGCGTTCTGCCGGGATGCTTGGACAGACGATCTGGAACTGCTTATAGCTACACCCGCTCCTCTTCCTACGGATGACGCCGTATTCGTGAACACGCTCGCTGCAGTTCCGAAGAGGGACGAGGACCATCGGCTGGAAGAAGTAAATACTCCTGTCGCTGCGAAGGATCGTGATAGCGCGGAAGAAGTGGAAGATGCCGCCCCCTGGGATGTACTGGCAATGCTCGACATCTGCGACAAACCTTCCTTGCGGCACTCCGCACTGCATCCGTCACCCGACTTCGCGTTTCCGTCATCGCATTGTTCCGCGGGCTCCTTTTTCCCATCGCCGCAGGTCCCTTCCGTGGGATCATCGGAACCGGAGCAACCGCTGTCGGCCACCTGCTCACTAGAATCCATCCGGTTCGTACAACCGCCGTCCGCCATATCTTTTTTTCCGTCGTAATCGTTGTCCGCTCCATCGCTACAATCAGGATCAATGCCGCAGGTGATGGTATTGAAATACTGATAGTGGGTGTACGCCTCTGACAGCCACGGGTCACATTGCTCGCGAATCATCTGCTGCCCATTCCATCGGCCGATGCGAGCCTCTCCCGGTTTCACGCAAACATTTTGAATACAAGAAGCATCGACGGCGCGATCGTACTGGAACTTCTTGCAAAAAATATCCGCAGCATTGTCTACGTACGATCCATTTTCCCGGGCCCATTGCCGTATCGCTTCCCCATCGCTCCATTTCAGGCCCGACATCAGCCCGCAGTCGAATTCCTTTTCACGCAGAGGGTCCGGCGTAATGAGCGCACTGATGCCGTTCACCAATGTGCGGATTTCATATTCCGATCCGAAATAATGCGTGTACACCGAACCGTTGGATTGTGCATCGATCGTTCCATCGCCGTCATTGTCAATGCCGTCACTGCACGCGATGCTCACGCAGGAGGTTCCCGTGCACGTGTAACCGGGCTCGGCGAAGCAGAACGAATCGCACCCGTCCCTGCCTTCGGTATTGCCGTCGTCGCAAGTCTCGCGTCCTTCTCTCACGGCATTTCCGCACTTGTTGCACACGCTCGGCTCTCCCGTACATGTCCATCCGGGTTCCAGAGTGCACTGCATGCTGCACCCGTCTCCGGGAGTCGTATTCGTTCCGTCGTCGCATTGTTCCGCACCCGTGATCTTCGAGTCGCCGCAATAGGCCATGCGGCTCACGACGACCCTCTTGCGTATGATCTCCGTGAAATTATTCACGTTCGACGGGTTCCAGCAGTTATTCCAGGGAACGATGGGGTCGACATACCCGTCGTAGTCTCTCCAGTTGGGACAGGATCTGCAGGCGAATTCATAGGCCGTCTGCGAAGTGATTTGCTCCACCGAATCGTTGCTCGCGGGAACCTGGGTGATGGGACCGCCGTTCTTCGTCATACCGCAATAGACCGAGTAAAACGGTTCCCGCAGCTGCGTCGGAACGTTCCAGGCGAAACGTGCCTGGGAACCGGGTTTCAGGACAAGGGACTCTCCGGACACCTGCTCATCCATCGTGCCCCTAACGACGAACACGGATGATCCGGACGGAACGGAGATGCCCGATAGAGGCGGCGGGACGATGCCGGTTTGCCCGTTCAGCAAGACGCGGATAGAACGCTGGTAGGTAGTGATGTAATCGGAATTGGAACCGGCGAAACAGGAAGACATCAACCCGGTCTGGCAGCTCCTGCATTCGAAATCGTACGTGGTGGACACCGCCAAGGCCTCGGTGACGTCCTTCTGGGGCTCCACGAGCGCATATCCGCCGCCGTTCTTCTGCAACCCGCAGTAAATCGAATACCCCTCCCTGGTGCTGACCGTATTCATGTTCCATCGGATGCGGAAGTCGGAACCTTCTTTCAGGGCAATCGAGTAATCCGACCCCATCTCCTCCCCGCCCGTCCCGTTCACATACAAGGAGTCGATGGGAATCGACTGACCCGCGAAAATGCCCGTGCGCACTGCGTGCAACGAGAGCCCCGTGACGAGGGCAACGATGCTGGCTGCGACGGCGGTTTCGAATCGGGATTTCATAGGAGAAAGGAATAGGTGTTATTTCTTCGCACGCTTCATCTTCATCCAAGTATACCCGGCCGAGGCTCCGGCCGCCATGATGGCGACCGCTTCGGGACCCGTGTCCCCCACCGGACCGTGCGCCGGTACGTTCGGAAGGACGGATCCCTGGGTGGGCGTGCCGGGAACGAAAGGAAGTTCGATGAGGCTGCCGGGGAGAACAGCGGCTGAAGAAGGATTGCCGGCGAATTGTTCGAGGGTGCAGGAAGAAGAACATCCGTCTCCGGACGTGCTGTTTCCATCATCGCATTGCTCTCCGCGGATGCCGTCCACGATCTGGTCTCCGCAACGCGACAGCGTACAATCCGAGCGGCAGGAAGCATTGGGGAGGTCGCTGTTTTGCGCGCCGATATCGCAATCCTCTCCTTCATTCAATACGCCGTTGCCGCAGAAGCGCAATGCGAAGAGATCGCGGGAAGACGATGAGGAGAATGCTTGCACGGAGGATTTTTGAACACGCCTGCAAGCGGTCGTGCACGTATCGAAGTTGCTCAAATTACCGTCGTCGCATTCCTCACCCGTATCTACGCGGCCGTTGCCGCAGGAAAGGAGAGGTGTTGAAGGAAACGAGGACGCGCCGAACGGGATGCTTCCGTAGGAGGAAGTATCGAATTCGCCTTCGATGCACCGGATGCAGGGAATGACATTGGATGCGAAGCAGGTCATGCCTTGCCGTGAACAGAACGTATTGCCCGCGTTGCCATTGGCTCCGCATGCGTCAGGAGGACAGGCCAACACCTGGAGATACGAAGAATAGGAGCTGAAGCGCAACGACGATCTCGACGAGGACCCATCCGAAGACTTGGATGACGAGCTCGTGAAGAGCGAAATGGACGCCCTGCTCGTGGATGTGGAAAACGCGCTGGAAGCCATGCTGACAATAGAAAAACGCGATGAGCCGAAGCCCGCCGAGGAAGCCCTGGACGACGACATGCTAGATGAAACCCCGGAAGAACCAGCATTGCCACTGCCTTGCCGGCCGCCGACCGTAGACCCAGTCGAGGAGCCCGCACTCACGGCCGCACCGGTCCCGCCTGACCCACCCCCTCCCCCGCCGGCACCAGGACCACCACCTGTGATGGGGGCAGCCGGCGCACTCCTACCCGTTCCACCTGTACCACCCTGTCCGCCACCCCCTCCTCCACCTGCACCCCCGGCTATATTCGGAATCGACGGGAAATTGAAGCCGCAATCCAAACGGTACCAGGACATGATGGTGCAGAGGTCATAATAGCAATCACCTCCGACACCCGCCCATCCGCTGCCGTCGCACTCGCTACCGTTCGCACGCTTTCCGCTCACCTTCTTGCCACCTACGCCCGTCGTGCTACCAGGAAGACTTCCCCTGAAGCCCCGACCAGAAGCCACCGATCGCAAATTGATTTCGGGTTGCGGACAGAAATTGCTTTTGCAAACTGCTGCACACTCCTCCTCGTTTCCGTGATGGGACGTGTCAATATCATAGTAGCAACGGGCAAAACACTCATTATGATCATCCATCAAATTCTGTCCTCTTTTCATGTGTTTCCTGTCGATTGCCAACTCCCTGGCCTGATTTTTTATCGATGTTTTCATATCATTATTATAACCTGGGATATCTTCGTTATTATTAGAATAATCACCATTACTGTCGATGAATAATTCATATGGACGATCTACATTTAAACAAAAGCAATTCAAATCACACATCCGCTTCGCCGCGGCGGGAATATTGCCACTGATGCCATTTTTTTCCCACAACTTGGGATTCTCGCATTCCTGCGAACACCAGGACTCTTGTTCTCTCCTTTGCATTTTAAACAACTCCTGCATCCGCTCGATTTGCAAGTCATCGCTTATTTTCTGCCTCAAATTTACCTGGTTCTTAACAGGCAAAACGTCAAAATTAGGAATATTTTTGGTCATATCCCGCACAAGGTTGGCATACTTTCCATTAATGCCTTGCATCATTGCTTGAATTTCAGGCGATACTCCAGGATTGGGCACACTCAGACAACCCACACATCGAATATCCGCCGCTTTTTCCTTCATAGGCATCCCCAAGAATTGATATCCTTTTTTTTCATTGAATCCGTCATTAAGAATGAGATTGTCCCTCTCCCCCTCTTTCTGAAGCGCCAGTTTTCCATCGAAAGCGCAATGTGGAATTTTAGGATCTAATCTTTCCTCCAGCGGAGAAATCAGCGCAAACAAACGCGCCCACCAGCCCCTCGAGGGATCGGCGGCGGCCAAAATGATATCCTGTCCATAGGTCGGCTCCCATGGCGGAGCCGTCTTGTCGCCACACCGGTCATATTCGGAATTTTTCGTGGGGTCATACTCGGATTTCTCGTCCGCCAGCCAACATTCCTCGCAATAACAACCGAGGTCCTTCTTATCGGCGGAACCGTCCTTGTAGGATTTTCCCGCATTGCGATCGTCGCCCTCGTACTCATCGTTGTCGATCCCATCGGAACACTGCGTCACTTTACAATTCGAATCGCAGTACTTCCCCTGTTCCCCGGGCGCGTTGTCCGGGTACTGGAAACCGATGCCGTTAGTTTTGCAGAAATCATCCGGGCCCTCCACGTTGCGGCAATCACAAAGATCCGCGCGCTCTTCCTCCGAAATATTGATTCCTTGGCAACGCTCGTTGGAACCGGTGCACACACCAGAACATTTGTCCTCATCGGAACACGATCCCTTGAGGCATTCATTGCAATCGGGATTCGTCTCGTAGGCCCCGGGCTGGGAGCAGGGATCCGTTTGACAACCGTTATACGGATCGCCCCCATTGTCGCACATGCAATACGGCCATATGCCGCTTTGCCCGTCAGGACAGGATGTCGGGGGCGGACATTCGGATGGATAACAATAGCCGTCCCAAAATTCGTTAGGATCTTCTTCGATGCATTTTTGGCAGCCATCGCCTTGGATGCAGTCCCCCCAGGGATAATCCGCATGAATCTTGCATCGATTTCCCCTTCCTTCGCCCGTTTGCGCAACCAATGGGATGAAGGCAGCCGTGGACTTCCCCCACGCATCCGCTAACGCAAACACCAAGACAAGCAACGCGATGATCGACAGCGACCGTCGGTTCATAGAAGAAAAATGCATTTTCCCTTGGAGCATAGCAAAACGGTGCATCGGGCGACATCGCATTTCGATATTCCCTGCAATACCAAGAAAATCTGTCTAGGAAAAATTACTTTTTCATCTTCCGCATCTTCATCCACGTGTATCCGGCGGAGGCTCCGGCCGCCATGATGGCGATCGCTTCCGGACCCGTGTCCCCTACCGGGCCGTGTGCCGGGACGTTCGGAAGGACGGATCCCTGGCCGGGCGTGCCGGGAGCGAAAGGAAGCTCGATGAGGCTGCCGGGGAGAACTCCCACAGAGGAAGGATTACCCGCGAATTGCTCGATGGTGCAGGAAACGGAGCAGCCGTCTCCGTCGATGCCGTTTCCATCATCGCATTGTTCCCCGCGGATGCCGTCCACCACCTGGTCGCCGCAGCGCGTAAGCGAACAATCCGAACGGCAGGAGGCATTGGGGAGATCGCTGTTTTGCGTTCCAAGATCGCAATCCTCGGCAAGGTCCAGACGGCCGTTGCCGCAGAACATCGGATTGAATCCGGGACGGGGGGCGCCGATGGCGACGTAGGCGGAGGAGGAACGAGAGGGGGAGGGTCTGACCGGAGCGGGGCGGGAAGAGAATTGTGCAACGGGAGTCAGGTTGATGGTGCAGCCAGTGGTGCACAGATCCGTATCACTCAAATTGCCGTCATCACACTGCTCACCGGGATCCGTGATGCCGTTGCCGCAGACGAACAGGGAAACGACGCCTGCGGAGGAGCGGGAGGAGGACGGAGGGACGGAATACGAGGACGAATACGAGGGCGGAACGGAGAAGGAGGAATAAGATGAGTAAGAAATGAACGAGCTTCGGGACGAAGTGCGAGACGAAGAGGAGCGAGAGCTCACTGGGTTGAAATCGCAGACATAGCACGGGAAGTCCGTCGATGTGCGGCAGGAGGCATCCAAAAATTCACAGGCTGCGTTGCCTCCAAGCTGCGTACAGCCGTTCTGCTGGCATCGGGGATCCGGTGCCTTGCTGGAGGAAGAAGACTTCGGCACGCACTTTACGCAGGGCAACGTGTCGGCCGCCGTGCAGAGCATGCCTTGGGACGCGCAGTACGTATCACCCGCGTTATTGTTGAGCGCGCAGCCGTTGGCGGGACACTGCGTCTGGGAGGAAACGGACGACGCGGAGGAAGAACGAGACGAAAAGGAAGACATGCTGGATGACGATCCACAGACGAACTTGATGACGCTTTGGGTGTCGGGGAGGAATGTCACCGGTTCAAGATATTGCGCAAGGGGCAGGGACGACGCCGACGACGCGTTCTTCCAGTTTTGGACGCGCATCCACGGCACGTTGTCCTTATCCACAAGCAATGACTGCATGCCTACCGCTCTAAGCAGATCGATGGGGAGCGTCTGGAGCTTGGAGGTAGTTTTACCCAGGAATCCGATGACAGGTTGGTACGCCGGCTGCGCCGGGGTGCCTTTGACAATATTGCCCACGAACCACATGCCGTCCTTGCCCGCCGCCATCGTGACCACGTAGGCCGGCGTTTGCACGAAAGACAAAGCGCCTTCCATTGTCATACGAGCGACGTGTTTCGTGTAATCGGGGGCAAGCACTCCCACGCTATTCGGGCGCTCATAGGTAAGCCACATCGCTCCGTCGTATCCCTTGAAAAACGATTTAACATAGACAATCTCTTCCCATCCGGACGGCGAATAGATCATCTTCACGGTGCCGTCCTTCTTCACAATACCGATCTGCGGATACTTCTCCGCTTCGGCCTGCAACCCCGTTGTGAACCAGATGGATCCGTCCGGACCCTCTTTTAGCTTGGATGCGCCCCTGCAATATGCGTCTCCGTATTGGTATACGGGCCTGCCGATGCTCGTGCACCCCTTGCTGGGAAACGGAATGATTTTAACACTCATGTCCGGACGTACGTTGATAAGGACGTCGGCCGCGATGATACTGAACCATAGCGACCCATCGGACGCCACCAATGAAGGACTCCCGGTTGCGCCGTCGTGCACCATGGCACCATACCATGTGGAATTTGGGATAACGATTTTCTTCGACGTGTTCGTTGAGATCGTCGTTTTTTGCACTTCGAAGTTGCATAACGGCCGAGGAACACCGTCGACGTTCACCTGCTTGCAATCCGGATAGCCCTGGAGTGCGACATTCCAGATGGTATCCTTGCCGTCGAACAATCCGGACGATCGCTTGAACACGGTGTCGTTCGGGATCGTCGGCACGTCTGCCTGGACGGGCTTGGAGAACGTGCCGTCCAAAGACACCGTGGACCACACCCCGCGCGTGAAACGCTTTGCACCTTTCTGGTAGACGACATCGCCGAGGAACACGTTGAAATCCTTTTGGATACCCTGGGCATCCTGGAAGTTCCAGGGAATGGCGAACTGGCCGGTGTAGGCGAACTGCTGGCCGTCGCCCAGCTGCACTGCGGGATCCGGCGCGTACTCCGCGGGTGCGACATACTTCGTTATGCAGGCTTCGCCTGAAATAGCCACGGACGCCGTGGAACTGATGGCGACCGACGAGAAGTTGCGCCGGGCACTAGAGGTGAAGCCGCCGCCCGTCGTTCCCCCCGTATCCCCACCCGTCGTGCCCGCGCTTCCTCCGGTGCTCGATACCGCCGCACTGGAAACGCCCGTACTCGACGCCACGCGCGCTGCGCTGGAAGCACCTCCCCCGATGGTTCCGCCTCCGCCGCCATTGCCTCCGGGAGGAGCAGGAGTGGAAATAGTCGTCTTTACAGGTTGGTAAGGGGGACGCTCGAACGGACACATCTCCGCCACGCAGCTCGCGCGACACTGTTGTGAAACAGTCGTGGGCACATCTCCTTGCTGGTTATTATCGCTTTTCCATTTATTGACACAGTTATCGAAACACCCTGCCTGACTTTGAATCAAGGAATTGTATGTGTTTCTCAAAAATGTACTGTTATCCGTTTTTTTCGCATCTTCTTCGGTCATCGCCTCTACGCGCTGCTGTACTTGCTTCAGATTATTAATTTGGTTCTGCAGATCATCCTTTCTCTTCCCTTTGAGTTGGGGAAGTTTTTTTTCAAGATCCGTGATTCCGTTTCGCAGAATGTTTTTCGTACTTTCCAGGGGGCCGGTACGCTGACTCTCTGCCTGTTGCGTTTTAGTCGTCGCCTCCGTATTGATACGATTGTATTCAGTATTAAACGTCTGCAAAATAGCATTTGACGTCGCTGCTCTCTGTGTATCTGTCAATTGCGTGTTTTGCTGCAAAGCCAATAACGCATCATCTCTTGTATTTAGGGCCTTGCTTAGAGCTGCTTTCTTATTGGTTTCTATTTCGTTCTTCTGTTTTTCAATATTCTCATCCAACTTCTTGTAATTGAAGGTGGAATATTTATTCGATCCCCCGCATACGCATTCCGTCTGCAATTTTTCAAGCCAATACGTATACATTCGCTGGTTTTGCCCGGCATTTTGCAATGCCGTGGGCGCACCCTGCTGGTAGCAATAGCGCGTGAGCGCAACGCGCGCGTTGTAGGGATCGGCGCCCGGCCCCGCATTATAGGTCGTAGTAGCTGCGAACAGCATTCCCCACAGGCGCGAATACCAAGACGCCTGCGCGGATTCATCGTTCGCCACGCTCATCTCATACTCATACGCATTATCAGAATCCTGCAATAAGCCATTGATGACCTGCGATGCGTCAACCGTCGCCTTAGCGTTGTCACATACATACGCGTTTTTCTGCCCTTGCCCCTGGACCTGCGCGACCGCCTTATACGTGCGTCCGTCATCAGCCACGGACAGCACGTCCGAACCGAAGAGGCATTGCATGTATCCTTCCTGCAATCCGGTCGGGACTTGGTCGATGGATACGACGTACGACTTGATGGCAGGGTCATCCTGATTTAGGGCATTCTTGATCGCAGTAATGCCGGAGTAATCCGGCCAGGGATTCGGATAGGAGTTTTCCTGGTTGCTTTTCTTGAACTGCACGCTGTTGAGATCCGAAGCGGTCTGGATATCCGTGCAGGATATGACGCTCTCCGCGTCCTTCAGCCCATCGCCATCCCCGTCTTGATTATCATCGCAGGTACCCGCGGAGGAGGAAGATGAGGAGGAAGAAATCTGCGAGGATGCAGAAGATGAGGAATCAGATGATGAAGATGCCTGCCTGATCTTACAGTCGGCGCCGCAGTAGGAATCACCTGTCGTACCACGATCACATTCCTCTCCGGCATCAACGATATTATTGCCACAAACTTCTCTTTTGCATCTGCTGTTGCACCCGTCTCCATTGGTGGCGTTCCCATCTTCACACTCCTCCCACGGACTATCCAAATACCCGTCGCCGCATGTAAAACGACAATCTCCGTTATAGACGCTATTCCCGCAGTTCGCATAGTTCTCACCGATGTCGCGTTGGCAGATACCATCGCCGCAATGGCAATCACTGAAACACACCGCAAAGTTGTTAAATCCATACCCATTGCCAGAGATGCAATAGTTTTGATTGCCGTTATATCCACACCACAAACCATCCTGAGAATTCGAGGAGTAGTTAGGAAGCCTCGCCGCTTCCCTTGCATAGCCGTTACTGTCGCACGTACCGTTTCCGCACGTCAAACCAGTCCATGCCCCAGGATCCCCGTTGCAATACTCCGGAGCGCACTGACTGGGCCAGTTTTGGTTGGAAGACGGACAATCCTTCGGACACGTCTGCCACGTCTCCCAGCCCGCGCATTTGTTGTCCCCGCACGTTTGCGCAATTACTTGTCCGCGTATATCGCGGAATGAAAAACTGGCAAAGGCCCCCGCGACCCCAAACAACAGGAAGACTACAAGGAGAAACCGTCGCTGCCGCTGGCTAAAAGGCACGGATGCAAGTGTATCATCCGGCGAAGCAAGAAAAAAATGATTTTACGCGACGCTACTTGCCTTTTTTCAGCTTCCGCATCTTCATCCACGCGTATCCGGCGGAGGCTCCGGCGGCCATGATGGCGACGGACTCGGGACCGGTGCTGCCGACGGGCGCATGACCCGCGGCATGTTGCTGCATCAAGAGAAGGTAGTCCTCGTACGACAGGTTTTCCGGACGCACATTGGACCCCAATTGGGAGAAGAGCGACGCGGCGATTTTGTATCCGTCGGACAGCACGACCATGCCGTCGTTATCCGGATCGAGGGGATTGACCGCGGTGCAGGCGCCTTCGACGCACGCCATATCATCGGGGCATTCGGTATCGCTGACGCACGGCGTGCACACGCCCTCCTTGCAAATAAGGCTCCTGCACTGGCGGGGGTTGGAGCACGCCGCGCCATCGGACAGAAGGCACGTCGCGGTGCAGCCGTCGATATCCACGTCGTTTCCGTCATCGCACACTTCGCCCGCGTCGACGATGCCGTTTCCACACAAGGCGAGATCCGGGGAGCAGTAGCCGCCCTGGCACAGCATGCCTGCGGGGCACTGGGCACTCGTGCTGCAGGAAGCCAGGCCTATCAAGTCATTGGTAGCAGGAATATTGGCGCAGAAGCCGCCCAGGCACGCATTGCCGCCGCATTGTTCGGAACTCGTGCACGAGCAGAATCCACCCAGGCAGAGGTTGCTGGGGCAATCCGCGTTAATCGTACAACTTTCGATACCTTGCGAAGAGGAAGAACTGCCTTCCGGACAGAAGCCGTTTACCGGACAGATGGAACCGTCTGGACACAGGGCGCCGGGGAAGCACGCCTGTGCACTGGAGGAAGAGCCGTTAAACGGACACAAGCCGTTTTGCGGACAGACATCGCCGGTGGGACAGGTGGTGCCGGGGATGCACACTCCGGGACAGGTGCCGTTCACGGGGCACGTCGCCCCATTGGGACATCGTGTTCCCGGAATGCAGACCCCCACGCTGCTGCTACTGCTTCTAGATGAAGAACTGAATGGCGGGCAGAAACCATTCAACGGGCAGATATCGCCCGTGGGACAGATGGTACCCGGAATGCAGGCGAGAGCACTGGAAGAAGAGGATGACGTCGGGCAGATGCCGTTCTGCGGGCAAGCTGCGCCATTGGGACAGATGGTACCGGGGATGCAGATGATGACACTGGATGCACTGGATGCGCTTGATGCACTTGATGAGCTTCGTGAACTCGAGGAACTGGAATTGAACGTGCAGGTATTGCTGCATGCATCCGTATTGATCGCGTTGCCGTCGTCACATTGCTCCGGGGCAATCACCGTTCCATCGCCGCAAATGGTGGTGCAGACGCTGGGGCCCTGGACGGAACCGGCAGGCAAGGAAGAGCCTGCCGGCCCAAGATTCGTCGAACTCGTCCCTCCAGTCATCACCACGTTGCCTATGAGCAGCTTGCGCGTTTCATCGATGGGCGTGGGCTTATTCAAGGTCATGAAGGTACTGTCCTTGTCGCACTTTATGCGGTAGGACTCGTTCTGCGTCCTGCCCCTCAGGACACGCACGCCTATGGATTCCTGGTAGATCGCGCCTACCGGTTCGTCCGGGTACGACAATTCATCCATGGACCACAATTCATTGGGACTCGGCGGCCTCTGCACTACGCATACCCTATCGGGATAATTCCACTGCACGATCACATCCGTTCCGATAGGCACTGTCAGTTCGCCCGCGCCATTCATGCGCGAGCCATTACTGCCGATAATTTCGAAGGTATTCGCAGCAGGGGGGGCAAAATTAAGATTATCGAACACAAGGATGATCGTCTTGGAAATGAGCGGTATCTGCCAAATAGCGGAGAACTGTAGATGACATTCCAATGTGAAGCTTTCAATGCGCTGCCTGTTGTGCAGCACTGCCGTGCCCGATTCCCCCTGTCGTATATTGCTGCTCGTATTTCTATTTTGCCCTTCTCCATAATACCAATCGTTGTTTCCCTCCCCCGCGATGCATTTTTTCCCGGGGAAGTTCCACTTAAGGGTGATATCGTCACCTTTCTTGAGTCGAATGATACCGTTTGCATTCGGCCTCTCGCCATTGGGCCCGAAAGCGGTGAATTCATCCACTCCGACCGTCATGGAACCTCCGCCATTGTTGGCAGCCGAACTAGTCCCACCGCCCCCCGCATTGCCTGCGGAAGAATCAGAAGTATCAGGTGCTATGCCAGAGGGCATCAAATCATTGAAATATTGCGTGCCTTTGAAGCACCGTAAGATATAACTTACGCCCGGTTCAGAGACTGTAAAACTTCCGGTCACACCGTTGAAGCTGGCGATCATCGCATCTGTGCCCCTGGGGTCCCAGACTTCGCATCTTGGATTGGTGTCATAACCCGTATTCCTAAGATCCCAGTTCACGACGAAAGGTACGACGTACGGCGGAGGCGTTGCGACCGAGACGATGCTTCCGGTAATGCTACCGGGACGCAAGAACGGGATGGCGACAGATGCCAAGATGATAAGTACGCCGAGAATGAAAAGAGTGCGCCTCGTCACGGGAGTCGGGGGGTACATTGCCATCCTGTTTCCACCTGGCAGAACGCGGAGCAACCGTCTCCTCCCCTTTGGTTGCCATCGTCGCATTTTTCAGGAGACGCGATGATCCTATCGCCGCAACGCGCGGACGACTGGCTGGAGCTGGATGAACTATTCGACGCTTGCGCCCCGTACGGCTCCCAAATGCACTTCGCGCTGCACCCGTCTCCGCCTCTCGTATTCCCGTCGTCACATTGTTCGTCGCTGGTTAGCGTTCCATCTCCGCATACTCCCGGCTTGCACACGGGACCGTACGAAAGAACGTTGCCGTGATAGGAATTCAGGTCGCCGTTCTGGAGCGGCATATAGATGATATCGCCACCTTCGAAAGCGACTCCTCCAAAGCCCGTACGGGAAGGATTGAGAATCGTCGCCGTGCTACTACTGCTGCTGGAGGCCTTGCACGCACCGTCGACGCAAGAAGAGCCCGTATCGCAGGCGGTGATAGCCGACTGGATCGTATTACTCGCATCACAGAAGTATTCCTGCAGCGTACCATTCGCATTGCAGGAATCGGCGGCGGTGGCGACCGACCCTCCCGTGGCGTTGACGAATCCCTTCACCAGGGGCTTGTTGCCACCGTCGCTGTCGGTGCAGGTCAACCCGGATTCCGAATCATCGGATGCCGATGTGCATTCGGGATCTCCCGGCCAATTGGAACTGCGTTGCATTTCAAAAACCTTTCCGCTCAGAGTGCACGTGCCTGTGTATGTTATCCCGGTCGGCATAAAGACTTTTAACTGCGTCGCACCATTCGGAACCTTGAAGATATCAAGGGGCCATGCGGGATCGGAAACAAACGGTATGCTTCTGGATGCCGGCGCATTTGGCGGAAGAGCCTGGATGTACGTCCCCGCGTCATCGGTGAAAACGCCCGCAACGTAGTAGCCATTGCTATTGCCACGCACGATATTCTCACAGAGTGCACCCCCCGTCGCGATTGTCGGCTTGATGAATTGGCCCGCTTGCAGACCTGTCGCGGCTACGACGGATGCACCGCCCGGCGAAACACTGACAGGACCCCACGTTTTCACCAGCACCTCTGTCTCCGTTGCGTAATCGATCTTTCCGTCCCCGTCATTATCCTTGCCGTCCGAACACTGCGGCGCCACTTTCTTGAACGGATCGGCGGGACAGGTTGCCTCGTCGTTCTTGAAACGCACGTACGACACGTCCATCGTCCCCTTTCCGGGGCTGGACCCGATGCCGAAACTGATGCCCTGCACGCCGGTGCCCGCGGTGTACACGTACAGCTGGCTGCGGGGAATATCGCTGAGCACTTTGGTTCCGTCGAAGTAGACGTCGATGGCGTCGTCGGAAGCTCCCGCGGCGTTCTTTTTGTTCTTGATGACGTAGGTATGGAATGCGTCCGAGGTATTCCTGCTGACGCTGGGCCCCCATGTGTACGCATTCGGCGTCGCGGCTTGCAATCCGAACTTGGACGGTTCTATGAAGAGGCTCGTCGATACGTTGCTCGGAGTGGCAAGCAGCATGTTCATGCCAAGGACGTAGCCGTTGGGGTCGGACAACACGGTGCGCGACTTCATTTCCAATGTCCAATCGCGGTCACTTAGCATGGCATCGGTGATTCTCGTGTCCGAGGTACGCATTCCTGTCGCCGTGCTCTGGTCCGCGAGGCGCACGTAACTCACACCGTTTTCCGTCACGGGGCCCGTGAGGTTCGTATTCGCATCCGAGTCGGCAACACTTGTCCATCCCTGCTGCTCGAAGGTGCCGTCGGATGCGTAGAATTCCGAGACGCCGCAGGAGGGAGTAGCAGTGGACGCATATTGGATACATGGACTAGCATCATTCGAGAATTTAATGTACGCCACGTCCATGGTAGCCAAGCTGCCAGATGTTAATTGTCCTACCACCAGATTTCCATTCGATGCGCTCGCTGTGTTGTTGATGCTGCTTACAAGAATATCGCTCAATACTTTTACGCCATCAAAATATACGTTGATTGAGTCATCGGATATCCCGGAAGCGTTTTTCTTGTGCTGGATGGTATATGTGTGGAATGCATCAGTGGTATTCCGGAAGGCGGATTGAACATACGCCATGTCCGAGCCAGCCACGTCCAGTCCAATAGGACCAAACCTGTTCTTGCTTATATACAAACCAATCTTGCGGTTGTTCGGAATCACCATGAACGTATTCATTCCAACATTACCAATTAAGTTAGACTCCCAAACTTTCGCGCGCATCTCGATAAACCAATCCTTATCCTCCAGGGCACTCGCAGGAATAGGAAGATGCATCGCTACATTCGTCGTTGAGCTATTATCGACTATGCGCATCGCAGGTACCCCATCCGTCGTGACCGGCGTGATGGAACCTACTGGCTCGGAGGCAGCGATCCAACCTTGGGAGACGAACGTTCCTTTGGACGCGTCGAATTCGCCAGCTTTACAAGACAGCTCAAGCGGACAATAGGTACTGTATTGAACTGACGCGATCGCGAATCCCGGACTATTCGTTTCATAGGTATTTCTTGCTGCCATACCAACAATGGTGATCTTGCTGATTTTTTGGGTAGCCGAGGGCACTACGTTACCAAAACCTAAGTTTGCCTCCTTGGTAGCGGTCGCCACAAGATTCCCTGCTAAATCATACGCTTTGATCTCTATGCCCGCATTCGGCAAAGTTGCGGTATTAAAATTACCAAGAGGCCTGGCATTTACCTGGAAAGAGCCTGGCTCCGTCTCGATGGGCTGACCCGTCACGGGATCGACGGCCTGGATCGTGATTGTTTGACCTGCCGCATTCACATAGAGGAAAGCGGATGGAAAATTGGACGAACCCATTCCGTTGGGCGGAATCGCGCTGTAGTTTTGAATAGTCAGGGTTGCATTGGGACTACCGGAAAACTTAATGCCAGCGGACTGGAATTGACTTGGCGATATCGTTGTACCGGGCGATTGCGAAGCAAGAGAAACCGACCTTTGCGATGAAGAACATACAGCCTCCTCCACGATGATCGTCTTGCTGCATACAGCCCCGAACGACTCCACACCGTTCTGCAGCATCTGATAACTGTACGTATAATTTCCCGGCGTGGACGGTGCCTTGCCGGAAATATTCAGGGTCGCGCTCTGCCCGGGGGCGATGGACGCCGTAGGCCATCCGGCCCAGGAGGCGCCCGCATTCGTCAATCCCCATGACGCGTAGTTGGCGATCCCCGCGTAGTAGCTGTTTCCCGTCCACGTCTTCGTACCGTTGTTTGCGACGGTGGCGGTGGCGGTGAAGCTCTGGCCGGGCGACAATCTGTCCGGGATGGTGTTGCTGATGCAGGTCGCGTTGTTGCAATCGCCCATAAAGGACAAGTCGTCCATGGTGACGCCGACTGTCAAGTTATCCCGAAGCACGATCTTGGCGATGCTTCCAATCGTAAATTGCACCTTCATCTGAGCGGCGACCTGGTCATAGGTCAAGCCATACACAGAATTATAATTAGCGTATCCTATCGTTTGATCGCCATACAACGCCTTCGTCTCCAGCACCTTGCCCGCAGCATCGTAACTGGTGGCGGTTCCCGGATTCGCAGGCGCGTTGCTTCCGCGGACATTGCTGATGGTGCGCGCATAGAAAGACACGCTCGAGCCGGACACAGTTTTGGGCGTTCCGTTGGGTGTGACGAATTCGATGATGAGGGTGGGGGCAGGGCTGGATGGCGGGACTAAGTTGTATGTGGCAAGCGCCACTCCGTTTATAGGATTGCTCTTGTTGGAAGGACTGAAAACACCGAAAGGACTACCGCTATAACTGACGACCGCCTTCGGATCGGAAGTAGACGCAGTGCCCTTGCGATCCGTGGAAAACCGCACGCCCTGTGCCTGGTATTGCGTCGTCACGCTCGTGTACGAACCGGCGTTGCTGAAATTCAAGGCGGAAACCGGACATTGCCCCACGGATGTGAGGACCATCGCCACGCTGTCCTGCACATCACGGTTCGTAGCCCCCACGCTGGTACACTGGATGCCGATGGTTTGCGTGGACGCAGGCGTGTACTGCTGGGAACCGCTCGTCGCGATAGCCTTGTTCGGACCCCAAGGCGCAGGCGCGGTTCCGGTATCGCAGGAAACGACCCCCCTCGATGTCCAGGTAATGGTAACCGGCGTGTTGGGAGCGACGCTGATGGTGCCGTCCTGGCCGTTGACCTTGATGTCGACGAACGAGGGATCGCAATTCTGGGGCAGTTCGCAAATGAATCCCGTGTTATCCCCCTCGCCATCGGAACATCGGAAGTCATTCCATTTACCTGTTTGGGGATGGTTCTTGTAGTTCATCTCCACGCAATCCTCATTGAAATATCCATCATCGGGATTTCCCGTATACCAGTTGGTGTAAGAAGGCGTTGTGCCATCAACCCACTTGAACGTGCCTTCCGCAGCGCTGTCGGACAATCCGATCCAGACATCGTGGCGACCCGTTCCCACCAACCCTTCGTACACGGCAGTCTGTTCGCCGGCGTTGTTGATGGAAACAAGATCGCCGCCGATGGACTGGCAATGGGCGCGCGCACTGTCCCAGCTTCCCGCGGCAGTGTCGTAGCGCAGGTATGTCTTGCTGCTGTACGCCAGGAATCCTGCCGGACAACCCTTCGGACCGCAGTAGGCGGGATCCGTTTGGGTACATTGTGCAGCGGAAGAAGAGGTAGAAGAGGTAGACGCGGCGCAACTCGGCTGCACCGCTGCTATCGCCGCGATTTCGGAAGCGGACAGCACTCCGTTATACAGGCGCACGTCGTCCATGGTTCCTTTGAAATACCCCCATAGAAGGGAAAGATTATTCCTGGAGGCTGTGCCAATGGTGAAATTGCCGGGAATGTTGGCAACGCTTCGATTGATTACTTTCGTGGCATTCAAAATGCCGTTGATGTACAGCTTCTCCGTTTGCCCGTCGGTCGTCAGCGCGATGTGGTAAAAGGTTCCTGGATTGACCGGAGTGGAATTGGCCCCGTCCCCGCCGAAGCCCCACATACCGGAAGATCCAGTGGTGGAAAAGTATCCCACCCCCCCTCCTTCCGTACTGATCAAAACCGGCGTGTTGTTCTGGTTGCCAGCAGGATCTATTCCGCCGCCACCATCCTCCTTCTTCGCCCATGCGGTGAATGTCAAAGCGTTCTGCGTCATTTGATTGCCGATAGGCCCGAGATTGATGTAATCATTGCCGTCGAACTGCATGCAGCCATTCAACGGGGTGGCGCCGGCAACCGTGCCGTTGTTTCCCTTGCCCGAACTGTCCGGGGCCGTGGTCGTTGTCGCCGCGTCGAAATTCCAACGGCCAACGAGCACCGGAGCGGGGCACGCATTCAACGTTTTGCCGAACAAACAAAGATCGCTGGAACACGTACCGCCTGAAACGACGCAGATCCTGCTCTGAAACACGTACTCCGCGGGCGGCTTGTCCACGGAACCTTCCGAACCGTTCACCGTCGTGTTGCAGTGCATGTCGATCGGCAGGCCGGTGCCCGCATGCCCCAGCATCAGGTCGACCGGGGCCGTCGCATTTTTCTCCCAAAGACAGATCGCCTGAAGGGGGGCGGAAGCCGGGATCTGGGTTTTTAAGACGTATCCTGCACCGGGATTCGCGCAACTCGTCAGCACCGCGTCTTTCGCTTGATCCGAATGCCTTCTCCACAGCACCGCGTTCGTGACACACTGGGCGGATGCATTGCTCACAAGGCAGACGTTATTATTCATCGTCCATCCTTCACCAGCGGGAGCGGGGCCGGATTGTCCGTATCCGAGACCCGTAGTGGTGAGCTGGTACTCGTATCCTCCGTACATGCATTGTGCAGCGGAAGACGTCGCCGCGGACGACGCGGAACTACAGGAAAGATTCAACGTATATTGGAGATTGTCGATGGCCACGCCTCCCGCGGGATAGTTGCTCACGAGTTCGATGCGCGCGACGTTTCCCGTGGAGAACTGAACGGTCGTGGAAGCGGGCGCGCTTTTCTGTTCCAGCAAAACCCCGGCTGCATCAAAGCTTTTCAGGTTCACGGTGCCTGCCTGGCTGTACACCCACATGCTGATGCTGGAACCCAACGCGGTCGCCGCGGCGCCGCTCGATGGATTCACGAACGCAATCGTGGTGGTCAGCGCAGGCAACTCCGTCGGCGTTCCGGTGGAAGTGCCTGACTGCATGATGGTGGAAAGCAGCGTTCCCCCCGGAGAAGTGGGCGCCGTGGCTCCGGCAGCTTTCGGCGGAAGACCGGCCGCGACATAGACCCAACGCGCCACCACGGGGTCCACACTGATTCTCACGCCCGCCGACTGGTAACTCGGAGGATTGGAATACGGGAGTGGAGCGTAATGCGGAGGATTGTTGTTTGTGCCATATCGGGGGAACGATTCCATCGTCGCTGGTACCAAGCTCGGGCTTCCCTCGGAGAATGTCAGCGTCGTCGACAGGCTTGAGCAGGACAAGGTCGGTACCACTTGCCCCGTTAACAGGCCCGCCTGCTTGAGCCCGGACGTAGCGACACCCGTAAGCAGCAGCAAGCCGACGATGACGCGCGTCGAGCGGTTACGCATGTGCCTGCAGAAAAGAAAATGTAATCATTGGATTAAATGCATGAGCAGGTGATGGGGTCCCAAAGTTTATCAATATCCTTTCCAATGCATTCAGGAGGCCTGACGCATGTCGACGTACTGATTTTCACCGGAATTGAAATCGAACAGACATTATGCGGGTATGAACTAATGGAGTTGTACAGTGTATAATCACAACTAAACGAGAATGTCTGCGCCGTCGTGCTGGTGACCGTGAATGACCCTGCGTTTCGATGGCGGGCATCGCTTCCTGGGGGGAATAGGCTTGTCCCTGCTCCGTTTTTTAATTCGCACGTAATTCCATTCGTCGTGTACCCAGGGGGGACATCGATCACGACTGAGCAGTTATGACTGACAGTCGCCGATCCTCCGCTGGGCATGGTGATGGAGCCGTCTGCATTAACCGTGACATTCGCACCCGTGATACCAAACGTACCTCCGTTTCCAAGAGTAACCGAAGCGGCCGAGGATGCGGCGGAAGATTTGGAGGAGGTAGCCGCGAACTCGCACAAGTAATACGGCGTTTGATATGCGGGATCGTCGCAACCGACGTCGTGCCACTTACCCGTGGTGGTATGGTTGAAGAAAGTGCAATCATTTGCCGCTACGCCGTTATCAATACCCACACCGTTCGGCTGACCGCCCTCCCAGTTCGTGTAGGAGAACGGCGATCCGTTCGTCCACTTGTATTCGCCTTCCGTCACCCTGTCATTCAAACCGATCCACACGTTGGTTTTGTAATCCGCTGCGGCGATGGCAGCCTCGACGTCTGCCTGAGACAAGATAGACGCGAGATGTCCGCCTTTGGATACACACGATGCCTCCGCATCCATCCACGAGAGATTCGAGGTAGCGGTAAACAGCCGATATCTTCCGGTGGTACTACCTGAACTGGTTACCGGCTTCGTTGCCGTGCCGATTTCATAGACCGTCCAGGAGAGCTTATCGTTATACGCGCCCTTCGTATCGTACCGAAGCGCTTTGCCGTGATATGTCTTGCCGTTGTAGTACGGAGCGAAGTAGACGAACTGCCCGTCGAACGCGGCGCCGATATACCCCTTGGCATCCGCATCGATGCCACTTGCAGAGACGTTGAACACTGCCCAGGATGAAGCGGTCGTGAACGACTGCTTGGTGTTGTATCGCAGCACTTCGCCGTGCGGGCCGGAACTATTGATGTACGGCGAAAAATAAATATATGTTCCGTCAAAAACGCCGCCATGGTACCCGCGAGCGTTGCTGCCGACTCCGTTCGCAGAAGGATCGAAGGTCGTCCAGGACGTTGCGGATGCGAAGGGGGCACGCGTGTCATAGCGGAGGACATCGCCGTGCATATTCGAGGAGCCCGCGGGCTTGCCAGTCACCTGGCCGGTCAAGACACTCGCTGTCGTCGGCACGGAAGGAACCTGGGCCTGCAGACAATCCTGCGGACAGAACAGGGCCTTGCAGACCTGGCTCTGTGCACCCGGCATGCAATCCACGGCGGCTCCTGTTTCGTTGCTATCGCAGATGCCATTGCCGCAGCTATTGCCACTGGGGCTCGCGGACGGAGCGGCAGAAGAAGCGCCCGCTGTCGGCTGGCCACTAGGGATGAAATACACATACCGGCCGTCATAAATCGCACCGGCATACCCCTTCTTGGTGGATGCGGCAGATTTGGGATTAAATAATTCCCAGGAAGATGCCGAGTCAAACGGCTTGGAGACGTTGTAACGCAGGACGTTATTGTGTCCGCCAGATGCATTCACATGCGGTACGAAATACACGTAGTTGCCATCGAACACCGCGCCGTTGAATCCCTTTGCAGCTGCGCCGAGTCCACTTGCGGAAGGATCGAACAACTCCCATGACGTCACGGCAGTCATGTTCTTCGTCGTGTCGTAGCGCATCACGGCGCCGCTGGGACCGGACGCATTTTCATTCGGTGCGAAATAAATGTACCGCCCGTCGAAGGCCCCTCCCGAGAATCCCCTGGCAGCCGCGCTGAGTCCGTTGCTGGAAGGATCGAACACGCCCCACGAGGGCTGCGAGTTCAAAGCACCGCGAGTATCGTATCGCCATACGACCCCATGCGGCCCATTATCGTTCTTGTAAGGAACAAAGTAGAGATAATGGTCGCGATCAAAAACCGACCCGACAAAACCTTCGGCAATATTAGGCTGATGAGAAATCCACTTCTCGTACCTCTTGAATTCGGCAGAACACTGATTTGCCTCGCACGGCCACGAACCAGATGGACACTTACAAGCGGCGGCGCAACTGGTTTGCAAGCCGAGAAATGCACAGGGACTTTCGCCCTGCACACGCTCGTGCACGACTTGCAACTGACACTGACTATCCGGCGTACATGAATAACAGTTATAAAATACCGCGCCCTGCAAAGTACGGGTCGGGGACAATCTTTCGTCATACGCCACCAGCGCCAAGAGGACGCTCAAGAGCGACAACGTTGCAATCCGACCGGTCGTTCGGGAGAGCGACATATCGGCAAAAATTCTACCATCGCGATAGTCCGGAAGCTATGTTTCTTCGCTTTCCGCTCAGAAGGAGAGCACTTCTTCTGGACTCGGAATCGAGACTGTTATCTTATGATGCATCAGACGCTGCGCGAAGGGCTCCATCTGCTCCTGTTCGCCGTGGACCAAGATGACGTTCTTCAACCCAGGCACCCCCAACACAGCGCGGTCCAGATCATCCATGTCCGCGTGGCCGGAATAGGCATCGATGTACTCCACGCGGGCGTTTTTCTTATGCATTTCATCGAAGATCTTCACCTCCGTGACCGCGGGGTCGATGATGCGTGCGCCGAGCGTATCTTTCGCCATGAAACCGACGGCAAGCACTGTATTCTTATCGTTTTCGATCTCGTTTTTCAGATGGTGGCGGATGCGTCCGGCCTCGCACATTCCGGATCCCGCCATGATCACCATGGGGCCCGGGCTGCCGTTAAGCGCCTTGCTCTCGTCCGCGCTTTCCGTGTAGCGCACGAGGGAAAAATGGAATGGATTATGTGCGCGCGAGAGGAAATCATTGAACATCTCCATGTCGTAGCATTCGGGGTGCTTCATGAACACCTCCGTGACCTTGGATGCGAGCGGTGAGTCGATGACGATGGGGATGGCGGGGATTTCCTTCGCGTCCCACAGAAGGTGCAGGTCGTATACGAGCTGCTGCGTACGCTCCAAGGAAAAGGCCGGGATTAGTACTTTCCCTCCCCTTTTCGCTGTTTCGACGATAATGTCCTTGAAGCGGTGTTTTGCATCCGACACGTCGCCATGCTTGCGGTTGCCGTAGGTGCTCTCGCAAATCAAAATTTCCAGCTCGGGAAGCGCGACCGGATCCCGGATGATGGGAAGCGTGGAGCGCCCCAAGTCACCCGTGAAACCCACGTGTCTCTTCTTTCCGTTTTCCGTGATTTCCATAATGACCATCGCGGCGCCCAACACGTGTCCGGCCTCGATGAACATCGCCTTCACCCCGTCGGTCACCGCGAACCATTCGTTATAGTTCTTTCCTTGGAACAACTCCATGCACGCCTCGGAATCTTTCTGCGTGTAGAGTGGCCCCTCGCAGGCCATCATGGATTGATGCAGGTGCTTGCAGAAAAACTCCTCGTCTTTCTCCTGGATGTATCCCCCGTCGGCAAGCATTACTTCGCTCAGATCCTTCGTCGCGTACGTGCAATGCACGGGCCCGCGGTAGCCCTTTTTCCACAGTAACGGCACGCGCCCCACGTGATCCATATGTGCGTGACTGAGGATCATCGCGTCGATGTCCTTCGAAGGATCGAATGTGAAAGTCGCGTTCTTCACGGCCGTTTCTTTTCTCTTCCCCTGGAATAGTCCGCAGTCGAGCAGGATGCGCTTTCCGTTCACTTGGATCTCGTGGCAGCTGCCGGTCACCTCCAAAGCCGCACCATGGGGAATGATGTTCATGAAAACACTGTACCTCATATGAGTCCGCGATCAAACGCCATGCTTATCGTTCTGCTGCTCCATCCCGGATCCCGGCCGTGTTTCGAGACGCACTCCCCGGCAGCACCACGCTCGAGACATCGCCCGGCATCACGACATCGTTCCGGTTTTCGATATCCGCAAGAAGGCGCTGGTATGCCTGGATGCGCTCCTGATAAGCGTCGCTGGCCTGTTGGGTGAGCGCATTGGATCCGATGAACTGCATGACCCGCTCCACGCGGGCATGGATACCCGTGATGATCTGTTGGCGCACATGTTCAAAGCGCGCTTCGTCCTGCCCCGCTTCTTCCAATGCCTTCACCAACAACTCCGGCTTCAGACCGCCCTGGGCGATCTCGGACAGGACCGTTCGTTTGGGAGCGGCTGCCATAGCAGCTTATTATAAGCCGATCGCCTTCATGAGCGCAATGCGTTCGTCTTTCGTTAGGGGACGGCACTTCTCGGGCCTCAACGCATCATCGGTGATATTCATGATGCGGATGCGCTTCAGTTTCACGACCTCGGACCCCACGCGCTCGGCCATGCGGCGGATCTGGCGGTTGCGGCCTTCGGTGAGCGTGATGCGGAACATGTTCGGACCCGTTTTAAGGATGGTCGCGGGTTTCGTTTTCGATCCGTCCAGCGAGATCCCCTTGCGAAGCTTATCGAGTGCGCCCTCGGTAATCGGTTCCTTGGTGGTGACCTCGTATTCTTTCTCGTGATCGAACTGCGGATGCGTGAGGCGGAATGCCAGGACGCCATCGTTGGTCATCAGGAGGAGGCCTTCTGAATCCTTGTCGAGGCGCCCGACCGGGACGATCTTTCCCTGCAGGTCCTTCGGCAGCAGGTCGCGAACGGTTTTCTGCGTGGGAGAGGAGGCGTTGGTGGTCACGATGCCCACCGGCTTGTAGACGAGGTAATAGAGCATGTCCGCGCGCTCCTGGAGCACCTGGCCATCCACCTCGATCGTATCGACCTCGGGATCCGCTTTCTGTCCCAGTTCCGCCACCTTCCCGTTCACCTTCACCAAACCGGCGAGGATGTATTCCTCCGCCTTGCGGCGGGAAGCGATGCCACGGGCCGACAGGATCTTCTGGAGACGCTCTTGCATGCGCGCATGGTACCCGAAATCACAAAAAAATGGGCCGCCATCGCTGGCGGCCCCGGTATTTCCCCTGCGGGAGAGGAAATGGTCAATCTTCCACTGCTACCATGTCGGCAAGAACCGGCTTTGGCATTCCGGGCGGAGCGAAATACCCCTTGTTCATATGCGCGTTCGTGATCGTGTTCACGAGCGACGCATGCCAGGTCTCCGGCAGCGGTATCCAGGCCGTATCGACCCGGACCTTTGCCTCCACCTTCTTGCGGGTAACACTCGCCCTCGCGAAGGCAAAAAGGCTGCTGCGCTGCGAATCCGGCGGCCTCCCTCCTTTCCGCATCAATCCGTGCTCACGCTCCCAGGCGACCACCAACTGGTGCAGCGAGACGTCCAAGGGACGGTTCTCGTTACCAATCTGGACGCGATGAGCCGCCACAGGGCCGACGCCTTCCAAAACGGACCATACGACACCGGAGGCGATGATGCCTCCCAAGGCCACCGCACCGACGATCCACCGACACAATCGCACCGTTCGTTGCATCCTAGCACCCTCCATTTCCTTGCAGACCAATGAAGCGAAGAAACACACTGCCCGACAATCGGACAGCTTGCTACTTTATCACATAATTATATTATGTCAATATCTACTTTTACATTTAAAAAAGCCACCTTCTCCGCACTGGAAGAAGGTGGCGCAAACAGTCCTCTGTCCGGCCTGATGGAGCGACGCTAGGCCGCGTGCCGGAAGTAACCAGCCAGCGGGACCCGCAGGCGCGGAAGGTGCAGGCGAATGACGCCGCCCTCTCCCGTGACGCGGTTAAAATGGTTGCGACGCACCATGACGGTGAACGCGATGACCGTCAGCATGACGGCGGTCCCGACGGGCTTCGCACTCAACGCCGCACACAAAGCGAACAACGAATCGGCCATGGCAGAACTCCTTCTCTCTTGGGACAAGACCGGACTGAAAGGAACGGATAGCCGCGAATGCGACTTTATGATATTTAACACTATATCACTTATATTGTCAACTACCAAGGGGGGAGAATAAACCAAGTGAACGCCAAAAAGGGCCCTACGGGGCACCTGGCTATTTTTGGAGGCTTGTAATGATTTAGTCCTGGCACTGGCCTACTCTGACGGGGCGTACACCCCACTACCATCGGCGCTGGAGGGCTTAACTGCTGAGTTCGGTATGGGATCAGGTGTGACCCCTCCGCTCGTAGCACCAGGACAAAAACATCACGACGATGCTGTGCAAAGACCGCAGGTCATTCGCAACATCGATCGACACTACTGGGGACGAACCTATCAATTCAATTCAGTCCATGTGATGGGCAGGTCCTGCCTGCTGGTGTCACATGAACAGTACACAACTATCAAGTATCAGCGTATGTCTTGCGACATACGGAAGATGCATCAGTAGAAGTTGAAAAACGTTCAATTGCCCGTTCGTATTGCTC
>CAZUYK010000014.1:0-31420 GCA_964624905.1 uncultured Candidatus Peribacteria bacterium
CCTGATGATGGGCATAGATTTTGCGCAGCTCCTCGACACCGACATAGACCCGCGCAGCCGGATACAAAATCCCTTCACGATGCAGCTTCTCCAGTTCTTTCTCGTTTGTGCGAGCATTGTTGCGGTCGCAGTAACTGGCGAAGGTACCGGATGTCCGAAGGGTGGTCTGCCTAAACGGAGCCTGTTTTGCATTCTCCGGAGGACGAAGGGATTCGGCATGCTCTTTGGTGTTCTTGTGAGGCATAAGGGTATACGAGAATACCCCTACTCACTTTTTCTTCCAAAAGTCTTCTGCCTCACTTTCCATCTTCGCAAGCCGCGTGTAGTAGTCGGGGAACTCCCGAAGGTGTGCAAGGGAAATCTTCCCTGTGGTGAGCGGATCGTCGTTCGTCACGTTCGTCTGTGCATCACGTTTGCCGTGTTCCATCTCCACGTCCATCCCCATGCGGAACTGTTCGAGATCGAAGCGGACGGTATCCCATTCGATGCCTATCTGCGTCGCAATTTCCTGAGCCTGTGCTGTGCTAAAGTGTTTTGTGGGCATTGATGATTGGGGAAAGAAATAAGTGAACTATTGCAGTCGCCGAAGCCGAAGCGCATTACCGATCACCGACACCGAACTGAAACTCATGGCCGCTGCCGCAATCATGGGACTGAGAAGCATGCCCGAGTAGGGATAGAGCACTCCTGCGGCAATCGGGACGCCCAAGACGTTGTAGATAAATGCGAAGAAGAGATTCTGCCGGATGTTCCGCATGACGGCACGACTGAGCTTGCGTGCCCTGACAATGCCACGAAGATCTCCTTTCACGAGCGTCACGCCTGCACTCTGCATCGCGATGTCCGTTCCTGTACCCATTGCGATGCCGATGTGTGCCTGTGCCAATGCCGGAGCATCGTTGATGCCGTCACCAGCCATTGCCACGATGTGACCTTCATTCTGCAACTTCTTCACCACTTCATTCTTCCGTTCAGGGAGTACGCCTGCTTCCACTTGCTGTAATCCGAGTTTCTTGGCTACCGCCAAAGCCGTCGTGCGGTTGTCTCCCGTGAGCATCACCACCTGCACTCCCTCCTGTTCTAGAGAACGGATTGCTTCGGCGCTTGTTTCCTTGATGGGATCGGCAACGCCGAGTAATCCCATGACCTTAACATCCATCGCAAGGAACATCACGGTTTGACCTTCCTCTCGCAACTGCTCTGCTTCATTCAAAACTGCACTCATGTCTATTCCAAGTTCATCGAGCAATTGCTGGTTGCCGAGAGCAACCTTGTGGCCGTCCACAGATGCCTGAATACCTCTGCCTGTGAGCGATTGGAAATCAGAGGCTTTTGCCAGTGCAATGCCCCGATCCTTTGCGCCGCTGACAATAGCGGCAGCGAGAGGATGTTCACTGCCAAGCTCCACGCTTGCGGCCAAACGAATTACTTCCTCCTCCGATACGCCGTTCACTGCTTTGACGGAGACAAGGCGAGGTTTCCCTTCCGTCAGCGTTCCCGTCTTATCGACCACGAGCATATCCACCTTTTCCATCATCTCCAACGCTTCTGCATTCTTGATGAGGACGCCGAGCGTTGCCCCTTTTCCGATCCCAACGGTGATGGACATGGGCGTTGCGAGTCCGAGCGCACACGGGCAGGCGATGATTAGCACTGATACCGCATTCACGATGGCATACGCAAGCGCAGGCTGAGGTCCATACAAGAACCATACGATGAATGTGATGACGGCAATGACGACGACCGCAGGAACGAAGTAGCCGGACACCGTGTCGGCAAGACGTTGGATCGGCGCACGGCTGCGCTGCGCTTCGCCGACAAGCTGCACGATATGGGCAAGCAGAGTGTCACTGCCGACTTTTTCGGCTCTCATCATAAAGCCACCCGTGCCATTCAGCGTTCCTCCGATCACGCGGTCATTCGCGTGTTTTTCCACAGGGAGGGATTCGCCCGTGATCATGGACTCATCGATGGCGCTGCTGCCTTCGAGGATCATGCCATCCGCGGGCACCTTCTCTCCAGGGCGTACTCGTAGCCTGTCGCCTTGCTTCACGCTCTCCAATGGGACATCTATTTCCGTTCCATCATTCTGAATGAGACGGGCAGTCTTTGGCGCAAGGCCGAGAAGGGCTTTGATGGCATTACTCGTCTGACTTCGCGCTCGAAGTTCGAGGACTTGGCCCAAGAGCACAAGGACGGTGATGACAGCTGCAACTTCAAAGTAGCGTCCCACCTGACCGTGTTCATTCTGAAACGAGGCAGGAAAGATGGTCGGAAAGAAAATCGCGATCAGGCTGTATAGATAGGCAACGCTGACTCCGAGAGTGATCAGCGTGAACATGTTGAGGGAGCGATTCCTCACCGATGCCAAGCCGCGTTCCAGAAGCGGCCAGCCGCACCAAAGCACAACGGGGGTGGATAGGATAAGTTCGATCCATGGAACGAGAGAAACGCCGATGACATTACCGATCAGGCTCTCTCCCATTGCCAGAATCACCAGTGGTACGGACAGTGCGGCTCCAATCCAAAACCTTCGAGTCAAATCGGTCAATTCAGGATTAGCTTCGTCTTCCAGCGTCACTGTCATCGGTTCAAGTGCCATCCCGCAGATTGGGCAGGAACCGGGAGCATCGCGAATGATTTGCGGATGCATCGGGCAGGTATACTGCGTGCGGGTTTTCGCAACGACCGGCATCACAGATTCCAAGGCCATACCGCATTTCGGACATGCACCCGGCTCCGACCGTCGGATGTCGGGGTGCATTGGGCATGTATAGGTAGCCGATGCCTTGGCCTCATGGTGGTGGGAATCGTGATCTGTCATGCATCATTCGTGAATATGATCCTCATCATCGGCTTGTTTTTTGTCTGGTGCCTCATGTTTGGAATGTTTCCCATGTCCCATGAAGTACATGAGCAATGGACAGAAAAATATGAGGAACCACGGCCACGGCCAGCGCTCAAACGCTGTAGGCTGGAAGAGGTATACCAGACCAAGAACAATCATGAATCCGATGATGCAGGTATTGAGCCAGAAGGATGGACTGCGAGATTTCATTGAGAGAAAAGAAAAATGGATGAAAAGCTGTTACTGGCTATAGCCCCAGCTACGCTGCCATTCTTTCATCATGTCGATCTCCCGCTGTTGGGCGGAGATGATGTCGCGTGCCAGATTCTTCATCTCGTCGTGCTTCGCGTCCTTCAGTGCCATATTCGCCATGTTGATGGCATCCTGATGGTGCGGAATCATCATCTGAATAAAGGCTCGGTCAAAATCGTCTCCGGTCTTTCCGCGAAGCATCATCGACATGCCCATGCCGTTTTCCATCATGTTCTCCATCATGCTTCCCATATCGTCAGTATCCCGTCCCATCATGCCCATGCGCATCATTCCCATCCCAGGTCCGTCTATACCGTTCCCCATCCACGGAGAACCTTTAACACCGATGGTGAGGAGGCAGGCAAGCGTACCAGCGATGAGCAAACCGATTCCCCAATTCTTCAATTGCCCTGCATTGAGGTGTTTTATTGCCCAGACAACGAGGAAAATAAGGCCTACCGCGAAGACGATCACGGAGAGGACATGCAGTCCCCAGAGAAAAATGAAGCCTGAACCGAGGCCAGTGCCGGTGGTGTTCATCATGTTCATCATATGATAGTGGGAAGAATGTAGAAGTATACAACTATAGAACGATTACACATAACTCTCGAAGTGGACATCTGCCTTCGGGATACCGAGCGCGAGGCACCGCTCCTTCAATTCTTTGACGGTCACGGGAGCGCCACAGATGTAGACACTCGGAGAGGAAATGCCCTGCAGGATGCGCGGCAGACGCTCTTGGAGAGAGCCGGACTCTCCATGCCAGTCTGCATCTCCGCTGAGATAGGAAATGTGCGTATGGAAGTTTGCATGCTCCTGTTCGAGTTTCCGCCATTCATCCGCCCAGAAAAGATCTTCCGGCTTCAGTACACCAAAGAGGAGGTGCATCTGTCTCGTATCTTTCATTTCCTTAAGCGCCCAGAGGATCTGCGAACGGAGCGGCGCGATACCAGTTCCCGTTGCAATGAAAATGTACGGTTTCCCGGGTGCGGCATCGAGCGTGAACGCACCGAATGATCCCTGCACGTTGACAGGTGTGCCAGCGTCGAGTGCTTTCTCAATCCAGCGGCTTGCTCTGCCATTTTGAACAAGCTTGATGACGAACAACAGGTCAGGATCGAAAGGAGCGGAAGCGATGGAGTAGGCTCGCGGTTGAATGTCCTTCGCATTATCCAGCAGCGGCACATCGAACAGGACAAACTGCCCCGGTTTGAAAGAAAATTCCAATGGCTTTTCGCACCGCAGCTCATAGACGAATGGAGCAATGAGCGCCTTTTGTCTGCAGATGATTGTGAAAGAGCGATGGGATTTCATGGTGTGCCACCCGAGGAACGCGACCACAGACTGATACCATTCGGCATCTTGCCGACTTCTATGCGCCCTACTTCCGCATCGGTAGCAGTATCGATGATCGATATATCTTGGCTGAGGAGGTTTGTGACATACACGAACTTCCCATCAGGAGAGACGACGACTCCGTGCGGCGCATCACCTACAGGAATTTCTTTGCTGACGCTCTTGGTCATAAGATCGATTCTGAAGACGCGGTTGCCTGTCGGTTGTTCGAAGTAGTAGCCCTGATCCGCCGCGTAGATGTATCGACTGTCCGGTGCCGGGTACAGCTGGATCGGGCCTTTGGCACCCTGCGGCAGATTGATATAGCTGACATTCTTTGTGGCGACATCGAACATGGCCAGCTTCTTTGTATCATAGAGGGAAACGACGACGAGCTTCCCATCCGGCGTCACTGCTGTCTGCACGGCATTCCCTTCAAGCGGAATTGTCGTGAGCGTGTCGGTAGCCACATCGAGAACGCCGAGTCCTTTGCCTTGGAGGAGCGCGATGTAGGCCGTTGTCCCATCGGGGCTGAGTCGGAGACCGTGCGGCTCGCTTCCTGTCGGTGCAACAATTTCTTTTGCGATTGTGAAGTTCTGAGCATCGATCTTGTAGATCACGCCTTTCTCCTGCGCGGTGGCATATGCGAAGGAGCCATCTTTGGTGACAACGATGTGTGCGAGATGAGCGCCAAGAGCGATGGGGATGCGCTTCATGATCGTATCTGTGCTTGGATCAATGACGATTACCTGATCGGGTGCATTCTCGCTTCCTGCACCATGTGCCTCCTCTTCCTCGTGTCCTTCACCGTCGTCATGCTGTCCCTGTCCGTGATTCGCCGTCACCCAGACAGTGTTGCCATCAGGAGCCACCTGCACGTTATGCGGTGAAAACTCGTGGATCGCTTCACCTACCTGCTGCGAGAGATCGATGGTCTTCATGACCTCCTGTGTTTCGGGATTAAGCACGGAAATGCGGTTCTCACCTTCGATGGCAACATAGAGTTTCATGGGCACATCCTGCGTCGTGGGTGGAGCGCTTGGCGCACAAGAGGAGAGCAGTAAGGCAAGGCCGATGTATGATGCGAATTTATACATGTAATAAATATGGAAAGAGACAGTTCAGGAGCGTACACTGCGAGCGATGCAAACACTTGAAGCGATCAAAACGAGACGGGCGGTGCGGGGATGGAGCGATAAGGAAGTACCTGAGGAAACGCTGCTTGCGATTCTGGATGCGGGGAGATTCGCGCCGAGTCCGCTTAATTCGCAGCCATGGCATTTCACAGTCGTGCGGGACAGAGAAACAATTCAAAAGCTCATGGAAAAAGCCAACCACGGCTCCTTTCTTACCGCCGCCAAGGTCGTGGTGGTTGTGACGGTGAGCCAGGAAGCGAAGGTTGATCAGTGGCTGTCGGAACACGATCAGCACATCTACAGCGGCGTGTGCGCTATGGAGAATATCTGGCTTGCCGCGTGGGACATGGGATTGGGAGCGTGCTGGGTGACTGTGGATGAAGCAACGACAAGAAATCTCCTTGCTATCCCCAAGAATCAGAAGCTCCTCGGCAGTCTCGCGCTCGGCTACCCCGCTCATCCCGCCAAGCCCCATGGGGAGCAGGATAGGAAGCCACTCTCCGACATGGTGTCGTATGAGAAGTTTGGAGGCCGACAGTGAGATGGAGTGAAGCATGAGAAATGGAACAATCAATTTGCGAGCCAACCGCCATCCACATAGAGCGTTGCCCCTGTGATGTAGCTGGCTTCTTCGGATGCGAGGAAGACGACTGCGGCTGCAATCTCTTCGGGTTTTCCCATACGTTTTACAGGGATATGGGCGAAGAGCGCCTCTTTTGCCTCCTTGGTCATCTTCGCTCCCTCGACCATTGGTGTATCGATGGCGCCGGGTGCAATGACGTTCACTGTGATCCCGTATTGCGCCCATTCGACGGCCAGCGTCTCGCTCATACCGATGATGCCGCCTTTAGACGCGGTATAGTGGGCAGCCCCAGGGAATCCAATCCCTGTAGACCCTGAAGCAACAGAGGAGATATTAATGATGCGGCCCCACTTGCGCTTTGCCATGTCCTTTGCTGCCTGCTGTGCACAGAAGAACTGTCCTTTGAGGTTGATGGCTAGCGTCTGATCCCATTCCTCCTCCGAGAGATCCAACGCCATCTTCGGTGCGAATATCCCCGCATTGTTCACGAGAATATCGATCTGCCCGTACTGCTTGATGACATCGGCAAAGACCTTTTCCACCTCTGCCTTACTCGATACATCCATCTCGAAGCATGCAGCTTCTCCACCTTTCGATTGAATTTCCTCCGCGACTTTCTTGCAGAGATCGATCTTCCGATCGGTGAGGATGACTTTCGCTCCCTGCGAAGCAAGAGCGATGGCATCCGCTTTGCCCATGCCTTGGGCGGCACCGGTGACGAGGGCTACTTTGTCATGCAACTGGAACATAATGGGGAGGGGAAGGAGAAACGGACGGAACTTGTTCAAACAATTTAATGAGCTTCTCGCCCCATCGCATGATCCGCTCCTCTTGCCCATAGGGTTCATTCACGACGATCAGTGGAATGAGCGCCATTTTCGCGTGGGATGCTTTCAGGAACCACATGAATTTCTCGGTACAGCGCGTCGTGTAATAGTAGCGATCATCTCCAAGGCTGATGAATGCGATCTGCTTTCCCGTGAGATCGCTGTCCTTCGCACGCTCGAACAGATACCGATGCATGTATTCGTTCAGCTGCCCTTCCACTCCACCGAAATTCCACGTTCCAGAGCCGAGGATGACAAGATCTCCCCGCAGGAGATCCTCGGGCTTCGCGAGTTCCACCCGCTGCCTCTCTACTTCGATATCCGGCGCTTTCTCTTTGAGAAAGTCGATGAGCGTATCCACCACATATTCCGTGTGGCCGCTCGTGGATGCGTAGATGATGTGGATGGAAGGCATGAGAAGACAGTGAAGGAAAGGGGCGCAGCACTTTCTAGAACGATCTCTCCGCTGCGCCCCTGATGTAAAAGAATCAAGCCATCATCGGTGCGCCGTCCGTCGGGTCGCTGCTGTCACTGCAACGGGAGCGGCAGGCGGTCCGAGGAGTAAGGAGCGCGTGATCTGCGCGAACCACACTAGGTGGCGGATCGCGAACGCTCTGGAGTACCTCGGCCGGTGATGGATGTGCTCGCGCATGTGAGGCTTGAAAACGCTCAAACCATAGTCGTTCAATAAAATATCGCAAGAGGCCAGAGAACACTCTTTTGGCTCGGATTTGCCAGAATTAGGTCGTCATTTGGACCAAGTTTCGAGAAAATCCACGGGGAAGACTCCCGCGATCTTGACCGCTTGGACATCGGGACTGAGGAGCCGGTGATTGTATTTCCATTCGAGTTCTTTTAAGTAGAGCCCCATGTTTTCAGGATTGACTCCGTGATGCTTGCGAAGTCTTTCTTCGACCCACGACCAGAAGCTCTCCATGCCGTCTTGCTGTTTCCGGTTATCCGTAAACCGATGGAACGTGCCGTTGCAGATGAAGCCGCTGAAGGCTTGGGATGCCTTGCTCGCTTCATCCGGCTCATCCTGTAATGGTTCGAGGAAGACCTTGCCATTGTTCAGTTCACGCACGCCAAAGATGGGCGCATCTCCTTGCTGCCTTCCTTTACAGGCATAGGAATTGCCGCAGCGTTTGCAGTATTCGCTGCCGTGGATGCCGCGACATGCAGACTCTGTATCCATCATAAGCCGTATCTTTCCCGGCACGAGGTTCTGCTCCGTAAGCAAGTGCCGGATGTTATTGTAGATGTCGGAGACCAGGCGATAGCGGATCTTGGAGATCTGTGAAGCGCGGTGCGCGGAGAAATCAAGCGTGAAGCAGAGGAGGATGTCCGCATACTGCTGCAGCTTCGTCTTGTCCGTCTTCTTCCGTGGCTCGAATTTTTTGTTGCAGACACTACACTTTTTCCGTCCGTCTTTGAGAGTGTAGAGCTTCGTTCGCGCCTTGCAGTCGGGGCAGAGCACATGGCGTGACGTATCACGCGATCCCTGACGCATTTTTTCCTTGAAATGTGGCAGGAGAAAATCGGAGTTTAAGATCATTAGGTAGCGGAAAACAGAACTTATTGTAGTCCGTTTTAGTGCCTAAGTGTAGGCGATACTTCCCATATTGCCGCCGCATTGATTTTGTGTCCGTCAAGCGCCATGATGGTACGTAATGTTTCGCCCAAAGAAAACCGCACAGGCATCGACAGAAGCTGATCAAGGATCATCTTCTGCTTTCGCTTATATGGAGCCGAATTCCTGCTATCTCGATTCCGCATGCCAGACCTTGCGCCCCAAGTCCGTCATTGATGCCGAGACCGAATACTATCTCCAATACAACGCCTGCGGCGGGCGGGTGAAGTATAAGTGGGGCACGATGGTCGATGCGAAGGTGCAGGAAGCACGAAATCTCCTGCTGCAGTTCTCCGGCAAGCGTAAAAAGGATTACTGCATCGCCTTCACGCTCAATACCACCTACGGCATCAATCTTGTATTGCACCAGTTGAGAGCAGGTGATTTTTCGAGGATCGTCACCTCGGACATCGAGCACAATTCTGTGAACTTGCCGTCGATGACATGGGCAAAGCGGCAGAACGCCGAGCGCTTGGTTTTGCAACGCGCAGAAGATGGCAGTGTCTACTACAAGCCATCGGAACTGGAGCGAAGCGTCGTGCTCATCAACTCGATGTCGAATATCGATGGCCGGACACCGCAAAACTTGCAGCAGCTGGCGGAAAAGACGCATACGCAAGGAGGCATTCTGCTTTTGGACGCAGCCCAGGGTTTTGCCCATGACGTTGAGCATTTGAAAGAAGTGGATTTTGATGCGGCATTCGGCTCAGGCCATAAGATGTACGGTCCTTCCATTGGCTTCATCGTGATTAAGCGCACGTTGCTTGACCGTCTCGATCCCTTTTTCATCGGCGGGGGGACGGTGACAGATGTCGAGAGCGAGAGTTATTCGCTTCTGCGCGAAGGTGAGGAGGCGCATGCGGTACTCGAAGCAGGGCTCCAGAACTGGGGCGGCATTCTCGGACTCGGGGAAGCTGTACGGTGGCTCGGTACGCAGCAGTCAACGAAGGAGCAGGAACACCGGCTTTCAGAGATGCTTTTTCGAGGATTGCAGGAACATTCCCGGGTTCACCTTTTCAATCGCGCTCCCGCCCCCATCGTCAGCTTCCACGTCGATGGGATCGATGCACATCAGCTTGCATTGTATTTGTCCGAGCAGGACATCATGTGCCGCAGCGGCTACTTCTGTTGCCACAGCTACTTGCAGCATCAATTGCAACTCCCGCCACTCCTTCGCGTCTCTCTTGGGCTCTATAACACTCCGGCGCACATTGAGAAATTCCTCGATGCGTTCAAAAAAATCCTTTCCGCCTTCTAAATGTTCTGCATTGCCGCCTTCATCGTCTTCGCCATCCTTGCGATCTTCTCCGCGTCCTTCCGCCCGCTCGCGGCGAAGGCATGGCATTGTGTGCTCAGACGGGTGACCTTTCGTCCCTGCGATATCAGTTTTGGCCAAGAGATGAAGGGAAAGCTTGTCGGGAAGCTCGTCTTCACCCACCCGCGTCTCGCACGGTTCCTCAACCGATGGATCGACTGGATCTCCTTCGCGTTCGTTATTCTTAGCATCTGGAGTCTCCTCTACGTTGCCAATGCTGGCCTCAATCTCTGGGTCTATGACACTTGCGATCCGAGGAGTGCGGAGTCCTGTTCACTCTCAGGGGAAGCCTGCAGCATCGACCAAGCGTCACTCGGCCTCTTCCAAGCAGTTGATGAGAACCGCATCGGGGAGTGGGCGGCTGGTCCCTTCGTGCGCTTCGCTGAGACGATCTCCCGTATTCCTGATCGCCTGAAGACATGGGAAGCAAAGGAGTATCTCGGACCCATCGCGACCTATTATCGTCCGCTCGATGAGAGCAAGCCCTACGCCCTTGAAGTGATCGACCCCGGCTGCAAGTTCTGCAAGAAGCTCACAGGAAATATGAAGGAGGCAGGCGCGATGGAAGCAGTAAACGTGTCGTACCTCCTCTATCCGATAAAAAAGAGCGGGACGGGAGGCTATAAGTTCCCGCACTCTCCGCTCATGGCTTCCTACGTTGAGGCGACAAAGCGCGTACCGCTCACGCAGGGTGATACATTTGTTGCCGGAGACTGGCAGCTCCTCGGGAAAATCTTTGCCGAACCCGAAGGCAATGACGTGGATCTCCAGACGAAGTTCAACATCGGCATGACGAAAACGGATGCCGAGAGAATGCTCAAAACTCTCCTGCAGGAGATTGGATACAGCGCATCGGAGATCGAGCGCATTGCAGCGCTGGCCGTTTCAGCGGAGGTGCAAGAGAGCTTGGATGCGCAGCGCGTGATCGTGGAGGAGCGAATTCGCACGATCAAGATTCCGACTCTCCTCTTCGGCGGACGGCGATTTGATCGTGTGATCAGCCCTGAGAAATTGAAAGGGCTGATGAAATAACTCTTTTCCTCCCTGCTTGTATGCCATCCATTCACTTCCTCGAAGTAGGCAAAGAAGATGCCAAACTCGTGCGGGAAAAATTTCCTGATGCTGTGATCAGCGATGGCATCTTGCAAGGCAAAGACCTCATCGAGTTCTGCAAGGTGGCCGAGGCGGTCTCTTGCTTCATCAACACGCGATTTTCCAAGGACATCATCGACAATCTTCCGAAGCTGAAACTCCTCTGCACGCGCTCAGTCGGGTATGACCACATTGATCTCGCGGCTTGCACGAATCGCGGGATCACCGTCTGCAACGTGCCCGACTATGGCTCCCATGTCATCGCGGAACATGTATTTGCACTCCTCCTTTCTACATTGCGGCACATTCCCGAAGGGCACGAAAAGGTGGAAGCCGGGACGTTCGATTATCATGGGCTGCGGGGGATGGCGCTGAGAGGGAAGACTATCGGCATCCTCGGTACGGGGAAGATAGGGAGAAAAGTCGCCCAGATCGCCCACGGCTTCGGCATGACCATCCTTGCTGTCGATCAGTGCCGCACCATCGAGATCGTTGATCTGCTCGGGGTGCAGTACGTTCCTCTCGAAACACTGCTCTCTCAAAGTGACATCATCACGCTGCATTTACCGAATACGCAGGAGACGGAGCATATTATCGACGCTGAGGCGTTCGCACGGATGAAAGATGGCATCATTCTCGTCAATACTGCGCGGGGATCACTGATCGATTCCCATGCGCTTCTTGATGCTCTGAAGAGCGGCAAGGTCGGATATGCCCTTTTGGATGTACTCGAGCACGAGCAGAACTTCTCTGAGAATAAGGAACTCGTGTCTCATCCTCGTGTCGTCGCTACCCCGCACATTGCGTTCTATGCCGATGATTCCATGCGGAACATGTTCCTGAATAGTTTCCTGAGTATTAAGGAGTGGCTCCAAGGAAAGGAGCCGGAGCACGTCGTGCAGCCGCTCAACGTTGTGTGTGATCTGCCAAAAGTTCAACGTAGCATCAACTGGAAGCAAGTCGAATCGTTGCCATGGAAACAACGTTCTGCCCTGTAATGCCTTCTCACATGACAAAAGTCACATTCCACTACGATGGCCAGGTAAAAACATTTGAGGCTTCCGATGGTCAGACCATCCTCCAGATTGCTTTGGATAATGGTATCTACATGGAAAATGCATGTGGAGGGAATGGTTTTTGTACGACCTGCATATGTACAGTGAAGGAAGGGATGCAAAATCTAACTGAGCGAAATGATCGTGAAGAAAGCATGGGCGTTACAATGGACCCCTATCGTCTCAGCTGCCAAGCACGAGCAAGCGGCGATGTCACTATTGAAGTCTCTGATTGAATTGAAAATAGTGTATATATATTTGGCTTCCAAAAGCCAAAATATTGATTACGTCAAGCCACGAGACACACCCCTCTTGTACTGTCTCATTTGTCTCATTTCGTGGAGGTGACCCGCTTGCCCTACCCCCCTCGAATCAAGCCTCTTTACAACCCTCAAACACCCCTTCAAAAGTGGGTGTCTGACCCGTCCGTCCAGCCAGCCTTCGCTAAAGCTACGGCTGGCCTGTGGCCAGACTCTTTGGCATGTGAAGGCTGAGTCCGCCGAAGTTTTAACGAAGGCGGGCCGTTCTACAAACATAAAGAACCGTTTTATTGAATAAGGAAATCAAAAAGACTCATTCGTAATGATGTCGAACATTATGCAGCATGGCCTCGGCATAAACAGAGATGGAATATGTCCGATATGTACTATGTTTATATCTTGCGACTTAGTAATGGCAGACCATATATAGGATCAACCCCTGACCTTAAAAGAAGATTTCAAGAACACCAAGAGGGCAAAAGTCATTCAACGAAGTATTTTTTGCCGGTAACTCTTGTTTCGTATATTGCACTAAAAGACAGACTGACTGCGCGAAGATTCGAAGATTATTTAAAGAAGGGATCTGGTCGCGCCTTTGCAAAACGTCATTTTAGTTAGAATGTAAGTCATCCACCAGCCCCACGAAAATACATAGAAATAAATTCTCCCCGGAACGCTGTCCCAGGGCTTGCAAAAGCGCTACACTCCCTCGACTATGCGCGCATTTTATCTGGTCATGGGCAACACCCTCCTCGTCTCAGTAACAAGCGCGTTCGTTTGGTTCGCCATGACATTCTGGCTGTATTTGGAAACAACATCCGTTCTTACGACGTCGATCATGGGAGGAGCCTTCACGGTCGTCTCTTCTCTGGGCGGATTCTGGCTCGGTTCCATCGTGGACCATCACAAGAAGAAAACCGCGATGCTCATCTCCAGCGTCGCTACCCTCATCCTCTTCTCCGCGGCGCTCGCATTACTGGCTTTCCTACCGAACGAATCATTCCGCTCGGTGACGAATCCAGCCGTATGGATCATCGCGGCACTGGTCATCGGCGGCGTCACCGCGGGCAACATCCGCGTGATCGCCCTGCCGACGCTCGTGACCTTGCTTATCCCGGCTGACGAACGTGACAAAGCCAACGGCATGTCCGGCATGGTGATGGGCGTCTCCACCTCCGGCGCGGGCATCCTCTCCGGACTCGCCCTAGGGTTCTCCAGTATGTTCTGGGTGCTTGTATCCGGCGTGACGCTTATGATCATCGCGATCGCATTTCTTCTTTGCATCGACATCCCGGAAAAAGACATCGTCCACACCGAGGACAAACCGAAAAATGTGGACGTGAAGGGAACCATCAAGGCCATCCGCGGCGTTCCGGGACTCTTCGCCCTGATCTTCTTCACCACCTTCAATAACTTCCTGGGAGGCGTCTTCATGGCGCTCATGGACGCATACGGCCTGTCACTTGTATCAGTGCAAACCTGGGGAACGCTATGGGGAGTTCTGAGCTGCGGATTCATTCTGAGCGGCCTGTACATCGCGAAAAAGGGCCTTGGCAACAAGCCACTCAACACGCTCTTCACCATCAACATCCTTACGTGGACCAGCTGCATCTTCTTCGTCATCCAGCCGAACATTTGGCTTCTGGCAGCGGGCATCCTTGTGTGGGTGTTCTGCATGCCGTTCATTGAGGCGACGGAACAGACCATCGTACAAAGAGTTGTCCCGCTGGAACGCCAGGGCAGGGTATTCGGCTTCGCACAAAGCGTGGAACTGTCGGCCTCGCCAGTCACCGCATTTCTCATCGGCCCCATCGCGCAGTTCATCTTCATCCCGTTCATGACCACAGGCGCGGGAGTGCAACTCCTGGGACCATGGTTCGGAGTGGGAATGGGCCGCGGCATCGCGCTGGTGTTCATGATCGCCGGAGCGATTGGCCTGTGCGTCACGTTGCTCGCCCGCAGGTCGAAGTCCTTCAAGATCTTGTCTGAGAGTTACGCGAAGAGTCAGCCGGCGAGCTGAATTAGCATCTTGATTTTAATAAGAGTATAGTTTTGATTAATACTTTCTTATAAATGAGGGTTAAGTTTACTATAAAAAATTACCGGTGTTTTTCTGACCAGAACCCAGCAATCTTAGAAATAAGAAATGGCATAACTTCATTTGTCGGCATAAATAATGCTGGCAAATCTACTGTTCTAAAGTTTTTTTATGAATTTAGAGATTTATTCAAGCAATTAGAAAATCCAGGTCACATTGCTGCTGCTATTAATAGCAGTCAACATTTTAGAAAAGCCGAAGAAACTACTGACATTGCAGAAATATTTCATAATGCAAACAACCGAGGCATAGAAATATTTATGGAAATTCTCGAAAAAAACGCATTATTTGCTTCTGGCGAAATAATGTCTGGAAGAGTACGAATTTCAAAAATTCAAATAACAGTACTTCGTGATACTTCACGATTTTCAATTAAAACCTATCAAGAAGATGGCCAGGAAATTCATATTAAAGATGCCGCGACTTTTAGTGAAAATACCTATATCTATTCTAGAGGCTCAGCAATTACTGATATAAAAGAATGGTGTGAACTTTCAAAAATTCTATCCAATACATTATACATTGGACCATTCAGAAACTTACTAAATGTAGGAACTAAAAATAACTACTACGACATTCAAGTGGGACAAGCTTTCATTGAGCATTGGCGACAGTCAACAACTGGCACAAGTAAGGCGTCGCATGGTCCAGCTTATAAGTTAAGACAAGATATAAAGCATATTTTTGGCTTTAACGAACTTGAAATTAATGCTTCCGCAAATGGAGAAACATTGCAAATATTGATTAACGGTCATACTTATTGGCTCTCAGAAATAGGCTCTGGATTGCCTCACTTCATATTAGTTTTGATGTATGTAGCGTTTCGAAATCCACAATTCATTTTAATAGATGAGCCAGAACTTAATTTACATCCGTCGCTACAACTTGATTTTATTACTACTCTAACATCATACGCTCAAAGCGGAATTTTGTTCTCAACACATAGCATAGGCCTTGCACGTGCAGCATCAGACAATATTTATTCAGTTCAAAGAAAGACGAAAGAATCTTATAGCGAATTGCATGAAATTGAAGAATCACCAAGGCTTAGTGAGCTTTTAGGAGAGCTAAGTTTTTCTGGCTATAGAGATCTTGGATTTAGCAAAGTTTTACTTGTCGAAGGAACTTCTGATGTAAAAACTCTTCAACAGTTTTTAAAAAAATACTTAAAAGACCATGAAATACTCCTCCTTCCTTTGGGTGGAGGATCGTTAATAAATAGTTCAAGCGAAGATCAACTGGCTGAAATTACTCGAATTTCTAATAATATTTTTGCTGTAATCGATAGTGAAAGAAGTCAGAAGGGTGAAAAAATTGCTAAAGACAGATTCGATTTTGAAAGAATTTGTAAGAAGCTAAAAATTAATTGTCATATACTTGAAAAAAGAGCCACAGAAAATTACTTCACTGATGTAGCAATCAAACAAGTTTTAGGATCTGAATATGGTGCTCTCGGTGATTTTGAAAAACTCAAAGGAAAAAATCCTGGATGGAGTAAAAAGGATAACTGGAGAATTGCTAGAGAGATGAAAAAGGAGGATTTATCAGGAACTGATTTAGGGGATTTTATTGAAAATCAATTACTATCTTAATTATATATGAAAAACCTCAAACTCATCCTCCCCGCCCTCTACCTCCTCCTCAGCGCGTACCTCATCGCTACACAGGGGCTGTTCGGCGAAAGCTTCATCGCCATCATCCTCGGCTTCCCCTGGAGCTTCGCACTCGCGTTCTTCGAATACGGCGGCGATCCGTCCACGTTCATGATCTACGTCTTGGTGCTAGGCCCCATCGCTCTCAATGCCGCCATCCTCTGGTACATCGGCTCGCTGTTCGGAAAAAAGCGGTGATCAATCGTCTTCATCCACTTCCTGCGCGTTCGCGGGATGTTTCATTATATCTCTGAAAACAGGAGGCATGCCGTGCTGCCCGACGTATTCCTCCTGGATGTGCTCCGAAGGGAATTCGAAATGAAACGGCTTGTCTTTGCCGATGGTCGCATGTGTCACGATCTCCACTTCCTTGGCGCCTTCGGGCAGCGTGAACGTACGCGTCAGTTTTTCCTGATTCATACTTGGCATTCCTTCCGTCGCCGCGATTTCCTTTCCGTTGGCATCCAGGAAGCGCAACGCGGCGCCCGCGCCCCACAGGTAGCGTGAGCGATCTTCGATGTACGGCGTGCTGCACCATCCCTTGTCCAACCAGGAATTCACGGTGACGGTGACCGTCGCCACTCCGTCTTTGTTCTGGATCTCGTTGATCATCACCTGCTGCATGCCGCACTGTGTGGAATTCAATTCTTCCAACTCCATGCGTTGGCGGACGGGAATGTACGTACGCGTGGGCGTCACGGAGACGCGCGTGACGGGATCGTGCCAGTTGAGTCCTTTGTGCCATGCATCGGTGCGGGTGTCGGGAGCCATTTGGTAGGTCTTCTTGTGGACGTCGATGAGCTGCTGCAATCCGTGCGGCGGGGCGACCACGAAGCGGTTCACGGGACCGGTATGCAAGACCGCTTCCTCCGCATGGAGGAAATGCCCGCCACTGCCGGGCTCGAATGCGACGGAGATGTGCTGCGGCTTGCCGTCTGCGGCAGGATGCAGGAAGAGCGCCGCCTTGCCGTCGGTAGCCAGCATGCGCAGCTCGGGTACGTCGTTGTCCGTCAGCGCAATGCCGTTGCGCGAGAGCACGATCTTCAAATCCCCCGCTTCGCTGAGCCTCTTCACCACGTCCCACATGCGTTCGCCCCCCGCGGGAATATCGATGTGCTTTGCCTGCAAGCGGACGCGGGTCTCATTGGAAATCTCCAGGCGCAGCTCGTGGTTCACGCACTCGGATACCTGCTCGAAGAAACTGTCGAAGGGCGCGCTGACCTGCGGCACCACGAACGGGACTTCGTGCGGGTCGAACCGGTTGGCCAGCGAGCGCAAACGCATGCGCTGCTCCGGAGTCACATCTTTGTTGTGGCGTTGCAAATACGTCTCCGCGCGGAATCCCCCGAACGCCTCCAGGAAATACGTGTCGTTCTGCAGCATGCGCAATTCATCGACAATGTCCTCGCGTTCCTGGTAGGTACGCACGCGTTCGATGGCCCACACCAGCGTTTCCACCCTGGCGTTCACGTCACCGTATTTCGTCTGCATGTACTCCTTCAGTCCCGATGGAACGTTCGCGGATTGCTCCACTCCCACCCGCGGTGCGTCCGCGGACTCCGACTTTGGCGGCGCCGCTCCCAAAAGAACCGCGGCAATGCCGAAACGGATGGCCATCTTGTTGAAAAAAGCGGCCTGATTCTCCCGCGGCCGTACCGCTTGGGTTTCAGGAACGCCTGACGCAGGAGCGAGGACTCCCATTGATTGGGAATCCTCCTCCCTTACGAAAGAAAGTCAACGGATTCCATTCACCGAAGCGGACGAACCGTTATACTGGCGTCATATGCAAACCCTCCGCTTCACCACGTTCATCAACGCGCCGCGCGAAAAAGTATGGCACACCATGTTGGACGACAAGACCTACCGCGAATGGACGACGGCGTTCAACGCCGGTTCGTATTACGAGGGATCGTGGGAGCAGGGATCGAAGATCCTCTTCCTCAGCGGCGAAGGCGAGCACAAGGGAGGCATGGTCAGCCGCATCGCGGAAAGCCGGAAGCCGGAGTTCGTATCCATCGAGCACTTGGGCGTGATGATCGACGGCAAGGAAATGCTGGATGATCCGCAGTTCAAGGACTGGGCCGGCGCGCACGAGAACTACGCGTTCGCGGAGAAAGACGGCGGCACGGAGCTGACCGTGAACCTGGACACCACCGAGGAAATGGCCGCCGAAATGAAAGGCATGTGGGACAAGGCGCTCGTCGCGTTGAAGGAATTGTGCGAGAAGGCGTAAGATCGGAACCATCCCCTCCCCTTCCTCATGCACTCCACCCTCAAAAGCATCGGCGCGGTCGTTGCCGGATTCCTCACCGTCGCCGTGCTCTCCACCGTTACGGATGAAATTTTGCACACGGCGAACATCATGCCGCGGCTGACCGTACTGCCAACGAACGACGCGCTGCTTGCGCTGGCCTACCGCAGCGTGTTCACGGTGCTGGGAGGATTCGTGACGGCGAAGCTTGCGCCGCAAAACCCGATGAAGCACGTATGGATCCTGGCAGGTATCGGACTCCTCGGCGGACTCGGCGGCGTGGCTGCCGCGACCTCGCAGGGATTCGGACCGGCCTGGTACGCCTGGGCGATCGCCATTGAAGCGATTCCGCTCGTGTGGCTCGGGGGAACGCTGGCGAAGGCAAAGTAAGAGGGTATAATCGCCCGTATGGACCTATCGTATCCGCAGGCGCTGTTCTCCTCGATGGGTATGACGTCCGTCTTCGTCGTGATGGTGGTTATCCAACTCCTGTCGCTGGGTTTCCTGCTGCTTACGTCGTACGAATTCCGCAGGACCATGCGCAAGCACAACGCGTTCCTGCGCGCGATCGACATCGATGAAAAGCACGACGAAGCGGAACACACGTCGCACATCATCTTCTGGATCTACCTTCTCTCCACGCTCGTCGCGACAGTCGTCACGACCCTGCTTTTCGTGTACCAACCCCATCTCCTCTGACATGGAAACGTACCCGCCCCCACCCGAGGAAAAACTCGTGCGCGCCGTCGGCCAGCACTGGATCAAGTACGTGTTCCCGACGTTCGTGTACGTCATCCTTCTGTCGGTAAGCGTGCTCCTGTTCATCCTGGCAGGCGTCGCCGCGCACCACTACATGTGGCTGTCGCACGCCACGTTCATCGCGGCGCTTTTGCTATTTTTCCTGTCGCACCACTGGTTCTTCCTCGTCATCCTCTCGGAATCCATGGCGCACATCGTCGTCACCAACAGGCGCGTCATCCTCATGAGCGATCGCCTCATGAGGCACGAGCAGATGATGGAATATTCCTACGACAAGATGAAGATGGTGGAGGCGGACAAGTACGGCTTCCTCCAGAGCATCCTGCAATACGGATCGCTGCAGTTCGGCAGCGGATCGGGCATACCGCTCGTGCCGCATCCCAACAGGATCGTGAAAGACATTCAGCAAGCCATGGGGATGAAATGATGGGGGCGACTTACAGGAACCCCAACTCCGGATCGAAGATGGACTGCGGAAGGCTGTAACCGGCCAACAGTTCCGCGATGCGCTTTCCCCCGTAAATGGACGGGAGGATGCCGATGCCGTTGCAGCCGAGGTTGTAGAGCAGCGTCTTGTTCTTCGGCTCGAACCCGATGCGGCGGATGCCGTTGCGCGTGTAGCCCATGAGCCCCTGCCACAGGAACTGCCGCGTGGCGGTGGGCGGAAGGTCGTGGTACGTGCGGCGCATTTCCCGGTCCAGCTCCTCGTCGATATCGGCCGGGGGCTTGGATGAGGGATCGTACTCCGCACGGTCCGGCAGGACGCGCTCCGGACCGCCGACGCACACCAGCGAAAAGTTCTTCCCGCCGTGTTCGTACGGGCGGCGCGTGAGGTAGTAGTACGCGTCGCGGTAGTCGTTGTTCTCGTGATAGCTGACGGCGTACGCGGACTGGTCCGCCTCGTCGATGTATCCCGCCATGTACCCGATGAACCCGCGCACCGAATCATGGAACGACGTGTCGATGTCGTCCCCCGCCTTGTTCACGATGTCGAAATTCTCGAAGCCGTTGGTGCACAGCACCACCTTTTTCACCTCGATGACCGGGCCGTCGGTGGACAACACGGCGCCGTCCTTGCGCAGCGTCACCGTCTTCACGGGCAGCCGCTCAGCAACGGTGATGCGGTCTGGGTGCATGCGCGTCATCCAGCCCGCCAGTTCTTCGCAGAGCATGGCGCTGTTCGTGCATCCCTTCAGCGACATCTCGGCCGCGATGAACACGGGGCTCTCGGTCTTCAACACATCCAACACCGTGGAATGCGGAACTTGCAGGATGTACTTGCGAAGATGTTTCGGGATGCCGTCGAGGTCGACCGCGACGCTCACCAGGAGTTGTTCGTCCTTGAGCCCGTTGCGCGAACGCAAGTCCTTCTCTTCCAGGTGCTCCAAGATCTGTTCGACCGTGCTCAGTCCGGCGTACCCCTTGCACTTGAAGAGCGGCGTCTGTAGCGAGCAATCGGCGATGATGTCGTCCAGGATTCCCCACGCCGACTCCACCGCGACCTGCCCCTGCACCGCCATCTGCTCGCCGAACGCGTCGGCGATGTCCTTCAGCGGACGTTCGAAATAGCTAACCACCTGCCCCGCGTTGCGTCCCGAGGCCCCGTGCGCGATACGCCCCGCGTCCAAAAGCAGGACGCTCATCTTGGTGAGCTTGAGGATCTGGTACGCGGTCATGACGCCCGCGATGCCCGCGCCGACGACGGCGACGTCGAACGCCCCGTCTTTTTCCAAACGGAAATGCTCGCGCTCGTGCTTGAGCTGGGAGAGCCAGGGGGAAGGATGGTTGGGGTTCATGCGTTTCCCATCATTATACCATTTTTTTAGCCCTTCCTGAAGCCAAAAACACCCTGGTCGATCTATCCTTCCAAAACACGCGAATCCCCTATTTGAACAAATATTGTATACAATAAAAAATGCTGGCTGGACGCGGAAGCAGGGGTACACTCCGGGCAACACATTCCCCTCACCGACCATGAACCAGAAGAACCAGAACCGTCGCACGTTCAAATACAGCCGCCTCAACGCCGCGGCGCACCGTGCCATGGACTGGTTGGGATCGGTACCGTCGCTGATCGTGCACACGTTCGTCTTTGCGGGAGCGTTTTCGCTGGTGTTCTTCGGCTTCGCATTCAACGACATCCTGCTCGTGGTCACGACCATCGTGTCGTTGGAAGCGATCTACATGGCGATCTTCATCCAGATGGCGGTGAACCAGAACTCGCAAAGCCTCGACGCCGTGGAGGAAGACATCGACGAAATCCAGAAAGACGTCGACGAAATCCAGGAAGACGTGGGCGAAATCGAGAAAGACGTCGATGAGATCCAGAAGGACGTGGACGAGATCGAAAAAGATCTCGACGTGATCCAGGAAGACGTGGACGAGATTGAGAAAGACATCGACGAAATCCAGAAGGACGTGGATGAGATCGAAAAGGACGGGCCCGAGGACGAAAAGCGCGATACCCAGAACAAGGAGACGCTCGACAAGATCGAATCCCGCCTGGTGTCGCTGCTGGGACAGCTGGAAAAAATGAAGGACGGGATGAAATGAGCGCGGAAAAGAGTATAGTGAAGGACAACTATCCCCTTCCCTTCCTTCCCCATGGAACATGTCGCTGCACTCGCGCAGTATGCGCAAACGCACTGGCTTCCGATCCTCGGATGCATCCTTCTTGCCTACGTCGTCGGCACGCTCTGGCACGGCCCGATCTTCGGGAAGCAGTGGATGGCCTACAACAAAATGACCCCTCCTAAGAAAGAAGACTTCAAATTCTCCATGATGCTCCCGGGCATCATCGCGAGCTTCTTCCACATGCTCATCCTCTCGACCGTCATGGGTCGCACCTTCCAGCTGGTCGCACTGACGAACGTGTGGCAGGCGTTGCTCATCGCGTTCATCCTCTGGCTCGCTTTCACCGGTCTCGCGTTCGGCAACAGTTACGCCTGGGAAGGAAAATCCAAAGGCCACTGGGCCATCAGCGCGGGCTACTACCTGGTAATGATGCTCGCGTCCGCGGCGATTCTGTACGCGACGCTGTAACGGGTTATTTCCCTCCTTTCCTGAAGCGGTCCGGATCGAGGAAAATTTTCAGGATGTGCATATCCGGATGTTTCGCTATGGCTCTCTCCACCTCCCTCCTCTGTTCGTCGTCCCTCCATTGTTCAGGGTCATACTCAACGGGAAAAAAGGGATACGAAGCGCTGTTGTGAACCGCTGGTCTTCCGTCCGTTTCGGTGACATGCCCCCAGTGATTCGCGACGACGAACTTTCTCAGCGCATCGATCGCGGCTGACTCGCCGGATACGTGAAGGGCGCCGAAATCGTCGTTTCGATGGATGATCCTGACATCCTCCAGAAGTCCGGCCATTTGCAACAGCTCTACGCGGGCGGCTTGCCTGGCGCGCATGATGCGGAACACAAGCTCCTCCTTCGAACGTCTGTCAGGAAGGGTCTCGGACTCGTCGATATACTCCAATCCCACCGCCGTGCCGTAATGGATGCCGACCACGTACTCCTTCATAAGGGGAAAATAGAGGAAAACCAATGAAACAATCAACGCGTTACCTCGCCTCTTTCCTGTTGGCGATAAGCTCCCTGGGAAAGCGCGTCATGCCCTCGGGCCGCAATTCGTGGGCGGATTTCATGAATTCCTTCCACAGCGGCGCAACCACGTTCATGCCGTCCGCAGTCGGTTCCAGCGGCTGGTTATCGGCGTTGCCCACCCAGATGCCCAGGACGAACTCGGGGGAATACCCCATCGTCCACACGTCACCCGGCCTCAGAAGGCAGCGCTTCTCGGCGAAGACATAGGTGACGCACTGGCTGCTCGTTCCCGTCTTCACCGCGGTCTGCAATCCGGGGATCGTCAGGGCCTCGCTCCACCGGGGCATGGGGCGGATGGACGTGTCGCTCAGGATTCCCGTGAGCCAACGCGCGAAGAGCGGTTCCATGGCCTGGTGTTCCTGCTCGGCCATCTTCGTATCGAGCGGCTTGCCATCGACGGTCGAGACGCTCTCGATGGTGGACAGCGGCGTGAACGTGCCCGCGTTGGCGAGCGTCAGGTAGCCCTGCACCATTTCGAACAGGGGCGTTTCGGCGGAACCGATGGCCAGCGGATAGCCGAAGCGGAACCACTCGTCCTGTTCGATCTTCACGTCCTTCACGTTGCGCGGCGTCACGATGCCCGCGCTGTAGGCCATGTCGAGCACGGCGTCCTCGCCCCCCGCGAGGAGAAGCGCGCGGATGGCGGGGATGTTGCGCGAAGCGGCGAGCGCATGGCTCACCTGCGTCCAGTCGCGGTAGCCGCCTTCGTAGTTGCGCGGTTGTTCCCCGCCGAGCGTCAGCGGCGCATCGAGCAGGAAGGTGGTGGGGTTCATGCCGTGCGCGAACGCGTTGGCGTAGACGAAGGGTTTGAAGCTGGATCCCGGCTGGCGCGGAACCATCGCCATGTCGATCATGGACCCCGGCTCGGTATCGGTGAACGACACGTTGCCGACGTACGCCAGGACGTGCCCCGTCTTGCGGTCGGCGGCGACAAGCGCGATGTTCTTCGCCCCGTATGTTTCACGGATCTTCTGCGCGTTCTCGGACACGATCTTCTCGGCCAGTGCCTGGTACGCGGCGTCCAACGTCGTCTTCACGATGCATCCGCCTCCGGCGAGATCGCAGGGCTTGTCCGTTTTGAACACCCCCTGGTTCAGCTGCTTCTGCACCAGCAGCGAGAAATACGGCATGCCCACCACGCCCGCGCGCCGGCTGAAGACCATGGTTTGCAACTCCTCATTCGCCTTGGCCAGCTCCTCGTCGGAAATGAAACCCGCGGCGCTCATCGCTTCCAACACCTTGTCCGTTCGGCCGGGAAGGTACAACGGACTTCCCTTCAGGCTGCGGAACGTCCGCCCGATGAGCCCCATGTCGATCTGGTCCTCGGGGATCTGGGAAAAATCCGTGACGATCCCCTTGCGGATGGAGTCGATGACGTCGTCGGGCACCTTGGAGTACACATGCTGCCCCAGGGGACTGAAGTACGTCGGCTTCTGGATCATCGCGGCCAGGACCGCGGACTGCGCGAGCGTCAGGTCCTTCGCGGAAATCCCGAAGTATGTCCGCGCGGCTTCTTCCGCGCCGTACATCGTGCCGCCGAACGCGACGTGGTTCAGGTACAGGCCCAGGATACGGTCGCGGCTGGCAGCGTTTTCCAACTTGCAGGCGAGCATCAGCTCCAGTGCCTTGCGCGTGAAGCTTTTGTCGCCGCGATCCAGCATCAGGTTGCCCACAAGCTGCTGCGTGATGGTGGATGCACCTTCCGATTTGAAATCGCTCATGTTCGCCATGGCCGCGCGGCTGATGGCGTGCAGGTCGATGCATCCGCGCGCCTCGAAGCGCCTGTCCTCGATCGCGATCACCGCCTGCTTGAGATGAAGCGGAAACGACTCGTCGGAGAGTTCGATGCGGTCCTTGTCCACGTAGATACGGCGCAACACGTTCCCGTCCGCATCGGTGAGCACGACACTCTGGGGAGCGAGGAAACTCTCGGCCGTCACGTCGGGCAGTTCCATCCAAATACCCCGGATCTGCGCCGTGAAAATCGCGCACAAAATGAGGAAGTTCACAGCAAGCGTGCGACGCAGCAAACGCTGCTTGGGCGTTTTGACCTGCAACGCTTTGGGTAGCGAGAAGATGGCGGGACGTGCGAATGCCATAAAGTATGGCATTTTATACTAATTTGTTATTTTGGCAAATATTCGAGATATACCTTTAAAACCCCTCCTCGGCCATCAGCACGCATCGCACGGTGCGCAGCTCCGTGAAGGAGAACTCATCATCCAGCGCTTCCGACACGGGCTTCAGGCGTTCCATGCCGTACTGTTCGAATGCTTCGCGGATGCGCGATGCTTCGGGAATCTCATTCAAAAGATAGGACACGGCCAAGCGATCCCCCGCCTTCAGGCATTCTTCTATATAGAGGAGCACGCGATCCGGCTTCACGCCGACGGCACTCGCCATCTCGCGAAGCGACGTCGACTTCTCGATGAGTCCGCGGATTTCGCCGACGCGTTGCTCCTTTTTGCCAACCTTAGGCGCTTTCTCTTTTCGCTCCGGCGCGGACACTTCGCGCACGGTGAAGAAGGGGCGCGGAACGTAGTTTTGGGATTCGATCGACAGGCTGTTGTAGAGTTCGGTGACGAGCGGCTCGGCGCGGATGCCGGCGGGACTCCAACGTTCGATGGAAAGCCCCGAGGGCGATCGCACGCGGCTGAGCGCGACGTATGCCTGTCCCGGTTCCCACAGCGCAGAGAGGTCGACGGTCATGCGGTCCAGGGACGCGCCCTGCGCCTTGTGGATGGTGGTGGCCCACGCGAGCGACACCGGGAAGTTCCACGCAGCCACGATCTCGTTTCCGTCTCCGCTGAGGTACGAGAATTTCTCGCGCTTCACCTCGATGAGATCTCCCGTGAGCAAACGGATTTCCAATTCCTCCTCGTCGATGCGCGTCACGTGGCCCAGGCTGCCGTTGACGTAGAGGCGGCTGTAGGAAGGGTCATTCTTGCGCATCATGACGAGCGCATTGCGCTTGAGGTGCAGCTCTTCGGGGATCGGCATCGCCTTCTGCGCGTTTTCGAAGTACCGCTCATCGCCTTCGTACACCGTGCGGAAAGAATGAAGGACGGTATCGAGTCCGTTGAGGCGGCGGATGTTGTATTCGTCGGCCTTCGCGCGGTGGGCGTACAGACGCGTTCCTTCTTCCTGTTCCTCCGTCGCGTCCATGTGCCGGTTCAGGAAATCGCGCACGAGGTCGTTCACTTCGCCCTTACGCACGTGGTTGAGTACCGTGAGGAATTCGCTCTCCTTCGTGCGCATTACGGTGGACAGCAACGCGGGTTGGAACTCGCTCATGCGCCACACGTCGTGCAGGAACGCCCAATCCTTCTGCTGGCCCGCGGGCGCGATGGGCGGCAACTGCGCGAAGTCTCCCACCGCGATGATACGCAGTCCGCCCCACGGCTCGTCCCTGCCGCGCACCTTACGGGCGATCTGTTCCGCGGCGAAGAGCGTCGTGCCCGACAGCATGGATACTTCGTCGATGATAACGCACTGCGCGGCGAGCAAGCGGTTTACGAGTCCGCGGTTCTTCGTCGCCCGAGCGATGACGGCGTGCAATCCTCCTTCCATGATGCCGAGTCCGAAGAAACTGTGAAACGTGCGGCCCCCGACAATGACGGCAGCGGCCCCGGTGCTGGCGACGACGGGAAACGCGTCCGCGGCTTTGTCACGCAGGTACCGTTCCAGCAAAAAGCTCTTTCCTGTTCCGGCGGCTCCGGTGAGAAAGACGTTTCCCTCTCGTTCCAATTTATCCAGTGCGGACGTTTGGCAGGTCGTGAGTTCGCCGATGCCCGGAACCGCACTCGTCATGGGACACGAAGTGTAGCAAGAAAGGATGGGAACGCCGCACGAATTACCGAGGAAGCTGGACGCTGGAAAAACGGCGTTCCCATGCCATTCGACGCAAAGTACGGTATTTCAAATATGCCAAAAATATGGTATAATAAAAGAAACAAAAAACCATGCCATTGTTCTCGCATTTCCTTCTCTTCGGCCTTTCCGCGGCGGTCATCTGGGGCCTGTCGGGCATGTTGGTCGCGGCGACGGACCGCGTAGCCAAGCGATACCACCGTCCGGGATTCGGCGTGGCTTTCTTCGTACTCGGCATCCTTACGTCTATCAGTGAAATCTCCGTCGCCGTGAACGCGAGCATCCAGGGCGTTCCGCAGATCTCCGCCGGAAATCTCATCGGCGGATCCATGGTCATCTTCCTGCTGATCATTCCCCTGCTCGCCACGCTCGGCAACGGCATCCCCCTGGGAAAGATCATGTCGACGCGCATGATGGTCCTCGTCTTGGCGTTCATCCTTCTGCCGTCGCTCCTTATCCTGGACCATTCGGTCAGCAGGAGCGAAGGCGTGATCCTGATCGTCATGTACCTGGCGCTGATGTACGGGATGGAAAAGAAAAAGCCGGCGGAACAGACAGTGGGAGACGCGGTGCAAAACGTGAAGGAAGAACTCCTGCGAAAACACAAGGCGACGGTGCTCGACATCGCGAAGATCTCCGTTGCGGCCCTGTTGGTGTTCGCTGCGGGGAAGGTGCTCGTGGACGAGGCTTTGTTCTTCTCGCGCTCGCTGTCGGTTCCTCCGTCCCTCGTGGGACTCATCCTGTTGTCCATCGGAACCAACGCGCCCGAGCTGACGATCGCCGCACGATGCATCATGAAGAAGAAGACCGACATCGCCTTCGGCGACTACCTCGGGTCCGCGGCGGCGAACGCGCTCATCATGGGATTCCTGCCGCTCTTCAACGGTCCGTTCCGCGTGGAGCGCAGCGAGTTCATCGCTACCTTCGCGCTGCTCTGCGTCGGCCTGGTTCTCTTCTTCGTCTTCTCCCGCTCGCATAGCAATCTCTCCCGCAAGGAGGGGGGTATCCTGCTCGGGATCTACGGCATGTTCATGGCCATCCAAATATTCAGCGCCGCTCGTTTTGCGTTGAGCTGAAGATGAAATAACCGAACAAATATTGTATTCAATTTAACGCCTGCGACGGGATGTCGGAACGGGAATCGGAAGATGCCTCCACACAGCCCGCGCGGTTCCCTTGGCGATGGAACCCACGACCCCTGCGGTTCCTTTGAGAGTCTCGGAAGCGACCACGCCCGTGACGCGTAACGGCAACGTGAGGATATCCATCGCGGCTTTTCCCGTCGCCTCCCGGATGGACGGAATGGGACTCTTGCCCAAGATGAGGGTATTCACGAACAGCGAAGACGGCACCGTGAACAGGGCGTTCGCACTGCTGCGCGCCGTTTTTTCGAATTCCGTGCCGATGCGCTTCAGGGCGGACATCGGTTGATACTATACAATATAATTAGGAATATTGTCAATTATCCTTTCGGAGCTCCCTGCGGAAGAAATCGGCGGTTTTGGACATGAAGTCGTTCCACTGGGGCCCGAACTCGTGGCCCTCCCCCCGGTACACCGTGTAGTCGATCGTTTTGCCGAGGGACCGAAGTCGTTCGTGCAGACCATCGGACCAGGCGACGGGAACATCCTTGTCCGCCGTGCCATGGAATAGCGCGATGGGATCGTCGACGTTCGCGAGCTTCGTTGCGTACGAAATGGCGTCCCATCCCGCTTCGTTCTCCGGACGCGTCTTCAATGCGTCGAGCGTTTCCCGCGCAGTATCCTTGGAATCCGCGCGCCAGCGGAGGAAATTCTGCCACGCATCCCCGTTGACCGGCGCGTACAGGACGATGGCGTCGACAAGATCCGGACGTGATACGGCGACGTTCATGGTCACGCCGCCTCCCATGGAATGCCCGAGCATGCCGACCTTCGTCGCGTCGACGTTCGGCAGGCGCGCGGCCCGCACCGCGAGGACCGCGTTCGCGCTGTCCATGCTGTAGCCGATGGCGCCGTCCGCGATATCGGTGGGATCCGGATTGGGATCGGACGGACCGTGACCGCGGTAATCCGTGTGCAGCACGGCGAACCCCTGTCGCGCCAGGTAATCCTGCTCGCGTTTCAATCCCCTACCCTGCGTGTAGACCTTCGGGTCGATGTAGCCGTGATTCAGGATGAGGAGCGGGAACGGACCCGTACCCTTCGGGATGTTCATGATGCCCGAGACCTTCGTCTTGTTGCTGTAGTAGTAAACGGAGTAGCGCGTATATGACGCGTTATCCGCCAGCACCTTCTCCAGCGTAAGTCCGGTGCCGGAGAGGAGCATCGTGGAGAAGTGATCCAGGGAAAATTCGGACGGGACCGCCTCCAACTCGCGCGAGTCTGCCACCGGCGGAATCGACGGGCGCAGTGCGTCGCCGTCGGATTGCTTCGGCAAATCGACAGGTACGCACGCAACCAGCAACAGCACGATGGGAAGGATGATCTTCTTCATGGCGTCAGGGACGGTTCGCTTGCCACACCGTAAACGTAAGGAAGCTCGCGAAGAGCACCCACGCCGCGTATGGCACCAGGAGCATGGCACCCAGGTAAGAAAAAGGAAGCAGGAGGAAGATGAGCGCGATGACCGACAGCTCCAGGACGAGCGACTCCGCGAATGCGCCCCCGATGGAGTGCCAGGCAAAGAAGATGACGGACCAGAGGATATTCAGGGCCGCATTGATGAGGAACGCCGCAACGATCACCGCCTTCCAAGGCTCCGGAACTTCCGCGTACCAGAAAAGGAAGGCGGACGCGCCCGAGAGGATGTAAATCAGCGTCCATACGGAACCGATGAAGGCTCCCGGCGGCGTCCACGGCGGAACGGACAGGCGGCGGTACCACTTCATTCCCTCGGCCGTCACCTTGCCCCCCAACCCCGCAACCACAAGAAGCACGAGCACGATGACGATCACGGCGTGGAGCATGAACCGAATCATAACACCTGAGTTCATCCGCCACATATCATTTCCCCGACAAAAAAAGAACGCCCCCCTGTGCGGAGAGGCGTATCCTTTTCGTGTGACAGAGTCACCGATTACCTTTTTTTCTTCTTCTTGGTTGCAGACTTCTTTGCAACCTTCTTCTTCGCGACCTTCTTCTTGGTCGTCTTCTTGGCCTTCTTCTTAGCTGCCATGATGAAGTTGGGGAAATAAATAATTGGTTCCAATTGTATAAAAAATATATTCCACTGTGAAGCGAGTCGTGCAGCGTAAGTTGGAAATTGTGATGTTGTGTGTGATCGAAAAAAATCGGACGCGCGTTTCAAAAATATTTTTTCGGAAATCATACAACGATCACGAAGGAGAAATGTTACGCGCGAAATATTTTTAAGAATGCCGGCACAGCGGGATCGCCGCACCGGCATGTTGTTTTTTGACGCGTGATGAGAATCTATATTTTCCGCGAAGCCGCATCAGTACCCGATCGTGTACGTCTGCTTCTCTTCCTTTCCGTTCTCGCGGATGATTCCCACGTAGTACGTACCCTTCGGGAAGGAGTACTCCTCGTTGCACACGGGACCGCTGAAGCTGAAGAGGCTCACGTCGTCCATGGGGTAGATGAGGCAACGGATGTTCCCCGACGAAACATTGAGCGTCATCGTCGTTTCCTTCGTCAGCGTGAACTTGTACCAATCCCCTGTGTCGCCCACGTTCATGATGGCGACCTTGGACATGTCCTTCTGCAGCACCTTCGCCTCGCGGAAGCCGTCGTTACCGTTGCTCGCGCCTTCCTTGGTGAAAACCGAGAACGAGGCGCCCGCCATCTTGGGCCACGCTTCCAGCTGGTAATCGCCCGATCCCAGCGACACGTTCAGCCGGCATTCGTTCTCGCTCTCGAAACCGAAGTAGTACTCGTAGGACAGTCCGCTGCTGTTCAGCTTGAACAACGTGCATGAGATGCCCTGCGGCGTGGAGTTGGCGTTCACCGATGCGATGACATCGACGACCGTCGCGGACTTCAGAGAGAAGCGGTAGACCTCCTTCGACTTCTTCGTGAATGTTCCTTCATCGGAGAATGGGAAGTCGAAGTTGTGGATGGAAATGTCTTCGCTTGCCACCGAGTTGGAAGCGGACGAACGCCTGCTCGTCGCGGATGACGTCGGGCTGCTCGAAGAAGAGGAAGCGTTGGACAGCCGCGCGTTCATCGCGGCGTAGATGTATGCGGCGGCCTCTCCGCGGAGGAGCGCTGACTCGGGATAATAATATGTCGTTCCCTGCCCGGTAACAGGAAGGATGTTGTACGCGAATGCAGACTTGAAGTAGGACATGTACCAGGAGCCGGCTTGCACGTCGACGTACGTGTCGGCCTTCGAAGACGGCTGCGTCTCATCGAATCCGTACACTTTGAAAATCATCTTCAGGGACTCCACGCGGTTCACTTCCTTTTCAGGACGGAACTTTCCGTCGGGATATCCGCCTACGTATCCCTTGGAAGACGCATCGCATACCACCGCCTCGTACCAACTGCCGCGCCCGACATCGGAAAAGCACGGGGAAGAAGGAGCGGTCGGCGTCCAACCCTTGGCTCTGTAGAGCATGGTGAGGAACTCCGCGCGGTTCACGGGCTTGGCAGGGTAGAAGTTCCCGTCAGGATTGCCGTTCACGATCTTCATGTCCGCGAGCACCGCAATGCTGGCGCCGAAGGGATGGTCGCGGGGGACGTCCGGGAAGGACGCGGCGGACGCACTCAACGTAAAGAGGGCCTGCGACGCGACGAACGCAGCGGTAGCAAGCAGAACACGGCGGAACATGGGGTGGGGTGGGAAGAAACGTACCCCATGCTAGACTGAACACTTTCGTTACTCAACGATCCCCTGCCGGATTCGGTG
>CAZUYK010000015.1:0-25031 GCA_964624905.1 uncultured Candidatus Peribacteria bacterium
AGGTGGATGACAGCGGACGCCGCGTGAAGAAGCGCGCCGCCGTGTTCGTGGAAGAAGCGCAGCGCCCGATGGCCATCGGAAAGAAAGGCCAGAACATCCGCCTCGCCACCGAACTGACGGGATACGAACTCGACATGTACAACTACGAGGAACTCCCGGCCTTCAAGGCGAAGCTCGCGGAAATCCGCGGAGGCGAGCCGATGCATATGGCCGAGAGCGAGGTACAGGAGATCATTGCGGAAGGAGAGAAGAACCACGAAGCCGAGAAGCATGTCGAACCAGCCGAACAGGAAGCGCCGGCCGAGAGCTCGCTCACCCCGACGGACGACCAGCCGCTGGAAGGCGAGGGGGCAAGGGCAGCCTAATCATCTCATCATGATCCCAAGAGACCGCCTACGGGCGGTCTTTTTTGATGCTCTTTCCGAGGAAAACCCGCTACCATACCCGCATGCGTTTGCCGCCCCTGCCCTTCACCGTGTTCGATACCGAAACGACGGGATTCGTCCCGAGGACGCACCATATCATCGAATTCGCATCCATGACGGCGCGCGGCGGGGAAGTGGTGGATGAATACGAGCAGCTTCTGAGCGTGGACGGGGAAATCCCCCCGCACGTCCAGGTGCTCACACACATCAAGCCCGAGGACATCGCGGGCAAGCCGACGTTTACGGAGTGTATGGATGAGATGACCAAGCGCATCGGGGAAGACACGCTGCTCGTGGGACAGAACCTGGGGTACGACCTTGGCATGATGCGCGGGGACGGCATCGATCTCACGGCACGCCCGTGGATCGACACCTCCATGCTGGCATCGGTCGTGTTCCCGGAGTTCGAAAGCTACTCGCTCCAGTACATGAGCAACTATTTGAAATTGAACCATGCACCCGCGCACCGCGCGCTCGGCGACGTACGCGCCACCACGGAACTGCTAGGCCATATCTGGGAGCGACTCTTGGAATTGTCCGCGGAAGAACTGGCCTTCGCGAAGGGCATCATGGAGCGCTCCAGCGAAGGGTACAAAATGCTCTTCGCCGCGTTGCCGCCGGAGGGAGGAAAGGGCGCGACATGGATCAAGAATGTTACGACGAAGAAAGTTTCAAAGGACGTTCCCGTCCTTCCGCTGCCCGTCCCGACACCCGGTCACATCGCGCTGCTGGAGGAGAGCCTGGATCCGGATACCATCCAAAGCGCCATCAACGCGGCCTCCAAGGATGACTCCATGACGCACTGGATCGCGGTGAAGAACCTGGAGGGCACGCTGCGCCGCGTCACGCTGCCGGACAATGTTCGCGCCATCCATCCGCCCTCATTGCTTGCCGATCCCGCAGCCGTCAAAACGCTACTGGCACAGGAGGCCTTCACGGGGGACGAAGCGACGCTCGCGCTCAAGCTGCACTGGTTCCGGCCACGCACCAGGAACGATGTGGCGCTCCACGGAGGGGAGAAGGACGTATGGGGAGGCAAGATCGCCTGCACGCATACGAGCGACGCCTATACCATGCAATTCAAAGAAAAGGCCGCCGCGTTCGTCATAGACCACCGTCAGCTCTTCGCGCTGCTGTCGACGAAAGGACACGCCTCCGCGGAGCGCCTGAGCGAGCACGCGCACATCGTCATCGATGACGCCTCCATGCTGGAGGACACCGCCACGAAGGCCTACGGCATCGAGTGCTTTTTGGATGACGTTCGCGGCGCGGCGCTGGGCAACGACAAGATGATGGCCTTCACGGACCTCCTGATGCTGTGGGCGGAGAAGATCCGCGGCATGGAGGAAACGCACTACCTCACGCAGGCGGATTACGACCGCCCGGAGACGCTCAGCATGATCCAATCGCTGGAGGAATTCCTGGGGGACAAAAACCTTCCCGAACAGACCGTCGCGCAGCTTTCCAAGGTACGCGCGCTACTCACGAAAAATTTGCTCAAGGAACAACTGGTGTGGACCGAACGCAGGATGAACGGAAGCCTGTCCCTCAACGCGGCGCCGCTGCACATCGATCTCCTGCTGAAGGTAGACCTCTACGACCGCTTCCCGACGACACTCCTGATCCCGCAGGGAACGAACGGGAAGATGCCGGAGGTGGTACCCGCTCGCATGCCGGCGGATCTCATCAGCATGAACGGGACGCATCCCTACCTATGCCCCATTCGTTTTCCGCAGGATGAGACACTCAAGGACTTCTTTGCCAATCCTCCCGCAGGGAAGACGATCATCCTGGCCGGCAGCAAGAGGATCATCGAGCAGGCATTCATCGACCACACCGAACGATTCGAAAAAGAGGGGATCACGCTGATCTGCCAAGGCCTCAACGGTGGGCAGGGGCGCATGGAGAGTGACTTCGCGGCCGCCGAGGGAACCGCCATCTGGATGCTGACGCCGTGGATGTACGAGGGCATCGACCAGCCGGAAGGCACCGTCGATCGCCTGATCATCGACACGCTTCCCTTCGACCATCCGAACCACCCCATCGCGAGCCGCAGGAAGGAACACTATGGGAACGGATTCGAGGAATACCTCCTGCCGCGCGTCCAACACCGCCTGTTCCGCTTGCTACGCACCTTCTGCAGGCATCGCAAGGACGGCGGGGAAGCGGTGCTCATCGACAAACGGCTGCATGAGAAATCGTACGGCACGAAGCTGATGAATTACCTTTCTATCTTTGCGGAGAACGCGGACATCCCGGAACCGAAGCCGGCTTCCGCCAAGGCTACGACTGATAAACCCGCGAAAAAAGCAGCGCCCAAAAAGAAGGATGACGGACAGCTGCAGCTTCCGATCTGATCAGGACGCAACCTTGCACGTCACGCCGCGGTCTTCGCCGTAGTCCAAGCATCCAGGCGGCGTTTCGCACTGCGTCGCCTTGCCGTTCTTGTAGAGGATGTAGCGCGGTTTGTCGTCGGCACACTGCGCAGCGCAAGCATGGGGCTCCATGAATGAGCCTCCGAAGTCGTAATCGACGACGATCGGCTCGCCGATGCAGGACTCTTCCTTCGACGGAGTGACGCCCGGCAACGGACCTTCCGGCAAAAACGCCTGCACGACGATGATGAGGAGGATCCCTCCCAGTACTCCGCCGATGGCGTATGGCATGCGGTCTTGCATGGCTAAAAGTATATCTCCTAAGAAGCTTGGAAGCTACAAGCTACCATCTCTCAATCCGCCCCCTTCCTGCCGCACACCACCACCAGCGTCCTCCACAGGATCCAGACGTCCATGAGGAGCGACCACTCCTCGATGTATTGGAGGTCCAACGAGACTTCTTCGTCGAATTTCAAGTCAGACCTTCCCGACACCTGGGCCAATCCCGTCAGCCCCGGCTTCACGGCGAATACGCGCCTCTGGTAATCGCTGTAGAGCTTCACTTCCTCGGGCAGGTGCGGGCGCGGCCCCACGAGCGACATGTGGCCGAAGAAGATATTCAGGAGCTGCGGGAGTTCGTCGAGGCTCCAACGGCGAAGGAATGCGCCAAGCGGGGTGATGCGCGGATCATTCTTCACCTTGAAGAGTGGTCCGTCGGTGCGATGGTTCAACTCCTGCAGGTCTTCCTTCCGCTGGTCGGCGTCGCGGCTCATGGAGCGGAACTTCAGGACGGGGATGCGCCTGCGCCCCTGCTCACCCACGCGCGTGGAGATGTAGAGGATGGGAAAGCCGCTCGTGGCGACCACGGCGATCGCGATGCCGATGAGGAACGGCGACAAGATGATCAGTGCCAATCCGCTCACGACGATGTCGAAGAGCCGTTTGAAAATGCGTCCCCAGCCGTCCAAGGGCGTGGGAGTGAAGCGGAGCATGGGAATGAGGCCCAAGTGCTCCACCGAGAGCTGACGCGGCACGTCGATGAACACCGGCGGCAGGAACGCGTATCCGATATGGTGGCTGCGGCAGTACTCGATGAGGCGCATGGTGTCTTCGTTGTCCGGGCTGGGGTCCGTTTCCAGCACCAGATCGATATCGTCTTTCCTCTCGCGCACCTCCAACTCCGCGAACGTCTTCGCATGGCCGATGTAGCTGTAACGGATATCATCTTCCAACGTCTTCCTGGCGCTCTCGGCCAGTGCCACGCGGCCGATGGAGAGCACCGAACGCACGCCGATGCCGCGGCGCAGGAGATTGCGCTGCAACAGGGTCAGGAACGATCGCAGCACGGCGACGAACAGCGTGATGAAAAACAACGAATGGATGAGCAGGATGCGGGAATAGAAGAGCTGCTTCACGACGAGGAAGTACCAAGCCATCACGAACACCAGCCACAGCACGCCCGCGAGCATGATGTTCCCGATCTCGTTCCACGCGCCCGTCGTCAGTTGCAGCGCGTACATGCGCAGAAACGACGCGATGATGAGGAAGAGGCACACGCCCGGGATCACGAAGTACTCGAAGTAGTATGCAAACGGCGGCAGCCCGGATTGCTCCAGGAGCTGCACGCCCGGGATGAGATCCACGTTGGCCTGGCGCAGCTTGTAGCTGAGCACCAGCGACGCCAAGACGGCCAGCGCGTCCAGGGGGACGCGCAGCGCACCGAAGAGGGCTTCGGACTTCTTCATGTAAGGGGAGTATACACCTGTCCGAACCGCTCAAATACAACAAAAAAGAGGCCGAAGCCTCTGTTTTGTGCTGCCCTTCTGTACGCCGGATTCTGTATCCCGTTAGGGCGATGATCATCTATCTGGGGTGAGCATTGCTGCAACACCTCGGTGCGGAGGGGTGACCGGAGCGACGGAACCATTGCTGATTCCGATCACCCAAATCCTCCTTGCATCACCATGAGTTTACCGATGCTATTGCTAGCATCCCCGGTACTCCGGGGCGTTTCACTCTCCCTCGAGGGGAGCTCGTCTCTGTGGCACTGGTCCGCGCCTACATTTATGAATTGGAGCAGGCGGACGGGTGTTACCCGCATGGCGTTCGCACGATGTCCGGACGTTCCTCCCGCGGCTGGGCCGGGGCGATCATCCAAAGAGCAGCATGTCTATTGTGCCACAGATAGGCTTTAAACGCAATAAAGCCCTTGGGATTTTAGGGGGAAACTTGTACAGTTCCGTGGCTTCCCAAGCCGCTGTAGCTCAGTTGGTAGAGCAACTCACTTGTAATGAGTAGGTCGCCGGTTCGAATCCGGCCAGCGGCTCCATTGAAAAACCCCTTGCATAAGCCATTTCCCGGCATAGAATAGGCGCCCTTTTGGTTTCCCAGAAGGTCGTTCTTACACCCATCGGACTTTTCTAAGGAGAGTGAATCCTGATGACCGACGCGTACCGTTTTTTGATCAAGCCCATGAAGCCGGACAGCCAATGGATCCCTTGTTTGCTGGAAGACCTGGAACGGCAGAAGATCGACACGGGCGACATCGCCTGCATCCACCGCATCCTGAAACTTCCCGACGTAAATGATAACGCGGACAAGGCCCTACGGATCTTCAAGCAGGCGGAAACCGATGCCGAACGCATCATTCTGCCGCTGGCGCATCCGCGGTTCCACGGCGACGAGTATTACCCCCTGACGCTGGTCGAGTACGCGAGCTTGCTCGACACCGACCCGCGAACGATGCTGGTATACGACATGATGACGATGCCCGCCGACGGCCAACAAGGCAGGCATCCCATCAACGAACCGTCGATCGATCGCCTGATCGGCCTCTGGCGCATCCAGCATAAGGAGCGCATCGTGGAACGGGGCGAGTTCATTCGGCTTTTTGCGGAAATGAGCCAGCTCGTGACGTGTTGAAACAGTCCGAAACCCTTACCAAGCGCCCTGTACCCACCGTGGTATGGGGCGCTTTTTTATGCCTTCGGGAACGCCACCGTGAACGTCGTACCCTTTCCTTCAACACTCTTGAAATCAATGGTTCCGCCCAGGCGTTCCACGATGGATTTCGTAATGTACAGACCGAGCCCGTTTCCGTCCGTGTCCATCTGGCGTACGTTCTTGGCGCGGAAGAACTTCTGGAACACGCGCTTCTGTTCGGCGACCGGAATACCCATGCCCGCATCCGTCACGCTGATGCTATACCCGGTTCCCTGCGTTTCCAGCGACAGGCTGATATGCGATTCGGGGCGTGTGTATTTCGTCGCGTTGCTGAGGAGGTTTTGAAGCACGATGCGAAGCAGCGTGGCGTCCGTTTTGGCGACCACCGGCGTTTCGGGCAGGGAGACGGAGAAACCGATATCATGTTCCTTCGCAATGGAGCGGAAGTCTTCGTCCGTTTCCGTAATAAGCTGATTGATATTGACGTCCGTCAACGACACGCCGAGGCCGCCCTCTTCCATTTGCGACGCACGCAGCAGGGAATCCAGCAGGTTCGCCATGCGCTTCAGGGAGACTCCCATTTCTTTCACGTATCCCTTCTCATCATCCGTCAGGCGCTCCGATGCTTCCCCCATGAGTTCCACGTACCAACGGAGCGCGGAGAGAGGAGTGCGCAACTGGTGGCTGGCGAGCGTGATGAATTCGGACTTCAAGTAGTCGAGCCTGCGCTCCTCGGAGACGTCTTGGAGCACCAGGATGGCGCCGAATACGCGCCCCTTCTCCTCCAGCGGACTGATGGAGTAACTGACCGGGATGAGCGTCTGGTCGGCCTTCTGCACGTTCCAGTGAGCGTTCGCGGACGAATGCTTCGATACGTTCGCATGCATGCAAGACAGCACCGGGTGCTCTCCTTCCATGGCATTCCCTTGGTGCGCCCTGAAGAGCACCACGTCGCGGACGCTCTTTCCCTTCATTTCCGACGCCTGCATGCCAAGCAATGCCGTCGCAGCGGGGTTCGTATCGGTGACGACGCCTTTGTCATCCACGGCGATGACGGCGTATTCGATGTTTCCGAGGATGGCGCTGTCGCGCGCGTACTGCTTTGCCAACTCCTGCGTACGCTCGCGGATAACCCCCTCCATATCCTCGTAGATCTTTTTGAGACGCGTCGCCATGTCCACCACCACGGTATCCAACACCTCCACTTCGTCGCCCGTCTTCACCGTGCGATCGATGCCCCAGGCGCCCGGGCGCAACCCCTTCACCTTCTCGGCAAGGGTGCGCAGCGGCTTCGTGATGGTACGGGAAAGGGCTACCCCCACCACCGCGGCCAGGACGAGCAGGCATGCGCCGATAAGAGCGATCAGGCGGCCAAGCGCATCGGTCTGCCGGAAGGCTTCGGCGCGCTCCACGGTCATCGTGAAGCCCCATCCGATGTCGGGCAGGTAGCGGTACGACGCGATCACGCGCGCGCCTTCGTCGTCATTCATGTCCGCGACACCTTCGGTACCGTCCAACGCGCGGACGGTCGGCGTATCCGCGCCTTTCGCAAGCGGCAGGAGGGAGAAACGACGTGCGTCCGTGGACGGACGGAAGACGTACGCATCCTCTCCGCGCATGAACGACAGCATCACCTCCCCGGTGTCTCCCAGCGCGAGGGAAAGGGACGCAAGTTTCGCCATGACGGCGCTCGCGTCGTAACGAACATGCAGTGCCCCGATGATCTCGACGCCTTTGCGCACCGGCGCATGCACGTCGAGCACGGTCATGCCTTCGTCCGTGACGGACGGAATGACCACCGTCCTCGTAGGGGACGATGCCAATGCAGGGATAGGGCGTCCGATACGCACGACATTTTTTGCCGCGTCGTCCAAGGCCAATCCGATGACCGGCAGGGACGCATCCGATTCGCCCAATGCCAACGACCACGCACGCTGCACATCTGCCTGGACTCCTTTGGACAGCATTGCCTGCATGTCTTGGTGGGCCGACAAGAGCGCCGTGCGCTCGCGTGCGTATTGCAATGATTTTTCGATGGACTCCTCGCCGACCGCCGATAACGTAGCGACTTCCGAATGCAGCGATTGCATAACCAAGGACCGCGCGATCAGCAGCGATAGCGCTGCCAGGATCACGATTGTCAGACCCGTCAGCGCCAGCGCCTGAACGGTCAGGCGACGCATGATGGAGCCGTGGAAGGGCGTGTTTTTGAATACCATGGTATCCCTTAATTATAGCAGAAAAGGGGGATTTGGGGTAGTTTAGGGGATGGGGTAAAGTGGGGGTATTGGGTGATTTGGGAGGTAGTTTGCAGCAAGCAGCCACCCTTCTACATCCCTGGGAACCCACACAAAAACGGCGCCCCCTTTCGGAGACGCCGTTTCAGATTCAAGCTCTGGATTTCTTAGCGCGTGATGCTGATCGTTGCGCCCTGCTCTGCACCCGGTGCCGTCACCGTGATGCGGTTGTTGCTGTCGCGGACGATCCAGTAGTTCGTTCCCGTTCCCGTGGAGCTGACCTGGGGGTCCCTCGGCAACTTCACGACGTAGGAGCCCGTGAGGACGTCCAAGTCGATGGCGCTGTCGCAGTCTGCGGAATCCGTGGCGCAGATTTCGCTGTTCGTGGTCGTGATCGTTCCCGGCAGGCTGCCGTTGTTGTCGATCGAGTACTGGTACACGGCGCTGAGGATCGTGTTCACGTCCGCCTTGCGCTGGGCGTTGCGGGTGTCACCAAGCTGCTTGGTGGGGTTGATGGCGACGATGACGATCGACGCAAGGATGGCGATGATACCGACGACGAGGAGAAGTTCGATAAGCGTGAATCCTCGGCGGGCATTGTTGATGGAACCCATAAGGGAAGGTGGAAAAATAAGGAGATAAAAACGGACGGAAGGTCCAGAAGTTGAACGCATTATAGCGATTTTGCTTTCTTCGTCTTTTTTTGAGCTTGACGCAAATTTGAAACGTGACTGACTTGCAGATCTTGAAGTTATGGGCACTGCAAACCCGTCGTCACCTCCGCGCATGCATTGTCATCACCGCACACCTGCCATCCCAATACGTTAGCGTACAAACACGCGACACCCGTGCAACCGCACGCATCGCCGACGGGCTCGTCCGCAGGAGGGATGGTCAGCAGGGTTTCGAATGTTTGCGCGTAGCTGTGCGGCTGCTGCAAGCGAATGGTGCGCGACAGCGAAAACCTGATGAGCGCGCTGGGACGCGACGCGGAGACCGACGTATTGATGACGTCGAAATCCACCACGCCCACCTGCGTAGTGCTCACCGTCTCCTTCAATGCGTGCTTGATCACCACGATTGAGCCGCTTTGGATGCCGATGATCGTAGGATTCGTATCGCTGTCGGACGTCTGCAACGCCAGATACGAACCCGACTGCCCCGGCGCGGGACTGAGGATGCGCTCCGCGTGGCGCACGCCATACGTAACGTTTTGTATCACCTGCGTTCCGTTCTGTTCGACGACGGCGATCGTCTGCTGAAGGAGTTTGTTCTCGGTGGCGGAGAAAAGAATGGGAATCGTAAGGCCGGCTACCAAGGAAAGAATGCCGAGGAACAGCAGGAGTTCGATGAGCGTGGTGCCCGGCCGGCAATCGCGGGAACGGATCATGGACAGTGCGTGAAGGAACCGACTTCCTGCCAGGATGAAATGAGCGTCGTCGGCAGGATTTGCGATGAAACAATCTCAATGCGGCGCAGTGCGGACCCGACTGTCGCATCGATGCACAGCGCGCGGTCGTTGTTTCCGCTTCCGCCGAGCGCATGCACGGTGCAGGTGCCGTGCGCGAAGGAAAACGTCTCCCCTCCGGCATAACTAAGGTCCGAGCGCAGCGTGCGCAATGTCCGCTCGGCGCATGCCTGCGCGTATTCGTAGGACTGCGTGGATTCCCAGAAGAGGTATCCGTTCTGTTCCGCCGCCCACGCGAGCAGCATGAGGGACAGGGCACTGGTCGACGCGATAACCCCGGTCACGAGGACGGTCAGCAGGAACACGTAGCCGGGACGGGACGCGGGGCGGATCATGGGCAGGTTCCGGTGGTCGTGCCGGGACGGAAGATGAGGACCGATGTGTCAGTGAAAAGGAAGACGCGGTCGCGCACGGGATCATAGAGAACGCCACGGCCCAAAGCGGCGGCATCGTAGGATGCGATTTGGGGGAGCGATGTTTTGTTACGCATGTTCACCACCTGCAATGCCTCGTGCCCGCTCTGCGCCGCGAGAAACGCGACGCATCGCGTGGGGTCCATCGTGATGCCCACCAAGCTTCCGCTGCCTTCGTGATACCACGGTCCGGGTGGAGGAACGGGAACGCCGGCGCCTTCGGTATCGAACAGCACCATCTCTTGGATGCCGCCGGTGGCCTGCGTACCGATGAGCGCGGAGGTGCCGGTGACGGCGATGCTCAATCCGTCGGCCGTGCGGTCGCTGAGGTTATACCCGTTGCCGGATGCCAAAACGATGGCTGCGGGATTGTCGATATCGGCGACGCGCAATTCGCCCGTATCGAGACCGCTCGCAAGGTACGCCGCGGTGCCCGTGACGGCGATCGCGTTCACGGTACCGGTATCATCCATGCCGCCGTACAGCACGACGGACCCGCTGTTCGATATGTCGAGGGCGGTAAGCTCGTGCTCGCCCGACACGGCGCTGTAGGTACTGCCGATGAGCAAGGTCGCGCCATTGCCGCCGAACGCAAGCGCCCGGCCGCGGCCGCTGCCCGGCAGATCATACGACGCGACGAGCGACGAAACGGACAAAAGCGAAGGGGTCGTGATGTTATAGACCTTGAGTTCCGCGGCCGCATCGGACGTGAGCACGTACAGTCTTTTGCCGCGCGCGGCGACCGCATACCCCGTCGCACCGAGGGAGAACGACGACGCGATGCGCGACGGCGATGCCGTATTCGAAATATCAAGCACATAGAGACCGTTGCCGCCGCTGGACGTGTCACCGGTAAGGAACAGCGTGTTACCCGCGACGGCCGCAGCCGTATAGAGAGGGGTGCCGCTTGTGTAACTTCCCTCCAAGGTGATACTGCCCCAGTTCCCGATGCTTCCCGCGCCGCGCCAATCCGTGAGCTCCGTAAGAAGCGCGGCCGTTCCAGCTCGGTTGATGCCGCGTTTCCACGTCGCCTGTCCCGTCAGTTGCATCCATCCCGAAGCGAGCGAGGAAACCGACACCTTCATCCTGTAGTTTCCCGTCGTCGTTCCTGTTCCGGCATACGCCCACGTGGATGCACCTAAGTTGATTCCGTGCACCCCGGTGGTGAGGGAGGAAAAACTTCCGTCACGGATGGACCGCGAGGCTTCCAGGGTTTTTTGCGCGAAGAGCACGCCGCGGACGCGGTCGCCGGCATTGATGGATCCCTCCTGCCCCTTGAGGAGGCTGACACCGACCGCCGTGAGGAAGAAGGAAAAGATGGCGATGCCGAGCATCGCTTCCAGGAGGAGCGAACCCTCACGCGCGCGATGGGAAAAGAAATGGTTCCTCATGGAAGATGCCGCATGCGGATCAGTTGCAGCCCGTCGACGAGCCGAAGGTCAGTTTGACCACGGCGTCCTGGAAATCCGCGGAAGCGCAGTTGGTGCAGGTACCCATTTCGGCAAGGAGCAACACCTCGTGCTCCCCGATGTTGATGTTGCCGTTGGCATCCAAGATGCTCTGCAGGTATGTCTTCAGGCTGGTCTGCCCGCCGTAGGCGGCGGCGGACGGGGGAGTATCCCCGTCACGCAGGATTCTCACGTGCCCCGAGGCGTCGTTCGTCGCGTATGTCTGGTCGTAGGTCAGCCACCCGCGCTGTTTAAAGTATGCACGGAAGTTGGTATTCAGCGTGGTTCCGTTGGAGAAGCTCGTGATCGTGCTTGTCTGGCCTCCGTTGCCGTTGATCTCGTCGCCGCCAAAGAGGTTGGACCAACTGTTACTCGGGCTCTTTTTGTATTTCGCCGTTACGTCGATATCGGGGCCGCCGGCGCCGTAGGTCAGCTGCGATCCGATGACGGTGTAGGTGACGGACAGGCTGCTATTGGTCGTGATGGTTCCGTTGGATGAGACCGTGAACCTGTTGGCGCACGCACCGCCCGCGGACGAAGCGGCGCTGGATAGTGCGGATGAAGAAGCCGCGGAACTAGACCTGGAACTGCTTGCGACGGAAGAGCTGATTGCGGATGAGGATGCGACGCTGGAGCTGGAAGCTGGACAAGGGCCGTAGAAATCGCCGTGCGCTTGGTGCGCGGGCCACGCGGAATCCCCGACGGTCAGCGTGTGCTGTCCGCCTCCCGTCTGGTGGCAGATGACGATGGAATCATTCTGCACCACCGCCAGGCTCTCCTGCTTTACTTCGATCAGGATGGTTCGCTGTTCGGTATTCAGGGTGGTGAGGGTGATGGAGCCCGTGGCGCTGGGGGCACCGATAAGTTTGGAATACGTGATTTCCGTCGGACCCGTGGACGTGATAGTCGACGGCATCGGGAAGGCTTCGTCGTACGTCGTGTCGCGCGTCTCGTAACTCTCGCCTTTGTACAGGATGCCCGCGGGTATGTAGAAACCCCACGAGGAATCCATCTCGCCCGCCTGGGCCTTCAGCCTGGCGCGCGCCAATCCCTGCGTCACCTGTTCCGTGGACGAATCCAAGTCGCTGCGGATCTGGAAATCGCGGTACATCGGGATCGACACCCCGCCGAGCATGCCCAGGATGGACACGACGAGGAGGATTTCGAGGAGCGCGAAGCCGCGGCGCAGCATAGGGAAGCGGGAAATGTCGCCATCAGTGTATCTTCGCGGCTTTGCGATGCACGACAAACAGGCTTGACGCTCCCACGTCTTCACGCGGAATCGTTTAGCGTCCGACAGAGCCCACGATTCCGTAAATCGGCACGATGATCGCGAAGGCGATGGTGCCCACGAGCCCTCCGATGAAGAGCAGGATCATCGGCTCCAGCACCACCGGCAGTTTCTGAGCCGTTTCGCTTGCTTTCTTGTCGTAGATATCGGCCACCTTCAACATGATATCGGCCAGGGAACCGGACTTCTCGCCCGTGACGACCAACTGCTGTACGGACGGGGGCAGTAATTTGTCGCTTCCCTTGATGCTCTGGAAGCTCTTTGAGAAGGAATCGCCGATGGTGATGTGCTCCAGCATGCGCGTATACAGGTTGCGGTATGCGACGATGGGCGTCACCTCGATGAGCGACTGGACGGACTCGATGACGGGAACGCCGGCCTTCAGGAGACCTCCGAGGATGACCCCGAAGCGGGCGATGGTCGCTTCTCGGGCCAGTATCCCGACGCCCGGGATGCGGAACATGATCCACTGAAATACGACTTTCAGGCGCGTCGTCTTGTTCAGGATGACCATGACAAAGGCGGCGACGAGGAAGCCGGGCACCGCGACGGTGCCGTAATTCGTGAAGAAGTTCGTGAACGCGATCACCGCGCGGGTGACGAACGGCAGCGGCACCCCGAGGGAGTACAGCACGCCGATGAGGTTCGGCAGGACGAACCATCCGAGTCCGATGACGAGGATGAACATGATCGTCATCACGATGCTCGGGTAGATCATGGCCATCTTCACCTTGCCCTTCAGCTCGTGATCCTTTTCTTCCTGCTGGGCCAGGTATCCCATGTTTTCCGCCAGGCTTCCGGATTCCTCCCCGATGCGCACGAGGGCGATGGCATGGAGGGAGAAGAAATGGCGGTCATCCATGGCGCGCCAGAACGAACTGCCGTTTTCGACGGATACCAGGATCTGTTGCAACAGCTTCTTCATGGCCTTGTTGCGGGTTTCCAAGAGGATCGTGCGCAACGCGTCCAGGAGCGGGAGGCCCGCGTTGAGCATCGTCGCCATGTTCTGGATGAACATCATGCGCTCCTTTCCGAGGCCCATGTAATTCAGCGACGCAATATAGTTGGAGAGAGCACTCGATTTCTTTTGGATGACGATCTTCGGTACGGGCTTCGCCTCCGCAGGCTTGGCTTCTTCCTTCTTTGTTTCGGCGACCACCGGCTCCTCCCTGCGGATGGCCGCGGGTTCGTCTTTCTTCTTTTCAAGCGGCGGCAGGATGTGCGCCGTCGACGCGGGGGCGGGCACGGTCGACACGGCCGGCGCCGCGGCATCGGATGCGAAGGATGCGAGCGTGGATGCGGGTGCGGCGGATGCTTGCGTGACCGGTTTCTGCATATCGGAACGCGTACCGACGGGGTCGTTGACGTTCTTGCTTTGCACGCGCCTCAGGAACGAATCGTTCGCCATTTCCTCCTTCGTCAGGGGCTTGGCGGCGGGAGCCTCCTTCTGATTTTTCATGAATGAAGGCATCTCCACCGGCTGGAAAAGACGCTCCTTGATGAGACCCCATGCATTCCACTTTTTAGACGCGTGGTCGCTCGTATGCAGCTTCACTTTCTGCATCCATCCGTCTTCGTTTTCGATGGCGGCGGTCTTGGCGGCGATCTCGGCCTTCGTTTCCGCCGCGCCCTTCTCGGGATCGATGATCTTCCCCCTCGGCATATCCGACACTTCGGTTTCGGCAGCGACGGGTTTCGCTACCAAGACGGGGGCGGGTTGCGACATCACCTTCGGCTTCTTCATGAAGAAGTGTGGCAAGGTGATGGGGCGGGTGAGGCGGCTCTTGAGAACGCTCCATGCACCCGGTCCTTTGACCTTCTTTTCCTTGGGCATCAGGATTTTCCCCGGAAGCGAAACGGAGAGGGCGGGGATGGCGGCTTTTGCGAATGCCTCGGGGGCAGGTGCCGGCTTTGCAGGCTCTTCGGACGTCTCGAGTGCGGGGGCATCCGTTTCAATCGCTTCTTCCTTCTCCATATCCTGCACCCCCTGTTCCGTATCTTCCTCCTTCGTCGTCGCGTAGATATGCACTTCCTTATGGGACACATCCGTCTTCGCGGTCTTGGCACGCTTATGCGAATAGTGGTAGTGCGTATGCCGGCGCTTCTTTTTGCCGCCCAAAGACGGCAGCGTCACGGGGCGCTGAAGGAAAGCGAATGCCTTGGACAAGCCGTTATTCAGCGCTTTCTTCATGGATTTGGGTAGAGGGACGTTCCGGAGGAGTGGCGACGCGCAGCAGTTCCTCGATGGTCGTGGTGCCGCCGAGCACTTTCTTGAATCCGTCCTCGAAAATGGATTCCATATTCTCTTTGCGGGCTTCCGCCTCGATCTCCGCGCTCGACTTGCGCGCGATGATCAACTTCTCGATTTCCGGGGTGATGACGAGGAGTTCGTGGATGGCGATGCGGCCCTGGAATCCGATACCTCCGCATGCCTCGCATCCCTTTCCCTTGTAGAGCAGGATCTGCCCCTTGGTACCGAAGAACTTGTCGGCATTCTTGAAGAGCTTGCCTGCTTCCTCGGGCGTCACGTTGTACGTGTAGCGGCAGCGCGGGCAGATGCGGCGCACGAGGCGCTGGGCGATGACGACTTCCAGGGTGGATGCGAGCAAGAACGGCTCGACGCCCATTTCCAGGAGACGCGGAATGGAGGTGGCCGCGTCGTTGGCGTGGAGGGTCGAGAAGAGGAGGTGTCCCGTAAGCGCCGCGTTCACGGCGATGGATGCGGTTTCACCGTCGCGGATTTCCCCGACGAGGATGATGTTCGGATCCTGACGCATGAGGGCGCGCAGACCCTGGGCGAACGTGAGGTTGGTTTCGGGATTCACCTGGATGTGGTTGATGCCCTGCACCTTGTATTCCACCGGGTCTTCGATGGTACTGATGTTCACGTCCGGGTGGTTACGAAGCTTAAGCAACGCGTAGAGCGTCGTCGATTTTCCCGATCCGGTCGGACCGGTGGTAAGGATCATGCCGAAGGGCTTCCTGGAAGCGGCTTCAAGCTGTTTCCTGTGCTCCTCCGTGAAACCGAGGTCCGCAAGCGTGAGCGAACGGACATACTCGGAAAGGAGACGCATGACGATCTTCTCGCCGTCGACGATCGGGACGATGGAGACGCGGATGTCCATGGTGCCGCCGTTTCCCGTGTCGTAGCGGATGGCTCCGTCCTGCGCGCAGTGATGTTCGTCGATGTGGAGGTTGGACGCGATCTTGATGCGGTTCACGACTCCTTCGTAATACTCGCGGGGAATGCGTCCCGCCTCATGGAGCACGCCGTCCACGCGGAAGCGCACGACGACGATTTTCTCCTGCGGTTCCATGTGGATGTCGGACGCGCGCAGCTGGATGGCGTCGTTAAAGATTTCCTCCAGGATTTCCGGCGCGACCTTGCGGTTCGCGTCGATAATCGTCTGGAAACGCGTGGCAAGGGGCTTCCTGTAATGCACGAAGAATCCCTCGATGGACTTGCGCGACGCGTAGACGAGTTCGATCTTCCCGGCGAATTTCGTACGATCCGCCTTCTTGTCTTTGCCACCAAATCCGAAGCGGCCGGCGGCGGCCGACTTGCGCGACGTCTGCTTGTTCTCGTCGCTTTCGCTCTCGGGGAACAGGGAGATTTCCTGCCCCAGGTTCATGCGGACCGCCTCCTCCAGCAACGCGTTTGTCGGATCGGACGTGGCGACCGTCACCGTCTCGCCCTCCTTCTTCACCACCACCGCGTTGTAGGTGCGCGCGATGTCTTCCGGAAGCAGCGATACCATCTCCGCGTTCGGCGGATTCTTGTCCACGTCGTAGTACGACATGTGGTAGTGCTCGGCGATGGCGCTCTCGTAGAGCTCCTGGCTCATAAGGTCCAATTCGACGAGCGCGTCCTTCAGCGACACGCCGTGGCTTTTGGCCTGCTCTTCGGCTTTCTTCAAGTCCTCCTCGGAAACGTAACTGAGGTCCAGGAGGATTTTGCCGAGGTCGATATCGGTGAGTGCCATAATTTTTTAGATGGAAGATTTCACGACTTTGACGATGTCCGCGAGGGGGACGTTGGACTTCACAAGGTAATCCTTCGCGCCGAAATCGGCGGCCTTCTTGCGGTCTTCGTCCTGGCCCAGGTTGCTCAGCACGATGACGACCGGTTTCTTCGCCTGGTCCTTGATGGCTTCCAGGATGGCGAACCCGTCCACTTCCGGAAGGATGAGATCGAGCAGGATGAGGTCGTACTTGCCGCTCTTCGCTTCTTCCAAGCCTTCGCGACCGGTCGAGGCGACCTTCGTTTCGTATCCCTCGTGCGTCATTTTCAGTTCCAACGCATGCGCCAACGGACGCTCGTCCTCGACGATCAGGATTTTCTTCTTTCCGGATGCCTCTGGTGCGGGTGTTTTTTCTGTTTCTTTTGGCATGTGGATGCGGTTTGTATTTCTCCTAAGTATAGCAAAAATAGCGATTTTCCGCAAGAGAGTGGTTTAATCGCTTGTATTGGGTGTTTGGGATATTAGAAAAGCAATGACGGCGTAAACCTATCGAGGTAACCCAGCACGGCGACGCAAAGGCCGATAATTACAAATCTACGCGAAAAAACGACGAGACCCTTCGGTATCTTCTCGTTCGAGCGGGACAAGACCCATGTGATGATCGATACCCACCACATTCCTTGCAGAAACCACATTCCGTACAAGTAGATCGTCAGTACGAACGAAAGAAGCATCCTCAACGGAAGGAGGAAAGGCATGTACATCGCATTCATGAGGAAGGTCCGCGGAAAATAACCAAACGGAAAAAAGCTGAACCAGGCGATTGCGCGGCTCCCGCCCCCGCCAATGGTGATGAATGCCAATACATAAAGAAACACCATCATCAAAGCGGATGCAAAAATGAAGGTTCCCCATGCGACAGCCTTGCTCGGTATTTTTTTGGACAAGAAAGACATGGGGTAATCCTAGCAAATAGAATCAGTCTTACAATCCGCAACGAAAAAACCGCCCGCACCGCAATGGTGCAAGGCGGCAAACCGTCCTTTTCAGGTTCTTATTTTTTCGGTTGGGAGAAGGGGCGTTCAGGATGCGCGACGCTTTCTTTCATCTCGGCGATCAGGCCGCCGACCGCGCGGATCCGGGAATCGAGGCTCGCGCTGGTTTCGTCGAGCAATCGTACGATCGCATCGGGGACGTCCTGCTTCGCCTTGTCGTGCACGGCCAAGGCCGTGGCGGCGTCGGCCGCAAGGTCCAAGGCGGAATCCGCATACTGCGACTGCTTGTTGGACTGGATGGTCGCGAGCAGCATGATGAAATGCATGCGCCCCGAGCTTTCATAATCGATTGTTTCCGATGCGTGGATCTCGTCGATCCGCTTCTGCGCGGACTCAACGATCTGCAGCATTTGCTTTTGGCCTTCATTGAGCCGCCCGTACTGAGTGCGAGCGAGCAACTCGATTTCTCTGCATCGGCGCACGTTCTTGGTTTGGACGGAAGACGTACGCTCCTGCGCGAATGTGGGCTGAGTGCCCTCGTGAAAAACGCACAGGAACTGACCCAACACCATCATGAGAAACAAGGCCATCGCGCACAAAGACAAGGCGAAACGAAAAGGTATCATGTTCTACATGCCTCCGTAACCGGTGATAGAAAAGGACCGTTGGCATTGAACGGCAAATACGGAAGTATGTCAACTTTCCTATACATCCCCATGCAATTCACAGACTCCTCCTTCCCGCCAATGCCTCACGCAGCGTGACCTGATCGGCGAATTCGATGTCCGCCCCCATCGGCAGTCCGTGCGCCAACCTGGTGACGGACGGCACGTGGTTTTTCACCTGTTCGCGCAGGTACGTCGCGGTCGCCTCGCCTTCGATATCCGGATCCGTGGCGATGATGATCTCCTTGATATCGCCGACCTTCACGCGCTCGATAAGCTCGCGCACTTTCAATTGTTCCGGGCCCATGCCGTCGATGGGGGAGAGCACGCCGTGCAATACGTGGTAGAGCCCGCGGTATTTCGTCTTCTCGAACGCGACGACTTCCAGCGGCTCCTCCACGACGAGCACCATGGTTCTGTCGCGCGTGTTATCCTCGCACAGATCGCACCGCTCCTTCGTGGTGACCATCTGGCACTCGCGGCAGTAGCGCAGTTCGTTCTTCAGCTCCAGCAACGATTTTCCCAGCGCCTCGGGGGACGAACGCGAACTCCGCAACAGATGAAACACAAGGCGCTCCGCACTCTTCGGACCCACTCCCGGGAGTTTCTGGAATTCCTCGATGGCCTTGGTGATTTGCGGCGGAAGCAGCGACATGTGGAAAGGGAGAATACGCCCAAAGAACCTATCCGTCACGTTCATTGACAGTTATTTTAAATTGTTTTTAAGAGTGTATACTGGATACCCATGAATCGCACCCTGGACCTCCGCGTCTTCCGATCCATCACCGGTGATCATGCGACGTTCGACGCATGCCTCTTGAAAGTATACGAAGGCTATACGAACTGGAACCGCTCGACGTTCAAGCAACCCATCCCGCTGACGGTGGACCACTTCCGAGAGGACCTGCGCCTGCGTTTCCGCGAATTCCTCCGGGGTTGTCCGGGCATGGCGACGCAGGATTTTTCAGACAAGCGCCTTCTGCTGCCACATCTTGCGGACGCTTATGTGCGCACCTCGGGCCAAAGCCTCCACGCGCGGTTGGATCCGGAGCGCGAAACCGTCCAGGAGATGAATGTGGCCTTGCGCAGCATCCTCGAATCGCGCCACCTCAACGTCAACCCGGAGGACCACCCGCTGCATGACCATTACAAAGCCAGGCCGGAGAAATTCCAGATCCTCAAAGAAGGCGAAACCACCTTCGCATACCAAAAGGCGATCGGGGTCACGGAAAAAGACCTGGAGATCGCGCGCATGCTTTTGGGCAATTCAGACGATGACCTGCGCGACAAACTCCTGCGCATCCACCCCTTCCTACTGGAAGCGGATACGACCCACTTCCGAACGCAAGCGCAGGAATTACGCCGGAGTATCGAGGCATTCGTGAAAGCCAAGGGCCTGCTGACGGCGGAGGACAGGCGCAGGATTGTATCCACAATCATCAATGATTGGGAAGACAACGTCCTTCCCTATGACCTTGATGCATTGGAGGAATTGGAACGGGAGATCTCGGCGGAACGCGGCATAGAAAAAATCCTGGATCTTCCACCCCAAGTGATGATCGACCATTGCTTCACACCGCTTTTGGAAGGCGAAGAGCTTTCCGATGAAGCGAAGGAGAAATTGCTGAAGCGCCGGCCGATCTTCAACCACATCATCATGCACGCAGGCAAAACATTGGACTTCGAGTTGATGAAAAACCTGGCGGATACGCTCAAAACCTATACCCGTAAAATAAATATCACGTTCGGCGATCTGCCTCACGCGCATCTGCTGATCACGGCCTTCGAAATGGAGGAGAAGCTGTTGCTCCAATTCCTGCGCTGATCATTCCTGTATACCCTTGCGCAACCTCTTCTCCACGTCGCGCTCCTTGATGACGCGGCGCTTGTCGATGTTCTTGCGTCCGCGGCCAAGCCCGAGCAGCAACTTGATGTAGCGGCCGGCGCGCACTTCCAGCGGGACGATGCTGATGCCTTTTTCATTGGTGGCACCCGAAAGCTTTTCGATTTCTTTTTTGTTCAATAGCAACACGCGGTCGTGGCCCGGTTCGTAGCCGTCGAGACCGGAGGCGAACTTATACTTCATGATCTTCAGGTTCTTGATGACGGGCTTTCCCGAAGCGAACGACACGTACGCACCGTTCAGATCCACGTGCCCGTCGCGGCACGCCTTCGCCTCCTGCCCCGTGAGCATGAGGCCGGCCTCGACCGTTTCGGTGATCTCGTAATCGAAGCGTGCCCGGCGGTTTTGGATCGTTTTCACGGAACCGAGTATACGGCACTTTTGGCCTGCTTTACAGCGAAAAGAATATAATTGACAAATTTAAGAAATAATGTAATCTGACCACAGTCATTACGTTGTGATCTTCCCTCTGGGAGCGGTCAAAGCCCCGTGCTTCAAAAGACGTAATGCCTGATCTACGGGTGTTCGTCTTACAGGCGCAACGCCCGTTTTTTATGGTTCGGCGGGCTCACCATGACAGCTAAAAAACGTGTCACCCTGAGCTTGTCGAAGGGGACTCTTAAATATTCACGATCAAGGGTAACTCCGGCGCGAAGAACATCACGAGGATGGCGCTGATGATGAGGAACGGACCGAAGGCGATGCGCGCGCCGATCGTTTCTTTTTTGCGTATCAGAAGGAACACGCCCCACAGCGCCCCGAGCATATATGCGAAGAGGATGCACCAGATCATCTCGCTCAGATAGCCGAGCACCAACCCGATGGCGCCGGCCAGGAACACGTCGCCGCTGCCCACCCAGCGCCCGCGGCTGAGGAGCCACTGGATTCCGAAGAACGCCAGGCCCGCGACAGGCGCGAAGAGGGGGAACTGCCCGTGCGTGAGATGGAACAAAAGCCCGAAAATGGCCGCGATGCCCGTAAGGAGATCGGGGATGAGCTGGGTGCGTATATCCGTCGCCGCGATGAGCAGCAGCGCCCACAGGGCGATGGAGAGGCACAGGGCGGGGATCCACAGGAAGCTCGCGATATACAGCGCCATCATGAACAGGAGGGCGGAGAAAAGTTCGACCAACGGATACTGCAGCGAGATCTTTTCCCCGCACCCGCGGCACTTTCCCATCTGCACCAGGAAACTGACGATCGGGATCAACTCCAGCGGCACCAGTACTTTCTTACAATGCGGGCAGTGCGACCTTCCGCTGATGGAATTGCCGTGGGGCAGACGGAATATGAGGACGTTTCCGAAGCTGCCGAGCACCAGCCCGAGCACTGCGAAGACGATGAGGGAGACGAGAGGATCCGTGGTGTAGAACATGTCCTCAGCTTACCTTCTTGCTCTTCCAATAGGAAACGATCGACGCGCGGACCTTCTTCAGGCAGAGCGGGGAGAGGATGACGACGAGGAAGAGGAGCGGGGACAGCTTCAGGATCCGAAACAGCACCAGTGCGACGATGGCACCTACAACGGCTCCGAACAGCGGTGAGGATGTGAGTTTGTGCATTCGTTCTATTATAGCAGAAAACTGGATTGGTAGGAAGTAGGTATGTTGATCCGTAGCTACCAACCTACCTTCCTACCCACCTAATCCCTCCTCAGCAAACTGCTTTTGTACTTTTCCGGCTCGAACCCCGGCAACCGCTCGATCGGACACGGCAGATCACTCTCACTAATTCCCGGCGGTAATTTCTGATCGTATCCAAGCAGGATGAGATCCGGACCGATCTCACGGACGGGCTTCAGGTAGTCGCCGTCATCGGATCCAAGCACCACGACCGCGTCGGGAAATGCTTTTTCGATCGCCGCTTTCCGTTCTTCCTGCGAATGGGCGGGGCACCTCTTCTTGATCCGCTCCACCGTCGCGTCGCGCGCCACGACGACATGCAAGTCGCCGCGTTTCCTCCCTTCGTTCAAGACGAAGAGATGGCCGGGATGGAGGAGGTCGAACGTGCCAAACAGCAACACCTTCATAGGGGAGCAGTCTAACCTACAAGCTACAACCTACAAGCCACCCCCCCCCTCATCATTGCGCCGCCGCGCTCGCGTTATTACCCGTCTGCTGCAGGTCGATCACCCACACGCGCTTCTCATCCATGACATACAAGTGCGCCTCGTCCGGATCCACGTAGAGATCCTTGAGGGTTCCAAGCTGCTCTCCTTCCAAGACGAACTGGCGCAGATACGAGGCCTCGCCCGCGGTGCCTCCGTCACTAATCACGACGACGCGCTTCTTCTCGGAATCGAGCACGTACATGCTTCCTTCGGGAAGCTTGAAGATTTTTGTAGCGCCTTCCAGGAGGCCGTCCGGGGCCTTGCGGATGACGTACGGCTGGGTCTCCCCGCGGAAGAGCTTCACGATGGTGCCGTTATCCTTAAGCACGTATACGTTGCCATCGATCGCCATGTCGAGCGCGCCCTTCAGGTCGCCGTTCACGTTGTATCCCACGGGCGCGCCGTAGCGGTCCGTCAGGCGCTCATACTTGTAGATCTGGTTGTCCTCGGGCGAGAGCATGTAGAGGAATCGCAGGTAGGCACTGATGGCCACTCCTCCTTCCCATCCTTTCGGATCATCGGTCTTCATGGTCGTGGCCTGGTTGCCGTTCCACTCGATGACGCTGTTGCCCGTCATAAGGAACGCCTGGCTCTGGAAACGCGAGAAGTTGGAGCCATCGAGGATAAGCACGTCGTCGGAGAGGCGGACGGGATCTTCCACCGTATTCAGCAGGACGCGGTACAGACTCTGGCGGTCGTGGACGACGAACTCGCCGTCGCCGAGGCCCACCATGCCGGATCCCAGCACGTCGGAAGATTTGGCCGAGATATTGGCCACCATGCGCGGGGACAGGCGGAGGATGTTATTGATCTCTTCGCGCTTGGAGCGGATCGTTTCCAGAAGATTCAAGGCATCGACGCGGAAGAGGCCCGCCTCGTTGTCCATCACTTGCTTCGCACGCTCCTCGGCCTGGGTGAGGATGGCATTGGCACTGTCCATATCGCCCATGAGGCGGCGGTTGTCCGCTGTCTGGAGCTGCGTATTGATTTGTTCGATGAGCGTTTGCAGCTCCGCGCGCGTCTTGCTGCGTTCGCTGAAGGTGAAGAGCTGCACCACCATCCAGATGACGACCAGCGCCCCGATGGCGCCAGCAAGAATGAGGAGGTGCGCCCTCTGGCGGCGGCGTGGATCTTTCAGATCTTTCAGCACTCCTTGCACGAATTCAACCGAACGCGTGACCAGCGGTGCGTTGCGTAGGCCGGGCAATGCGGCGGCTCCGGCCGTTCCTTTCTTCAGTGCCGTGCGCCCCATGCTGCCCACCTTCGACATCGTGTCGCGGGACGGCAGGAAAGAGGATAGTGATCCGATGGATGCCATGATTCCGGTTCCGCGTCGGGTATCGCGGCGGCGGTTCACGGGAGCCTCGTACTCATCCTCTTCCACGGTTTCCCTGCGGGAAGCGGCGCGGACGGATCCGTTCGGCAGCATCAACGCCAGCGCCGCGTGCTGGTCGTCGGTTTCCAGGGTCCGGATGAGGGTATCGATGGACGTGCTTCCTTTGCTTGCATGCGTTGCGAGCTGCGCCGGCGTGAGCGAACGCAAAAGTCGCTGCGTGGACAGGATGACGGCATCCCCGGGCTGCAGCGCTCCGCTGGCGATATGCACGAAGGCAGGCGTGGGCTTGCCGGAGTATTCGGTGATCTGGCTCGCCACGCCTTTGCGGACGAGATACGCTTCGGCACGCCCCGCGTGGGAGACATGCAGCGTTCCTTCCCTGTCCAGAATGCCTATAAGCATGTGGACGTCATTGATGGCGCGCGCCACGAGCATTCCCTTCAAGAGACCATTCATTTCCTTCAAGGTGTCGTCCAGGCGTTCGGAAGGATCTCCTTCCGTTTCCAAAAGGGCATGGCGAATGATCATCTCGGATTCGCGTTCGACGGTGGCGGCCTCCCGTTCATCCGAATGCACCTCGAGCACGAAGCACACCGTCTCACCGTTTGCAGAGGTGAGTTCAAGGGATGTCAGAAAGAGATCCGAACCCGCTTTCGTAGAGCCTGTGCGGACCGTAACGTCCATACAGTGCAATAAGGTACGTGCGGCAGGATCAAATCGCAAGCTGATACAGGAACCGCCGTAGCATGAAAGGCCAAAAGCTGGGCTGATCTGCATCCTGTGCCAGAGACACATGCCAAAACAACCCGTTTTCCAGCCGATTGCAAATTTTCCGGCTAAAAATTCGTGATCTGTAAGCCAAAAAGAAAGATGCTCGACATTCTACCTTGCTTTCCCGAGGGGGGAGGGGTACGATGGAGTGAGTTCATTATTTTTTCCAAATACACCACACATGAAAACGGTGAAAGATTGGGTCCAACGCTATGTTGGAAGTACCCCCGGAGCGCCGACGGACAAACCGACGCAGAACAATACGAACGGCACGCCGCAACAGCAGCGTCCGTCAGATACAACGCGCCCGCCGCAAAAAAGCGGGGGACGCAACAGGCACAGGAACCGCGGACGCGGCGGCCAGGCCAATAACGGCCAGCGCCCGCCGCAACAGCAAGGCACGGCACAGCCGCAACCCATCCTGCAAGCCGGCCAGGGCTCCCGCAAGGGAGGACTGAAGGTCTATCCGCTCGGAGGATTCGAGCAGGTGGGACGCAACTGCTTCGTCATCGAAGTGGACAGCGACATCTACATCATCGACCTCGGACTCCAGTTCCCGGAAGAGGACATGCTCGGCATCGACTATTTGATCCCGGACATCACGTGCCTCAAGGGACGCGAGAAGAACATCAAAGCGGTGCTCTTCACCCACGGCCACCTGGACCACATCGGCGCGGTGCAGCACCTGC
>CAZUYK010000016.1:0-22625 GCA_964624905.1 uncultured Candidatus Peribacteria bacterium
TACGGTGCGGAACAAATCCAAGTCCTCGAAGGTCTCGAACCGGTGCGCAAGCGCCCGGGTATGTATATCGGATCCACCGACGTTCGCGGTCTCCATCACCTCGTCTACGAAATCGTCGACAACTCCATCGACGAAGCGATGGCGGGACATGCGAATACGATTCTTGTGACTTTGAATGATGACGGATCCGTGACGGTCGAAGACAACGGACGCGGTATTCCGGTGGAGATGCACCCGACTGCCAAAAAGAGCACGCTCGAAGTGGTACTCACGGTGCTCCACGCCGGAGGTAAGTTCGGAGGAGAAGGAAGCGGTTACAAGGTATCCGGAGGATTGCACGGAGTGGGATCGTCCGTCGTGAACGCCCTTTCGAATTACATGAAGGCCGAGGTGCATCGCGACGGCGCGTTCCACGTTCAGGAATACAAGCGTGGCAAGCCGCAGGCCGACGTGAAGAAGATGGGCAAGTCCGACAAGCGCGGAACGATCATCACGTTCCTTCCCGACGATTCCATCTTCGATACGATGGAGTTCAGCCTCGATACTCTCCTCACACGCTTCCGCCAGCAGTGCTACCTCACCAAGGGCATCACGCTGGGCGTCATGGACGCTCGTTCCGTCCGCCCCGAGGCGGATCTCAAGTATCCGCGTCTGTACCGCTTCTCCTTCGAAGGAGGAACGGCAGCGTACGTCTCGCATCTCAATGAATCCCAGGAGAAGATCGGTTCGCCGATTTCCTTCGAGAAGGATACTCCAGACGGTTCCGTGGAAGTCGCCCTGCAGTACACGCAGAGCTTCCAGGAGAACGTGCTCAGCTTCGCGAACAACATCCACACCGCGGAAGGAGGACACCACCTCACGGGATTCAAGGCGGCCCTCACGCGCACCATCAACGCCTACGGCCGCAAGTATGAGATGTTGAAGGAGAAGGATGAAAACCTCTCCGCAGACGACGTGCGCGAAGGTCTTACCGCAGTCATTTCCGTCCGCCTGCGCGAACCGCAGTTCGAAGGACAGACGAAGGGTAAGCTTGGAAACGCAGAGATGAAACCCGCCGTGGAAACGGTCGTGAATGAAATGCTCTCGCAGTACCTGGAGGAACACCCGGGCGAAGGAAAGGAAATCGTCAACAAGTGTTTGCTTGCCGCTCGCGCCCGCATGGCCGCACGCGCAGCGCGCGACAGCGTGATCCGCAAAGGCGCGCTGGAAGGCATGACGCTTCCGGGCAAGTTGGCCGACTGCCAGAGCCGCGACCCTGCCGAATGCGAACTGTTCATCGTCGAGGGAGACTCCGCAGGAGGTTCCGCCAAGCAGGGCCGCAAGAAGGAATTCCAGGCGATCCTCCCCTTGAAAGGAAAGATCCTCAACGTCGAGCAGGCGCGTCTGGATAAGATGCTCGCCAACAACGAAGTGAAGGCGCTCATCATCGCCATGGGCATCGGCATCGGCGAGGTGAAGGATCTCAGCAAGCTCCGCTACCACCGCATCGTTCTCATGACCGATGCCGACGTCGACGGCGCCCACATCCGCACCCTGCTTCTCACGCTCTTCTTCCGTTACTTCCCGGAGCTTATTGAGAAGAGCCACCTCTACATCGCGCAGCCGCCGCTGTTCAAGATGCAGAAGGGCAAGGATATCCGCTACGTCTTCAATGAGGTCGAGCGCGAAAACATCCTGAAGGAATGGGGAGTGTCCAGCGAGGAGCTGGAGATCTCGCCCGAAGGAGAAGACGAACCCGCCCCCGCCGCTGAAGGAGACGAGGAAGGGGCCGCGAAAGTGAAAGAGAAGAAGTCACCCAAGGTGAACGTCCAGCGCTACAAGGGTCTTGGAGAAATGAACGCCGACCAGTTGTACGATACGACGATGGACCCGGACCAGCGCACGCTCTTGCGTGTGACCATGGACGATGCCGAGAAGGCAAACGCCGTGTTCTCCACGCTCATGGGTTCCGAAGTCGCCCCGCGCCGCAAGTTCATCCAGGCGCACGCGAAGACGGTGAAGAATTTGGATATCTGATTTATAATTGTTCATCACAAATGTGTCGTGGTTCGACAGGCTCACCATGACACATTTTTAGCATGTCATTTATTGTGTCATCCCGAGCTTGTCGAGGGACGACATCGTCATTTTTCTCATGCTTCTAATTCTCTTTATGCAGGTATTTTCGGATAACCTCGGGAGCAACTGCCAGTTGCCAGTCGCCAAGGCATCCTTCTTTTTTCTACTCCATCTTTTTATCTGTTTCTCCCGTCCGATCGCATCTAAAACATATTCATATGTTTCTACCCTTACCAACTCAAATGGTCCTTTTTGAGATACATATGAATCTAAAAAACGGTTGTGTCGATACTGCCACATCCTTTTTTCAATATTATTCGTGATACCCGTGTAATAAGAGCCGTCGTTAAATTGCAGTATGTAGACGAAATATTCCTTCATAAAGACAGCATGCCTGCATGCATAGATATAATTAGTCTGTCATCGTAAGTTCTGTTGATCCATGACCAAGCAAGTGGCGTGATCAGGATTATTTGAAGGTTCTATTCAAGAATGGAACTTACTCTCCCAGATGATCCTTCAGCGTGTAGGTGTCGAGGTTATCGGCGCCGAGCAGTTTGATGACCTGGGGGATGGCATCCTTGTACTTGATCTGCTTCTGCTTTCCCGCCTTCATGTCACGCAGGATGATCGTTCCTTCCTTCACTTCCATCTTGCCCAGGAGCAGCGTGTAGCGCGCCTCGAACTTGTCGGCCAGGCGCATCTGGCTCTTCAAACTCGCTTCGCCCAGGGCTCCGATGGTATGTACGCCCTTGTCGCGCAGCGCCGTGATCAATCTCAGGCATTCCTTCTTCGCTTCCGGTCCAAGCTGGGCGACGAACACGTCCACCTGGTCCTTGTCCGGTGCCTGCACGCCCGCTTCCTTCATGTGCCAGATCACGCGCTCCATGCCGAACGCTGCGCCCAGTCCCGGCGTCGGCTTGCCACCGAGCTGCTCGATGAGCGAGTCGTAGCGTCCGCCTCCTCCCACCGCGTTCTGCGCGCCGGTGGAAGCGTCCCAGAATTCGAACACGGTCTGGTTATAGTAGTCGAGCCCGCGTACGAGTCCTTCGTTCGGGTTGTATTTGATGTCCAATGCGTCGAGGTATTCCAATACCGTCTCGTGGTACGCCTTGCTATCATCGTCCACGAACTGGGAAAGCCTCGGGGCATTTTTCAGCAGGATCTGAGTGTCTTCTTCCTTGGAATCCAAAAGGCGCAGGGGATTGGTCTCCAGGCGCTTGCGGTCCAATTCCGGGAGGTGGCGCTCCTTGCCGATGAAGAAATCCTTCACGGCCTGTGCGAAGGCGATGCGGTGTTCGTTGGTTCCGATATTGTTAATTTGCAGCGTGAGGCGGTCCAGGATGCGCAGGTCCTTCAGGATTTTCACGCATACCTGGATGAGCTGCGCGTCGAGCGAGGCGTCCTTCAAGCCGATGGTCTCGAAGTCGAACTGGTGGAACTGGCGGTACCGTCCCTTCTGCGGGCGGTCGTGGCGGAAGCAAGGTCCGATGGAATAGAACTGGACCGGCTGAGCCAATTGCTGCATGCCGTGCTCGATGTACGAACGGCAGATGCTCGCGGTGAATTCCGGTCGGAGCGCGAAGGCAACCGAGTCATCGTCGGCTTTCTGTTTGCTGTTCACGAGGTACAGCTCCTTTTCCACCACGTCCGTGTGCTCCCCGATACCACGCTCGAAGATAGCCCGGTTCTCGAAGATCGGCGTGTCGATGCGCTTGAACGCAGCCTGGCGCGCGCGGTGACGCACGGCCTTCTTTATGTAGGTCATGTATTGGTTGTCCTGCGGGAGGACGTCGTGCGTTCCTTTGGGGGTCCTGAAAAGTGGCTGCGACATACGGAAAACTGGTCAAATGTAAAACTGTGGATACATCTGAGGCTAGCAGAAAAACCCTCTCTAGCAAAGACTCCTGCGCTCAAAATACTCCATTTACCAGTCGATTCGATACAGGCACAAGAGATCCCGGGTAGTGGTGGATGTGTGGTTTGCCTCTGTTTTTAACGACTGGGAGCCAGCCCTGCGCCTTCTGCTTTGGCTATAAGCTTGATAATGCTCGTCGTGCCGCCCACATTGAAGAGCAGCGCGCCGGTCAGGCCTGCCTCCGGACGCACGTTCCATCCCTCCGCGGTGCGCTCGGCCACACACATGCCGTCGATAGTCCAGCGCGTCACTTCGGACGAGGGGAAGCGCACGTAGTTCCTGTGGCGCTCGCCGTTCGGAAGGTAGTACGCGATGTAAATGGTTTCCTGCGTGGGCACGTTGATGTTGCCGTCTTCCTTCAGCACTGCCTTGATAGCTTCCGGTACTTTCTCGGTCGCCACAGCAGGCTGCTCCATTTTTACCGGGGGAACATTCACGACGGGCTTTTGTTCTGCAATCGGCGCGTCGTTGGGTTTCGTTTCGGCGACGGCCGGCTTCTGTGCGGGCATTACTTCCTGTTGAGCGGCAGGCTGTTGTTCCGCCGGTACGGCCTGTTGCGCGGGTTGCGCCACGGCATCATTCTTCTTTCCTTCCGCGACGGGTTTCGATTCCTGAGCGGGCGGGTTTTCATTCGCAGGAACAGGTTTCCCTTGGGCGACAGGTTGTTCGGCGGCGATTGGCTGCGTCGGTTGTTCTTTGGGTATTGCGGGACGTTCCGCTAATTCAGGACGCGGCTCTCCTTCCGCTTCCACGGCTTTTCTATTCCAAGATCCATCCTTGCTTCCACCGATCTTTTTCCAGTCGGTTTCCGAAAGTTCCCACACGTATCCCTTCTCCTGGTCACCCGATACTTTACGCCCGATGTCCCTTCGATTTGCGGCGATGTCGAAAGCAGGATGCCTTTCTGTTATGTAGAACATGGTTGGTGCACCTCTTGATTCGCCCTCTGATACAAGTACGCCTCCTTCTTGCCTTGTAAGGCTCTCTCTATTTTTGATATCCGCAGGACGTTCGGCCGTCACGTTGTCGCTTTCGATTTTTGCCGATGGCGGTGCGGCGGAAGCAACGGCGGTTTCCGTGTGGCTGCTCCTGTATGCGTCGTAGAGTTCCAGTGCGTCATTCATCCGCTGCATCGCAAGGAACGTGGCGCCGCGCGCCATCTCATCCTTCGTGAACGTCGGCTGGTTCGCATCGAAGATTTTTTCCGCGTCCACCAGCATGGCGCGGATCTCTTTTACTTCTTCCGTGTCCTGGGTCGCATCCCGATTTTGGGTAAAGAAGGCGGCGCGCTTCTCCCAGTTGTCCGCGAGTTTCCTATCTATCTTCGCTTTCCACGCCGCATCCTCCTTCTTATTCGATGCGTAACGGTTCGCCTCCGGGATGAAGAGTTTCGCCGTTTCCGAATAGTCGCCCGTAAGGGTGTCGAACGCGTCCATACTCAGAGCCAGCTCCTTTACGCCCAGCATGACTTTCATCCATTGATCCGCATGCGCCTCGTCGGTGTTCAGTTTCCACTTGTCGTCGTTTGGAATGGTCGAGTGCGCATTCTCCGCGCTTTGTACGATCGATTCCATCTTCTTCCTGTTTTCTTCCGTCTGGGGGAGTTTGGCGAATGCGGCATCGCGGTTCGCCTTAAACTTTTCGTAGCGGGTTACCTGGCGTTCTACATTATCCAGGAAGGATTTCACCTCTTCCGGCTGCATCAACATCAGCTTGATCTCGCTACGCGCGATTTCTTTCTTTTGGTCATCCACCTCTTTGCCGGCGCGAGCCAGGGTTTCGGCATTCGAAAGGTTTTGCTCCTGCTTTTCCCTTTTTTGCTCCAGCAGTATTTGTGTTTCTTTAGTCTTTTTTAAATCAGCTTCTGCATCGTCCGCGAGCCTCTTTGCCCGTTCGAGCATCGGGTCCATGGGCGGTGTGTTTGATGGTGTATTGGGTGGCGTATTTCCCATGGAAACGGAAGAAGGAAGAAATCTCTCCATTATACCATTTTTCGGTATATTCCTCAATGCATGGATATGAAAAATACCCGCTTAGATCGACGATCTAAGCGGGTATTTCGTTTTTGTGCCTGAATCAATGACTCAGGCGCACTCCTTTGTGTCGTGGTTTAGAGTCCGAGTAACTTCATGAGCGGACCGCGTCGGCCCGCCCCGGAGTTCGTAGCCGCCCACGCGGCGTTGATCTCTCCTTGCATGCGTCGCATGATCTTTGCTTTCTCCTCCTGCATTTGGAAGAGGGTCAGGTTCTCCTTCTTGAGTTCCGCGACTTGGGCGGCGTGGTCGGCGACGATCACTTTCACGCCTTCCACCCATTTGAGCATTTTTTCCAGGTCGATCTTATGGCCGCGTTCGCGTTCGAGCGCCGCTGCAATAAGGGCGTCCATCAACTTTTCCTGCTCTTCGTACGTGTCGAGACCGGCGTTGATCTCGGCAATGGTTTGCTTCGTCGCTTGCTGGGCTTTTTCATACCGGTCCAGCTGGGCCGACATTTCCCGGCGGAATTGCTCGTCGGTTTTCTGGGTGTCGGAGAGTTGCGCGCCCAAGGCCGAATGTCTCCATCCCAGGAATCCGAGCCCGATCAGAAGCAAGATAATCGTACCTCCCATAAAGACCGTACCGGCACCGTGCCGATGACGACCCTCCTGGGGGGAAGCCGTTTCCGTGCGTTCGGCGCCGTGGGCGTCGGACGGTTGGGGTTGGCTGTTCAACTCATCCGTTTCGCTCCAGTCGGCGCGGTGCGCGCCGGCGGGAGCTTCGAGAACCGTACTCATGGGTATCTTTCTGTAGTAAATGAAGTTCTAAGAAATGAAATGCGCATCATGCGCACGAGCGTACTTCCGTGTTTAGAAGAAGCCTACGGACATGGCGCCCGCGCCTCCGCCGGCTCCAGCGAGTCCGATTCCCAGGCCGAGGCCGAGGATGAACCCGATGATGAATCCCTTAATAAAAGCCCGTCGGATGGCGGCGCGAATAGCGCACGCCAGGCCGCGCAGACGGCAATCAAGGTACTTCAGCCAGCAGACTAACTTCTTCTCCCGTTCCACGAGGCATTTCGTCTTGGCGACGAGGTCCTGTAGTCCGGTCGTCACTTCCAGAAGGATCTTGTCGACTTCGGCCTGGCCGGAGCCGATGAGCTTGATCAGCTCGCCGTTCTCCTTTTGGACGCCTTCGAGTTTTTGCAACTCGATGAAGCGCTTTCCCTGCCGTTCACCGGCCGCGACCATCCGCTGCTTCAGCTTGATGGCGGCGTCACGGTTTTCCTCCGCCACGGTCGCGAGACCGTACATGCGGCGGAGGATGTCCTGCTGGCTCGGGGGTTCCGCAGGTGCGGTTCCCGCCGTGCCCGAGGCCGTTGCGGACGGGGTAGCCGCGGGCGTAGCCGCCTGCTGCTGACCGTACGCATTCGATTGCGCGAACGCGATCACGAGAGAGCCGATGGTGCCTTGCAGCAAAAAACCGCGTCGAGTTCCCTTCAGATGGGCGAAGAAGGCGGCGGCGGAGATGACCGACGCGCCCACGATGACCACACCGTTCAAACGGTCGAAACGGTAATCACCGTTGTCGAGCGCCGTCCGGATTTGTTGGCTTTCGCTTTCGGCGTCGGCCAGGGAACTGTTCAGCCAGAGTTTCGAGTCGATGGCGTTCATGCACATCAATTCGTGATCGTGGCAATTCGCTTCTTCACGGCAACGCCGGATTTCCAGAGCCGAACAAGAGAGACCCGAGGGTTTTTTCTTGTCCGGTTCCTTACGGGCTTCCTTCGCTGCTTTAGCGAATTGGCCTTTCGGAATGATGCTGTTTAACATTTCGTTCCAAACTCCTTTCAATAGGTATTTCTCGTCCACGACACAAGTGAAGACAGTCGGTGGCGCGGAGACTTTACGTATGAGTCTCCTTCGCCGCCAATCCATCCGCACATCTTCATGGACGAGTCGGTGCTGTGAACGACCGTTCGAAAGTTCTTTATTATATAACTAAGTGACATATTGTCAAATATGTTTAAATACACGGTTTGAAATAGTTAAATAATCGATAAAAGATGTTGACATTCTCAAATATGGGTTATAATTACGTACTTTTGAACCATCCCTTCCCTCTTATGAAACGGTCATTTTTGTTCCTGTCCGCGACCAGCGTATTGTCTGTCGCTACCCTGGTTTTCCTTGCTTCCGGCATCTCCCATGCGGAGGCAGAAAAAGCAGCGGAAGCGTCGCCTTTCGGTGATCGCGGCGAGGTTCTCGATCTGGACAACGCCTACCATGCGCCGATGGTGTATGCGGACGAAGTCGTGGTTGAGGAGATTGATGGCGGACGCATGAAGGGTGTTTTCGCCGTCATCAACGATACCGAGGAGGCCGTTTCCGACCTGAGCTACCGAATCGAGGTATACGGAGATCCTTTGGGTGAGGAGGGGGGCAAGGATCCCCAGGTGTTGTTCGCGCAGTTGCAGTCCTACGATACCTTCGCGTTGACCGCCAAGGAGCGCAGGAATATGCCGTTCACGTTCACGCTTCCGTCGCTTCCCAAAGGCGCCTACACCGCACAGGTGCAGATTTTGCAGACCGGGGGCCGCAAGCTGGGATGGGGACGCACGCCGCTCGTCATCGAGAAGGGGGCATCTGACTTCATGTATGCATACGAGGCATCCATCGTCCTGCCTGAGTTTGATAATCGCGAGGTTCATCCTTTGACGGGTCCGAACGTGGATCCCGAAGGTTCCCTTATTTTCACGGCGAAAGTGGAGCATGCATCTTCTTCGACTCGCACCGTTACCCCCGTGATCGAGTGGCATGAATTCGATGTCGCCCGTCCCACGACCAACGTCCAGCGCTTCGATGATGTATCGGTGAAGCCGGCGCAGTTGTCCCTGCTGACTCTCCCGATCAAGGCCCCTTTCGCTCCCGGTGTCTACATCGGCATGCTCACGCTTCGCGATGCGAATAACCGCGTTCTCTCCACGATCGGCCAGTACCGTATCGTGGTCCGCGGAGCCAGCGCCGATCTCATTTCCGCACGCCTCGCATCCGTTGCTACAAAGAAAGGCGAGACGGCGTTCGCCCGCATCGACTACGTCGGCGCCGCAGATGCCGAAACGCGCATTGCGGGCCAATTGAAAGTTGAACTTCGCGATGCCGATGGCGTTGCAGGTTCACTGTCCGTCCCCGAGATCCGCCTCACGGACGGAGTGGGACGCGGTACGGCACGCATCGAACTGACCCGCGACCTAACGTCCGAGCCGAACCTGCATGTCGTCATCAGCGATGCGGATGGAAACGTCCTGCGCGATGCAACGGTGCCGGTCAGCCTGTCCGCGGAGCAAATTGATTCCATCAAATCCTCGTCCACGTTCCTTCTGTGGGCATCATGGTACGCCCAGCCGTACTACCTGATGTTCGCTTTCGTCGCCTTGACGGTCCTTCTTTGCCTCGGATTCATCATCCATGCGGCCGTGAAGCACGCGTTCAACCCGACCAAGGCGCTCCAGTCCGTATCCGCCGCGGTACTCGTAGGAGTCCTGCTATTCATGCAGTCTCCGTTCGCCATGGCGTTCGGTGGAAGCAACGGTATCGAGGTTTTCACGCCGATCACCGTCGGTGAGAATGAAAACTATACGTCCCAGGACAGGAACGCCTATCGCGCTTACTGGGGAGAGATTTACGCCCAGCCCACGGTTGCCCTCTTCGTGAACCGCCCTGTGCACAACGGAACGTACCAGTGCAACTTGCCGATTCCCTTCGAATACCGCATCGACTTCGCCGCTTGCAACAACATGCCGTCCGGAGGACGCGTGCTTGCGCACTTCGACCTCAACCAGCAGCATCAGTCGTCCCTTTTGGGATCGGGTGCCAACTGGGTCAAGGTCTATGACCAGGTCTACAACCAGCCTGCGAACTGCTCCACGAAGGCCTGTATCCACAGCTACTCCCAGAACACCACGATCGACCTGTTCGGCGCCGGACTTCCCGCCAACGCGACGAAGACCACGCTCCGCGTCGTCGTGAAGCACAATCCGTACCTGGACGGCGGCGTTGCGTTCCCGAACGACGTCGTCAGCCTTTCCGACTTCTACTTCTCCCGCCGCGTCGTGCAGGCGTTCAACATCTGGTTGAACTTCGTCTGTGCCCAGCCGAAGGCGGACGTTCAGATCGTGAAGACGGCCGTGACGCCGTCCGTGAACCGCGGGGCTCAAGCTTCGTACGGCATCACGGTGCGCAACAACGGTCCTGACACCGCCAATACCGTTACCGTCACCGATGCCATCCCGGCTGGACTCACGTTTGTGTCCGCATCCGACAACCGCTGCGGTCAGGTAGGCAGCAATATCATCTGCAACTTCGGCAGCATGGCCGTAGGTGCGCAGATCTCCGCAACCTTCACGTTCCAGACGTCCGCTTCCACGGTTTGCGGTGCCGTTCCCAACGTCGTTGTCGTCAATAACGCCGTTCCCGATGATAATCTTTCCAATAACCAGAGCACGGCTACGGTGATCGTGAATTGCCCCGTCTCCGCCGACGTTCAGATCGTGAAGACGGCCGTGACGCCGTCCGTGAACCGCGGGGCTCAAGCTTCGTACGGCATCACGGTGCGCAACAACGGACCCGATGCAGCAGCGAACGTCATCGTAAGCGACCCCGTTCCGGCTGGACTCACGTTCGTCAGTAGCTCCGACAGCCGCTGTGTCCTTTCCGGAAATAACGTCGCCTGCAACTTTGGCACAATGGCTCCCGGCGCTGAAATCTCCTCTACATTCACGTTCCAAACCTCCGCTTCCACTGTTTGCGGACCGATTATGAACGTCGCCAACGTCAGCACCACGACGACGGGAGACAATCCGAATAACAACCAGAGCTCGGCCACGATCCAGGTGATCTGCCCGATCTCGGCAGATGTCCAGATCGTAAAGACGGCCATCACGCCGTCCATCGACCGCGGCAACCAGGGTTCGTACGGCATCACCGTGCGCAACAACGGTCCGGATTCCGCAGCGAATGTCATAGTGTCCGATCCTATTCCGTCCGGCCTCACGTTCGTTAGCAGCTCCGATAACCGTTGTTCGCAACAGGGAAGCAGCATCGTCTGCAATTTCGGAACCATGGCCTCGGGAGCGCAGATTTCCTCCACGTTTACCTTCCAGACATCCGTCGCGACCGTGTGCGGACCGATCACAAACGTCGCCAACGTCAGCACCACGACGACGGGAGACAATCCGAATAACAACCAGAGCTCGGCCACGATCCAGGTGATCTGCCCGCAGCTCGGATGCATCGATGTCATCAAGGAAGTGTTCGATGCCAGCGGCAACGCCATCTCGGTCGTTCCCCAGTTCACGTTCACGCTCGACGGAAGCCAGACGGTTACCAACGATTCCGCCGGTAACGCACGCTTCAATAACGTCGCTGCAGGCAGCCACACCGTTACGGAAACGCTCTCGTCCGGATGGCAGCAGATCTTGGTGACGCCCGCGAACGGCGTCGTCACGGTCCCCACCGGCAACCAGTGCGCCACCGTCGTCTTCAAGAACCGCCAAGTCCTGCAGCCGAATCCAGACGTGTCCATCGTAAAGACGGGTCCGTCCACGATCACCCCGGGCAATAACATGACCTACACGCTCACGGCGACCAACACGTCCACCGTCGCCGCGAACAACGTGTCCATCGTGGACCATGTTCCCTCCGGCCTGACCTTCGTGCCGGCATCATCCGACTCGTCCTGCAGCCAGCAGAGCGCATCCATCGTCTGCAACCTCGGCACGCTCGCCGCCGCTACCAGCAGGTCCGTACTCCTGACATTCTCCGTTCCCAGCACGCAGCCGTGCACCACGATCCAGAACCAGGCGACGGTATCGGCTACGAACGACAGCAATCCGAATAACAACACGAGCGGCACGGTGACAACTCTGGTCAACTGCCCCTCGCAGACGGGGTGCATCGAGATCACCAAGACAACGTTGAACACGCAGGGGGGAATCCTGACGCCGGTCGCGCAGTTTACCTTCACGCTCGACGGCAGCCAGTCCACGGTGAACGATTCCACGGGCAAGGCACGCTTCAATAACGTCTCGGTCGGCACCCACACCGTCGCCGAAATCCTTCCGTCCGGATGGACCATGACGTCCATGACGCCGTCCAACGGCATCGTCAACGTCACGGCTTCGCAGAACAACGTTTCTTGCGCGCAGGTCACGGTCCTCAACCAGCAAAACAGCGTCACGGTGAACGCCGACATGGCGATCGTGAAGACGGGTCCGTCTTCCGTCGCACGCGGAACGAACTTTACCTACCAGCTGAGCGTCACGAACAACGGTCCGCAAACGGCCCAGAATGTCGTCGTGGTCGATACGGTTCCTAGCGAACTGATCATCCTGCCGGGATCCACGGATAGCCGATGTACGGTGTCCGGACAGATCGTAACCTGCCAGCTCGGCACGATGACCAGCGGCCAGAACACGAATATCACGATCGGAGTCACTACGAACGTACCAGCTTCCAACTGCAGCCAGGCGACGGTGACGAACCGCGCGACGGTAACGTCGTCCACGCCGGATTCCAACCAGGGTAACAATTCCAGCCAAATGAACACGACGCTTACCTGCCCGAACGTCGTGACATTCTGTCCCGAGGTTTCCATCGACGTCGATGATGACGAAGTGGATGCAGGGGATGAGATCGACTTTGAGATCCGCGTACGCAACAACACGAACCAGAGCCAGACGTTCGATCTCACCGCATTCCTCGACCGCGATATGGAATTCGTCGATGCGAACGGGGGAGGGGATGATAACGGCGACGAGGTGGAATGGAACAATGTCTTCGTCGGCGCGAACGATACGAAGGTCCTGGACCTCACCGTCGAAACCGATAATGACCTAAATGACGGAGACAGCGTACGCCTCCGCGTGGAAACGGACTGCGACAGCGACAGCGAAGAAGTGGATATCCGCGGAGAGCGCATCGCTCGCGGCGAGGCCAACCTGACGATCGACAAGTCCGTCGACCGTAACGAAGCCCTGCCGGGTGACGTGCTGTCCTACACCCTGACGGTCCGCAATACGGGCAGTGATTCCATCGACGATGTGGTCGTCGACGACATCCACACGTCCAACCGCCTCACGATCTTCTCCGCCCCCGGCGGACAGATCCGCGGCAACGCGATCCACTGGGATCTCGGTCGGATGGAGCGCGGAGCGGTTCGCATCCTGCACTATACAGCCAGCGTGTCCCTCGACGCGCAGAACGGCGACCTGATCCCGAACACGGCCACGGTGACGGCCCCGGGACAGCGCGCCTCGGACACGGAATTCGTCCGCGTCATCCGCGCCCTCCCGCAAACGGGATCGCCGGTCATGCCGCTCGCCGCATCGATCGTGCTGATCGCAGGAAGCATCGGCTCCACGTTCTTCACGAAGAGGTACTTCTTCTAAGAAGCCCATCCGAATCAAAACAAGATCCCGCCGAAAGGCGGGATTTTTTGTATCTAAAAAGTACGTGCTTGCAATGATGTTCTTGCGGTGGGATAGTTTCCCTCCTATGAACACACCAGCAGAAGACATCATCCGTTTTTACAAACATGCGACAACCGAAAAAGATATTAAGACGAACCTCGGCTTGGCTCAGGAGATCCTGAAAGCAGCCGGGCTCGATATGCGTGGTCATCTATATGAAAAAGATGGAGGCCGATCAGGCGATTTGTACGTTACGCATCGCAATCTTTGGATGTACAACGGAGAGGGGTCTTTCTTGACTGCGAGCGTCGCGAATGACCAGCGTGCGCAATTATTCGAATTATTCACGAACAATACGAGCGGATGGTCCGGTTACTTGTCCGCCGTACTCCGCGGCCCGTATGACGAAAAGGTCGCAAGGCAATTCAGCGATGCTGATTTCGCACCGAAGCACTCGTACTTGGCGACGGATGATCATGTGATGCATCCGAATTACGGCGAGCGACTGCGTTGGCTTGATGATTTCATTGAGCCGAAAATTCCATTGTCGAATCAGCCGCATCAGTCCTTGGTTTCTGGAGAGGCGGCAGCTTGATTCCAGGATGAATGAATAACGATGTCGAACGAGGGCTCCGCCCAAAGTGGAGACACTTCCTGTCGGAAAGAGAGCTCATGAGAGAAAGCCCGGAGGGTTTGCTTTCATGAATTGTATTGATGGGGCGATCGATGGGATTCGAACCCACGACCCTCTGGACCACAACCAGGTGAGCTGCGCTCAGGTGTTTGTTTTTTGAGACTCGCAAAGCTCGTCAGCCAACTTAGCTACGATCGCCACGACTCAAGGTGATGTAAGAATGGGGCGATCGATGGGATTCGAACCCACGACCCTCTGGACCACAACCAGATGCTCTAACCAACTGAGCTACGATCGCCATGAGATGTGAAGCGCGGAAAGGGTAGTGGAGGGGTTAGAGCGGATGCATTTTTATCTGCTCGGATTCGCCAGCGAATCCTCGACCCAACTGAGCTACGATCGCCACGGGGCCCTATAGTACTGGCGTGAAACGGTGCATGCCAGCCAAAAAAAGGGGCGCCATCCTTTCGGACGGACGCCCCTAGTATAGGCAAATTCCTTAGGATTGCGACGGATTTTGGGGTTGCTGGGGATTCAGGCTTTCTGCTCTGATAATCGCGATAGGCTCGTCTTTCCCTTCCGTAAGAGGCATCTGGGCGGGGGCGGAAGGCGTGGGTGCGGGCGTTGGTACGGGTGCAGGGGGCGTTACCGGGGGGACCGGAGTTACAGGGGCAACGGGGGCCGCGGGTACGGGTGCGGGGGTTGGGGCAGCAGTGATGGGCTGAGGTACCTGAGCCGGGGCCGGGGTTTGCACGGGGGCCGTCGGGGCGACCGGAGGCTTCGGCGCAGCGGGGGGCTGGGGTACGGGTTTCGGCGTTGCTGGGGGCGTAGCCACGGGGGCTGCGGGTGCGACCGGTGCCACGGGGGCCTTGGGAGGCTGGGGTACGGGCGGCTTCGGTACCGTCGGTACGGCTGGAGCGGCAGGCTTCGGAGGCTGGGGAGCCACGGGTGCGGCCGGCTTCGGCTGTTGTGCTACCTGTGCCGGTGCCGCGGGTTGTGCGGTGGTCATTCCTTTCTTCAACCAGTCCGGGGCGTTATCGGGATTCACCGTCGGCTCCGGGGATGGCGTTTGCGGGGCCGCCGGCTTCGGAGGTTGGGGAACGCTTGGCGTCGACTGCTTCGGGGGAGTCGGGACGGTCGGAGGCTTCGGCGGCTGGGGGGTCACTGGTTTTGCAACGACAGGGGTGGGAGCCGCAGCCTGCTTCGGCGCGTCCGGCTTCGCGGCAGGGGTTGCCGCAACGGGCTTTTTGATTTCCAGGGGCGGGGGATTTTTCGCCGTGACGGGCTGGTCGATGATCTTCGCTTCCATGCTGGCGAACGTGTCGCTGATGGATTTCTTCTTCCTGAATTTTCCGAAGAGCACCACGCCCACCGTACCGATCAGAAGTGAGATGACGAGAAGGACGATGTACGAAAGCCAGCCGGAGAGCATGGAAAGGATTCCGGGTCCGGAAGTCGTGCCTCCCGCGGAGGACGAATCGGATGACTCGGAAGCTGCGGATGATTCCGTTCCGTCGGACAACGATTCCACTTCCACGTCCGTCGAGACGGAGCCGATGTCATTGCCTGTTTCCAGGTCACGCACGCGCAGGCTGACCGTGAAGGTTCCAGTCGTGCCAAAGGCATGGCGCGGGTTCGTGAGGAGGCTCTCTTCGCCGTCGCCGAAGTCCCACTGGTACAGGAGGGACGGGGACGAAAGACTGGAGTCGACCGTCGCCGCGAAGTCGAATTCGGAGGACGAGACGGGGGTCATCGCGATCGTAATCGGACTGACGAACAGCCCCTGCGTCTTGGCGTACGCCTCGGTGAGGACGCTGATTTTCTGTTGCGTCACGCCGGACTGTCCGGACGGCGACGTAATCGCCATGTCCTGCGAATCCCTGAGTGCGGTAAACCACACGTACAGCGGCGTCGCGTCGGAGTGCATGAAGGTTCCGCCGTTATCCAGGTCGTTGCCGCTCGATCCGTCGCCATCCGTGTCGCGCATCAGATTTGTATCGAGGGCGAGGGGTTTCACGTCCAGGTTCTTCGGGATCAATTTCAGCGTCTGCTTTCCATCCGCGATCACGGCCTTCCCCTGGAGATTGGTCACAGGGGCGGTGGATACGAGCGTCGCGGCGGTGCCGCTGGCAAGCGATGCGACGGAAGCGGATCCGCTGGCGGAGCGTGGCAACACGTTGATCGTGAAGGTGCGCTGGATCACCGCAGACTGGTCTCCGGCTTGGATGCTGCCGATGAGCGTGTAGGTCTTCGGCTCGATGAACCTGTAACGGAACAGAGGCGTGCGTTCGGCCTGGATGAACGTCCTGTCCTGCGTGAGGATCCAGGAAAATTCCGGCTCGGCGAGTTCTGTGGACGGAAGGATCTCGAAGATATCCCCGAGCGTCAGGGTGATGGTTTCATCGCCGTCCTGCGACTGGGCCGCGGCAAGGGAGGCCGTGGAGAATGCGAGGACGAAGGCGAGCGAAAGGCGGATGATGGGGGTGTTCATAGGGATCAGACGGCGCTGTAGAGGAAGTGGGTGACGAGTCCGACAAGCATCCTGGAGAACAGGATGATGATGAGTCCGATAAGAGTGTACTTGATGATCTTCTTTGCCTTCTCAATTTGTTCGTCATTTCCAAGGCTGATGATCATGTAGATACCCGCGATGATGATCGCCGCCATCGCGACGATACCCATAAGGTTCAACACGATGCGGATGACATTGAGGAGCACGTAGAAAGGGTTGCCCGTGGAAAGCCCCAAGCTGCCCGCGGCCGCCACTCCGGCGTTGATGCCGCCCCCGTTGTACACCTGGGCGGTTACTGTCGCCGGCAACGACAGCATCGCTGCCGTGAGGGATGATTTTGTAACGCGGGAGAACAGGCGCATAGTGGGTGAGGAAAATTCTTATCAGTATATCATACTTGAGCCTTTTTCGCCACCCCCTTCCATGCGTCCCACGCCTGCAAAACTCCTCGAATATGCCAAAGTGCCGTACCTGCTCGTCACCGATCTTACCAATATCCGGTATCTCACGGGAATTTCGATGAGCAGCGCGATTCTGTTGGTCACGCCCAGGGCATTCAAGTTGTACGTGGATCCGCGGTATGCCGAATTGGCTGAGAAGTCCCAAAAAGGCTTTTTGAAGGCTTGCGACAGGGCAGATCTGCAAAAACATATGCAGAGCGTTCCGCACTGCGGTTTCGAGGAGCACAACGTGACCATGGCGACGATGCGCAGGTGGAAGAAGTTGCTGAAGAAAACGAAGTTCGTCCGTACGGAGAATATCGTCGAACATTTCCGCAGACAGAAGGACTCAACCGAAATCCGACTTATCAAAAAAGCAATCGCGATTACGAAGGAATTGATGGCGATGGTGCCCACGCTCCTGAAGCCGGGTGTCACCGAAAGGGGAGTGGCCTGGATTTTGGAAGCGCGGGCCCGCGAGCTCGGCGCGGAAAAATTCTCGTTCGAACCCATCGTCGCGTTCGGCCCCCATACCAGCAGGCCGCACCACAGGGCGGGCGAACGGAAGCTGAAAAAAGGGGATCTGGTGCAGATCGACATCGGCGTGTTCTACAAAGGATATTCATCGGACATGAGCCGCGTTTTTGCGACGGGAAAGCTCACGCAGGAGCAGGAAAAGGCGATCGAGGCGGTCGAAAAAACCATGGAAGTCGTGTTGAAAAAAGCGAAGCCCGGAGTGAGTGCGAAGGAGTTGGATGTGATAGCGCGGGAGGTGCTGAAAGACTACGGGTGGGACAAGCACATGACGCACGCGCTCGGGCACGGAGTAGGGTTGGAAGTGCACGAAGGCGTGACGCTCGCGCCGCGCGACAGCCGTCCTTTGTTGAAAGGGGAGGTGATCGCCATCGAGCCCGGTGTTTATTTCCCCGGCAAATTCGGGGTCAGAACGGAAGATATCGTCATCGTGTAGGAATGGCTTCCGTCAGGGCTCGAAATGTGATATGATGGTGGGTTGAAAAACACACAAACACATTCACGATCGAAGCGCTGCGTCGCGGGTATCCTCTCGCTTGCGTTCCTCTGTACCCCGCTCACGGCCATTGCAGGTGATGCTTCTTACGAGCAACACTTCACGATCACGGCGTATTACTCGCCGCTGCCGGACCAGTGCTGCTACGTGAAGGGCAGTTTCGAAGCAGACAAGATCCTCAACGGCAACGGCACGCACGGCGCCGACGGGACTCCTGTCTATCCGGGCATGCTCGCCGCGCCGAAGAGTTACGCATTCGGAACCGTCGTCGACCTGCCGGGCATCGGCACGCTCACCGTGCATGACCGCGGCGGTGCCATCGTCGAGGGGAGCGATACGCATCGCCTCGACATCTGGATGGGATCCGGCGAAGAGGGATTGGCACGCGCGCTGGCGTTCGGCGTGCGCCGCGTCGTGGGTACCGTGCACCCGCCGGGATCTGCCCAGCCCAAGGAAGGAATCGATCTCACCGCGTTCGCGGCGCCCCTTGCCAGCCTGAAGACCTTTGCTGTGAGTCCGGATGCCGCGGTTGCGTCTCCCGCCAGGGCTGCGTACGGCGAGACAAACGAATCCGTCACCGCGTTGCAGCAGTCATTGAAAGACGCGGGATATTTCGCCGAAAAGCCCACGGGATTCTTCGGTGACAAGACGAAGGCGTCGCTCCTCGCGTTCGAAGCCGACATGGGTATCACCGGATCCGGAACGCATTTGTCCGATGTCACCTCCGTCTATCTGCAGGCGACCATCGAGGTGAAGAAACGCGAGCCCACATTGGGTCTGATCAATAAGGAAAGTCCGCGTTCCGACATCCTTAACGCCCAGCGCCTGCTGCGCGGACTCGGGTATTACCGCGGACGCACAAGCGGCGCGTACGACGGCAACTTGTTCGACGCGATTCTCACCCTGCAGAAAGAGTACAAGCTGGTTGGCGACGCATCATCCCCGGGTGCCGGACGCATCGGTCCTCTTACGCGGGGAGTCATCGTGTCTCTATGGAGGAAGTCGCGCATCGATGCGCTGGCCACCAAGATGATCGAGCTGAACCAGGTGAAGCGATTGCTCGCCGACCGCGGACTCCTTTTGGACACCTTCGTCGCCAAGGGGGAATCCGGAGACGCCGTCCGCGCATTGCAGACCTTCCTCGCGTCCGCCGGGTACTTCCCGCTGGAGAAGGTCAACGGCAATTTCGGCGAGATGACGGAAGAAGCGGTGACCAAGTACCAACTCGCGCAGAACATCATCGCCTCGCCGTCCGCGCAGGGCGCTGGCAACGTGGGGCCGTCGACGCTGCAGGCGATCCGCGACGATCAGGTTGCCCGAGGATACGGAATCGTCCGTTCGCACGGATGGAGCGCTCTCTGAGCCACATCTGAAAAAAGACGGCGTAGATGGTTGACGGGAAAGGAAAACGCCCCCAAGCTGTCCGGGATGAAACGGTTTTTCGCAATTTTGCTGTTTCTGGCAATCCCCGTGTCCTTGTTCGCTTCCTCCGAGCCTATCAGCAGGAGGGACGGCTTCCTTTTGATGTGGGAAAGCATTTCGCGATTGGCTGACGAGGTGACGAAACAGAAGTTTTCCGACATTCCCACGGATGCCCGGGGGTTCCGCGAGATCACGTTCGCGCGTAACCGGTACATTCTCGATCAGGAGGATATGTTCCGTCCCGACGATGCCCTGACACTGGGCGATGCGCTCATCTGGCTTTTCCGAACGCGTAATATCGCCGATCCGGATGAAATCACGCTCGAAACCCTGTCGGATCACCTTGCGAAATATCCCATCGCGAACATCGGCGAGAACGGCGAGAATCTATCCGCGACGCTGACGGAGGATGATCTGATGCTGATGATGAGGCGTTTCGATTCCGACCTTGCCACCGAAGTGCACGAGGCTTCCCTCTATTCGGAAAAATTCCACGGCAAGGGAACGGCGTTCGGGGAATCGTTCGATATGTACGCCATGACGGCCGCCCACCGCACGTTCCCGCACAACACGCTCATCAAGGTGACGAACGTTGACAATGGCAAAAGCGTGATCGTGCGCATCAACGACCGAGGCCCGTATGTGAAAGGACGAGACCTCGACCTGAGCCTCGGCGCGTTCACCACCATCGCGGAGCGTTCGAAGGGGAAGATCAACGTGACGATCCAGCGCCTGGGAGATTCCCGTTTGCAGGAAAACCACTGCGACGGAGAAGGTCCGCAACAGCAGCGCCTCGGCAGGGGCGCGGTGCTGCAGCCGGGCATCCCGCACACGCTGCCGCTAGGCAACGAGGTTTTCGTCCGATCCTCCTCCCCGTTCGTCATCCGAGGAGTCACCTATCCGGACGGCACGTATGCCAAGCTGGAGAACTGGGTCATGCCCGAGGAGGCGTACACATTGAAGCCGTCGATGCAGGGGCATTACGTCTTCAGGATTGGCTCCAAGAACGGCAAAGCGCGCAATATGGAAATGGATGTCGTGGATTGCGTGGAAAAATAAGTCGCCGATCATCGCGATCTACGTAATCAAACGGGCATGTTGGCCAGTGATGGTTGGGCCTTGCCTCATCGCACGTCGCCCTCCTTCTTTCCCTTTCGCAAATCCACTATTTCTGACCTAATTAGATTTTTTTTCTGTATGTTCAATCCCGTCCTTTCCCTAACCCCAGCCCAAACCCCGCCCGATGGTCACGTTCCTCCGATTCTTCTTCTGGCCGATTATCTGGGCATGCGTCTGGATCGCAGGCACCGCCTATGAATCCGACATTTGGATGAGGGTATGGAACTGGTATATCGCCGATCCGTGGAACGGCACGATGATCCTCGTTGGCGCGTATTTGGGATGGCGCATGTTCGCCACGTCGGTCCGCTTCTTGTTCGCGTATTGGAAATCGAAAAAACTCGTGTCCATGAAGGTTCTCTTGCCTCGCTCCGATAGCAAGATCGACCAGGAGAAGCGCACCGAAAAGGATTTCAAGGAAAAGATCGCGATCATGGAACAGCTGTACCGCGCGTTATGGGAGGTACGCAGCCTCACGTTCTGGCAGGGCATCATGTATTGGATGTTCCGCGATATCGTGATGAGTTTCGAGCTGTACGCGGAGAAGAACGAACTGATGTTCTTCGTCGTCGTGCAGCCGAGCTTGGTGTCGATCATCGAAAAACAGATCACCGCTTTCTACCCCGACGCCGAGGTGACCGTGCAGCAGACGCCGGACATCGCGCCCAAGGGCATGAAGGTCGTGGGATACAACATGACGCTGCAGAAGAAATTCATGTATCCCATCCGCACGTACGAGCAGATGCAGGACGATCCGTTGAACGACATGGCGAACGTCGTGAGCAAGCTCGACGACGGGGAGATCGCCGCGGTCCAGATGGTCTTCAAGCCGTCGTTTTCCAACAGGTGGGGCAAGACCGCGCGCAAATTCGCGTCCACCAAATTCAAGGGGAACAAGGAAAGTTTCGCGTCGAAGATCCCCATCATCGCCCCCATCGTCCGCCTGCTCATGGGATACGACGAGCAGGGCAAGAGCAACGCCCCTGGCGCTTCGCACGGCGATTCCTTCGTCCGCATGATCCAGCCCGAGGAAGAATTGTACAAGCACATGGGCGAGAAGGCGGGCATGAGTTGGTTCCATTGCAGCATCCGCGTCATGGCCGCCAGCAAGTCGCGCAAGACGGCGCTCGATATCACGAACAACCTACAGGTCGCATTCAACGTGTTCCGCGACCTGTACGGCAACTCGTTCCAGAACCGACGCATGTTCGTCGATTTCTTCCCGCTCGCCTTGAACCAGCCGATCTTCGTGTGGCTTTGGAAAAGCCGCCTCAACGCGTTCATGCACAAGGATTGCCTGCTCGTCGAAAAGGAAATGGCGGGACTGTTCCATTTCCCGGACAGCCGTTACAACAAGATCCCGATCATCCAATGGATTTCCTACAAGGTATTGCCCCCTCCGCCGAACATCCCGAAGGAGGGTATCCTGCTCGGACTCAACCGTTATCGCGCGCAAGACACCGAGATCCGCTTCCTCCCCAAGGACCGTACCCGCCACCAGTACATCATCGGAAAATCCGGTTGCGGCAAGTCGTCGCTGCTTCATTACCAAGCGCGCCAGGATATCGCGAACGGGGAGGGCGTATGCGTGGTTGATCCGCACGGGGACCTTATCGAGGACGTATTGGCGCACGTGCCGAAAGAACGGGCCAAGGACATCGTCGTGTTCGATCCCTCCGACGGCGAGCGGCCGATGGGTCTCAACCTGCTTGAAGCGAAGACCGACGAGGAGAAGGACCGCGCCTCGCTGGACGCGATGGAAATCTTCATCAAGCTGTTCGGAAACGAGATCTTCGGGCCGCGCATCCAGCACTACTTCCGCAACGGATGCCTCACGCTGATGGATGACGAGGAGGAGGGCGCGACGCTCATCGACGTGCCCCGCCTGTTCGTGGACGACGAGTTCCAGCGTTACAAGGTCGCCAAGTGCCGCAACGTCGTCGTGCGAAGTTTCTGGGAGAATGAGATCGCGAAGACGGGCGCGCGCGAGAAGGAGGAAATGATCCCGTACTTCAGCGCCAAGTTCGGACCGTTCATCACCAACTCCA
>CAZUYK010000017.1:0-20598 GCA_964624905.1 uncultured Candidatus Peribacteria bacterium
GGCGCTTGCGCACCGGTTCGAGACCTTCGAGGACTTGGATTTGTTCCGCACCGTATTTCTGCTCTGCCATAAGGAAATTCGGAAAAAGGGAAATGTGAGGTAAACGACACTATTCAGGGTCGTTTAACGGCCAGAATTGTACCCCTAAATCGAGTGGAAAACGAAGGATTTTAGCCTTAAAAACGCAATCAGAAATTGACTGATTTAAGTAAAAATTCTACAGTATCACTTAGTTTTGGTTTCGATCATTTTTCCAACGCGAAGGATCTCCTTCATGTCCTGTACGGAATCAGTCTGGTTCATGGTCCGTGAACAGTATGATTGCGTCAGCAGCTTCTTTACAACCGAGGTGGGCCAGCTTCTGGAATCCCCTCCGCCCTACGAAAAGAAGCATCCCGATTTTACTTGGAAAGAACTGCGCCTCGACGTTCCACAAAAGTACGACGTGGGCTTTTCCTACAAACAGGCATGGGAAACTTCCGATAAGCTGACGGGGCCCTTTTCCCAAAAACAGAAGGATGAAGGCATCTATTACGTCGTCAGGAATGAGGATACCGGCTCCTTGCGTTTAAAACTCGCCGGCGTCGGAAGCTTCGTCAAATTCCATCCCTGGACCCTCAAGGCTTTCATCGACCGTCAACCGCCCGACGTCCAGAAGCAAATCCTTTCAATGCACAGATGCATCCGACTCGTTAGCCTGGTTGAGATCGATCTTCTCGAACCAATCCACATCGACGCTCCCGCCTGACGGGAACGCCACATTGCCCTCCTCTGGAGGGCTTATTTTATGATGCCCGCTTCCACCAATCCGCAGGGTCGTACCCGTCCTCGTCCAGGATATGCTGGAATATGTTTTCCTTCACCTGGATATCGGCCTGGTTGGCGTACATCTCGCTCAAGCGTTCCTCATACAAAACGTCTTCCAGGATCAGCATATGCTCGAGACCATCAGGCCTGAGGCGCTGCAGCGAGCGCAAGGTCTGGACGGTCGTTTTTGCAATCTCAATGCAGGATCGAACTTCGACCCTGCTCATGCTGACCATATGGGTCAGGCACTTTCGTATCGAAACGACGCATTGGACCATGCGGTCCTCGATTCCCTTCACCACGTCCGGCCTGTCGATGTCGAACCTGTTTTCATACCCGAAACAGTCGAAAGAAGCCTGCGTACCTTCGGCAGCCGCGATCAATCCTGCGATTTGAGAATGGGTGATCGACATGGGAAACATTCTACACCCGCGATCAACAAGAACCGGATACAAAAAACGCCCCTTTCGGAGCGTTTGAAGATCGATGTATTGGGCGGATTACATGTTCGAGTAAAACTTCTTCTTGCGGTTCTCGACGCGGAATCCTTCGCGCTTCAGGGCGCGCTTGCGCTGGAGGCGCTTATTCGGGCTGCGCTTGAAGACACCGCGCTCGCGCAGCATCTTGATCAGTCCAGACTTCTGCACCTGCTGCTTGAAACGCTGCTGCAGGCGGTCATTGGACTCTTCGCCGTGTTTGTGGGCATGGATTGCCATAAGGTGCGGAGATCCTAAGGGAAAGCGCGAACGGGCGCAAGGTGGATTTCCAAAAAAGGGATTCTCAGGCGGAATAACGGAAAATCGCGGCCATGGGGCTCTTTCCGGGCATTTCATCTTCCGGGAAAAATACGACGTTTCCGCGGTTCCTGAGGGTCCAGGAAGCGGCAACGCTGAGCAGGTCCTCATCACCGTTTTCCTTGGCGGTATGCACGATGGAATCGCCGTTTTCCTGCACGATACCCCACTCCGAGGCACCGCGCTTCAGCAGGAGTGTATCGACCCGGCCCTCCACCGCGGCCTTCAGGACATCATCCATGGTATCCGTCCCCTTCTGGTTCGCCATGGCCGTGCCGAAGGTCTCCGCCAACTGCTTCCTTCCCCCTGCCATGTGCTTCTCGGCGATCGGGCGGGACCTCTCCAACAAGTCCTCCTTCATGGTCATGTCCGGATTGCCCTTGATGAATTCATCGAGCAGCATTCCGGACTGGTCGAATTTCTTGAAGATGCCGTACTCCTCGGTGACGCCCGCGAACACCAGCGGCAACTTCGATTCGTGAAGAAGCGTGTGCATGCTGTTTGCGACGGCCTTGATGTACACGGTCATTTCGATTTCCTGCTGGTCCTTCTCGCCTCCGTCCCCGTGGAACGCGGCGGTGCCGTTTCCCGTGCTGTGGAAATTCACCTGCCTGTCGGTGTGCTCCATTCCCTTGAAGGCATCCTCGACGCTGGAAGGCATGCCGTCGACTTCCCGCGCCATGATGGAACGCCCCTTCACTTCGAAGAGCGTCGCCTTCTTCTTGCTCATCGCAAGCACGAAGTAATGCATCGCCTCGGCCTCGTCGGACAGGAGCGGCGTGAGGTAGAAGTGCGAACCGATGGAAACGGATTCTTCCATTTCCTGCGGCAGCATGTAGATCTGGAAGACCGACGACGACACGTACAGGATGAGCGTGCTGTCGGCGGGCGGGGATTTCAATTGCTCGTCCGCGAAATTCCTGGCGGAGGCGACGTACTGCCCCTTCGCCTTTCCGTCCAAACCGAATTCTTCCAGCTTATTCTCCACGTCGTCCAAAATGCGATGCAACCTGGCGGCGTTCTCATCGGCATGCCCGGGCTCTTTCAAAAGCGGAAGGATGATGGTGATGCACGGTCCTTCGCTGTCGGAGTGAAGCAGTTGGTCGGCAATGTGTCGCATATGGTGGTAAGACGAAATACAAGGCGGATCATAACACAAAAACTCGGATAGTTAGCATACACAGCTTCGTTAGCTTCCTTAATGTTACGTAATCAGAATTCTAAGGAAGCTAACGAAGCTAATGCAGCTATTATTTATCTCAACAATTCCAACGCTTTCAACAGCTGCTCATCGCGGTCGCCCGTGTTCTGAACCTGGATATCCGGGATAACGCCGACCCCGTTGATTTTGTTGAGCATGGGCGTGAACCATTCTGCGATGGTCATCTTCAGGCTGGAGCCGTCGGTGAACTGAAGCACTTCCTGCACCGTCCCCTTTCCGAAGGATTTCTGGCCAAGGACCTTCGCACGCTTCGCGTCCTGCAGGGCGCCCGCAACGATTTCCGAAGCGGAAGCTGATCCCTCGTTGATGAGCACGTACATGGGAATATCATTTTGGATCAGCTGGTCCTTCTGCGTCAGGTCGTCGTACTCCTGGTTGCGCGTCTTGATGTGGACATAGGCGGAACCCTTCGGAAAGAACGCGCTCAACACTTCTCCCGCGGCCTCCAGGTATCCTCCCGGATTGTTGCGCAGGTCCAGGATGAGCCCCTTCGGGGGATCCTCGCCCACATCGGTCAGCAGTGCACGCACTTTGTTCCTCGTCTGGTCGCCAAACTGCATAATGCGGATGACGGTCGTGTCGCCCTGCTCCGTAAGCGTGATTTCGGGAAGGAACACCGTCGCGCGGGTTATGGTTACCTCGAACTGCGCGTCGTTGCGGCTGATGGTGAGTGTCACGCTGGTGCCGGCTGCTCCGCGGATCTTGGACACTGCGTCCGTAAGCGAAAGCCCGCTCACGGATACGCCGTCGACCTTCAGGATTTGGTCCCCCGGCTTGACCCCGGCCTTCTCGGCGGGCGAATCTTTCAACGGGGTGGTGACAGTCAGTACGCCGCCGATGATCTCCACCTGCGCGCCTATGCCGACCACTTCCCCATGCAACGTATCCTGGAAGTTCTTTGACTCGGACGGGGGCATGAAGGTGGTGTACGGGTCATTGACGCTGTTCACGATCGCTTCGACGGAATCAAGGCCCGCCTTCTCGGGGTTGATGCGGTCATGGTAGAGGTAATCCTTATTCAGGAGCTGCCACACGTTCTTCAGCACGTCTGCCTTCGGAGGCTCCGGAGGAAGATTGATCTTCACCTTCACTTTCATTTCATGCGTGTCGCTGGGACCGGACTTTTCGCCGATCACGTTTCGCAGCAATGTTCGGGCATCGCCTCCTTTCAGAGTCACGTTCACTCCGAACGAATTGGCACGGAGCGGCTTGATCCATCCCAAAGCCACGGCGATATTCACCGCCTTCTCCTGCTCGGATCCTTTTTTGACATCCGTGTACGACACTATTTTTCCTTTCGCGGACAATCCGCTCAGCTTCGCCAGCACCTGTACGGCTTCTCCGCGCGTAATGGCCTTGGTCAGTCCCAAGTCGGAACCGAAAACGGCAAGCGCGTTCTTGTTCTTCGCGGCGCGCACGTAAGGCTGCAGGTTTTTGGGCACCGGCCTTTTGAAATCAAGCTCCCCCTGACCCGAAGTGGAAAGCCCCAGGACCGTCACGGCACTGCGGATGAAATCGCCGCGGGTTACCGCTTCGGTGTCGGGCGTGCGCAGTGTTTCGGAAACAGCGGCGCCCATGGTGGTGGCGGGCAAGAGAACGAGCGCGGCGGACACCGCGAGGCGACGGAAGAACATGGGGTGGTTGGAGAAATAAACTTCCTTCTATAGGAAAGAAGACTTCGACATTCTACCCCACGTCCAAAGACCGTACAGAAAGTTGCCTTGTTTTTTGGCATGCGGAAGACGCCGTACATTAAGGAGGCGCTCCAAAGTTCCCTGTTCAGTCCGCTTCAGACTCTTCTTTCTCGGCCAATACTTCCCTGCGTAGCAGGTGCCCACGCTCCCTCATGGCATCCGTGCGCATGAACAGCGTGGTAAGCAGCCAGAATCCGCCGACGACGTATACCAGCGACGGGAACAACAGGAGGGGGAATTTTGCCAGTAAGGATGGCAATGACGGCCACAGGTCGCCAAGTTCATGGGGATTACCAGGCAAGATGTCCGGCAAGGTCACGATAAAGTTGAAAACGCCGTGCAGCACGACTGCGCATGCCAACCCCGTCAGGATCATCTGCGTACGGAAGATGGATGTCTCGCGGATACGGAGGACGCCGTGCAGGAAAGAAAGCAATCTATATGTTTTTCCCGAAGCGTGCCGTTCCTCCAGGTACGAAGAGGCGAAGATGGAGAGTCCGAGGAAGTATCCCATCACGCCCGTCGAGACGATGTGCACCATGCTGGTGAGAACCGAGCGGCCGAGGACGTTCGCGAAAAATCCGGAAAGGTCAGGCGCCGCTTGGTGCAAGAGGAAATCACGGACGAACGCCGTGAAATACACCGGGTTGATGATGTTCTCCGCGAACGCGAAGCCGATGGCGCTCATGATGGAAAGCTGCATCACGTCGTCGATGCTGGAGAAAATGGACTTTCCGCTGCGGGAAGACACCCAATACTTGCTGATCTCCTCGATGAATCCGACCAACATGAAGGTCACGAGGCTGACGAACACCGCGCGCTGCACGCCCGAGGAAGCGGGAGCGAACGACGCGACGAACGACTGGGCCGCGGAACTGAAACTTTGGGGCTTGATTGTGAAGAAGAAGAAATCCAACTCCGCCCCGCTGCGCACCAGCGTGTCATAGAAGAGGATGGGGACGGTGGACAGGATTCCCGCCAGGAAGAACAGGACGACCACGCCCCTGCGTTCGCTATGGTATTTCAGGAACATCCTGCACCAAATGACCGCTGGAACGAGCGCCGTCGCTGCGGCGATGAGATGGATCCTTGCCTCGTCTACCGTGTCATCCTTGAAAATGTTCAGCGCGAGCCAGAAGAGGAACGTCCCGAGGATCACGCCTTTGGTTTGCACTTCCCAGGGACCGAAGAGTGTCTTCCAAAGAAGGATGACCAGAATGACCCCAGCCGCCATCACGAAGGGGTTCTCCACGTGGGCGGGCAACAGCATGATGGACGTCATGCGCATGAGCCCGAAGGACAATGCCGTTCCCAGGAACACGGCGAACAAGAGGTGCGTCTTGCGATGACGGAACCTCTGCATCAGATCCACTCCCGCCACCGCCAATACGGCGCTCAGGACGAGCAGCGTTTTGCCGGAAAGGAGGCTGAAAACGGGTTCGGACATATCCCATTATTATAGCATTTTCCGGTGTTTTTATCAATGCATTGGATACTGATAAAACTATCAGGATCGAGCAATAGGCCTTACATTTTGATCGGGGTCGTCGAGGGTAGGGATATACATAACATGCGACTGGCCATCGACGAAAATATGCCACATCCTGCCGCGCAGACGATCAAAATTCCCGGTTACCAATGCCATCTTGTCGAGCGTCTCTTCGGACACGCGTTCGCTTAATGGAACGCGCGGCTCTTCGGGTTCTTGCTGCCGATCCTTCTTTCTGAAACCAAACATTAAGAATAATGGTACGCCTGCCCGGACACGATGCAAACATCCGGCAAATGCAGCGCTGCTTGTGAAAGTCTCGGGACTTGCGGCCGTCTCCTAGTCATATCCACAGGACAACCCCCTCCTTGTTTCAATTGGAGATAGGGCCGTTTCCCGTTACACTTCCCCGCATGCACTCCTTCATCCAAGAAGTCCGTGAACGGCCGAAGACGTACGCGCTGTTCTTCCTGATGTTCCTGTCGTATTTCACCATCGTCCACAACTATGCGTACCCCGCGGCGCTCTTCTGGGACGAGAACTACCACATCGCAAGCGCGCAGAAATACCTGAACGGGGTGTACTTCATGGAGCCGCATCCGCCCTTGGGCAAAATGCTTATCGCGCTCGGCGAGAAACTCGTGAACGCCAACCCGGTGGATAACCAATTCATCGGCACCGATTACGCCACCAATCCCCCGGCCGGATTTTCCTTCGCCGGATACAGGCTGTTCCCCGTCCTCCTCGCCTGGCTGACGGTGCCGGTATTGTTCGGCATCTTTTGGTTCCTCACGCGCAGGACGCTGCTCTCCACCGTCTTCACTCTCTTCTACGCGCTGGATAACGCGATGATCGTCCACAACCGCAGCGCCATGCTCGAATCCACGCTGCTATTCTTTGGCGCGCTGACCGTTCTGGCGTTCCTTCTGCTTTTGGAATGGAAAGAAAACCGAAAAATATTCGCATGGATATCCGTCCTGTTCGGCGCTGCGTTCGGACTCACGTTGGCAACGAAGGCATTCGGACTGATCTTCATATTGCTCGTGCCCGCGTTGGCATGGGCGCTCAGGAAGGAATGGAGAAAGTTCGCCCGCTTCGGATGGATGAGCTTGCTGGCATTCTTGATCGCCTACTGCGGCGTGTGGCAGCTGCACTTCGGCATCGGGTCGAAGGTGGTATCCAGCCTGCCGGATAACGGCTACTACCAGGCATCCGCGATGTACGAATCGATTCTGCAAAATCACCAGGTGTGGAATCCCCTCGCCTTCCCGATCATGCTGCGTGATTCCATCAACTTCGTGGGGCACTACCAGCGCGGCGTGCCCAGGCTAGACCTGTGCAAGGCGGATGAAAACGGCAGCCCGTGGTTCTACTGGCCGTTCGGCGCGCGCAGCATCAGCTACCGATGGGAAACGCCGGACGGGAACAGCTACCGCTATCTTTATCTGCAATCAAACCCCGTCGTGTGGACGATCGGATTCATGGGGGTCTTTCTCTCTCTTGTCTTACTCCTGGGACATCTCCTGCTTCCCGTCGCGACGAAACTCAAACACCCGTTCCGCATGCTGACGCTCCTCGTCATCTATCTTTCCTTCATGGCGGCCGTCAGCCAAATCACGCGCGTAATGTACCTGTACCATTACTTCGTCCCGCTCGTGATGAGTTTCCTGCTGGCCGCGCTCGCATTCGATGAAATCGACATGATCGGAAAATTAAAACTGACAGAACGCAGGAAAGAGATTGCACTGCTTGCATTGGCCGCGCTCGCTTTCGTCTCGTTCGAATTCTTCGCGCCGCTCACGTACTACAAACCCCTGAACGATGACATGTTCCAGAAAAGGGACATCTTCCGCTTGTGGGAACTGAAGTGCGTGCACTGCGCCCCGGACAGTCCCGTTGCCGTTCCCAAATGACCATCATGCATGAAAAAACAGCGGGGAAATCTCCCGCGTTCTTTCCCGCCGGCGCGGTCGTCACCGCCATCTGCGCGCTTGGGATTTTCATCCGCCTCATCCTCAGTCCCCTCGAAGGATACAGCTTCGACGTCGGCGTGAACCAAGGCTGGGCGAAAAGCGCCGTACAGCTCGGTCTCGCGAAATCGTATTCGGAACAGGTGGACGGAAACATGCTGCCTAACTATCCGCCGCTATCATTGATGATATTCGCGTCGACCGGACACTTGTACCAATTCTTCGTATCACCGGAGTATGACAAGAGCCTCGTTGAAAACCGCGTCTTCATCAAATTCCCGTCGATCCTCGCGGACATCATCACCGTCGTCCTTCTCTTTTTGATCGTCGCGACTTGGAAGGGGAAAAAAGCCGGCTACATCGCGGCGGCCGTATACGCATTGCACCCGGCTGTCATCTACGATTCCGCGGTCTGGGGACAAACCGATTCGCTGTACACGATGTTCCTGGTGGCATGCATAGGCGCTCTTTCGCTGCAATGGAACGTCGCCGCAGGCGCCTTGATAGCGCTCGCATTCCTCACGAAGACGCAGGCGATCATCCTCGTTCCGCTCGTCGGCTTCATCCTGATGATGCGGGGATGGAAAGCGATGGGATGGTCGGTTATGGCGGCTGTCGTTTCCGCGACAGTCATTTTGATCCCGTTCATTCCGGATGGCGGCCTGCAAGGCATCGCGAAGATGTACATGGATTCCATCGGATACTATCCGACTGCCTCGTTTAATGCGTACAACTTATGGTGGGCATTGCTTTCGGACAGTGCGACCAGCGTCACGGACAACCAATTGATCTTCAATCTAATTTCATACCGCAATGCGGGACTCGTTCTGTTCAGTTACACATACCTGTGGGTGCTGTCACACGTATGGAAACATAGAAAAGATCTTGTTTCTTCAGAGCAGTCCATTCCCCGCCTCTTCTTCGCGTCGGCCGTGGTCGCGTACTCGTTTTTCCTGTTCAACACGGAAATGCACGAGCGGTACCTGTTTCCCTTCGTCGCGCTGGCGACACCGATACTGTTCCTCTCGCGGAAATCCGCATGGACGTATGTCGGCGTGAGCGTTCTATTTTTCTGGAACCTCCTGGGCGTGCTTCCTGCCACCGCCGTCGACAAAACGATGTATGCGACCTTCCCTGCCCTGGACGTCTTGTTCGCGAGCTTGCTGACGTTCCTGTTCCCCCTCTTCATAAGCCTGCGTCACCAATTGCCGCGCAAGACACAGGCGCATGGCATCGGCGGTGCGATCAAGAAGCGGATGATTGCCGCATGGACCTTCGCGAAGGCGAGAACCGCAACCCCACGAGTTCCTTGAACATGCGGACGATCACCTTCACCGATCCGCCCGTGGGATTGCCGACGGTGCGCGGGTAGTGCGGAACATTCACTGTCTTCCAGGGAATCCCCTGGCGCTTCAGGTGTAGGAACATCTCGGTGTTGAACAACTTCTCCACGCCGTACTCGGGACGGATGGAGGGCCAGATGGATTTCTTGAACATCTTCATGCCGCAATTCACGTCGCGCACCCACAGCCCCAGCACGACGACGTTCATGGCTCCGAGGATTTTGCCGAACGTATTGCGCAGGAACGAATCCGCACGATGCGCGCGCCTTCCCGTGATGAACGAATAGGAATCGACGTACGGAAGGAGCAGGTTGAAATCCTTCGCCTTGAATTGCAGGTCGCTGTCCATGAAGGATATCCATTCGCCGTTGGCCGCGTCGCAGCCGGAACGCACGGCAATGCCATATCCCCCGTTCTTCTCATGGTTCACAATTTTCAAATTGGGAACTTCCTTTTCCAAGCCACGCAACACCTCCAGCGACCGATCCTTCGAACCGTCGTTCACGACGATGATTTCTGCGTCCAATGCGGAATCGGAAACGAACCGCGCCACGTCCTTCACGCAGGCGGCGATATTGCCTTCCTCGTTATAACAAGGAAGGACGATGGAAAGGAAGGGGGTATTGGTCATACGATATAAGCAAGAAAAAATGTAGCATGGGTAATGACGTTCACCAACCTGTATTCTGACACGCAATGCCACCTGTTTGGCTGGGGGCGCGGCGCATTGTATACTCGGCAAACACATGCAGATCCCCTTCTTCCAGAAAAAAGAACGCCGCGCGTACTGGCTTGCCACCATCTGCTCGGCCGCCGTACTGCTTCGCCTCTTCTATTTGCTCGCGACTCCCTACGACGTCCGCGGGCATGACGCACCGGGACATTTGGATTACGTACTGCACGTCGCAAACACATTGTCGCTCCCCCCGCCGGACGACGGTTTCGAGTATTACCAACCGCCGCTCTATTACATGATGGCGGCGCCTTTCGCCTGGGCGGCGCGCGTTGCCGATGTCTCGGATGAACATCGTAATTTCCTCATCCAACTCTTTTCGCTGGTTTGCTCGCTTGCCACGTTCTTCATCGCCATCCGGATCGGGAAAAAATTCTTCGCGTCTGCCGGCGAAAAAACATCGCTCTATTTGTACGCCGCGATAGTGGCGACCCTGCCTTCATTCGTCTTCTTCGCCGGAAGATTGAACAACGACGCGCTATTCCAAGTGTGGTCCTTTCTTTCATTCCTGCTTTTGCTTGCATGGTGGAAAAAGCCCACCGCGGCAGCGTGGCTCTCCATCTGCGCGGTGATCGGGTTGGGAATGCTGACGAAAACCAGCATGGCCCTTATGGCATTCCCTTGTTTCCTCTGCCTGCTTCTCGAAAAAAAATCCGACTGGAGGCAGAAACTGGTCCTGGCGCTGGGCGGCGCCACCGTCGTCCTCCTGATCGCCGGCTGGTTCCACATACCGCGCGCGCTTGATGATGGATCGAAAAAGGCGGTGGTCGGGAATTACGAATCCCTGACGAACTTCGTGGAAAACGACATGGGAAATTTCCTGACATTCAATCCCGTCGCGATTCTCGCGCATCCCTACAACGACCCGTACGACGACGAAGCGCGCCGCCAGGAATTCTGGGAATACCTGTTCCGCTCCGCGCTCTACGGTGAATTCCATTTCGGGGACGACCGCCGGGCACTCGCGATGACGATGCTATTGTCATCCTTGTTGATGACCCCGTTCGTCCTGTGGAACCTGGTCCATGATATCCGCAAGCGGGCGTATGCATCCTTTCCCGTATGGGCCACCTTCCTTTGCTTGCTGGCTGGAGCCGTCGCCTTCCGCATTGTATTCCCGTACAGCTCATCCCAAGATTTTCGCTATTCTATCTTATTGGCGCCCATCTTCGCGTATTACGCCGTGCGCGAAACGGGAACCAATCCCCTCCTCCGCCACGTGCAAATCCTGCTGGCGGGCGTCTTCGCTGGCGCGGCTACGGGATTCCTCCTGACGCTCTGATTTGAACGGGACATAGGACTTTCGGTACAGTGCTGGTATCCTCCTCGCCTATGCCAGCACCCTCCCTCGACACCCTCGTTTCCCTCTGCAAGCGCAGGGGCATCATCTTCCCGGGATCCGACATCTACGGAGGACTCGCGAACACGTGGGACTACGGTCCGGTGGGAGTGCTGCTGAAAAACAAGTTGAAGAAGCACTGGTGGGACACGTTCGTGCGCAAAAGGCGTGACATGGTGGGACTCGACGCGGCGATTTTGATGAACCCAAAGACGTGGGAAGCCAGCGGACACGTGGGATCGTTTTCCGATCCGCTGGTCGACTGCAAGGCGTGCAAGCAGCGCTTCCGCGGAGATAAATTGCTCGAGGAAAAAATCGGCGTGGAAGGCACGAGCGTCCTGAAGATCGAGCAAGTGCAGCCGATGCTGGTGGCAGAAAAAATCAAATGCCCCAACTGCGGCAAGGTCGAATGGACCGAGGCGAAGCGATTCAACCTTATGTTCAAGACGCAGCAGGGAGTGATCGAAGGCGAGGGCGCGGACATCTACCTCCGCCCGGAAACGGCGCAGGGTATCTTCGTGAACTTCAAGAACATCGCGCAGACCACGCGCATGCGACTCCCTTTCGGCGTGGGACAGATCGGCAAGGCGTTCCGCAACGAGATCACGCCGGGCAACTTCACGTTCCGCACGCGCGAATTCGAACAGATGGAAATCGAATACTTCATCGAGCCTGGAACGGCCGAGGAACACTTCGACAAATGGAAGAATGTGATCTGGGAATGGTACAAGGGCTTCGGCATTTCCGAGGACCGCCTGCGCATCCGCGAACACGCGAAGGACGAACTCTCGCACTATAGCTCGCGCACGCTGGACATCGAGTACCTCTTCCCGTGGGGATGGGGCGAACTCTTCGGGCTTGCGAACCGCGGAGACTTCGATTTGTCGCAGCACCAGAAATTCAGCGGCGAAGACCTGACGTACACGGACCCGGACGACGCGACGAAGAAATTCCTGCCGCACGTCATCGAGCCGAGCTTCGGATGCGACCGCACGGTCCTGACAATCTTGCTCGAGGCATACACCGAGGAGAAATTGGAGGGCGACGATACGCGTACCGTCCTTAAACTCGACAAGTCCATCGCGCCGATCAACGTCGCTGTGTTGCCGCTCAGCAAGAAGGAACACCTGGTGAAGAAGGCCGAGGAAATCTACCGCATGATCCTGGACCAGACCGATCTCACCGTCGACTTCGACGTCACCGGATCGATCGGTAAGCGCTACCGCCGCCAGGACGAAGTGGGCACGCCCAAGTGCGTCACGGTCGACTTCGGAACCATCGGCGAGGACAGCGCCCAGGGCGAGACCGACACCGTCACCATCAGGGATCGCGATACCCTCGAACAAATCCGCGTGCCTATCAGCGAATTGATAAAGCACCTGCGTTAAACACGTTTCCTAGCTGATCCCCTATTGAACACATTTTGTATACAATTTCTTGTGCTTTTGGAAATTATCCATAGAATGCGTCCATCACCTGTTTCCGATCGCTGCGGTCCTGGCCCGAAAGGGAATCCTCCGCACCGGCGAAATGACGAGACAGGGCAGCCCCCAAGGATCTTCCCACACCTTCGATTTCCCCTCTGCCGGGCTCAGAGTGTTTTCCCCCTCCTTATTATGCCGATTCCTACCGAACAGGAATTGCTGGCAGCCGCCTGCCACTTCGGACATCCGCGCGAAAAGTGGAATCCGAAAATCGCGCCCTATCTCTTCGGACAGAAGAAGGGCATCCATATCTTTGATCTCCAGAAGACCCGCAAGGGACTGGAAGCCGTCTGCGAAGGGCTCAAGAAGCTCCATGCCGAAGGCAAGACGATCCTCTTCGTTTCCACGAAGCAGCAGAGCATCCCCCTCATCGAGGAATTGGGACAGAAGCTCCAGCACCCCGTGGTGACCAAGAAGTGGATCCCGGGACTCCTTACCAACTGGCCCACGTTGAAGCGCCGCCTCCAGTACTACTTGGATCTCAAGCGCAGCTTCCAAACGGGAGAAGTGGAGAAGTACACGAAGAAGGAGCAGACCGAGCTGCGCAAGGAACTTGCCAAGCTCGACGTCGCCCTCTCCGGAGTCTCGACCATGAAGGGACTTCCCGACGCGGTCTTTGTTGTCGACGCCGTGCGCGATAACGTCGCCGTCCTCGAATGCAAGAAACTCGGCATTCCCCTCTTCGGCATCTGCGACAGCAACGCCGACCCGGATAATTTCACCGCCTGTGTCCCCGCCAACGACGATGCGGTAAAATCCATCCACATCATCCTGAAGACGATTCTTCAGACCCTCGGCGACGCAAAGCCCAAGTCCGCTTCCCAGACGATCGACAAGGGACCGGAAGAGCGCCACGTGATCGCATCGATGTGATCCATCCCTAACCCTACCCCCAACCTATTATGTCCAACATAACAGCAGCAGCCATCGCATCCCTCCGCGCCCGCACCGGCGTTTCCATCAGCGCATGCAAGGACGCGCTCGTTGAAGCCGAAGGAAACGAGGAAAAGGCAATCGAGATCCTCCGCAAGCGCGGACTCGCTCAGGCAGCAAAGAAGGCGGAGCGCGACCAGAAGGAAGGACTCATCTTCCTGAAGCAGGACGGAAGCCGCGCAGCCGCGGTATTGCTCCGTTGCGAGACCGACTTCGTCGCTCGCGATGACAACTTCCAGAACGCGGGAAACGCGATCGTCGACGCCCTTCTGAAGGACGGCCATGACGCCGCCAAGAAGATCGCCGAGGAGAAGTTGCCGGAACTCGTGCAGAAGCTCGGCGAGAACATCACGCTCGGCGAAGCACATCTCTTCGAAGCCCCCGTCGTCGGAACGTACCTCCACAGCAACGCGAAGGTCGCGGTGCTGATCGGACTCGAGAACGGCGAAGTGGAGCAGGCACGCGATGTCGCCATGCACGCAGCCGCTTTCTCCCCCACCGTCATCTCCCCCACCGACGTGAAGGAAGACGCCGTGGCCAAGGAGAAGGAAATCTGGGCCGCCCAGCTCGCCAAGGAAGGCAAGCCGGCTGAGATCCAGGAGAAGATCATGATGGGCAAGGAGAAGAAGTTCCGCGAGGAAAACGCCCTCCTTACCCAGGCATTCGCCAAGGACCCGAGCAAGACCGTCGAGCAGTTCCTCGGAGGTTCCAAACTCGTCCAGTACGTACGCGTATCGGTCGCGTAAGTAGCTTGTAGCTTCGTTAGCTTCTTAGAAGACCCCGGTTCGTCCGGGGTTTTTTATAGCATCAATACAATAACCGCGCCGAACGAGCGCTCTGCGCGAAGTGGAGACGCTCCTTGCCGAAAAGATAGCCCGTGAAAGAAAAACCGAAGATTTGTCTTTCACGAAACGTCAGTCCTTCCCCGATCCCGTCCAGTTGTGCCAAGGCATTTCGATCTCGTCGAGCGGAATATCGTCGATGTTGCGCGCGACTTTCTCGCCCGCCACCTTGCTGACGAGTCCGTGCAGTTCCTTGCGCATGGCGAATGCCGCGACCGCGATGAATCCGAATAATCCCAGTGTCACCGCCCAGGGCGTCGCTTCTTCAGGTCGCGAAGGATCGGCACCGGCCGCTGCCTTGAGCGACGTGCATTGGTCGGAACAATCCTGGCCGCCGTCGCAATCCTCGCCTCCGTCCACGACACCGTCGCCGCAGAATGGAAGAAGGCAGCTCACGCGGCAGATATCCGGAAGCGTATTCGAGTTCCTCGCGCCCAAGTCGCACTCTTCGCGTCCTTCGATGAATCCGTTTCCGCAAGCGGGAATCTTGCAATTGCGGGGGCAGGAGTCGTAATTGATGGAATTACCGTCATCGCATTCCTCGTTTTCCTGCAGGATTCCGTCGCCGCAAGCGGCCCTGCGGCATTCTGAGGTGCAACTGTCGGCGTCTTCCGTATTGCCGTCGTCACATTGTTCGTCGCCCGCCTTCACCCCGTCGCCGCAAGCGGGAAGCCTGCACGATGCGGAGCAATCGTCGGTGTCGACACTGTTCCCGTCGTCGCACTGTTCGCCGCGCTGCACGATGCCGTCGCCGCAGACCGGGATGGTGCATTCGTTGGAGCAGGAATCCGTACCGACGCGGTTGCCGTCATCGCATTCCTCGTTGTCCTGAAGGATACCATCGCCGCAACCGGGGAGGCTGCAGCTGTTCGTGCATCCGTCGAGATCATTCAAATTTCCGTCATCGCAGGCTTCCGCAGGCTGGCGAATGCCATCGCCGCAGGTTCCGATGCGACACGTATTGGTACAACCGTCATCGGCGATCTTATTACCGTCGTCGCACTGTTCGCCCTCCTGCTGGACACCGTCCCCGCACACCGCGGAAATGCATTCGTTGTTGCAGGTATCATCGGCGATCTTATTACCGTCGTCGCACTGTTCCCACGGCTGTCGGATCGCATCGCCGCAGATAGCGATGCGGCAGTTGTTTCCGCATGCATCCTCGTTGGCTTTGTTTCCGTCGTCGCACTGCTCGCCGCCGTCGATGATGCCGTTGCCGCAAACCGCGGCGGGAGCCGAGGAAGAGGCGGGAGCGGCTACGGTTGCCGTGGAAGCGGCGGACTGCGTCACGGCAGAGGAAACCGCGCTTCCCGAAGCGGTGCACGCAGGGAGATATTCGCGCTGGCATCCGCCCTGGCAATTACCCGCGCCATCGCACGTGGGCGCGGTACAAACCGCTCCGCAGGAGGGCGAGAGGTACTGGATTTCCGTCGTAAGGGATCCGGAATCCGGATCGACAACGTACACTTCTTCTTTTTCTGGCTCGCATTCCTCGCCCATGCTCACGGAAATCTCGCCGTCTCCGCAGTAGAAATTTTTACATTCATCGCTGCAGGTCCCGATTCCGTTCTTATTTCCCTGGTCGCACTGTTCGCCTTGCTCCACCACGCCGTTGCCGCAGGAATCCGACGGAGGAGTAACTACTTTCAGGGGGCAACCGGGATAACCGTACGGTTTTCCAACGCACGCGTTCACCGTACTGCCCGATGTCTGCGCGGCGAACCGTGAAGACGCGGCGTTTGCGCCGAGGATCATCATGATGCCGAGTGCGATGGCTGCTGTTTGCTTTTTCATGTTTCCTTCCATTATACCAAATTTTCATGCTTTCCGCCAGAGCCAATGAAGGCTTCGTAAAGTAGCATTAAGAGCATTATTCATGTATACTGAAAGTCGATATGGTCAAACCTGACATTCTCATCGCGGAGGACGATCCCGTCCTACGCAACCTGTATATTAAGAAGTTCTCGGTATCCGGGTACCCCATCCGCGCGGTGGAAGACGGGGAACAGGCTCTAGCCGAGCTTGCCGTGCGCTATCCTGAAGTTCTGATCCTGGACATCCACATGCCCAAGCTCGACGGTTTCGGCGTGTTGGAAAAATTCCCGAAGGAAGGCAGGAAATTCCCCATTATCATGCTCACGAATTTCGCCGACGAAAAATCCCGCGCACGCGGCGCTGAGTTGGGTGTCGACGAATACTTCATCAAGAAAGACATGACCATCAAGTCGCTCCTCGAAATGGTCGACAAGGTTTACGGAGAATGGGTTTTGACGCATCCCCCTGCCGCCCAATAACCATGGACGAGCAGAAAGCCAAAATCGTCGAATTCGTGAAAGGCCTGGAGATAGGCGTCATTTCCACGGTGACGGAAAAAGGACAGCCGCAGGGTGCCGTGGTGGAATTCGCCATGACGGACGACCTTGAAATCATCTTCAATACCTTCACGACGTACCGCAAATACGCGAACCTCAAGACGAATCCCAAAGTATCGTTCACGATCGGGTGGGAACACGACGTCACCGTCCAATACGAAGGGGTCGCGCGCGAACTGTCCGGCGATGAGGAGAAGAAGTACAAGGAAATCTTCGCGCAGAAAATCCGCAATGCCTCGAAGTGGGATGCCTACCCGGAGACGCGCTACTTCGCCATCAAGCCGACGTGGATCCGCTACAACGACCTGAACAAACAGACGAAGGAGGCGTTCGTGGTGAAGTTTTGATGAAGGATATAATAGGTTGTAGCTTCGTTAGCTTCTGAAAGGAATTTTTATATATTGTTTATTACGTAATCGTTTGGATCGACTTTGATGATGCGACTCCGTTTGATGAATTGTAAGGAAGCTAATGAAGCTCGTCATAATCCCAACCACGACAACCACCTCGATATCCAGAGAAGCGGCGGAGGACTCGACAATGCCTTGCTGACAAGCACATCATGGCGCAATGCCTCGCGGATTTTCCACAGGGCGCGATGCTTGCCGCGGATGACCACGTTCACTTCGCCCATTTCGTCCAGGGAAGATTTCATCAGGTTCGCCGAGCCGATGCATGCCGCGTTTTGGTCTACCAGAAGCACTTTCCCATGGAACATGTCCTTGTAGATGAACGCGCGTACGTTCGCGCTGTCCCCTTCGGCGATGATGCGCCCGACTGCCGCCATGTTCGCATGGTGGTGGAAGTCCACGTACGACGGGATGATCACGGTGACACGCACACCCTTGTTGGAAAGGTCGATGAGCATGTCGGTGATATGCGGGTCGGAAATGTAACTGAATTCCACCACGACGAATTCCTTCGCTTCGCGGAGCAAACCCTCCATCGCCTCGCGCATCATCTTCACGTGCTCTGTATTCATCACCAGTTGCACGTCTTTCTTCGCGTCCGCAGGATCGGGAGTACGGGTGAGATATTGCTTCACGAACGAACTGCCATGGAGTTCCACCATGTAATCGTGCAGGCGGAATCGGTACTCGTCGGCGACGTTCATGCCGGTGAGCACCAAGATGTCATCGTCGAAGACGTACACCTTCGCGTGGTCGTTGTGCGTGCCGTGCGTCACCTGGATGCGCGGATGGTTCCAAAACCGCTTCCAGAGCGGAGAAAGAGAGTCCTTTGTGCCAAGGAAATCGCCTCGGAATTCAAAGAAATCCCCCACCGCCTCCTTCGTGATGGTAACCCGCACCCCGCGGTCCGCGGCTTCCGTGAGCAACGACGCGATGCGCCTACCCGTGGAATCATCCTTCCAAATGAACATCTGGATGAAGATGGAATGGCGCGCGAGGCGGATGAGTTTTTCCAGGCGGTCGAACGACTCCCTGCCGTCGACCCAGATATGCACCTGGCGGTTCCGGGTGAGTTTGCCGATCGACTCGGACGAACGCGTCATCACCTGCATGCGCAGCCAGTAGTAGTTGCGCATGCCGGACACGAATCGCTCGCCGCGTTTTCCGAACAGATAACCGATCGTCCCGCGCAGCGCGCTTCGGTAACCCTTGCCGTTGAAGAGGTCCTTCCAGGATTTGAGCTTGGGCATACGGAAAAGGCCGTGACGGCAGTATACTCCCTTTCCTTGCTTCCCGCGCCCCCCAATGCAAGCATAAAACGGCTTATTTCAGCGTTTGCAACCTGAAAAAACAGGTGAAGAAAGGCGGGAAACGTGCTATAATGGTACGATAGTTTCATGTGGGAATCTCTTATCGCCATCGGCGTCCTCGCGGGCCTGTACGTCGCAGTACAAGCAGCGTTCTTCGTGATGCGCAGGCTTGCCGATAGGAAGCGCGAGGAAGACCTGGTATTCCTGCAACTCCTGGTACCGAAGAAGGAGTCGCGCGAGGAGAAAGACGCCGAGTCCGACCAGTTCGGAAAAGATTTCAAGGAAGTGATCGGCGTCATGGATCACCTGTACCAATCTCTGCACAGCATTAAGAAAGGCGGCATGAAGACCAAGTGGACCGGCCAGCCGTTCTTCTCGCTGGAATACGCAGCGCTCGCCGGCGAGATCCTGTTCTTCGTCGTGTGCCCGCGCCGCATCGCGCCGCTCATCGAAAAGCAGATCACGTCGTTCTACCCGGACACGATCATCGACGAGGTGGAAGACTACAACATCTTCACCGAACATTCGATGACGGCGGCGAAGAGCCTGTTCCCAAAGAAGGAATACACGGCCGTCTTCAAGACGTACCAGAACCTGAAGAGCGACCCGCTCAATGCCATAACAAACGCCTTCTCCAAGCTGAAGAGCGACGAAGGCGCCGCGGTGCAGTTTGTGCTGCGTCCGGCCGAAAGCGGCTGGCAGAAGAAAGTGCAGGATGAGGCATCCGACATCATCAACCCGAAGAAGAAGGGCAAGTCCATGCTGAACCCGAAAACGTGGATCATGGAATTCCTGGACCTGTTCGCCGGGGGCGGATCTTCCAAGGACGAAGGCGGCCAGCCCAAGAACGAGCGCGTGTCCCAGGGGGTGGAAGAATACAGCAAGACCGTGGACGAGAAGGCGAGCAATCCCGGATTCACCGGAGTCATCCGCATCGTCACCTCCGCCCCGACCGCGGCGCGCGCCGACATGATCCTGGAAACGGTGTCCGCGGGATTCTCGCAGTTCAACGACGTCCGCGGAAACAGCTTCGGCAGCGTGAACTTCCCGAACGCGAAGAAAACCGTCCAGCGCTTCATCCGCCGCACCCCCTCGCGCATGTTGCGCGAATGGCTGCAGGCCCCGCAGATGCTCCTAGGCACCGCCGAACTCGCCTCGCTCTTCCACCTCCCCCACACCAAGTACAACAAGGTGGAAACGATCAAATGGCAGAACTTCAAGGTCGCCCCCGCCCCGAAGAACATCCCCGAAGACGGGCTGTTCCTGGGAACCAACACGTACCGCGGGGAGAAGAGGAAGATCTTCATGAACCAGGAAGACCGCTTCCGCCACTTCTATATCATCGGACAAACCGGTACGGGTAAGTCGTCCGTCATCGAACTCATGGCCCGCCAGGACTTCAACGACGGCAAGGGCGTGTGCATCGTCGACCCGCACGGCTCACTCATCGACAACCTCCTGCCGTACATCCCGCGCCACCGCGCCGACGATGTCATCTACTTCAACCCTGCCGACACCGAACGCCCGCTGGGCCTCAACCTCCTCGAAGGCAAGACGCCCGAGGAACGCGACCTCATCGCATTGGATGCCATGAACATGATGGTGAAGATGTTCGGAGAGGAAGTGTTCGGCCCGCGCATCCAGGACTACTTCCGCAACGGCTGTCTGACCCTCATGGAAGACGAGGAGGAAGGGGGCGCCATCACCGACCTCGTTCGCCTCTTCACCGACGACGAGTGGCAGAAGTACAAGGTATCCAAAGTGAAGAATCCCATCGTGAAGAGCTTCTGGGAAAACCAGATGGCCAAGACCGGCGCACGCGAGAAGCAGGAAATGATCCCCTACTTCGCCGCGAA
>CAZUYK010000018.1:0-19971 GCA_964624905.1 uncultured Candidatus Peribacteria bacterium
TGAACAAGATGGACAAGACGGGAGGGGATTTCTACATGTCGCTCGCATCCATCCACGACCGCCTTTCCAAGGCCGCCGTTGCGGTGCAGCTGCCGGTGGGACAGGAGAGCGAATTCTCCGGCATCATCGATCTCGTGCAGAAGAAGGCATTCAAGTTCGAAGGAAAGCACGGAGAGAACATTTCCGAAATGCCGATCCCCGAGGACATGAAGGAGAAGGTGTCCGAGTACTACGCGGTCCTTCAGGAGAAGGTCGCGGAGGCAAACGATGATCTTACGGATTACTTCCTGGAGAACGGGGCGCTCACCGACGAAATGCTCAAGAACGGTCTGCGTAACGCAACGATCAACAGCAAGCTCTACCCGGTCTTCTGCGGCTCCTCGCTTCAGAACGTTGGTGTGCAGTTCGTGCTGAACGGAGTGGTCGCCTACCTCCCGTCCCCGTTGGACGTGAAGGAGATCAAAGGACATCACCCCGAAACGGGCGCGGAAGTCATCCGTCACCCGTCCGATGACGAGCCGCTCGCAGCCATCGCGTTCAAGATCGCAACCGATCCGTTCGTGGGACGCCTCACCTTCGTACGCGTGTACTCCGGAGTCCTGAAGGGTTCGTCCGCCGTCTACAATCCCCGCAGCAACAACAAGGAGCGCATCGGACGCCTTGTCCGCCTCCACGCCAACTCCCGCGAGGAAATCACAGAAATCCGCGCCGGAGACATCGGTGCTGTCATCGGTTTGAAAGACACCCGCACGGGCGACACGCTCTGCGACGAAGCCGCGCCCATCCAGCTCGAAGCGATCAGCTTCGCCGAGCCGGTCATCTCCATCGCCATCGAACCCAAGACCAAGGCCGACCAGGAAAAAATGGGTATCGCCCTCCAGAAGCTTGCGGAGGAAGATCCGACGTTCCGCGTCCGCTCCGATGAAGAAACCGCACAGACGATCATCGCGGGAATGGGAGAACTCCACCTCGATATCCTTGTCGACCGCATGCGCCGCGAATTCAAAGTGGAAACGAACGTCGGTACGCCGCAGGTCGCCTACCGTGAAACGATCACGAAGGAGTTGGAAGGGGAGCACAAGTACGCGAAGCAGACGGGAGGCCGCGGTCAGTACGGCCACGTCATCTTCAAGCTCATCCCGCAGGAACCGGGCAAGGGATACGAGTTCGTGAACAGCGTCGTGGGAGGCCGCATCCCCCGCGAATTCATCACGCCGTGCGACAAGGGATTCCAGGAAGGTATGACCCGCGGTATCCAGGCCGGTTACCCGGTGGTGGACGTGAAGGTGGAACTGCTCGACGGTTCGTACCATGACGTGGACTCCAATGAAATGGCCTTCAAACTCGCCGCATCCATGGGATTCCAGGAGACGGCCAAGAAGGCAGATCCGGTGATCCTCGAGCCGATCATGAAAGTGGAAGTCACTTGCGCCGAGAACTACTTGGGAGACGTGATGGGAGACTTGAGCTCCCGCCGCGGACTCATCATCAGCCAGACCGATCGCGGTACGGCGAAGGTGATCCAGGCCGAAGTGCCGCTGTCCGAAATGTTCGGATACGCCACGGAACTCCGCTCCATGACGCAGGGCCGCGCGAGCTACGCGATGGAACCGAGCCACTACGCCAAGGTGCCGAAGAACAAGGCGGACGAAATCGCCGCCACGCGCGCAGGCACGGGTGCCGCCCGCGGGTAATTCCTTTGAATTTCAAAAGGCCGCCCGAGATGCATCAGGGCGGCTTTTTTATTGTTTAAGCGCTTTCGTTAAGTATTTGACAAAATGATATAATATCATTAATATGACAATATTGCTGATCCGGTGATCAGCAGTCCGATCATTTTGTCAGGAGGATCACCCGTGAAGAAGAAAGACGACGGTAAGGTGAAGAAAGTCGAGCTGGAGCTCGTCGGAATTGTGCCCGGAGTCTTGGTTCTCAAAGGCGGCGAAAAGTCGTCGAAAGCCGGCTACACGTCCGCCTACAGCAGGGGATACGGCAGTATCAATTGGGGCGCAAAACCGTCCGTCAATTGATCGCCTCCCTCGCGACGATATGGTCACCTTTTGGGCCTCCACCGTGGGGCCCTTTTTCATAATTGACATATTTTAAAAAAGCGTACAATCGTAGTACCAGCGATCGATGTGCATCACATCGATTGGGGTATTGATCATTTCTCGCATCATGGAGGTCAGACATGTCCATTTTTAACGCATTTCTCAATGCCGCACAGTATCGCCGCGAACTGTTGAGCGACATGGTGGAAGATGGCACGATTCCCGCACAGGAATTGCGTACGGAGGAATTCCCGTTCTTGCCCGAGCCGCCGCGCCACCGAAAGCCGAGCGACCGATTTCTGGCGAATATCGCCAATGTCGACTTTCATGCCACGGCCGCCGCCGCGCCGATCGGAAAGTGAATTCCAGGCGGTATCCGCATACTAGGAATGGATCATACGCACCCCTCAGGCATACAACCTGAGGGGTGTTCTCTTTGTGTTTAGAACAAGCCATTTTGGCGATTCAATTGGTTATTTGCATTGCTTTTCTTCTTTTTCGCGGTACAATCCTGCCTCCTATTTGTCCTCTTCTCCCATTCTCTATGGTAGTCCGTACCCTTAGGCGCCGCATTGCCGCATTGAGCATTGCTTCGTCTGTTTTGTCATTTAGCTTTCCTCTCATTGCAGCAGCTGCCGCGAACCTCGGTACGTCGGCGGATGCAGTGATGCTGGGCAGCACCGCGAACGGTGCATTTACGTCTCTGACGGGCCCTGTTATCAGTAGCATCGATAACAACGATATGCCGGAAGCAGGTGGAACGATCACTCTCACGGCCCCGGCAGGATTTGAATTCGATACGGGTGGTACGGCACCGACCGTAGTCGTTACATGTACGAACGGATGTGGAGGAGGAGCAGCAGACAACATCAACGGCCTGACGTCCGGTTCGTCGATCGCACTCGGCGTGACGTCCAGCGTGTTGACGCTCACCCTTACGGATGACGTCGACGGAGGAGGTACGACGCGTAATAGCCTTACGTGGCAGAACATTCGCGTCCGCCCGACGGTGTCTACGGCAACGTCCGCAGACATTATCATCGGAGGAACGATCAATATCACGGGATTGGGAACCGGTTCTACGATGGGAACGTTGAAAGAGATTGGCTTTGTGGAAGCGACCGGAGGATCTGCAATTCCCGATAACACCGTAGGAGGAGCATGGACGACCCTCACGGGCCCTATGATTTCCGAAGTAGAAACTGGAGATATCGGAGATAACGGTGCGGGAACGATTATCCTGAATGCACCGGCTGGATTCGAATTCGACACGGGTGGAGTCGCCCCCACGGTTTTGATTACGCGCACGGGTGGAAGCGGTGCGGATACGCGCAATATCAACGACGTGACGTCAGGAACGAGTTACGCGCTTAGCGCCATCAGCTCAACTCAGCTTACGTTCACGGTTGCCCACAAGACTTCCAATGGCGTCACAAACAGCCTGACGTGGCAGAACATCCGCGTCCGCCCGACGGCAGCTTTGCCGTTGGCAACCGGAAACATCGTGAAGACGGGTGCATCCGTCATCGTCGGAGTGACGAACAACGTGACGAACTTCGGAACGTTGACGGAGGTGGCGTCCGGTATCACCGCGACGACGACGGCTCTCGTGAGCGATAACAATCCTTCGACGTACGGAGACTCCGTTACGTTCACGGCTACGGTCACGGGTTCTTCCCCGACGGGAACGGTGGAGTTCTACAGCGGTGCAACGCTGCTCGGATCCGACACGCTCGACGGTTCTTTTGAAGCGACGTACACGACCAGCTCCCTCGCAGCCGGCAACTACTCCATCACGGCTGAGTACCTTGGCGACATGAGCAACAGCGCAAGCACTTCTTCTGCTGTGAACCAGGTCGTGAACAAGAAGGCCCTGACGATCACGGCAAGCAACCTCGTGAAGACCTACGGAACGACTTACACGTTTGCCGGAACCGAATTCGGTACGAGCGCGATGGTAGGAGGGGATTCCGTAAGCTCCGTCACTCTAAACAGCTCCGGTGCGGCTGACACCGCAACGGTCGCCGGTTCTCCTTACTCTATCACGGCTTCTGCCGCTGTCGGTACGGGTCTCTCGAACTACACGATCACCTACGATCCTGGAACCTTCACGGTCAACCAGGCTCACCTCGAAATCACGGCCGATAACGATTCCAAGGTCTACGGTACGACGAACGCCTACGCCGGAACCGAGTTCACGGCCAGCGGTCTCCTGCTTACGGATATAGTGACGTCCGTCACCCTCGCAAGCACGGGTGATGTGGATAGCGCTACGGTCGCAGGTTCCACCTACCCCATCGTCGCTTCCGCGGCTGTCGGTACGGGATTGGATAACTACTCCATCGATTACTACGACGGTGCATTGACGGTTACGGCTGCCCATCTCGAAATCACGGCAGACAGCACGAGCAAGGCATTCGGAACGACCCTTACCTTCGCCGGAACCGAGTTCACGGCTAGCGGCCTCCTGCTTACGGACATGGTGACGTCGGTTACCCTGAGCAGCTCGGGTGCCATCGACACCGCAACGGTCGCAGGTTCCACCTACCCCATCGTCGCTTCCGCGGCGGTCGGTACGGGATTGGATAACTACTCCATCGATTACTACGACGGTGCATTGACCGTCACGCAGGCTACGTCCGTCACGAATACAGTCCTTCGCACGCCGACGCCGAACTCCACAGTCGGTACGAGCGTCGTCCTGAACGCAGAAGTGACGGGAGGTCTCAACCCGACGGGAACGGTTTCCTTCTATAGCGGCGCGATCCTTATCGGATCGGGATCGCTGGCAAACGGATCCGGAACCTACGTCCACGTCTTCACGCAGGCGGGATCGTATGACCTCACGGCACAGTACGGCGGAGATTCCAACCACACGGGCAGCACGTCCGCCACGATCGCCGTCCACATCGTCGACAAGGATGATGCGGATACGGTCACGACGATCAGCTCCTCCGGTTCTTCCTTGGTCGGCTCCAGCGTCGACTTTACCGCGACGGTGAACGGCGCATACAACCCGACTGGTACGGTCGAGTTCTACAGCGATGCGGTTCTGATCGGTACGGGTTCGCTCAACGGTTCCTTCGAAGCGACCCTGAACCACACGTTCACGCAGGCTGGAAACTACGAGATTACCGCGCATTACCTGGGTGACAGCAATAACAACGCGAGCGTCTCCGTGATTACGGTTGAAATCGTCTTGGATCAGGAGGTTCGCAAGGACACTCCGGCTACGTCCACGGTCCTCAGCGTCGCCAACCCGTCCACCATCGGTGACATGGTCGTTATGACGGCTGACGTCTCCGGAGGATACAACCCGACAGGCGTCGTGTTCTTCAAGGACGGAGGCATGTTCATCGGATCCGGCGCACTGGTTGCGGGAACGGCAACGTTCTCCACGGACCAACTCGCAGTCGGTTCCCACGACCTCACCGCGGAATACCAGGGTGACGTGAACAACAATATGAGCACGTCCGCAACGGTGACGGTCCAGGTCGTACAGAAGATGACGTCCGTGACGATCCTCGCGAACATCCCGACCCCCGTCGACGCCCCCGCATCCGTCACGTTCCAAGTGACGGTCAATGGATACTTCCCGACGGGAACGGTGACGATCCACGATGATCCGTCCCCCCTCCTCACCATCAACCTTTCGAATGGTTCCGGTTCCTTCACCCATGTCTTCACGGGTGAGCAGACCAGCCACATCTTCACGGCCGAATACAACGGCGACGTAAACAACACCACGAGCGTTTCCGCTCCGAAGACGGTGTTGGTTACGCGCCCGTCCGCACAATCTGCTGGTAACCAGAACCAGGGAGCCGGAAGCAACCGCGGAAACAACACGCAGAGGGCGGCAAACATCACCGCGTTCCTCGCGAACCTTCACCTCGGTAACCTGGCTCCGGGAGCGTTCGGAGGCGCCGATGCCCCCCTTGCCGGACAGGAGAAGGAATTCATCTGCTCCATCCAGCGTTCGTTGCCCAGGTTGTACACGTCCGCTTATTTGAACTCCCTCGCGCAGGTCGTATCTGCGTACACCGGCCGCAGCGCCGAGGTGATCGCCGATTGGCTGCGTGATCCGTCCGTTTGCGCGGACATTACCGAGGCCCGCCTCGGAGTGGAGCGCGTCGCCCAGGTCGAACTCACGCCGTTCTACGTAACTTCCGAGGGCTTCCCGCTCTCCAAGAACGACACGTGGAACAAGTGTGTCACGGGTAAGTTCACCTACGAGGACATCCAGGCAAACCCGGATCGCGATCGCAAGGGAACGCCGAAGAGCTGTGCCGATTACCACACGGGCTCCAGCTGGTACCACCCCGATCACCGTATGTTCTTCGATTGGAACCTTGCCACCAAGAAGCTCACGCTTCCGGCAGGTTACGTGATCACGAAGGACGAGGCGGTCTCGGTTCGCTAATAGCTATACATCGATCCACAAAGGGCCCTGCGCAAGCGGGGCTCTTTTAGTTTGCGTACATCTTGATGAACTCGATTGGATGCATCCAAAACTCCTTCGCTTCGGAGCGAGTGGGTAAATGGTCCGGCGTGTTCGGCGTGTGGAATTCCTCTCCGAATCCCCTGTCGATCTGCAGATGCAGGTGCGGAGCCGTTGTCTTGCCCGTCATGCCCACTTTTCCGATGGTTTGCCCAGGCTTCACGCTGTCGCCTACGGAGACCGATACTTCGCCCAGGTGCCCGTAGATGGAGAAGTATTGGGATCCATCGGGGAGGCGGTGTTCGATGATCACATGCAGGCCCAGCCCGCTGTTCTTCGTCGTAACGGCATTCACCCTCCCCCCGGCGATGCTGGCGATCGGCGTACCTTCGGCCAGCTTGATATCGATGCCAGGATGAACCGAGCTGAATTCGGATGCATCCAGATCATAGGCACCGAAGTAGCGCGTGGACCAAGTCAGTTTTTCCGTCAGGGTCTTGATCGTCTGGGAGTCATCCCTGTGTTCCAGGAGTTCATTCATGGTTTCCCCCGTCAGGTGTTCCATGTCGTACGCGGGGAGCATCACGAATTCGGATTCGGGAATGTCATCGTAATTCCTGTTCCACTCTTCGGGCGTACGCATGTTTCCCCAGTTCGGGACTTTGGTCACGGGCATCACGGTGCGCAGAAAGGGGGGAAAGTCTTCCGTCGGCATGCGGACCGCGGATGAACGGCTGGACGAGGAAGATACACTCGTACCCTCGGTTTCATCCTCCGGCGCGGCCCCGTGCAAAGCATCCCGCGAGGAGGTCGGTTTCCCGCGGGGGACAAACGGCTTGCGGGAGATTGCGGACGAAGAGGAGCTGGAAGAAGCCGAGGAAGTCGCGATTGCCAGCCTGCGGCGCCGGACGATGCGCTTTTTGACCGGTGCATACACTTGGACTTTCTCCGGCGGCTTGATACGAATCAATAAATACGCATCGCTCAATTCATTTTTCACCATCCCCGTATGTACGACTGTCAAAATGCCGAAAACAGCACCCAAGATGAAGCGCTTATGCACTTTTAGCCATTCAAGCCAAACGTGAATGATATGTGTGTATGTTTGTACGTACATCAAATTATTATACACTATTTAGTGTATTTTAGCAATTTAGAGGGGAGCCCTAAGATAAGGCAAAAAGGCCAATAGGCCTTATTCTTTCCATTCCTCCAGCGTTGCCTTCAGCTTGAGCGTCTTTCCGTTGCGCAGGACCTTTAGATCCAACGTTTCACCGGGATTCTTCGCCTGGATGCTGTCGTTGAGAGGGTTTTTGATATCGATCTTCCGTCCGTCCGCTTCCAGGATGATATCGCCCTCCAGGATGCCTGCTTTCGATGCCGGGGAGTTCGGCAGGACCGCCAAATCGTTTACGGTCGCCCCCTTGGCAACCAGGGCGCCGTAGTCGACCGAGAGGTTGTTGGCTTTCTGCATGTCCGCGGTGACGGGGGTGTAGCGGACCCCCAGGTACGGGCGCACGATACGGCCGTACTGCTTGTAGCTCTCCGTAACGCGTAGCAGGTCGTTCACCGGGATGGCGAAGCCGATGTTTTCCGCCCCGCTGGCGACGGCGGTATTCATGCCGATCACTTTTCCTTCGAAGTTCAGGAGCGGCCCGCCGGAGTTACCCTGGTTGATGGCGGCATCCGTTTGGATGATGCTGTGCAATCGCTCCACGGTACCCTCGTTCCTGCTGCCGGCCGTGATGTCGCGTTCCAAGCCGGATACCACGCCCACGCTTACGGTGTTGCGAAATTCCCCGAGGGCATTGCCGATGCTGATGACTCCTTGTCCCAATTTCAAATCCCCCTTGTCCGCGAACGTGAGGAAGGGGAACCCGCTTCCTTCCACCTTCAAAAGAGCCACGTCGTTCAGGGCATCGCGGCCAACTACCTTCGCGTCGAGCGTCCGTCCGTCATTCAGCAGTACGGAATATTGGGCATCCGTATCGCTCACGACATGCTTGTTCGTCATCAGGAGTCCTTCGGCGGAGACGAAGAAAGCGGTGCCTCCCCCGATCTCCTGCAGCTTCGTTCCGTTCTGGCGGTACCGCGGAAAGAAGAAATCAAACTGATTATCGCCATTGAGCCGTTCCATGACCGGCAGGTTCTTCTTGATGATGACGCTCGCCACCGCTGGCTCGGTTTTGCTGACAACGTCGATCACCGATGCCTCCTGGTCCGTCGAAGGGATGTACGAAGCGCTCCCCGTGGCAGGCACAGGTGCTGCACCCGAGGGGCCGGGCACGGCGTGCAGGCTGATGAAGACCGCCAGAAGGCTTGCCGCGATGGACGTGCCTGTAGACAGAAGAACGGTTTTGGTCGTGTGGTTCATAGGGAGGATGGAATGCGTCCATAGTATAAAACGGGAAGATTAATGCGGCATTAAGAAGCTTCGCAAAAGGGGATCAGTATCATTGAATTAACACATGGATACGTTTATCATTTCCTTCCTATGAAAAGACGATTCACCGAAGACAGTTGGAAGAAAGAGCCCTGGTTCCGCTCGCTCAGCAAAGCGCTGCTTTCCTGCAAGACGGAAGAGGCGATGGATGCGTTCATCCGCGATATCGCGACCCTCAGCGAGATGCAGGCGCTCAGCGAACGCCTGGAAGTCGCGAAGCTGCTAGCGCAGGGACTGAGCTACCGACAAGTCGCCGCGCAGACGGGTGCCAGTACGACGACCGTGACGCGCGTCGCGCATTTCCTGGAGAACGGCGAAGGGGGATACAGGACAGTCTTGAAAGCCCACCGCCACCACCGCATGAAGACCGATATAAAGCCGATGAAGCAGGAGCAGGAAACGCACACGATCGCGGCAGGGGATTTGACCGAAGGGAAGACGACGGACGTGAAACCGGTGACGCCGCTGCAGAAGTACCTTCAAAGACCGGAGTGATAAAAAAATCCGCGTAGCCAGGTGGCCACGCGGATCTCTATGATTGGATCAATCGAACCCAGGGTTCGATTTAGAATTTGATCCAGCCCAAGCGCTTGACGATATCGAAGTATCCTTCGAAGTTCGTCGCTGAGGGTTGATTTTCGACGTACCCTGAGAGCATGAACTTGTTTCCGCTTCCGTCTTCGTATGAGACGGTGTTGAGGATGCATTTCACGCGCTTACCTCCTTCAAGAACGAAGTCGACGCTTTCGCGCATAGCGAAGCCTTTGATCAACAGGTCGAACTTGCAGGGGCCGGCGATAATATTGTCCTGGACCGGATTGGTGGATGCCATACGGCACCTCCTTTACAAAGAGCGAACTGGTCACATACTAAGATGGAGTGACCGGCCATCATTCGTCCTTTCGGACGTACCCGTTCATACAAACGGGAATTGTTAATACAATACAAAAATTAAACATAAATGTCAATAAAAGTGTGCTTTTAGCCTTCTAAAGTCCATATTTTGACTAATTTAATTAATAATTCATAATATATGAAGATTGGGTTTTCCTTCAATTCACAGAGGTGCTCTATGCGGAAGGTTGAAGCGGTCGTTATGGCGTTGCAGCGTATGGGGACGGTTGATCTTTTGCTCCTGACGCAAGCGTTCGAATTGGCTCACTCGAAGAAACGCGGCAAGGTTCGCGTTCCGCCCCATCTCGTCGATCGGTTCGGCGAGGACTGCATCCTGTCCTTGGACAGTAACGAGGAGCGCTCCTACCTCGATCCGGATGCGGTTGACGTCATGCGGTCGATTCCTTGGAAGAAAGGCGAGGTCCCTAGCCTCATGCCGAAGTACTCCAAGAAGAAGGGTACGAAGAAGAAAAAGAAGTAACGGGCCCGCCCGTTGCCTCGACCAAGAAGGCCTCGCACTGCGCGAGGCCTTTCTTTTGTTACTTATTCAACGTGCTGATGGGATACATGATGCGGTTCCCCACGCGGTAGAGGAACGTGAAGAATGCGTAGACGAACTGCTGGGTGGCCGGAAGCTTTCCGTTCTTTGCGTAGTACTCGACCATTTCCGCGTACTGCTTTCCTTTCTTCTCCATCAAGGCCAGGGAATCCGGTCGTTTGTCGACGACCAAGCCGAACTTGCCTCGGCCCTGCACGGACTTCGGTTCGAAGTGGCGGTAGACCACGGTGCCGCCGTAGTACTTGATCGCCTCGGTCACGTGCAGCGTCGTCAGGTACATCAGGGCCTTCCAGGCGATCATCGGGGCGCCGCCCGTGTAGAGGAGGGCGAAGGGGCGTCCGGCGAATTGTCCTTTGCTATGCGTCTCGTGATCCAACGCGAACGCACCCATGCGGTCGATGAGGTTCTTGAAGTGCGCGGGAACGCTGAAATTCCAGATAGGGGAGGAGAATACGGTTCCCTTCGCTTCCTTGAGGAGCGTTTTCACGCGCAGGTAGTCCTGCTCGAGTTCGCAGTCTTCCTCGTAGCGTTCCAACGTGAAGTGACTGAGGTTCATATCCTTGAGGCGCAGTTTTTCGATCCTGACCCCAGGCACCTGCCCCATGCCCTTTATGAAGTGATCCGCCATCACGTTGCTGTTGCTCGGCTCGTTTGTTCCGGCAACGATGACGACGATGAGATTATCCGTAGGAGATGCGTTTTCTGTCATGTGCAGAGTGTAGACGGATGTTCCGCATCAGGAAAGAACTGAACACAAAAGTGAGTTCGACTTTCTTCTTATCCGGCTTCATGCTGTAGCACTCATTTCCACGCATGAAATTATTTCACTTTTGCCCATGCACATGCCGGCTTTGACAGAGGGTCCCACCCCTGCTGATACATTCTTGCACGGGATGCGGGGCTACCATATCTTGGGGTTTGTCACCGCAACACACACAACATAGTGTATTTTACTTGTCATTCCCTTCCCCCTTATGAACCCGCAGGCTTCCTCACCCGCCAAGGACTCCCAGACAACCGAGCAACAGTCGTTTTTGCCTCCCAAGGAACGCGGTCTTACGATCGGTCGCGTCTTCACGACGCCCGGCAGCGATCCCTTGGAAGAAGTCACGTATGAAAAGCGCACGAGCCGTATCAAGAACACGAACGGTTCCGTCGTGTTCGAAATGTTGGACGCGGAGATTCCGGCTGAATGGAGCCAGGTCGCGACCGACATCGTGGTGAGCAAGTACTTCCGCAAGGCGGGTATTCCGCAGAAGGATGAGCAGGGGAATCTCATCCGCGACGAGAAGGGCGAGGTGGTGATGGGGCCGGAGAAGAGCGTGAAGCAGGTGGTGCGCCGCTTGGCAGGATGCTGGAGGCACTGGGGAGAGACGCACGGCTATTTCGCGACGACTCAGGACGCCCAGGCATTCGAGGACGAACTCAGCTACATGCTCGTACGCCAGATGGCGGCCCCGAACAGCCCCCAGTGGTTCAACACCGGTCTGAATTACGCCTACGGCATCACGGGCCTTCCGCAGGGCCACTACTACGTGGATCCCGCGACGGGCACGGTGAAGCGCAGCGAGGATGCCTACACGCACCCCCAGCCGCACGCCTGCTTCATCCAGAGCGTCGACGACGACATGGTGAATGAAGGAGGCATCATGGACCTGTGGGTCCGCGAGGCGCGCCTCTTCAAGTTCGGATCCGGGACGGGCACGAACTTCTCGGGCCTGCGCGGGGCGGGGGAGCCGCTGTCCGGCGGGGGAACGAGCTCCGGCCTCATGAGCTGGCTGAAGATTGGCGATCGCGCAGCGGGAGCCATCAAGTCCGGCGGAACCACGCGCCGCGCCGCGAAGATGGTCTGCTTGGACCTCGACCACCCGGATATCGAGAGCTTCATCAACTGGAAGGTGAACGAGGAGAAGAAAGTCGCCGCCCTCGTGGCCGCCGGCTACGACACGGACTTCAATGGCGAGGCATACAGCACGGTTTCCGGACAGAACTCCAACAACTCCGTGCGCATCGCCCACGAGTTCTTCGAGAACGTGGAGCGCGACGGCGACTGGAACCTGTACTGGAGAACGGAACTGAAGAAGGCCAAGGCAGAGAACCGCGCCCCGAAGCCCTCTAAGACCCTCAAGGCCCGCGCCCTTTGGGACGAGATCGGCTACGCCGCATGGGCCTGCGCCGATCCGGGAGTGCAGTACGACACCACGATCAACGACTGGCACACCTGCCCCGAGGACGGCCGCATCAACGCATCGAACCCCTGCAGCGAGTACATGTTCCTGGACAACACCGCCTGCAACCTGGCGTCCCTGAACGTCATGAAGTTCTACGACGAGGAGCACGGCACGTTCGAGGTCGACAAGTTCATCCACGCCACGCGCCTGTGGACCATCGTTCTGGAGATCTCGGTGCTCATGGCCCAGTTCCCCAGCAAGGAAATCGCCGAACTCAGCTACAAGTTCCGCACGCTCGGCCTCGGTTACGCCAACCTCGGCGCGACGCTGATGCAGATGGGTATCCCGTACGATTCCGAACTCGGACGCAACATCGGAGGCGCCCTGACGGCCATCCTCACGGGTGAGTCGTACGCCACCTCCGCGGAAATGGCGCGCAACCTCGGCGCCTTCCCCGGTTACCTGAAGAACCGCGATCACATGCTGCGTGTCATCCGCAACCACCGCCGCGCCGCTTACGACGCCCCGGCCAAGGAATACGAGAAGCTCCACGTTCCGCCCGTCGGGCTGGACCAGGACAAGACGCCGGACTACCTCCTGCGCGCCGCCAAGGAATGCTGGGACAAGGCACTCGCCACGGGCGAGGAGCACGGATTCCGCAACGCCCAGGTGACCGTCATCGCTCCCACCGGAACGATCGGACTCCTCATGGATTGCGACACGACGGGTATCGAGCCGGACTTCGCGCTCGTGAAGTTCAAGAAGCTCGCGGGAGGCGGATACATGAAGATTGCCAACCAGTCCGTCGAGCCGGCCCTCGTGGCCCTCGGCTACTCCTCCCAGGAGGTCAGCGACATCATGAAGTACGTCATGGGAACGCTCAGCCTGGAAGGCGCCCCGCACGTGAACCGCCAGAGCTTGCGCGACAAGGGCTTCAACGACAGCGACATCGCCCACATCGAAAAGCAGCTGCCCCAGGTGTTCGAGATCGGCTTCGCCTTCAACAAGTTCGTCCTCGGTGACGAAACGATGAAGCGCCTCGGATTCACCGATGCGCAGCTCGCCGACCAGAACTTTAACTTGCTCAAGGCGCTCGGCTTCACCGACGCCCAGATCGAGGAGGCGAACGTCGCCATCTGCGGACACATGACCGTGGAAGGCGCCCCGCTGCTCAAGGACGAACACCTGCCCGTCTTCGACTGCGCCAACAAGTGCGGCAAGCTCGGCAAGCGCTTCATCCACGCCGAAGGTCACATCCGCATGATGGCCGCCGCCCAGCCGTTCATCTCCGGCGCCATCAGCAAGACCATCAACCTGCCGCACGAGGCCACGGTCGAGGATATCAAGAAGGCGTACTTCCTCAGCTGGAAGCTCTCCCTCAAGGCCAACGCGCTCTATCGCGACGGATCCAAGATGAGCCAGGCCCTCAGCAACAAGTCCGACAAGAAGGAGGAGAAGAAGGAAGAGTCCAAAGTCGTCATCCAGGAGAAGATCGTCTACAAGGAAATGCCGCGCCGCCGCAAGCTGCCCGCCGAGCGCCTCAGCCTCACGCACAAGTTCAACATCGCGGGACACGAGGGATACATCACGGTCGGACTCTTCGAGGACGGAACCCCGGGCGAGATTTTCATCCGCATGAGCAAGGAAGGAAGCACGATCTCCGGCATCATGAACTCGCTCACGCTCGCGCTCTCCATGAACCTGCAGTACGGCGTGCCACTGGAAGTCCTCTGCTCCAAGCTCGTCAACACCCGTTTCGAGCCCGCCGGATTTACCCAGAACAACGAGATCCCGATGGCGAAGTCCTTCATGGACTACGTGGGACGCTGGCTCGCCCTCAAGTTCCTTACGAAGGAACAGGCGATGCAGTACCACAGCAAGGACCTCATCGAGAAGGCCTACAGCGACGGCAGCAAGAGCAAGGATGCCTTCGCGATGCGCCTCCCCGTCGTGGACGAAGGAACGCAGGCCGCCGCCGACTTCATGCCGATGCAAACATCCATCACGGACGCGGCGGAGGAATCCAAGTCCCCGGCCAGCAAGCTGGACGAAGCGAAACAGCAGGGATTCACGGGCTCCATGTGCAGCGGTTGCGGAAGCATGAAGATGAAGCGCAACGGAAGCTGCGAAGTGTGCCTCGACTGCGGCGCCACGAGCGGATGTTCCTGATCATGAAATGAAAAATGGGAAAAGCGGCTCCGGGAACGGGGCCGTTTTTTTATAGAACAAAGCCGGATGATCATGTGATCTCCGGCTTTATGGCTAACCCTCAGGGGTCAGCGGACGGGAGGGGTGCTCCCGTAAGTTTGTTCAAACTCTCTCCGTCGCCGATTGATATCTTTCTGAATAGGAATGATGATGAGAGTGGCAATGATCATTCCGGCGATGAAATACCAATCGAACGGATGAAACAGGGGTGGGACGAAGGCGCTATCCTCCTTTCTTGAGTGATACGTTAGAATGGATTTTCGTTCGGTATTTTGAAGGTCCACTGAACGATGCGGTCACAATACGGTTTGAACCGCGAATTCTTATTGTGCGAGATGTGCATCAGGAACAAACCGATGCATCCTCCCAAAGGAAAAAGAAAGATCCTGTAAGGCTCTGGAGTGAGCCAGGCACAGATACATACGCAGAGCACGACGAAGGAAATGATGATCGACTCCACGAACAGAAATCTCAGGATGACAGCGATGCGCGACATGGGCGTAAGCCTCCGTGCGTTGTGAGAGATCGGATGACAAGAATACTTACCCTATCATACCCCTCCCATAGGAAGATCAAGGGCTTTTGGCTACAATCCAACCATGTCCGATTCCTTCCTGGACCATCTGCCCGGCCTTGAGCGCGAGAAGATCCGAAAGAAAATGAGGAGCTCCGAGGCGTACGAACGCCTGCGCGACAACGTGAAGGGCCCCGAGGACCTGGAGCGTGAAATGGACAAGGCTGAGAAACTCGCGGAGCTGTCGTTCGCGCTCGAGATGGAACCGCACATGCAGGAAAAAATGAAGAAGACGATCGAGAAAGATCTCAACGAAAAAGGGATCGACGCGATGCTCGATATGCACGAAGACCTTCCGCACGGAGTGAGTCAGATGTTGTTGGAAGGAAAATTTTCCGTCGCGGTTACCGAACATCCGTCGACGCACGAAGACTCCGTCGCGTTGGTTCCCGAAGGAAATATCCATGAGAAGATTCCGCTCAAGCAAAATCTGAGCAACGCGTACGCGGCCGCCGCGTTACAAAAGAAGAATTGAAGGTGGCCGGTGGTGATGTTGCTATGGTTGGGGTTTTTTCGTGACCGGTCCGAGTACGAACTCAGATGTTCAGGAACAAAACGCCGAACGCACAGACGAAGAGGAAGAAGCGCATGGGGTGAGCGGAATGTACGCGCACATTAATTGTTCATGCAAGGGTCGCATGGGAAATACCCCTTGCACTAGGGCTGAAACTTGAACACATTAATACTTCAATCGAGCGGAATCGGGGGTGAAACCGCGGTGAGGTCGTCGTCAGGCGCGGCTTTATTCGGGATCCGTTTGCCACAGCGAACGCATTGATGGACGATCATCCACCCCTTTTTTCCGCTTTGGTCCAGTTCGATCGGAGCCATGGGGGACTGGCACGTCGATTCGCGATCTCCGGGGCCGTCTCGGTCCACGTGGAGGCTGTACAGACAGAACGGACAGTGGTTTCGATAACTTCCGTGCTCCAGCGGCTCCACGTGCTTTTTGCAGTGGATGCAGACGAACGATTCCTGGCGGGCGATGAAGGGGGTATGAGAGGGAATCAAAGGAATCAAAGTAGTCAACGGAAACAATGATTATGCACGGAAGGCAGATCGCAACTTTGTTATGAGAAAGCTAACTCTATGAGTATGTTGATCGATTGTATCGTAGACATCATTCGCAAGGTAGCCCAGATCCTTACTAAGTCTACATTGATAATGAAGTTCTTCTAATGAGCCCAGCGCAATGGCAAAGAAATTTGCTTTATCTTTTGGGCTTCTTTTTGCATTCCCTTCCGCGATATTTGTCGGGATGCTGCAAGATGAACGCCTCATCTGATTCGTTAAGCCAAATTTTTCTTCATTCGGAAATTTTTTTGTTTCGTTATATATTTTCAAGCAAAGATTATGTGCTTCCTTCCAGGCAATTATTTTCTCATAGGGTCTTGTGTCCATGAGAGTAGATTCTCATGTGCAAAATATATTTTCCACAATCCTCGATTTCTTTGATTCCCTTGATTGCATTGATTTCCTTATCAACAAGCCACATCCTCCCGTTCCATCAGACATTGAAGCGGAAGTGCATGACGTCGCCGTCTTTCACGACGTATTCCTTTCCTTCCAGGCGCATCTTGCCGGCCTCGCGTGCCTTCACTTCGCCCCCGAGGGTCACGTAGTCGTCGAACCCGATCGTCTCCGCGCGGATAAAACCGCGTTCGAAGTCTGTGTGGATCACGCCCGCGGCCTGCGGTGCGGTGAATCCCTTTGGAATGTTCCATGCCCTCACCTCCTGCACGCCGGCAGTGAAGTAGCTGATGTAGCCCAGCGCCTTGTAGGCGGCGTGGATGAGTCGGTCGAGCCCGCTGCCCGTGACGCCCAGGTCCTTCAAAAATTCCGCGGCTTCCTCGGACGAAAGGTCCTGCAGGTCTTCCTCGATCTTGGCGGAGATGAGCACAAGCTCGGCGGAGTCGGGGAGTCCCAGGTCCGCTTTGAGCGCCTTCGGATCCAGCGACTTGAGTTCGCCTTCCGCAACGTTGGCCGCGTAGACGATCGGCTTGGCGGTCATGAGCGTCATCATTTTGAATACGGGGATTTCCTCCTTCTCCAGTTCCACCGTCGACGCCATCTTTCCGGCGCTCAGCGCAGCGTGCGCCTTCTGCGCCACGGTCAGTTCGATCTTCTTCGCCTTGTCTCCCATCTCCGCGGGCTTCTTGATCTTGTCGATGCGGTTCTCGACGTTCTGGAGGTCTGCGAGGAGGAGTTCGGTCTCGATGATCTCGCGGTCGCGCTTCGGGTGCACCGTTCCTTCGACGTGGATGATGTCTCCTCCCTGGAACACGCGCACGACGTGGCAGATGGCATCCACTTCGCGGATGGCGCCGAGGAATTTATTGCCCAGTCCTTCCCCCTTGCTGGCACCCTTCACGAGTCCGGCGATATCGACGAATTCAATCGCCGCGGGAAGGATTTTCTCCGGATGGACGATGGCCGCCAGCTGTTGCAAGCGGGGATCGGGCACTTCCACGATACCGACGTTGGGTTCGATGGTGCAGAACGGGTAGTTCGCCGCCTGTGCGCCCTTCGTTCGCGTCAACGCGTTGAAAAGGGTGGATTTTCCGACGTTCGGGAGGCCGACGATGCCGATTTTCAGCGCCATTGCGGGGGCAGCATACAGAGGAACGGGAAAGAGGCAAAATACAGCCGGATCGCCTTCTATAGACAATTAAATCACTCGAATAGTCAATAAACGGCTAAAAAGCCGACCTTTTGCTTCATTTATTGACAAAATATCAATATAGTATTAAAGTAACCATCCCGTATGTCGAAGCGCATCATCCTCCTTTTGGGCATCGTTCTCTTCGTTGGTTTCATTACCGACGCTTTCGGACAGTCCGCACGCGCGCGCATCAAACCGCTGCAATCGCCGTCCGTCACCCGCGCCGGCGCCGTGGCAATCCTTATCGAATCCGATCCCGCGCTGAAGATGCGTGCACGCGATATCGCGCGTCACATGCCGCCGCTTCCTTTGTTCGATGACGTCGATCAGAACCAGTGGTACGCGCCGTACGTGGAAGTCGCCTTCGAACGTTCCTTCGTCCTTGGAAACGCCGAGCGCACGTTCCGCCCGTCGGAATTCCTCATGCCCGAGGAAGCGCTGACGCTGCTCACGCGTTACCGCAACGGAGGCGAAGAGGATTTGGAGTACGATCATAACGACAATTGGTTCACGAAGACCGTCGAAGCCGCCGAGGAAGCGCAGATCCCTCTTCCCGCCAGCATGGGAACGGGCCAGCCCATCACCCGCACGGAACTCTTCGCGATGATGCGTGCCATCGGCATCCTGAACCCCGACACCATCGAAGTGCCCAACACGCTCTACCTTGTCGCGTATCCCAAGAACGTGGCAGTTGCCCAGAGTGATTTCGCCCCCGCCCAGCCCCAACAGCCTGCCTATACCGAGTACAAACCGGTCACGGGTTCCGTGAATATCCGACCTTTGACGAATGCAACTTCTTCCCGCGCCCCCATCGCCTACAACCCCGCCCCCGTCGCGCAGCGCCCCACGACCCCCGCGCCGCAGCAGCCAGCACCGAGTGCTCCCGCTCCCTCTGCCAAAGCCTTCAGCATCTCCATGCCGTCACTCGGCATCAAGGACCTGACCGTCACGCACCCCTCCGATCCCACGACGTCCAAGGGCCTTCTTTCCGTCCTTCAGAACGGCGTCGGTCACTTGTTCAGCTACCCGGGCAAGGGCGGAAAGATCCTCATCTACGGACACTCCAGCAGCTATCCGTGGGACGTCTCTAGCTACACGAAGATCTTCCGCCAGATCAACAAGCTGCAGGCAGGTGACAAGATCGCCGTCACGTACAACGGTACCGTCTATAACTACGAAGTCACATTCAAGGAGGAAGTCGCCGTGAACGACATGAGCGCCTACTCCGGCAGCGGCGAGGAACTCATCCTCTACACCTGCTGGCCGCCCGATACCATCGACAAGCGTTACCTGGTGCACGCGAAGCCGATTTAAATTCTGGGATTCCTAGGAGCGTTCAATATCCACTCGTCTATTCAATATGCGTAGCTTGCCTCTTCGCACATGCGGGGAGGGGATGCTCGTAGATTGATCATGCTCAAATCCTCCGCTGCCTTGCGACAGTGATCGAAAACATACTTATAGGTCGAGCTTCTGCTTACGCCCCAATTCTCCTCAAAATCTCCCTGTTCACGAACTCCTTCGGGCGTCCGTACTTCAGGCGGCTCAGTTGCTTGAACGCCTCGGCGGCTTGTTCGTCTTTCTGATACGTCTTATCGAGCCAGGGCTTCGGGATCTCGATGGAGAACGGGCGGCTCGGCTGTCCGTCGACGCAGAGCTTCATGGATCCCTTGAACGCGTCCATGTTCACCAGGTCCTGTTCGCTGAACACCGGTCCCATCTGCTTCGCTCCCACTTCGGCGTCGTCCGGTCCGATCTTGTAGAAGAGCATCGTTCCGACGTTTCCGAACACGGCGCCCTTCAAAGATACGGAGCCCGACAGCTTGCTGTCCTTCTCCAGCTGGTCGATGTACTGGTGCGCCAGGATGAGGCCAAGGCGGTACTTGCGGGCCTCGGAGAGGATCGATTCGATGCTCGGCGTGACGAAGTTCTGGAATTCGTCGATGTAGAGGAAGAAGTCCTTGCGGTTCT
>CAZUYK010000019.1:0-17722 GCA_964624905.1 uncultured Candidatus Peribacteria bacterium
GGGATCATCCACGAGGGATCGATACCGGCCTGGATGATGCTGTTCACGAACTTCATGCGCTTCATGATCTTCTTCAGCTTCTGTCCGCTGGACTTCTCGCGCTCTGCCTGGAGTTCCGTGGCGAGCGTCTGGAGATCCACGTTCAGGATCACCTCGCGCAACGACTCGGCTCCGGTTCCGGCGCGGAACACGTGTCCGAACTTCATGTTCATTTCGCGGAACTTGAGCTCGGAGAGCACGCCTCCCGTGTGGAGGTTCTTGAGGTCGTCGAGTGCTTCCTTGTGGTTCAACTTGAGGGACTCGAGCTTCTCCGCCACTTCCTTGTCGAGTGCATCGAGCTGGGCGCGCGTCGCGTTGCTTTCCGTGAGGGCCTTCTTGGCATCCTCGTACTCGCGCTGCACCTGCTTCTTGCGATTATCCATGCTGGCGGCGAGTTCCTTATCTGCTTCGGTCTTCATGTCATCATTCACCGAGATGACGATGTAAGCGGCGAAGTACACGATCTGCTCGAGCGTCTTGATCGGAAGGTCCAGAAGGAGCCCGATGCGGGACGGCGAGGAGCGGAGGAACCAGATGTGGGCGATCGGCACGGCCAGGTTGATGTGGCCCATGCGCTCGCGGCGGACGATGGAGCGCGTTACTTCCACGCCGCACTTCTCGCAGACCACGCCTTTGTAGCGGATTCCTTTGTACTTTCCGCAGAAACACTGGAAGTTCTTCGTCGGTCCGAAGATGCGTTCGCAGAAAAGACCGTCCGGCTCGGCACGCTGGGTGCGGTAGTTGACGGTTTCGGCCTTCGTGACTTCTCCGCGGCTCCAGCCGAGGATGTCGTCGGGGCTCGCGACGGAGAGTGCGACTGCATCGAAGGAATCGGTCGCGGATGTGGCGGGTGCTGCCATAATATGAAGAGAAAGGGGTGAATGGATGCGTTTTTCAACGCACGAAACTCCGCTGCTCCCCTGCCCTACTCGTCTTAAATAGGGGGAGGAACATCGGAAATGTGCCCCCATTATAAGGATGGAGACGTTCTACGCAAGAAGATTTTTCCGATCTTTCTTACGCCTGGGCGATGTTTTTCTTTGCTAGATCCAGCAACATCTTCTGGATTTCCAGCGGACCCTGCCTGCAATCGATATTCAACGTCTTTAAATCTTCGCGTCCGCCGTTTTGGTTCGACGCCAGGATGGTATATCCGCTTTTATTGATAGCATCCTTCTGCGGCTTCGTGAGCGTGGAGTACGCGAACGTCAGGTTTTTCAATCCCTCTTGGATTCTCTGGAAATCACCGGACTTGTACGGACCAAGGGCTCCTACGTACTGATCGACTTGAATGCGTGCGCCCCATTTCATATTTATTTTCTCGACTTCGGAATGAACCAGGACGCACATCTTCATTTCCTGGACATTCGCCGCCAGGTTGATCGCCATCAATCTCGGGTCTTCGTTCACATCCACGTAGATCCTGAGAGTGGAGACGCCGGTCCTGTCGCCCAGAATGATCTTCGAGCTCAACTCTCCTTTATTGTAGGTCTTGTATGCCTTGAGAAAGTTCGTTTCGTTGGGCGTAAGTCCGGCCAATACCGCTTCGACTTTGGCAAAATTATTCTTCAGGGAGGAATAGTTTTTCTCGTCGACGATCGCATCCACATCCAAACCGTATTTGTTTCCCATCGCAACGACATCGTCGCTTAGTTTCTTCATCTGTTCGTTCGTCGGTTTGATGAGGTTGACTTGTTCTTCCGTCGGCAACGTCAGCGGCGCATCCATGACACCAGGCTCTTCTTTAAGAGCGGTAACCTTGGCGATAAGATAGTCATCGATGATTTTCATGACCGGTTCCAAACGCTTTTTCTCGTCATCATCTGCATTATTATATTCTTGGCGCAAATCAGACTCTTCCTTTCTGGTCAGAAGCAATCCGTTTTTCTGCACGCTTGCCTCAAATTCCCGCAGGAATCGACCATTGCCAGGCAGTTTGATGAGGTCAATCTTATTCTTCTGTGATTCACGCTCGATGATCGGCTCATTTTCATACTTCACCGGAAGCAATGAGTTAAGGTCCGGCCGTGCAACCGTGATAGCATCGTTCTTTTCTACTCCGGCCTTCGGTTTTTCGGGAGCGACCGGGGGCCGCTTCACTTCCGGAGGAACGGGAATGACCGGGCCGTTGTTTTTAGGTACCTCTGCAACGGGCGGCTGAACCTGCGCGGGCTGCTCTTCCGCTGCAGGCTCTTCATTCGGAACGTTCTCGATTTTCTGGATGAATTGCGGTTCCGGATTTTTTTTCACGAAATCGACGTACGCGCGGAGCTGCTCGTTCACGCGATCCTGGTCAGGATCATTCGGAAGCGCGAAGCCGTTTGCGTTCGGGAAGTTCGTGCCCGGCATGGAAATCGTTCTTCCCATGACAAGCTTGTAGTCTTCGTCACCGAGCGATCCCAAGGCCAGATTGAGCTTGTTCCAGGTATCGTCCTTCAACCATGCTTCATCTACCTTGATGTTCAGGCGATCGAGCGTCGCCTTAAACGTATCGAGTGAAAGCCTCTGCTTTTCCGGCTGCTTTTTTTCAACGGGCTGCTGTTGCTGCACCGGTTGTTTCTCCTGCTGCATCGGCGCAACCGGCTGTTGGGCAGGCTGCTGCTGCGGCTGTTTAGCCACCACCGGCTGCTGTTTCTCTTTGAAAAGCTCCGCGTATTCCGCGTCAAATTCCTTATAGGTAAATGCCTTACCTCCCGGGAAAGACCATCTTCCCGTCGCGTTATCGTACTGGCTCAAGCCCGCATTCGGGGAATATGCCTGGACGACATAGTCGCCCCTGGCATTCCTGGCACCAGTTCTGTACATGAATACGCCGCCCTTTCCATCCGGCGCCGCAGTCGGGATTTTACCCCACCTACCGACAGGCAGTTCACCGGCTTCCTTATATTTCTGATGTTCGACGGCGAGCTGCATGGGATCGACGGGCGGAAGTCCTTTGACTTCGAAGTCCCTGCGCTCATGGATGATGCGCCTCTTCGTAGTGGGTCCGGGCACATCGTATCCTGCTTCGCTCCAGACCGCGTACTTTCCCGGCTTCGCGAAGTGAACTTCCAATTCTCCGCCGCCAGTCAGGAACGTGATTCCAGCCCTGCGAGCCATCGTTTCCTCGGCGGCGGTGCGGAAGCGTCCGGAACCGACCATGTACGTGATCTGGTTCATTCCACGGATACCAGACACTTCGTCCGGAACCATAATCTTCATGGAAAGTCCTGAACCACCTCTTCCATCGCCCACATCTCCTAATATTCCAGGAAGCATGAAACTTTCGACGTGGAGCGATTTTGATAACTGCTTCATTTTTTCATTAATCGCCTTCTGGGTCGCTTCATTTTGCTGCTCGGGCGTGCGGTCTTCCACCGCCCATTGCGTGTCCGCCCTCGCCAATTCGACATACTCGGCCTTTCTCTTCTCAATTTCTGCCGGCGAATTGCGCATCTCTCCAGCCACTTTGTATTTGCTATTCCAATTCGGATTGTAATTTGGATTGGACTGCACATCCCCTTTCGCGAGACCATTGTAATACTGCATGAGTTCGTACTCCCGCGCCCTCTGGCTCACGGGCGGCACATAGTCGCCATTCATACCCCTGCGCATCCAAAATGTTTTCATCTGCTCTTCTTTTTTCTTTGCGGCAACCCTGGCATCGTTCTCCTCGTTCAAGCGCACCGTATCGGCACGCATCTGCTGCGGAGTGGACTCCACTCCTTGGAATTGCCACTGGCCATCCTTCACGACAAAAAGAAGAAGTCCTTTATCTTTATCGTACCGCTTGCGCACCGTACCCTCCTCAAAGCGATCGCTCACATTCGCGAAATTCTGATCGACACGGACGTATCCAGCCTGATCGATGTGATACTTCGGAAGATACTCGACAAGGCCTTGTAGATTCCTGGTGCTTCCTAGTTTGTTAATCTTATTCTGAAGTTTGGGATCTTTGTAAATGGAATCCTTTTTAACCGACTGCGGCAAGTTCGTCTTCGGATCAGGGGCTTTAGCCAATACATCCCTGTTCTTCATGAGTCCATCGAGGATTTGCTTCTGCAGTTCGGGAGGCAAGCCCTTGATCTGTTCCATAAGTTTATCTGCCACCTCCTTCTTCAGCTCCGCCTTGTTTGGCACAGCCGGCTTTTCAGGTTGCTGTCGGCTCTGGTCTCGCAGGCTCGCATCAACAGGACGTCTATTGCGAAAAAATGCGCTGTTCTGCTCGTTTTGCTCCGGCGCCATGCGGAGTATGCGCTTTTCGCGGAAGAACGAGCCTTTCGTGGAATAACAAAAGTACATCATGCGTCTACGTCGGAATTACCAAGTTTTCGGGTGGCATTCGCGATATCGGTACGGCGACCTTCGGCTTCGGCTTCGCGGACAACCGCGGAGATATCCTCTTTCAGAGATCGGGCATCCTCCGTCAAAACCCAATCAAGCTCGGAGAGACAATCGTCATACAGCATCAATGCAAGTTCATACTGCTTCTCACGCATCTTTTTATGTTCGGCCGTTTCGCCTGCATACTTCTTTGCGAGTCCCGGTATATTGCCGAGCATCAAATCCGGTTCTATCTGCCCCATAAGCGTATCGTAGAGCCACTCCGGGGAGAGGTACGGGTGCGCGGTGGCGGTTTGTGTATGATTCGACATTTCTCCTTATTATAGCAAAAAATGCCATTTTTCTCAATGCCAGGGTTTTGCCGATGTCACCTGTTTACGGCCCCCTTGAGCTGATCAATCCCCTGTTGCAACTTGGTTATGCCGCTTCCGACGGCATCGATCCTCTGCTTCGCATCGTTCACCGTATCGATCACGGGCTTCGCGACGTTCTCCGCCGCCTTCTTCACGTCGGAAATTTTGCCGCTCGCCGTCTCCACGGCATCGTTCACGAGGTCCGTGACGGATGATTGGGCGGAGGAACACGCGCTTAAAAGCGCGGCACCCGCCGTCGCGATCGCAACCAACGCCGATCTCTTACAAAAGCTTCGGCTGGTTGTCATTATTGCTCACCTGGAAGAGCTGGTCGAAGGAGCCGCCCGCCTTTTCCAAGGTGACGCGCAAATCCTCGATTTCATTTTCCTTCTGGCAAAGCGTGGACGAAGCGTTGAGGATGCTCGCCTTCTCGTCTTTCTCGACTTTCAGGTTCTTGATACCTGCGAGTGACGCATGCAACACGATGTACGCGTCGCACATGTCGCAACGCACCTGGAGCAGCATAAAGTCCTCGTTCGTCAGGCGGATCGACGCGAAATCGACCGGCACTTTTTCGCCGCATTGGGGACATCGCATCTGTTGTTTGATGCGCTGAAGAATCTGATGAAGAGTGTGGGGATCAAACTCCATGTCTGCTATTGTAGCACTTCCAGCAACCCCGGACAAACGCTTTTCTGCATTTCCCAGGGAAAAACGTTAGACTGGACCTGCCTCCCTCGCCCCCCGTACAGACATGTTTTCCTACCATGGCAAAATCGCGCTCGTAACGCTCGCTTTTCTCACCATCGCGGGGATCTACCTGTTTTCCCCTTCGACGGGCACATCGGATGCGGGAACGGTCATCGATATCGGCATCGAACATACGAAGACACTCACGATCGCCCTGTCGCTCACCGAAGGCACCGAACGATCGCTGATCGACATGGACCTGACCTCGGACGAGACCTCATATGTCACCGTGCCGCGGGGATGGAAGCGGATGGAAGCAAGGCGGGCCCCGCTCTCGGCCGTCGCGGGAAGGGACGCCGATGCGAACATGCGCACCTGGACGCTGCCAGCGAACGCGGGGATTTCCTTCTCGACCGATGACCCGTTCAAGACGCTGAAGCTTCACAATCCCTCCGGCGTTCCGGTGAAAATCCAACTGACCCGCGTGAACCTTGCGAAGCAAACGTCCTCCTACGACGTGTTCCTGTTAAAGGACGGTTCGTTGAAACTTCCGTAACTTTTTTCGTGTAGAATCCAGACCCATGGCCATCCCCGTCCACCACATCACCTGCACCAGGAAAGAAGAGATCGCGCGCGACGTGTACGACATCCGCTTCTCGAAACCCGACGGCTTCGCGTTCAAGCCGGGACAGTTCGTGCTCTTTGATGTGCCACTAGTGGAGAACACAGAAGATATCCAAACGCGTGCCTTTTCCTTGGCTAGCACTCCGGCTGAATCCGAATTGATCGTCGTCGCAAAAATGAAGGAAGGCGGACGCGCGAGCAGATGGATCGAGGAAATCCTGGAAGTGGGAACGCCTGTCGCCATGAAAGGCCCCTTCGGAAATTTCAAACTCGATACGCAGACCGACAAGGACTATCTCTTCGTCGCCACGAGCACGGGAGTCGGCCCATTCCGTCCGATGATTTTGGAAGCGTTGGAGCGCGGCGACACACGGAGGATGGACCTGATCTTCGGCGTTCGCAGCGAGGAGGATCTCTTCTGGCAGGAGGAGTTCGAAGCGATGTCCAAGAAGTACGAAAACTTCTTCCTGCATATCGCGCTCAGCGGACCGAGCGACGCCTGGACGGGACACAAGGGCCGCGTGCAGACGCTGATGCCCCACGTCGCAAAAAACTTTTTCGATAAAAATATATACGTCTGCGGCAGTCCGGACATGACGAAAGACCTGAAAAAGCTCTGCCTGGAGGATTGGGGTGTCCAGAAACAAGATCTCCACGTGGAGGGCTATATTTGACCAATAGTCATATCTATTAGCCTATTCTAGTATATTGACATTATTAGTATAATAGTGTAATTTAACATATAAGATCCTTCACAACAACGCGTATTCCTGCGGATCCAGCATTGGATATTTCTATCCAATGTTGCGACGCAGGAATGTATATACGACACATCACTTGTTTCATCGTTATTAGGAGCCCAAACATGTCGAATCCCTCGAACCCCTCGAATCCCGGAGCAGGCCAACCCACTCCCCAACCCGGAGCGGGTCAGAAGAAACCAGCGGCCAGTCCGGCTGCGAGCGGTACGCCGTCGCCGGCAAAACCGGCGGCAAGCGCACCGAAGCAACCGCAAGCGACCGCGAAACCCCAAGGCGGATCGGCAAGCGCCACCGGCGCCCAACCTTCCACCTCGGGCAACAGCGGCACTCCGCCCAAAACACCGAGCAAGATGTCGGCCATCGATCCCCGTAATTGGGATTGGAAGAAAGGCTGGGCGACGGCGCAGAAGAACGCGAAAGCGATTGGATCTGCACTCGGCGTCCTGATCACCCTTCTGATCGTCTGGATCTTTTGGGAACCCATCTCCGGATTGTTCGAAAACGAGGAAATGCCCAAGCAGCCGCCGAGCATCGCCCAGATGCAAGCCGTGAATCCGACGGGCACTCAGCCCGCAGGAACGACGACGGCACAGCAGCAGCAGCAGCAGCAGCAAGCGACAGCAACCGCCGCCCAAACCCCTGGTGAGAAGGCAAAGAACATCGTCTTCATCGAACGGGGCGCGGACGGATCCAGCTGCGTCATCGCAACTTCCGACGCCGAGAACCTAGGTATGAAGGCCCTAAGCAACGACGAACTGGTGATCAAAAACCAGGGAACGAGCCAGGTAAACGTCGCTTCGATCCAACGATTGGAAGCGACGGTGGCCCAACTCACTCACGTGGTTGCAAGCCAGCAGTCGCAGATCAATGGAAAGATGGACAATGCGAAGGGAGCGGATTTGTATTACCGCTTCCATCGCCCCATCCAGCAACGGCAACAGTCGCAAACGCCTTCAACAGCGTACGGTAACTGCCAGCCCGTCTACGGCCCGTAACCGCCGTTTAGTTCCTATAGTGTCGCGTACATTCCTCACACGAGCCCCTCCCAAAAGGAGGGGCTTTTCATTAAGAGAATTGCTTTTTTGATGGCGTTCGTATATTTGACAAATATATATTTAATTATAAAATATTAGTTAATCAGCGGCAATCCGCTGACCGGTCATTCAAAACATCGAATGGCATTACAGATATCCCATCTTTCCAATACGAGGTGAAACATGTCCCTTTGGAAACTGTTCGGCAGGCTTGGGTTTCCCCAAGTACTGATCGAATCCCTGCCCGAGCATTCGGTTCCGGCGGGCGAACGCGAGGAAGGCCAAAACGTAGTGGAACAAAAGAGTTACCTCTACCGCGGAAGCCTAATCCATACGATCGCCAGCGTGGTATTTCTGTTCGGGGTGTGTACCATCCTGTACCAGTTCGGCGCCATCGCCGTCTACGAACATATCCACTTGGGCGCATCGCTCGTCAGTGGATGGTTCTGGGAATCGGTGCTCAAGGGTTTGGCTATGGTCCTGTCGGCCTTGTTCTGGATGGCGATCTTCCATCCCTACGTGGACATGGACACGCTCGGCGTGTTGCAGTTCATCGGCACATCCTTCTACACGCGCTGCCGGCCGTTCCTCATTCCCTGGCGACGGGTCGCCCGGCTCATTTTGATTCCGGGAGGTCCGCAGTTCGAAAGCACGCCAGACGTCCAGACCGAAGAGTTCGCGGTTTTCAGCCAAGTCAAACAATTGAGGAGGGGAATCGAAGAGCTTGAAGAATACAGGGAACCGGATGACCCCGAAGATGCGCCGCCCAAAAAGCGGCAAATCATCTATAGCGACCGTCAGTTTTTCAAACTCGACATCGTCTATAGGTTGGACATCTTCCGGCATCCGGAACGCGTGACGAAGAACTTCCTGCAATTCTTCGTGTACGACTTCGTGCACAACGAACACAAGTTCACGGCGATGAAACGGGACGTGCTTCGGCGCATCCTGGGCATCATCGCCGGCCGCACGGACGAAGTACTGTCAAAGTTGTTCATGGAACAGATGATCCAGGACAACGGCGACGTTCTTCACACGTCCCAAAGCACGGATGAGCGCAGGAAGATTACCGCCGTCAACGCCATGGGCGTTGAAGACGTGAATCTTTTGTTATTCAAGCACCTCTCGAAGGTACTTGCGGATATCGGGGTGGAATTGATGCAGATCACCATCTCCGAAATCATGGATACGCACGATAACGGATACATCGGCTTCCTGCGCAGGCGAGCGATCGCCAAACAGCAGGCCGAAACCGAGAAAACCGAAGCGAGGGCGCGTGCCGACGCCCGCCAGATCGAAGCGGAGCAAGAACAGTTGGCACGCATCCGTGAAGCGGAAGTGCGCCTGCAGATCGCGCTGAAGGACGCCGAGACCGCTGCGGCGGAAGTCGACGTCGCGAAGCAGACTGCGTTGCGTGACGCGCAACCGCTGCTCTTGCTACTCAAACGGATGCAAACCGATAAGGGGCAGAAGGCGGCTCTCATGGCCAACTTCACGCAACTTGTCGCGTCGAATCCGGACGTCATTAAGGCGCTCTTCACCGCCCTCGGGTACAATAACAATAACGTTATCGTTAAAGTTGGAGGCCTCGAACAGGTAGTGGAAAGATTCCGAACGTTAGCATCGTCGCTTCTTCCCAACGACGGCATACTTCCGCCTGCGGAAGCGACTCCTGTTTCTACCACAACGTAACCCAGCCATTCGATGTTTCGATAGGCACCCTTCTTGGCCACAGTGCCAAGAAGGGTTTTTTATTTGTCCTTCGATCCGTCTCCGCCCTCCTTCTTTTCCTCCTTCGGAAGAAGCGGGTTGTTTTCGTAATTCATGATGAGCGAGAGCATGGACTTGCTCCTCAGGATGGCGGGGATTTGTTTCGGGCTACCATCTTGGTTCACCAAACCGACGGTACGAGCAATATCATCGATAATCGCAAAGCGTTCGTACGGGGTCAGCTTGTCTTCGGGAATTTTTTTCTTTGGAAGCGGGTCCAACATCTTCGTTACTTTCCCCCGCTGGTGCATACCCAGGAACTCCATCACGTTCATGTCCAGCACTCCCGCGACGGGAATGACACCGTTCCTATCCGTCCCGATTTCCTTCAGGAACTGGGGAGGAATTCCTTCTTCCGCCAGCACTTTTGCCACGTCATCGATCTGCTTCTCCTGAGGCTTTCCCTCAGGATTCCTCGCATATTTGAATAATTTGGCTCCTCCTTCGGCAGCCACCGCGGCGGTAGTCACGCCTAGGATGCTCCAGAAAGCGAACTTCCTGAAATTCGGCGCCTTCTTCAAAAGCAGCACCACGCCGGCGATGCCGGCCGCTAGCGCACCAAGCATGAGCGCCTTATCCCCCGCCGTTGCACGGGGGCTGTTGAATGCATCCCACACGCCGTTGATCGCCTTTTTCCCTGCTTCAACAGTCTGTTTGACGATGGAAGAATCCCTGTCCTTGCTGAAATCTATCTCATTACGGATTTTCTTGCGATCCTGTACGGACTTATTGCGTGCGTTGATGGATTCGGTCATCTGGCGAAGGACGCCCAGCGACGCCTGGACCTTCGCAGGATCCGGATCCTGGTCAGCGATAAGGAAATGTCTCTTCAGTTGTGCTTCGAATGCATTGAGCGGCTGCTTCCTGTCTTCCTCTTTATTCACGAGATAATTGCGGATGTCATCTTCCACAATATCGGTCCTTTCGGCGAAATACATTTCCATTTCGAAGCGCATCGCCCGTTCCTTGTCAGCCTCAGCAGCCGGATCCGCTTCCCCCGCCTTTTCCGCACCTCCATTTGGATTACTCATAAAGAGAGGGCGGCTTTCACCCTCGAGGAACCGGTGTGTTTTGGTATGAATTCCAAACATAAGCGCATGTGAATATTTCTATTTATTATAGCATTTTCGGCGTTTTTATTCAATATCGCCGCAGGAAGCCAAAGCAGGCAATAAAGGCACAATAGACACTCAGAAGAACATACAGGTACCAATAAAGCGATAGATCGCGGTTTACCACCGCCGAATGTGAATCCATCAACCCTTGGAAGAGAGGTGATAACGCTGACTTATAATCCCCTATTTGAACAATATTTTTATACATAATTTTTCTGTAATAAGATAATGCTTTTTTGTTTTTCTTAAGGGCTAAACGTGAATTCTTGTTTTTTAATTTCGGAGGTTTAAGGAAGCAAATATTAACAGAAGAAGACGTAGGTTTTTCAGTGAGGCACCAATCGCTGTCAGACCGTGCGTACGCAACGCCCGTTTTCGTTTTGGGATACGTGACGGAGTCGACGACTGTTCCATCAGGAGCGATGAGGCGCACGTCATCCCCTCCGTTATTCCACGATACTTTTATCCCTTTCAGCATCAGAAAGGATCGGGGCGGCAAGCGATCATCCGATGTCAGTTTGAACGGCTTGCTTCCAGATCCGCTCACATCGTCGATCATCCAGCCTGCCAAGTTGACGGTTTCGTGGGAACCGTTGTACAGCTCGATCCATTCCGACTCTCCTTTGCGAGGCGAGGGATACACCTCGGAGAGGAGATGCTGCACCGGATAGGAGGAGCGAAGCAGTACATACTCCTTTTCGAAGACATCCGAACGGAGGACGGTACCGCTGCCAATACGCAACTCTGCGTAGGCTTGCACGACCGTGTCACCTCCGATGACCGCCCCGGTCTCCATCAGTCGGTACGGGGAGTCATTGAAGGATGCGTAGTACGACACCGGAAGATTGGACCGGAAGATTAGCACGGCGCCGGATTGGACCAGATCCTCCTTGAGCGACGGTTCGATATCGATTCCCTCCGTTCGCACCAATCTCATGAGATCCTGGTGGCGTTGCGCTTCACGCACAAGAAGACTTGTTTCATCGGATGCCCATAACCCGCGCCTGTTTCTGAAGCCCTCCGTCTCATGGATGGCATATCCCCTGTCCGTTTCGTGTGAAGCATAGGCGCAGCCGTTCTTCAGCAGAAAAGTCGCGACGTCATATCCGTCTGCCAGCATCACCGACGCTTCCATATTTGTATTAAAAAGTAGTTCTATTTTTTTGTTTATAGTAAGGGCTGAAATCAAATCATTACAATAAATACTTTTTACGGTTTGAATACCGATGGGACGGTAATCAATCAGCTGCTTTCCATCGACACGGATGTCCAACGCCCCCGATGCGGAGGCTGTCACCTCGTCGACAAGGACCCGATGTGCGTATGTCTCGTGTACGACCGGCATGCCTTCTGGGGGTTTGTTCCAGGAAAGAAAATCCACTTCGACCCCCGCGTCGTCGAACAGCTGGATGGCGCCAGTCGCGTTGCGTAGCGTCACTCCCAGCTCCGCCGCCATGAAGCGTTCTGTCGCGTATGGATGGATCGCCCTTCCGGACAGCGATACGTCCTTCCCCGAACGCAGCGTCCACTTCTGCAACCAGAGGGGCCTACCCGTCAGGTTCTCGATCTCCACCCATTCGCTTGCCCCGTCCACCCCCTGGGGATTGGGAAGGACGGCGCTGAGCCTGGCCTTGGGCGGACCCGAAGGCAACGGCACGGACGGGAAGGTATTCGCGGAGCCCGGAGTGGGCAACGGAGTCCAGAGCCACCGTCCGTCATCACGCAGGGCATAGGATTGCATAGCAGGCGCATGATCGAAGATCACTTCCTGGAGAACGATGCCGCTTCCGCCGAGTCGGTCCGGCGCGATCAGTCGGAGGGTATCCTTGTCGTTGTTCAACGCGATGTCCGTCCGTGTCCTGGGGAATACCATCGTCTCATCCAAGGGCAGGCGAAGACGGCGAAGGTCGAAGCGCGTGCCCGATGCATCCTCGATGCTCCACCCGCACAGGGGCAGGTCATGGCCGGTGACGTTTCGCACCTCGATCCACTCACCCTGCCCCTCGTCCCCGTCGGGATTGGGGAGCAGCTCCGTGATGAGCGCTCCGCTGAAGGCCGACGGCATGCAGCTGAAAGGCAGGATGGAATTCGTGCTTTCTTCCTCGATCTTTTTTGGCTTCTTCGCAACGAAAACCGGCAATGACTGTACCATCGTGTTACCACAATAATCCGTGAAGTTTAGAAGGATGTCGCCGTCGCCGAATGACTGCAAAGCATGCGAAGGCGGGTTGCAACTCCCGTTCACGTAGCCATCCGGATACTCCCACCTGCAGACGGCCCCATCCATGGATCCCGATACGGAACGGACGGCGAGGTTGAGCGTGACCGACTCCCCCGTCGACATGCCGGACTGCACGTCGATCGCGACGACGGAACCCGAGGAGGAGTTGGGCGCACCCGGCGTGGGATCGCAGAGGGACTTCGGAATGCCATCCGATCCGCGGCCAAATGAGACGCCTTCCGGCAGCGCGGGATAGGCAAAGGTATCCAAGGTGACGCCACCCTGTTTCAACACAACTACACCGCCCGCGTTCGTCAGCGTTAACTTGGATTCGCTCTTCGACAGTACCATGTGCATGCCGGGAGATAGTTCGAAAACAGGCAGGGCGTGCGCGGTACTTCCGCTCATGGACACGGTGATGCCCGCGGTCGCCACCGACCCGCTTCCGATATTGATAATTTCGATCCATTCGCCGTCGTCACTGCCAATCGGATTCGGCATGACTTCGTTGATGCGTAGGAGCAAAGGAGATGATGACTCGGAACTTTGAGACAGTGATGACTGCGCTGAGGATGCCGAAGAAGAAATGATCGATGATGATGAGGACGACGAGGAGGACGCGCTTGAGATCGGAATAGAGGACGCTGAGGAGCTGGAAGCGGATGTGGAAAACCCGGATCCTGGCGTTCCGAAGAGTGCGAATGACACGGAGTCGAATCCGTTGGATGCAGTGGCAGACCTCCAGTTCGACGCGATGTTCCCCGGAGCGCGCAGATCCACTCGCTCCATGCTCGCCTTGGCTGAGGAAGTGTTGATACCTGCGAAGGGATTGCCTATGCCGTCATCGACCTCGTCGCGAAGAACGTTCCGATCGTCATACAGCCTGAGAAGCAATTTCGTGTTTGGCACACTCATGGAGGTTGACGTTGAGAAGGGTTTTGCGAGGAGTCGCGACTGCGCTTCCGGATAATTGCTAATGACCGCGAAGCCGCCGCTCACGATGGACGTACCGGATGCGAATCGGACCAACGGTTGTTCCTCGCCGTCCTTCACCGACACCAACGTCCAACCGCTCAAGGATGCGGGCAACGCGGCACCTTCCGAAAACGCCGCCAACTCGATCCACTCGTCCGCCGTACTCAAGTCCGACCCCATCCACATCACCTCGCTGATCACGATGCTTACGCTAACGTCAGCCCAAGCCTCCTGCGCGAATGCCGTGGATGATGGCAATAACTGAACAAATAAATAGTTCAATAAAATCACCGTACTGCTAACCCCCTTCGGATATCGGAGCATGCGCATGCTTCCATCAAACGCGAAACGCCGAGACGAATGCAGGGGGACCCAAATGCTTGTTCCATCCGAAAGCGATACAGGGGCAGTTTCAGGGCTTTTCTCAGTTCCTGCTCATTGGAGAACAAGCACACCGATCCTGCAATCGAAGTTGGAGCATGGATTCGATTCCAGCCCTAGTAGAAAAGGAGAAAAAGATACTCGATTTTGCCTGCTTCAAAGGTATACTCAGCTCACTCTACGACATGTCGGAGGCGGATTCCCTCTCCCCATCATGCAACTTCTCCTTACCATCGCATGCATCGCGCTCTTCGCGGCACTCCTGGTGCCCGCGGCGCTACGCTTGAAGTTGCAGTCCGCCCCTTTGCCATCCCGTCGTAGGAGTGTTTCTTTTGTCACTCCTTCCTCCTCCCATCATGGAACAAACAACACTATTCACAGGACTGCTCGCAGGAGCGGCCTTGGGTCTGATCATCGGTTGGACCGTCTTTTCTAAAGGAAAGAAAATCAGCCGCAGCCTGCAGGCGGAAATCGATAAGCAGAAGCAGGAATTGCAGCGCGCGAATATCGAACTCACCGAGGCCAAGGCCCAGGTGAAAGCCGCGGAAGCAGAAGCGAAGGCCTCCGCCAAGGAAATCCTCGCGGATGCACGTTTGAACGCGAACGAAATCGAGACCAGGCTCCAAAAGGAGCAGGCCCGCGTGGAGGAGAAGGAGAAGATCCTGGATGAGAAAGTGAAGGAGGTGGAACGCCAGCGCGACAATTTGAAGAAGACCGAGACGGAAATGGAATCCCTCAAATCCGAACTCAAGGACGCGCAGTCCCAGCACCGCGAGGCATTGGAGAAAGTATCCAAGCTCTCCGTGGAGGATGCGAAGGAAGAATTAAAGAAGGAACTGGAGGAAGAATTCTCCGATTACTTCGCAAGCCACGTGAAGGCCATGAAAGAGAAGGCCGAGGAAGAGGCCGAGGAACGCGCCAAGGACCTCATGTCCCAGGCGATGCAGCGCTACGCTTCGGAAACCGCGACCGAATCCACCGCCACCGTCGTTCAGCTCCCGTCCGATGACGTGAAGGGAAAGATCATCGGAAAGGAAGGCCGCAACATCAACGCGTTCGAATCCGCCACGGGCGTGGACGTCATCATCGACGACACCCCTGGCGTCATCGTCATCTCGGGTTACGACCTTGCCCGCCGCTACGTCGCCAAGCTCTCCATGGAGAAGCTCGTCCAGGACGGACGCATCCAGCCGGCACGTATCGAGGAAGTGGTTGGGAAGATGAAGGAGCAGGTAGGCAAGATGATGTTGGAATTCGGCAAGCGCGCGGTGGAAGAGCTCGGCATCACGGGCTACTCCCAGGATCTCCTGAAGATCATCGGACGCCTGCGCTTCCGCACCAGCTACGGACAGAACGTGCTGAAGCACTCAGTTGAAATGGCCCACATCGGCCGCATGCTCGCCGAAGAAATCGGCGCCGACCCGCGCATCGTCGTGGAAGGATGCCTCCTGCATGACATCGGAAAGGCCCTGGACCACGAAGTCGCAGGAACGCACGTGGAGATCGGAGTGGAGATCTGCAAGCGCTTCAAGGTCCGTCCGGAAGTCATCCACTGCGTCGCCGCCCACCACGAGGATATCCCCATGGCATCGCCCGAGGCATTCGTCGTCGCGGCCGTCGACGCCATCTCCGGCGCCCGCCCCGGTGCCCGCCGCGAATCCGTGGAAGAGTACTTCAAGCGCCTGCGCGAACTCGAGGACGCAGCCAAGACCTTCGATGGAGTCCAGCGCGCCTTCGCCATCTCGGCCGGACGCGAGATCCGCGTGTACGTCGATACGGACCGCGTGGACGACCTGGGCCAGCAGAAACTCGCCAAGGACATCGCCAAGAAAATCGAGAACGAACTCACCTATCCGGGCGTCATCCGCGTCAACGTCATCCGCGAGCGCCGCGTGGAAGAGACCGCCAAATAAAGACGATTATCATCCTTGCAAAGAGGGCCTTCGGGCCCTCTTTTTATTTACACCGACAGACGGAAGAGGCACGATGGCCGGCCATGCTGCTACCCATCGACGACGGCGAAAAAATGGAAACCTTGCGTGGCATAGCGATGCTGGATCCGGAAGCATGCAAGAAGCTTGCTGATAAAGAAGGAATGTCCGACGTTCGTGGCCCCCTCCTTCTCCTGGCGGACCTGGTGCTGGATACGCGACGCATGCTGGAGGAAATAGATGCGGGAATCCTGAAGGGAACATGGAAGGACGGCGACGTGGAAACGGCCTGCCAGGATGCTGCGCTGATTTTGGAATCCCTATGGCTCACGCTACAAGGAAAACTGGACGAGCTATTGGTCCAACTGAGGGTGAATTAGTGCAATTCCAACAACGACCCCTTCCTGCGGAGCATCTCCTCGCTGACGAGTTTCTCGACGATCTCTTTCAGCCACGCGTCATGTTCCTTTGGATTCCAATCCATACAGATCTCCCGGCCGATCGCGTCCAGCGTCATGCCCTTCTTCGCGTCACGCAGGGTTTCCACAATCCTTCCGCGGAAAATACGGTTCGGCACGAACTTCGCCCCCTCCATGCGTCCGGGCTCGGCCTTCTTTACCCTTTTCTTATCGAGTGCCGGTACTTTGTACGCCGCTTTCATCAAGCCATTCGCAGTGAGGGGGCAGATATCCCACTTCGGCGAAGCTTTGGTACAGACGAGCGACCCGAAATCCATCAGGGCGGCATGCCAGTTCTTGGCGTCATGACCCTTTTTGCCGTCTAACGCGACGTCGAGCAATGCCTCGGCCAGTACCAAAAGATCCTTGTCCGACGCTTCCCAGGTTCCATCGGCGCGCTCCGGCCCTATAAAGGAGCGGTGCAGGATGCGGCGGATATTGGTGTCGATACAGGGTGTCGGCAGGTTAAAGGCAAAATTGCGAATGGCCGCAGCCGTATACGGTCCGATTCCTTTGATGGCGAGCAATTCATTCATTTCCTTTGGAAATACGCCCGCGTGGGCCTCCAGAATGATCTTGGCTGCATCCCGTAACCGCAAAGCCCTGCTGTTGTATCCCATTCCCCTCCAAGCCAGGATCACATCCTTATTAGAGGCTTCGGCTAAATCCTGTAATGTGGGAAAACGATCGAGAAATTGTCGGAAGACGATGATCACCCGCGGAACCTGCGTTTGCTGAAGCATGATCTCCGATACCAACACCCTATACGCCCGCTGCGTATCGTCCTTTATAAGGAGGTCGCGCCAGGGCAATGAGCGCTTATGGCGGCTATACCAAGCCCAAATTTCCTTCGCAAAGCCATCCATATGGTTCCGGTCCGGCATGGAACCATCCTATACATCCCGCAGGACGACATCAAAAACTCCGATGGGTATCCTATAGGGATGCAACTGCGAAAATCTCCTGTTGACCTGCCATGCCGAATTCCCTAGACTGGGCCAGCTTTCAGGGGATACCCTGATATCTACGCATTTTTAACCTTTTTTT
>CAZUYK010000020.1:0-13404 GCA_964624905.1 uncultured Candidatus Peribacteria bacterium
CGACGACGGAGTCATCGCAGGAAGCCGTAAGATCGAGGGAAGCGAGGACGACGCCAACAGCGCCCTGGGGCACCGTGTCACCGACCGGGTTCGTGGAAGCAAGAGCGATCTCGAGCTCTCCGTCACCCTGGGCGATCGGGCTGAAGCCCGTGAAGTCCATGGTGTCAGAGAAAGAATCGCCGCCAGCCGTCTCCATGTCCATGACGGACAGGGTGTAGCGGTCACCTGCGTTCGTGGAAGAAGCGAGGGTGAGCTCCACCGTGGAGTCGTTGATAGCGGAAGCGTCGCTGACCGAGATGGTAGCGTCACCCGTGATCTTGTACTTGCTAGCCATTTCAGCGGAAGCCGCGTCAACGTTCGTGTTGAACTCGACTTCAACCTTGTTCACAGCGGTCGACGTGACCGTGTGGATGGCGGGCTCGACAACGTTACCCATGCCGCAGTCAACACCGAAGGTGAGACCCTGGTCCACGCGGTGAAGCATGGCGACCATTTCAGCACGGTTCATGTTGTCAGCCGGGCGAGCGCGACCCGTCGCGTCATCACCCTGGACCACGCAGTGGTCCGCAGCCGTCATGATGGAAGCCGTGTACCACTGACCGGCCGGCACGTCCACGAAGGACGATGCGTCACCCGTGGCCTCAAGGCCGAAGGCGCGGACGATGAGGGCAGCAGCCTCAGCACGGTTGATGTTCGCAGCAGGGCGAGCGTAGCAGGGGTGTGCTCCGTAGCAGTTGTTGTCACCCTTGACCCAGCCTTCCTTGGCTGCTTCCTCCATGTAACCGTAGTACCAGAAGCCCGGCTTGACATCGTCAAAGCTCGGAACTGCGGGTGCGGTGGAGAGGATTCCACCATTAAGCTCGACGACGAGCTTGATAAATTCCGCACGGTTAGCGTTGTCGCCACCGCGGAAACGAGTCTGGTTAGCGTCGAGGTAGCCTGCATCCGTGAATGCATCGACTGCCGCTTCGTACCAGGCTCCCGACGGAACATCGCTGTAAGCAGCAACGGCCGTACCCATCTGGGTGACAGCGATTGCGACAGCGGCTGCTCCGGCGAACAATTTCTTCATACGAGAAACGTCCATATAAAGGAGTAGTAAGAAATGAGGAGATAGAAAGGATTTTTTTGTTGGCTATCTGTGTGGTACGGGAATCAAGGTTGGATTACCTGACGCCGACGACTTGCATCGCCACCTGTGTTCGACGGAGAGGGGCAGATGTTCTGCACTCGTCTCCTTAAATATAAAGAGATGACACACGGGATGGAACGCTGCGCTAGGTGCGCGCACCGATGTCAGGGAAAAGCACGATCACTGACGACCCTATATATAAGGAAGTCGGGGATGTGAAATATTGTCACGGTCCGGTCGTACCGGTTCCGGGGCAATCTGCCGTTGTGTGAATGATCCGTGCACAGATCCCACCGCCGGAAGTGGCAGTGGAACGGGAGGATGCTACCGACAGGCCCCGTACGGGCGCAAGATAGGCCATCCTTCCTATGCATGTACTCAAACGTCCCAACCCGCCCCGCGTTACAGGGGAAGGATGCGTTTCTTTGGCATTTCAAAGTGTTAAAATAGTGAGAATAGGCGCTTTCTAAACGGAATTTTAGTGGGAAAATTATGTTTTGATTCTTTTCCGACACCCCAAAAAACAGTTGCTAAGAATCACTTTCTATTGTCAAAAGTTGGCCTAACAACCGAGCTTCGTCGATAATCCTGTGCATTTGGTATAGATAACTTCACATTTCAGCCTATTGGAACGTTTATAGAACATCTAATAAGCGTTTCTCGGCATTATAAAATGTTTCTTCTGGAAATAGGCCTAGAATCGTTTGCAAATGAAGCGAGGAAGCGAGGCAGCCAAGCCAAAAAACACCGAAAAATGTAAAGACAGCCTGACATCAGGGTTATCTTTGCTTCACATGTGGCGCCAGAACGCCTTACTAACCGCCCGTTATACACACCCCCTGTGCATAATCCCCTTTTCGACTAAAAAAAGCCGGCGCACGCGTGGTGCGGCCGGCCTTGGTGCGCATCATCCGTTGGGGATGAGGCGTCATGCTATCTACCCTTGTTCCTTGTAGGGAACGTACTTGGGATCGGCCTTGATCTTCCGGACTTCTTCAGGCGTGCCACCCAAGGTGAGAAATTCATTTTCCGAGATAGCGCCGCTGTAAAAGTTCGCCCGATTGATGGCCAAGTGAACCTCTAAGCGATGGACCGGAATTTCCGTGGGGGCGTTGATACCGAGGCGCACTTTGTCGCCGCGAATATCAACGATGGTGATAACGATGTTATCACCGATGATGATACTTTCATCGCGTTGTCGCGACAGAACTAACATGGATAGGACTCCTACGCAGAGAGATGGATTGAAGGGGCGGGATGACAACGGCTCCTCCGTTGTCGAAGGCGGGGGGATCCGGCAAGGCGCCAGATATGCTTTCCATCGTACGGATAATGCGCACGACGTCAAGAATATTCGACATTATCGGTTTCACGATTTGCGCACTTTTTGGCCTTCGGACGTGTCTTTCACCTCATAGCCGAGCGTGGCGATCGCGTCGCGCAGTTCGTCGGATTTCGCGAAGTTCTTTTCCGCGCGCGCACGTGCGCGTTCGTCGACGAGACGCAGTACGTCATCGGGAATTTTTTCTACTTCGGGATCGAAGCACCCGAACGTACGCTCCACCATCGAGACGAACGTCGCGAGCTCGTTCAGTTGATCATCCGTCGGCACGTATCCCCCGTCGACCGCCTTGTAATAATTCGTCATGCCGCCGAAGATCACCGCGCGCGCCTCGGACACATTGAGGTCGTTGTCCATCGCCGCCATGAAGTTTTCCAGCGCCTCGCACGGCGCATTCGTCGCCGCGCATTCTTCGAACGTTTTTCCGCGCTTCAGGATGGTGTCGCGGATCAGGGCGAACCATTCCATGATGCGTCCGCGCTCCTTCTGGGCTGTGTGCATCGCCTCATCGGTGAACTTCATCTGCGTGCGGTAATGCACGGAGAGAAAGCAGTACCGAAGGTCCATCGGAGACCATCCTTTTCCGATAATGTCAGGAATAGTTACCACATTGCCAAGACTCTTTGACATCTTTTCGCTGCCAAGGTCGATTCTGCGCTTGTGGAGCCAGAAACGGACGAAGGGTTTTTCCGTCACGGACTCACTCTGCGCTATCTCGCATTCGTGGTGCGGGAAGATGTTGTCCTCCCCGCCAGTATGGATGTCGATGGTATCGCCCAAGAGCGCGCGGCTCATGGCGCTGCACTCGATGTGCCATCCAGGGAACCCGTCCGGGAAAGCTTCGTCCTCTCCCTTCGGCGACGGCCAGTGCAGCACGTGCTTCTCGTTCATGCCGACGCGGAATTTCCATAACGCGAAATCCGCCGGATGCTTCTTGCCTTCGTTCACGTCCACGCGCGAGCCCGCCTGCAGATCCTCCAGTTTGTTTCCCGAGAGCGTGCCGTAGGGCGTCTTCAGATGCGACGTGACATCGAAGTAGATGCCGTCCTGCGTCGCGTATGCATGGCCCTTCTTCAGGAGCTCCTCGATCATCGCTTTCATCTCCTCCACGTACTCCGATGCCTTCGGGCGCGAAGCCGGCTCCAGCATGCGCAACAAGGCTTCGTCTTCCAGGTACTGCGACGTGTACATCTCCGCCACCGCGATGACGTCGCCGTGTTCCACCTGCGCATCCTTGCCGCGCTTTTCCATGGCGATGCGGCGCGCTTCCTTCTCGATCTTGTCCTCCCCGCTCTCCGCGTCGGCCACGAGGTGTCCCACGTCGGTGATGTTCTTCACGTGCCTCACCGTGCAACCATGGCCGATCTCCAGCCAGCGGCGCAGAAGATCCGCCATGAGGAACGACGAATAGTTCCCGATGTGCGGGCGACCGTAGACGGTGGGTCCGCACGTGTACATGGTGACGGTCTTGTTCTTCGGAATGTCGAACTCCTGTTCCCCCTTCGCCAGTGAATTGTAGAGCTTCAATGCCATGCGCGAAGCATAGCAAATCAATGGACATTTCCTACGCCTTCTCGGTTCGGCGAAAGGAATTCGTTGACACGAAAAAAACACGTGTGCTAGGGTACTCGTCAGGTTTACGCACCAATGACTCTCTCCTGTCACTACGCCACGGCATCCCTTAAGAACGTCCGCATTATGTGGGGGTCGGGCCGTGCGTCGTGAACTATTGATACCAACCAAGCGCACACAAGGGCCCCACTCCACACGGACGGGGCCCTTTTAGCGGCTTGCACAAGCGATCTTTTACACCATCGGAGAACCATGTACCACGTTGGGTACATGGTGAACAGGAAGCGATCTTCCTTTCCATTGGCTCCGCGCGGTTGCGGGGCAAGGAACGAAAGGAAGATCTCACGGTCAAGGAGGAAACCATGGCCACGGTCGAAGAAGTATTCGCAGAAGTCTTGGACGAATCGCACCCCCTCATCAAGGCGTACCCGGATGACGAATTCTTGCGTGATTTGTTCGCGATGCAGTCTCACATGGAGCAACGTCGCAAGGAAACGCTCGATTCGTGGATCGCATTCCTTCAGAAGTTCGATCCGAAGCCCGAAGATGACCAATGGGAACTTCCGGAATTGCCGGAAACCGATTGACCGCCCGCCAGACGGCTACAACCGTCGTGACGGACCGCCTCCGGAGCAGACCTTAGCGTCTGCTCCGGAGCATTTTTTCACCTTACGGAAGCAAGATCGCTTCCTGTTCATATGCAACAACCGGCCTTCTTTCCGACATCATTCGCAGGTGCGAATAGGAAGAAGACCGTGTCAGTCGAATGGAGTTGATCGCGATGAAAGATCCCGACAGCCAGATCAGCCGGACCAAGCTCATGTTCATGTTCCGGGAGCGTCCGGGGCCGAAGCTGGAGAAGCGCGTCCGCCAGAACCAGAAACGCGAAGAAAAGGCGGCGAAGCGAGCCGAAAGGCGGCGCAACACCCAGGCGGAGTAGCGCGCAGGAGAGGGCGACTGCCACACAATGTTCCGGGGGAGTTTCGTAAGAAACCCCCCGGAGCACTCTCTACGTACTTTCGTACGTCCGTGTATTATAGCCTGAAATAGCGCTTTTGAAAGAAAGAAGACCGATTTTTGCAATCCCCTTTTGGAGGGCTCCGCGTAGGGGTAGTATTTCCAGCGATCCGCCCCTTCACAGCACCGCTTGAACGGATAATGACCTGTTTTTCAGCACCATCATGGCCGCCTTCTCGGCATGACTGGAGAACAGAGGATGGAGACTTTCGGCATGACACAGTATCGCCGGCGCATCATTAAGGCAGTCCGCCAAAACCTCATCGCTTCGCGTGACGGACGCGAACCCAGCGAGGAACAAGTCCACGCTGAATGTAAGCGCCTGAGACGCATGAAACGACGGACATGGAGTCCTTCATGCAAGCGCCGGACCCGATGCAAGCGCGACGACCACGTACGGATGTGCTCGCGCTGATCTCTTTTCTTTTCTCCACCACCGTTCCGGACCCTGCTTGCAGGGTCCGGAACATATTCAAAAAACAGATCATTATCCGCTTCAAAAGACTTCACAAAGAGCGATCTGCCTTTGTACGGGACATGGGTGTCCCGAGGGCAGAAATCGGTTGTTGATATGGAGATTCTCTGATGACCCTGAAGAAACGACGTCGTCGCCATCGCCGCATGAAGGTCCGCTTGGAAAACAGGCAGGACCGGTTGAAAACGAGGCGCGAACTTGCGGTCCATCGGTAACGACGCGTTACCATCAGCAACAACAATTTGTCTCGGAGTGGCCTTACCGCCGCTCCGAGACATCCTTTCACATCGAAGACAGATCCTTCTTTGCGTGCTCATTCACAGCACATCTTGTAAACAGTGATCCGTTTTTCGCCCCCCATCGTGGGTTCATCGGGCGGAGGCGGTGGTAGTACCTCTTTTGTCAGGAGGACAAGGTATGGCGCACTTTCGTCTGCGTCAGTTTCCTTTCCTTTAACCTGGAGGTGAGTATCGAGTGTCGCCGTGTAGGCCGATCGTTTCGGCGACCACGGCGGCTACGAATACCCATCGAGGGATGAGTATCGGGGTGTTGTCTGCATCGCTTCATTTGCGGCTTCTGCAGAACTCAACACGTATTCATCTCGGGTAATCGTCACTTACGACGCCAGGGGAGTTCATCCCCTGGCGTCTGCTTTTTCCAAAAATGGATCCCTTTTTATACGTCAAAAAACAGGCTTATACGATCAGTCGCATAAGCCCTGTTCGACGTACCATTTGGGTAGAATGATCCGTCCTGTACCCGCAGAAGCAATGAAGTGCGCCGAGAAGGGTGGGTAGTAGCAGGCGCGAAGAAGATCTGCGAGCCTGCCGACGATATCCGAGGTGATTCCCGTTCTCAAGCAACCATAATCAGCTCACGGGGCGTCGTTTTACCCCCTCCTGCAATCCCTCTTCCGAAGGCCTTCGGCTAGCCTTCACGCATCACTTCCGATCCCCCATCCGCCATGAAATTCGCAGAGATCAAAAAGCTTCTCGGTTCCGATGCAGCCCTTCTGGATCACGTTTGTCAGACCATCCGCAAGGAAGACCTCCATCTCCCCTCCATGGAGACCGTCACGGAGGTGTTCGAGGCCTCCGATCGCCCCTCCAAGGTACAAAAGAACCTGCATGACCTCTATGGACATGGCCGCTTGGGAGGCACGGGATACCTCTCCATCCTCCCTGTGGACCAGGGCATCGAACATGCGGCAGGCGCATCCTTCGCGAAGAACCCCGCGTACTTCGATCCGGAGAACATCGTGAAGCTCGCCATCGAAGGCGAGTGCAACGGCGTGGCCTCCACGTACGGCGTGCTGGCCGCGGTAAGCAAGAAATACGCATCGAAGATCCCCTTCATCGTGAAGCTCAACCACAACGAACTCCTCACCTACCCCAACAAGCACGACCAAGTGATGTTCTGCTCGCCCCAGATGGCCAAGGACATGGGCGCGGTAGGAGTGGGCGCCACGATCTACTTCGGCTCCCCCGAAGCGACGCGCCAGATCCAGGAGGTCAGCACGGCCTTCGCCGAGGCGCATCGCCTGGGCATGTTCACCATCCTGTGGTGCTACCTGCGCAACCCCGCCTTCAAGCAGAAGGAACGCGACTTCCACGTGTCCGCTGATCTCACCGGACAGGCAAACCACCTGGGCGTCACCATCGGCGCGGACATCATCAAGCAGAAGCTGCCCGAGAATAACGGGGGCTTCCTGGCGCTGGGACAGGATAGTTCGTACGGAAAGACCGACAAGCGCGTGTACGAGGAACTGACGACGGACAACCCCATCGACCTCACGCGCTACCAGGTGGCCAACTGCTACATGGGACGCATCGGCCTCATCAACAGCGGAGGGGCATCCGGCGAGAACGATTTGGAGGACGCCGTGAAGACCGCCGTCATCAACAAGCGGGCGGGAGGCGCCGGCCTCATCTCGGGCCGCAAAGCCTTCCAGAAGCCTTTGGACAAGGGCGTGGAGATCCTCCAGGCCATTCAGGACGTGTACCTCTGCAACGAGATCACCGTAGCCTGAGGAAGGTTGTCTACAACCTGGCTCAAGTGGACGACGTGTTCGACCAGTTCTCGGACGTCCTCGATGCGCCTTCGCACGTCGTGGGTCAGCGGCAAGTGGTTCACGTGGTTCACCAAGCTGAACGCCATTTCGTAAGTCATGGGATGGACGATACTGACGTGTTCTGCGGTTCCCACGTATCCCTGCGCGGTTTTCATGGATACTTCGCGAGATATGGATTGAATGACGGTCGTGAGCACCAGCTGATTCTGCCTCCTGTCCTCCGTCACGATGACGACGGCGTGAGGACTGTTCGCAATGTCCTGTTCCTTCTGGGGAAGCTCGAAACGGCGTGCGAAGTCGGATGACATAAGAGCGTCACTCTAGCCCTCCGCGGAGGGGATGCAAGGGGGGCGACTGAAGGGAATCAAGGTAATCAAAGTAGCCAAAGAAACCAAGGATATGGATCCTTGATTCCATTGATTGCCTTGATTCCCTTTATTGCCTCAAGCACTCAAGTGCTCTTTATTCACAATAACCTGTTGTCCAATCGCAAACACCGTCGAGACACCCCAGTACAGGGCCACGGCGGCTGGGAAGCGAAGTGCGAAGAACCCGATCATGAAGGGCAGGACGTAGGTCATCATCTTCTGCTGCATGGCCATGGCGTTGCCCGGCGTCTCCTCGGCCTTCTCGACTTCCTTGGCCTTTTTCTTATCGGCGATGGCGAACGACAGTTTCATCTGGAAGAACTGGAGGACGATGAGGAGGATCGGGAAAATGATGACTTCGGGCTTGGTCAAATCGATGCCGAAGAGCGAGTTATTGAAGCTCCAGGAAAGGTTCTGGTTGAAGCCGTAGATATACTCGCGGGCGAGGGCGATATTCGCTCCTGATTCGACGGCGTACAGCAGTCCGATAAGCAGGGGGAACTGCAACAGGAGGGGCAGGCAGGATTGGAGGGGATTCACGCCGTGCTCCTTCCAGAGTTTCATGGTTTCCTCGTTCACTTTCTGGGGATCGTTGGGATATTTGGCGCGCACGGCCTCCAGCTTGGGCTGCAGGAGCTGCATTTTCTTCTGCCCCTCCATGGCGTGCTGGGTGGGGATGAACAGGATGAATTTGATGAGAAGCGTGATGATGATGATCGCCAGGGCCAGGCTGTGTCCCGGCGTGATGCCGCCGACGAACACCATGGCGTTCAGGATGGGCTTGGTGACCAATGCACGGAACAACTTCACGAAGGCATTGGGCTGCGCGACGTTGAATGTGGCCGTGAGCGTGGTACCCGATGCGGCCTTCACCCCCGACCCACTCCCCGCCTCCGGCTGGATCTGTACGGGCAGCGTGACTGTGTACGTACCGACATCATCGAAAACGGAATACTTCCATGGCGCCAGGCTGATCTGCTTCGTCTCCCCGGGCTGCACCGTCGTGACGGGTTCGCAGGGGGTAACGGTCTCATTGGATGTGCGCTGCTCGCTGGACCCGTCCGATTTCACGTAGGAAACGCCTACGGGAGGCGCGGGACACTTGGATGCGATAAGGACACTCGGGCCGAACGAACGCGGCTCCAAAGCCGTGCAATCACCACCGGTGAGGGAGCACCACTTGTAGCTGATCCACGGAATCCACCCCTGGTTCTTGCTGAGCGCGGCAGGATTTTTCAAAAGCAGTACCGGATGCGTACCGATGCGGAACGTATCTGCTTGTGCTTCCAGGATGGGCCTGACTTCAGACGGGGCAACGCTGGACGTGTCGGGCTTGGGGAAAAAGACCGTTACGACGACGTAGACGAGGGCGAAAATCAAAAGGTATTCCGTCAGGCGGGACTGCTTCTTCGGCGCTGTCATGTGAGGGTGGAAAGAAACTCCGAGATGTCTTTGCGGATCACCTCGAACGAGGCGTCCAGACTAGCTGCTCGCGGGCACACCAACAACTGGACGGCGGGCATTTTCTCGCGTTCTTTCAGCTCCAGGCGAATCGCTTCCCTGCAACGGCGGCGCATGCGGTTACGACGCACCGCGGACTTATCCAGCGACGCCGAAGCGAACGTACCCAGGTACAGCGCGTCTTTCGTTTTGTCGGCATCGGGACGGCGGGGATGCCCGGGAACCCAACGGATCGTCATCGTCTTCCCCTTCCATACCTTCCCTTTGCGAAGGACGAAATCATTCACTTTGCGGCCGGAGAGACGTTTGGCGATCATCCTTGGAAGCATACCAGTGCTTTGAATGGAACGCCAAAGAGCCCTGTTTCAGGCCTTTTTAGAGATATTGACAAATTTTAAATATGGCGTATTATAATAAATAAGATCTTTCACAGCAACTCGGAAAGAGTGAGGTGACTTCCGTAAGGATGCCTGGGTGTACCAGGCAAAAAACGGAGGAATATTCCATCCACAAAGGAGTCTGAACATGTCCCGCGCTTTGTTTCTCCCCCCGCGTAATGCCGAATCGTTCGTTCTGTGCAGCTCGTCCCGCGACATCCGTCCCGGGTCCGACCGCCATCTCGACCAACTCGACAAACCGCAACGGCGCCCCGCGAACCGCATCGAGCATCTGCTGCCCGTCATCAAGACCCACGGCGGCGACATCACCCCCAAGGTGATCGTGGCTCGCGTTCCCGGCACCGCGCCGCTGCAAAGCATCGTCCGCGAAGTGATCGAAGCCAAGCAGCGCTCCGCCGTCGAACCCGCCGTCTCCCTCGCGAAGGCGGGCTAACGGCACCGCTCCGCATTGCGGAGCAACATTGTGGATCTGCACTTGCTACCGGAATTCTCCGGTAGCAAGTGCACCCCTTGAAGTCAGCTCACTCTGTCCCCTCCCAAAGCCCGCTTTCGATAGCGGGCTTTTTTTATGCCCCGCACCACGCGCTTCGCTTGGATGCAGGGCTATTTTTCTGTACCATCCGGCGGTCATGACGCAGCTGACCGCAGACCAAGTCCGGCATATCGCCAAGCTCGCCCGCCTCACCCTGAAGGATGAGGAAGTGGAAACGTACGCGAAGGAGATGAGTTCGATCATGACCTATATCGACATGCTTTCCGAAGTGGACACCTCCAAGGTGGAGGCCACGGCCGGAGGCACGTCTTTGGTCAACAGCGTGCGTGAAGACATCGTCCAGAACCCCACCAAAGCAAAGCCCGACGAACTCCTGGCCACCAGTCCCCTACCTATCGAAGACCACCAGATCGAAACCCCCTCCGCCCACGGCTGATATGTCGTTGCACACACTCACCATCGCCGAGGCACACAAGAAGCTGGCATCCAAGGAGGTCTCCGCGGAGGACATCATGAAGGCCTGCATCGAGCGGATCGAGGCCGTGGACGGCACTTTGAACGCAATCGTCACGAAAAATTTCGACCGAGCCCTGGCACAGGCCAAATTCGTGGATGCGAAGAAGGACTTCACCAATCCCCTCTCCGGCATCCCCTATTTGAGCAAGGATGTGTTCTGCGAGGACGGAGTGAAAACCTCTGCGAGCAGCAACATGTTGCAGAAAAAAGACTACGTCTCCCCTTTCGATTCCACGGTCACCAGGAAGCTCAAGGAAGCGGGGGCCATCAGCCTTGGAAAAGTGAACACCGATGAGTTCACCATGGGAGCCTCCACGGAGACCTCCGCCTATGGCGTCACCAGGAACCCCTGGGATACCGAGCGCGTCGCCGGAGGATCATCCGGAGGATCCGGCGCCTCGGTGGCGGCCGATGAATGCCTCTTCGCACTCGGCACGGATACGGGCGGAAGCATCCGCCAACCCGCCGGCTTCTGCGGCATCACCGGCATCCGCCCCACCTACGGACGCGTCAGCCGCTTCGGCGTGATGAGCATGGCCAGCTCCCTCGACACCATCGGCCCCATGGCGAAGACAATCGAAGACCTGGCGATCCTGATGGAGGCCATGGCCGGCAAAGACCCCCTGGATGCCACCACCGCCGACGTCCCCGTCCCCGCGTATACCAAGGCCCTGACGGGCGACGTGAAGGGGCTGAAGATCGGACTGCCGAAGGAATACTTCCTGCCGGGCATGGACCCCGCCGTGGAGGACAGCGTCCGCAAAGCCGCCAAGCACTTCGAAGGACTTGGCGCCACCATCCACGACATCAGCCTGCCGCACACCAAGTACGCGGTGGCCACCTACTACGTCATCTGCCCCTGCGAGGTGAGCTCCAACATGTCCCGCTACGACGGCATCCGCTACGGACACCATGGAGGGGATTTGGACAACCTGGTCGACTACTACTTCGCCGCGCGCAGCGGGGGATTCGGCAAGGAGGTGAAGCGCCGCATCATGATCGGAACGTACGCACTCTCCGCCGGATACTTCGACGCCTACTACCGTCAGGCCCAGAAGGTACGCTCCCTGCTCCGCCAGGACTTCACGGAGGCCTTCAAGAAGGTGGACGTCATCCTGTCGCCTATTTCGCCCTCCCCGGCCTTCAAAGTCGGAGCCCACGAAGGAGACCCTGTAGCAATGTACCTGGAGGACGTCTTCTCCGTTGCCCAGCCGATGGCAGGCATCCCCAGCGTCGCGCTCCCGTGCGGGTTCAGCAAAGACAACCTGCCGATCGGTATGCAGCTAATGGGACCGCAGTGGGGTGAAGAGGGGATCCTGAAAGCTGCCCACGCCTACGAACAGAGCACGGACTGGCACACGAGGAAGCCTACGATCTAATGCTCTTCGGAGCCCGCAAGTTGAAAATCATCCGGATCCCCTGCATCTATGCGATCCACCCCTTTGACGATGGCGGGACGCTTTTCAGCATTGTTTAGTATGGCGAAGATGACATCGGAAACATCAAGTTCGATAATGGGGACGACTTGTTTTTCGTCGGCCTCTGGGAATGTCACTTTGGGATCAATGGATTGCATTACCGTGATGAATTCCGCTCTCGCTCTCGCCATCTCTGAACGTAAATGCACCAGTCGATCGGCACGGCTGACATTTTCCCTTTCATCATCTGCTGTCTTTAGGACGACGAGAACCTTCATATAGGCAGACTCTATACCTGGGGATGAAAAATACAAACATAGGTAAATTACGATCGTTTTGTGCTCTTTACGCAATCAATCGTCACGACCGTTTTGGCATATTCAGGTTCCTGATGCCATCGGTAGACCTCCTGAACCACTTCCTCGCGCCTGGGAGAAGAGGTAATGATATGGCGCTGCAATCCGTCGCCGTGGACGCCTCCCTGCCATGTATCGAAAAATCCGACGTACCAATTACGAAAACGCTGTTTCATCAATAACGCCATCCATGCATATTCCTTTTCGACGTTGCCCCTGACGTCCAAATCTTCCAATGATTCATCTGTAGCTAAAACGTCGCCTATGGAGGAGAGGAGAATTGCCATGGAGACACAGGATACAAAAAAGGGCCCTTTGCAACAAGAGCCCTAATCTAAGCCTTTTTTAGCGGAGCCATCCAAAGAAGCCCTTCTTGGCGGCCACTGGTTCCTTCTTGGAGGCCTTCTTGGCAGTCACTTTTTCGGCGACCGGAGTGGCGTCCACGACGGCCTCGACGGGCGTCTGGGCCTCCGGCAAGGAGAGTCTCTTCTGGAGGGCACCCATGAGCATGTTTCCCTCGCGCAGGCGATCGTTGAGGGAGTGGATGACTTCCCACTGCTTCTCGATCTGCTGATTCTTCAGATCAAGCTCCTTCTGTAGGATATTGAAGATGTCCCCGGCCGGTTCGGCTTTGGATTTCTTCTCTTCCTTCTGGGCTGCATTGAAATTCTTCAACACGACGTCCTGGCGGACGGTCCACGTGAAGTTTTCACCCTTCTTTTTGAAGGCGGCGACATCCTGGGGGGAGGGGAGTACCGCGTCACGGTCGGCATGCGCCGGGGTCT
>CAZUYK010000021.1:0-12463 GCA_964624905.1 uncultured Candidatus Peribacteria bacterium
TTGCAATATTTTAAAAATGTTTTATTGATATACAATTACCAAGCAAACCAGACATGCGTTCTGGACATGAATTCATGTCTTATTGCCAAATATACTCGCTTCACAATGGGATAGGCCTTATGCCAAGACTTCGCACCCATCCGGGGTTACCAGGACCGTATGTTCGAAGTGCGCGGCCAAGGATCCGTCGGCGATATTCAGCGTCCATCCGTCCCCTCCGTCGCGTACTTCCCCGCTGCCGAGCGATACGATGGGTTCGATGGCGATGACGGTCCATGCGGGGAGCACCGCACCCGTATGGGCCTTGCCGATGTTCGGGATGTCGGGGAACTGGTGGAGCGTGCGGCCGAGGCCGTGTCCCGTGAGGGAGCGAACCGGCGTGCATCCACCTGCTTCCACCGTTTTCTGAATCGTTGCGGAAATGTCCCCCACCCTGGCGCCCTCCTTGATGATGGCGACCGCATCCTCCAACGCCTGCTTCGTGACGGTGAGCAGACGCTGCGCATCCTTGGATACCTGTCCGACAGGCACCGTGATGCAGGCATCCGTGTAGAGTTCATCGACGACCACACCGCAATCCAGGGACACGACGTCCCCTTCTTCCAAGACGCGCATGCTCGGGATGCCGTGCACGCACTCGTCGTTCACCGACGTGCAGAGCGTGGCCGGGAAATTGTGGTACCCCTTGAACGCCGGCTCCCCTCCGTGGTGGCGGATGAAGTCCTCCGCGAGTTTGTCCAGCTCCACCGTGGTGATACCCGGCTTCACTTCCTTCGCAAGCATCTCGAGGCAGGCCTTCAGGATGGAGCCCGCGCGGCGAACGCTCGCGATTTCTTCCGGCCGGAAAATCTGACATTGGGACATACGGGCATTGTAAAGCAAAACGGACCCGTTTTGGAGGCCAAATTTTGGCAAGATTGGCTTATTTGAAAGAAAAAACCCAGGCGGCGAACCGCCTGGGCCTCTATGGGACAGACTCGATTTTCTGTCCTTACATGTTCGGAACTTGGCGCCAAGCCTTTCGGAACATCCCTTCCTGGGTGAACCGATATACTTTCCCGTAGTAATCCTTCATATACAGGCATTCGGACGATTCCCATTCCAAGAATTCCCTTCCGTTGGTACTGACGCTGCACAGATACGGTTGGCGAACGCGTTCCTGTACCCAGGCACAAAGATGGAATTTCCATATTTCCACCTTTCCATCGGAATCCATCGCGGCGAATCTCAGTTTGGGGTTATTCCGCAGCGTTACGCATTTCCACGAACGCCATCCCCGATAGTGCTGAAGCTGCGGCTCGATCGTTGGACCTTGGTATTCAGAGGCAAAGAGTCTGCCCATGACCGAGGCAAAACTTCTGGGTTCGAAATCGAGACACATCTGTCTTTCACCCAGTATTTTAGGAATAGACCCTACATGTAGGTACCCGTGCTGGTCCGCAGCGATGAAACGGGCTCCATCTTCTGATATAGCCGAACATTCGATCTGAGCGGAGTGAATGGCATTATACATTCCCCCATTCACCGGCAGACAGATGGATGAAAGGACCGTGTCCGGACGTTGACCCATCTCGCGCACAGCCACAGCCTCTTCTTTCTGAAGTGTCATCAAAAATCTCCTGTATGTGATTGGCCAAAACGGAATAGCAAAAGAACAATCCCAATCGAACGATTGGAGATCATCGTACTCCCGCTCGGCCGCCTTTCACAGCGCCAACGCCTTCTTGATGTTCGCGTACACCTCCTCGATGGGGGCATCGCCGTCGATATCCACCATCGCTCCGCGCTCGCGGTACCACTGGATCACGGGCATCGTCGTCTCGCGGAAGATCTGGAGGCGGCGGCGGATGGAGCCCTCCGTCGCGTCGTCGATGCGCCCCGATGCGCGCTTCATGATGCGGTCGAATGCGGCATCCTCGCTGAGCACGATATGCACCCCCATGAGCGTGCGTCCGGAATCCTCCACGATCTTGTTGAAATGTTCGAGCTGTTCCATGCTGCGCGGGATGCCATCGAAAATCACCTTTCGCGACGAGTGCTCCTTCAGCCAATCGGCGGTGACCTGCATCACCACTTCCACGGGGACCAAGTCGCCGGCATCCGTGTGCTTCTTCACCATCCGTCCCGTTTCCGTGTCCTGCGCCGCGACCCTGCGCATCTGGGATCCGGCACCGAAAATATCGTAATCGAATTCTGCGGCGAGAATCTTCGCGTGCGTGCCTTTGCCACAGCCCTGGATACCGAACAGAGAGAGATCCATGAATGGAAGGGAGACGCGAGACTAATGGTCGCGGCTATCTGCGTCCAGCACAATCTGCTTCACATTCGGTAAAGGTGAAATGCCCGCGAATCCAATATGTTGTGTGACACATCATCGATCAGCCTCCATTAGTACACAATAAAACAAACCGTGCTGAACAAGCGCTCTGCGCGAAGTGGAGGCACTCCTTGCCGGAAAGATAGTCCATGAAAGAAAGCCCGGAGGGTTGTCTTTCATGACGTCCTCAGACCAGCTTCTCGTAATCATGCGCAAGCATCTGCGCGTTGATCTGGCGGATGAGTTCCATCACGACTCCGACCACGATGATGAGGCTGGAACCCGAGATGAGCAGGCTGGAGCTGCCGAGCGTCGTGAATTTCGTGAAGACAAGCGGGATGATGGCGATGAGTCCGAGGAAGAGTCCGCCCCACAGGTTCAGGCGGTTGCTGATCTTCTGGAGCATGCTCGCGGTGGCGGCACCCGGGCGCGTTCCGGGGATGAATCCCCCCCTCTTCTGAATGCTCTCCGCGAGGTCCGCCGGCTTGAAGGTGACGGACACGTAGAAGTACGTGAAGATGATGACAAGGACGAAGTAGGCGACGATGTAGGCCCATCCCGGGTTATTGGCGTTCAGGTGGGTCGTGATGAACGTCGCGACACCGGCGAAGCGCGGCGAATTCTGGAGGAACTGGGCGGCGATGGCCGGCAGCGTGATGAGCGAGACGGCGAAGATGATCGGGATCATGCCCGCCTGGTTGAGGCGGATCGGGAGGTTTCCGGCCACTCCGCGTCCGGCGCCCTGGTTGGCGTACGTCAGCGGAACGAGGCGGTGCGCGTCGGTGAAGAGCACGACCGCGATGAGCATGGCGATGGCCAGGACTCCGAAGAATACGGCCTGGCCCCCTACGCCGGTTCCACCGATGAAGAGAGCTCCGATATTCGTGGGGATGCTGGCAACGATGCCCGCGAAGATGATCATGGAAATGCCGTTACCGATTCCCTTCTCCGAAATCATCTCTCCCAACCACATGATGAAGAGCGAACCGGCAGTCACGAAGAGCATCGGGAGAAGCACGTTGGGGAACGTGAGATCCACGAGGCCCGTTCCCGTGCCCGGCTGGGCGATCAGGAGCAGGAATCCGTAACTCTGAAGGAATGCGAGGGGGAGAGACAACCAGCGCGTGTAGCGGTTCAACGCCTGCTGTCCCTGGATACCTTCTTTGCTGAGGGCCTCAAGCTTCGGGAAGATGACGGTGCAGAGCTGGATGACGATGGATGCGTTGATGTACGGGGACAAACCAAGCAGGGCGATCGAGAAATTATCGACGGCTCCTCCCGTGAGGGATGCGAACACGCCGAGAATTCCGCCGGCACCGCGGGAAGCCAAGAACTGCTGGAGAATCAGGGGATCCGTGCCCGGGATGGGGGTGTGGGCCGTAATGCGGTATACGACCAGGAGTCCGACCGTGATCAAAATGCGTCGGCGGAGATCCTTCGTATGCCAGATCTGTCGCAAGTACGAGAACATGTCTGTGGGGGTTAGTCGCGGAGAATGGTGAGCGTTCCGCCCGCCTTTTCAAGCATCTGCTTGGCCTTCTTCGAAGCGGCATGCGCTTCGAGAACGAACTTCTTGGTAATCTCGCCGTCTGCGAGGATCTTCACGAGTTTTCCCTTGCGGATCAGGCGCTTCTGGCGCAGATCTTCGATCGTATACGTTCCGGCCGGAAGGACTTCTTCCAATGACCAAAGGTTCACGACTTCGTATTCCTTGTGGCGAGGCGCCGAGAAACCGCCGAGTTTCGGCTGGCGGCGGAGCAGCGGAACCTGTCCTCCTTCGAAGCCGTGCTTGCGGCCCTTACCCGTGCGGGAGTGTTGTCCTTTGGTTCCGCGTCCTGCGGTCGTACCGCCTGCGCCGCTGTTACCGCGGGCAATGCGCTTTCTGGAAGGACGGGAGCCGGAGGCCGGGCGAAGGTTATGAAGCATGGGAAAGGGGTGTTCGAGGGCGCCATAGTAAACGGTGATTCCCACCCCGTAAAGGGCAAATTGCTGGTGTTTTTACGGGAATGGGAAAGACCTTGACCAATGCTTTAATACAGTATGAGGTATTCACCTGGAGCCTGGCCTAAAATGGCGTAAAAAGGTATAATAGATAGAAAAATTCACATCCAGTCCCCTCTCCGTTTCCCACTCAATGACCCGTATCCGTCTCGCCCTCATAGGCTTGATGATCGTCGCGCTCGGCGCCGGGCGTTCGTTGGCCGTGAGTGCGGACATCGAAGCGACGAACTACGTGACGCGCGCGGAACTGGCATCCGTCTTGCTGTCGGCGCGCAGCACGACGCTGCCGTCGATCGAAAACAAAGGACAATTCGGGGACATCCCGAAAGGAAGCTGGTACGAAGGGGCCATGCTTGCGGCGGCCCAATTCGGCATCCTATCGCCCGATGAGCACGGAAACCTGCGCCCGATGGGTTCGGTGTCGCGCGCCGAATTCCTGAAAATGCTCTCCTTCACGTTCGGCATCGCGAAGGAATATCCATACCTGTACACAGACGTACCGGATGACGCGTGGTACAGAAAATACGCGGGCATCGCGCAGAAGTACCGCTTGTTCGACCTCAAGAACCCGCACTCCCTCCAGCCAACACTCCTTATGCTGGAAACGGAAGCGGCATTCGCCATGGAGCGCTTCATCTCCGCATTGGTACCGCAGGGAGTCGCCGGAGGCCAGATGGAGAAACAGCTGGCAAAGGAGGAATCGAAAGGCGGACTGACGATTTATTCCGTGATTTCCACGCGCAAGACGAATGCGATCCTCGACACGACTCCCCCGCCCGGATCCGCGCACGCGGCCCCGGCAGCGGAGGAAGTGCCGTCGGTCCTTCTCACGCTTCCGGAAATCCGCACGCAGATCATCGATCGCGTGAATGACATCCGCAGGAAGGAGGGGATCAAACCGCTCACGTACAACGTGTACCTGGAGGGCTCCGCCCAGCAGTACGCCATCGACATGGCGGAACAAGGATTCTTCGGGCACGTGAGCCCGGACGGCCAGACGTTGAAGGACCGCGTCGGGGCGACGGGCTACTACGACCGCTCTTTCTCCCGCGATTGCGGATGCATCAAGGGATACACGTTCGGCGAGAATATCGCGCGCGGACAGAAGACGGCGGAGGAAGTGGTGACGGCGTGGATGAAATCCCCTTCCCACAAGGAAGCGATTCTCAATCCCGATTACTCGGACATCGGCATCGGAGTGTTCGGAGGCCTGTGGGTCCAGCACTTCGGCGGCGTCCTTTTACCCTAAATTATCCTATGGCAGAAAACGATCAGCAGCGGGACGACAGCATGCAGCCCGAAAAGCGGCAGCCGGAGGAACTCAGCGAAGACGACAAGCGACGCAGCTTTTTGAAGATGATCAAACGAATGGCCAGGATGCTCAGGGACGACCGGGAGAAGATGATGAAGGTCATCAAGGAGGGAGACCCGACGGCCGACGGGCGGGAGTCCCCGACATGGGTGGAAGTGGATCCTGCCGAATTCCCTTTTCAAAAAGGCAGTATCGTCGGACTGTCGAAAGTCGATCCGCAGACGAACACCGTCCTAGCCAAAATGTCGGACTGGGGAGAAATGGATGAGGACGTGGCCCTGGGCGAATCCCTTTCGCTGAACGAAGGGGCGGGGGCAACGAGCCCCGTGACGCAGTGCCTCATGGACCAGTACGGCAACGCCTACGTGCGGACGAAAAATTCCGTGTACCGCGTGGATGCCGTGAAAAAAGAAGAGGAAGCCATCGAGATTCTCCCCGCGCTGCCGGACATCGACGTCGATTGGGCGGCAAGCGACAAACCGATACCGAGTATTTCCGACGTCGTCGCGAAGAACGCGAGCAGGCGCGAAGAGGAAAAAAACGGCGGGGGCGATGCCCCTTCGAATTAATCCATGTCTCCCGAATCATTCCAGGAACGGCCCGACCAAAAGACGGACGCGGCGGAAGCCAAGGCGCTCGCCGATGCCGGAGCCAAACAAAAACCGGATGGTACGTGGGAGGCCACGTGCGATCTCGGCAAGTCGGGAGCGGGCAGCGATATCACGACGGTGCAGTTCCGGAAAATCCACGGCATCTGGCAATGGACGAACAACTCCGAACCCGCAGGAAAGTGGCTCGGCTCGCCCCGTTTCCCCACAGAGGGAGCGGGAATCTCTCCCAAAGCGGCGGCGAACCGCGACAAGATGAATAAGCTTGCGGACGCGTTGGGCGTGAAGACGGATGCGAACAAGCAGAACGAAATCAACGCGAAGGAAACGAAGACGTTGAGCGATGCCGGGGCAACGCAAAGGCCCGACGGTACATGGGAAACGACATCCGCACTCGGCAAGTCCGGAACAGGCACCGACATCACCACCGTGCAATTCCGGAAGGTACACGATACCTGGCAATGGACGAATAACTCCGAGCCCGCCGGAAAATGGTTCGGCTCGCCCCGTTTCCCCACGAACGGAACGGATCTTCCCCCCGACGTGAAAGCGAATCGCGAACGGATGAACAAGCTCGCGGACGCCCTGGGAGTGAAGGCAAACGCGCAACTGGAAGGAGAACAGGCGTTGCAGGTGGCGATTGACGATTATCTGGCCAAGGAAAAGGTGGCCGCCGATGCGGGCATCACGCCGGACGTGGAATACCACGTAAGCTGGATCGACGACAGCTTGGGATACGTTCCGTTCCTGGAACACGTGCTGGAAGAAATGAAGGATAAGGATGAGTGGCTTGCCGACGGCAGCAACGAAGCTCAGCTAGAAAAAAACCTCCTTCAAAGCACGGCCCAGTCTATCCGCAAGAACCTGAACGGACTTTCGAAGGCGCTGGACGCGGCCCCGCAAAAAAGCGGCAAGGCATACGAACACCTGCGCTCCATCTACCTGGAGCGCGCGAAGCGTTACACCGAACTCACGGCCAGCGTGAACGAGGACGAGGAGAACGTGGAACTGCGCGACGCGACCCTGGCGACGCAGCAGGCGGCGGAGATGCTGCCGCACATGACCATGGACGAAGCGATCGACTGGGTGAAGCAGGCGCTATCCTCCATCGACGGCAACGACTGGCAGAGCGGAGGATTGAAGGAGACGTACGGCAAACTCATCAATACCTGCAAGGCCGCACTGCAGGAGAAGCTCGCTCAGGAAAAAGGAGAGATCGGCAATGATCCGGCGAAGGCCTCCGCCTTCTGCGGCCACGCGATGGAACTCGCGAAGCTCTTCACCGACCGCGGCTCCCCCATCGACAGCGGCCTGACGGACATCGACTTCGCGGAAGGCATGGCGAAGGACGCGATGGGATTCGAGGAACTCGCGATGCGGTACGTCGAGAAAACATTGAGCGAGAAAAACCCTTTAAAGAAATACGTCTCAGAAAAGAAAGGAGGCATCCTTGCGAAGTTCGCGGCACTCCCGCCCGAGAACCGCAACGAGCAAATCGCGAACATCGAAACGTTATTAAATGGAAACCCGACGGACGTCGCTGGGATTTCCGAACAGTACGCCCTTCTGCGAAACATCGAAGCGCAAATGAACGGACAAACCAACGTCAACGCGAACGTCATCCAAGGGGAAATCAACAAAGAATTCACCCCCTTCCTGGAAAGCGCATACGTGAAATTCGAAACCTTCCTGGACGGAACCATCGGAGGAGCCGCAAACCTACAGGAAATCAACGCCGCCATCGGCGAACCGGGGCTCAATCCCATGCAGGTGGAAGCATGGCAACTTCTTTCGGACATCCAGGGATACGGATACGACGTGTCCGACAAGACGTGGAGCTACGTGGCGATGGGCGCGAAGATCGCGGCCATGATCGCCGCGGGTATCGCCGTCGGTATCGCGACCGGAGGACTCGGCGTCGTCGCGGCAGCCCTTGCGGGAGGCACGGCAATGACAGGCGTCAACGCGGTGATCAACCAGCAGGGATTCGACAATTTGGAAGACGCCTTCAAGACGTACGGAAAAGATTTCGCGGTAAACGCCGCAACGATGGGCGCCGCGCGCTATCTCGCCGCGGGACGCACCGCGTTCCAATTGTCGCGCGCGGGCTTGCTCCCGCAAGCAGGCGGGCTCTCGACTATTTTCAGCATTGCAGGCAAGGCGGGCGGAGCGAAACTCCTCGGCTCTTTGGACGACGCATCGAGTCTTGGCATACGCATGTTCGGAGCGGCCGGGGAAGGGTTGGGCGACCTTGGGATCGGCACGGCGCTCGACACGACGATCAAAGGAGGCGAATTCATGGAAAACCTGCAGAACAACGCGATGTTCTTCGGTCTCAGCTTCGCGGAGTTCGGCCAGCAAGGAATCGGAGGCCTCTGGAAGAAGCTGCGCAGCGCACCGGATGAACAGCTCCACGGCCTGTCCCAGCTCGTGAACAAGGCAAACCTGGGAAGAATGAATATCCATAAGCTGTCCGGCGGCATCCATGTGGAAGATCTCTTATCCTCCACCGATCCCGCGGCCCTGCTGAAGAAAGGAGGAGTCGATGACAAGGAACTGAAGCAGATTTTCGAGGAACTCGACGGATTGAAGAAGACGAAGGCGGAATTCGAGGAGGCCTTCAAGAAGGCTGCGGCGCTTCCGGACGCACCGGATGTCGCCGCACCCCAGTCGGACGAAGAAAAAATCGAATCGATCAAGAAAACGATCATGGATCTTCCGGACACGCCCGAAGGACTCGCGAAGCGCGTGGAGGCGGGGGCGTTCGTCCTGGGAGGCAAACCGGGAGATCTCACCCCTGCCCAGAGCCAAGCCATCCTGGACGCGCACGCCGTCCCCATGGCGGACGGTCAGAAATATTCCATGGCCGAACTGAAGCAGAAGATGCAGATCCTGGAAGCAGGCGGCTTCACGCGCGAACAGGCGGACACGCTATTGCGCATGGGCGTATGCGGCGTCCCGCCTCCGCCTCCGGTTCCGCCCAAGAAAAACGCGTTCGGTGTTCCTCCTCCACCTCCTGTTCCAAGTAGGCCTGGGCAAACACCTTCGGCACCTCGAACGCCTCCAAGTTTGGCAAAAGATCCGGCACAAGCGCCGGCCTCGCCGATCAACAAACAAAACACCCAAATCTCGCGCCCGGCAAACACGCCGAGCGCAACTCCGCGTCCCGCTGAAAACGTACCTCAGTCCGTCAAAAAATCCGTGGCGGCCTTGAACGAGAAAGAAATAGCTACACAAAACAATGCAGTGAAGTACGGCAATCTCCCTCCCGAACGCGCCGCTCTTACGCCCAAGGAACAAGAGATGGTACGTTCATTCCAGCAAAGGGGAATAACGCAAACACAGGTCTACATGGAGGGTCCGCACCAAGGACACCCAGACCAAGCAACATCGGATAAGAATGTGAAAAGCACTAATAAAAATTACATCATCAATGACGGCAATCCTGGGCAGAAAGATCGGGGAATTCGTGAAGATATGCGAAAAATAGGCGCTGTGGAATCAGTGATTTTTAGGCCACTGACCATCCGTCCACAAACGACAAAGACCGAAACTTATGTCGCAAAGGAAGGCGGATGGTTCAAGAAACCAACAATGGGTACACGCCAAGTGGTCGTAAGCGGCGCGGCAAGGCCAATGCAGTATACTGAGGCAGTTGAAGGCACTACCTCAAAAGAACCTGCCGTCCGCGTGACATATCTTGTCGCTGGTGACGAATATAAAAGCGGTTTTAAAACATACGAAGATACTCTGGACACGCGTAACACTGTCATCAAAAAAGACCCCGTAAGCAAGAAACAGACGTTTGTCTCCACGACCGATGAAACATCCCAGATCGAAGAAGTAATGACATTGAAACAAAAAGTGGAAAGTCCTGACTTTAAGAAAAATGGAACGCTGCGTCTCAACCAAATCGCTATTTCCATCATCCTTCCGGAATCCGAGGCGCGTGCGCTACAGGCATATCTAAGTAAACATCCCGACCGCGTACGCCCCTTCTTCTTGAACGCCGGAATGCACAACATGACGTACCATATACCACCTCCTTATGACAGATGGGATACGAACGCTAGGCCAATCCTCATGCGCGAAATGAACGACAACCAAACAGTGAAGCAAGATTCCATCGTTCACTAAAAAATAGGAGAGGGGCGATTCACTTACTTTTGAACAGCATCAACGCCATTCGGACATCCTGGATTTTGGTGTATGCAACAGATACTGTTAGAAGCATTGCCCCTTCGCTCACTCTGTGACCAACCGCGCGAAAGCTTATAGGCCACGAAATAAATGACCGAAATACGCTCTTTGGTCAACGGGTAAAACGACTTACTTCGCGTCCTTCTTCTCCTTCTTCTTCTCGACGATTCCGCCGTGCTTGATCTCGTCGGAACCGACTTCCTTCACCTGGACGGCGTCCTTGTTCACTTCGACGACCTCGAGGTCCTTCTGGCGCGCGGGCTTGAGTAACTTGAGCGCCTTGAACGTAGCCTGGGCATTGACGAGCTTGTTTCCCGTACCGAAGCGCTTGGCCAACACGTTCTTCACGCCGGCGTGATCCAAAACGACGCGCAGGGCGCCTCCGGCGATGATTCCCGTTCCTTCGGAAGCGGGCATGATGCGGAGCTTGGCGGACTTGAACTTCACGTCGACCTGGTGCGGGATCGTTCCCTTCACGAGCGGAATGCGGATCATGTAGCGCTTGGCGTCCTTCGTTGCCTTCTGGACGGCAACCTGCACTTCGTTCGCCTTGCCCGTACCCATGCCCACGCGGCCCTTGCGGTCACCAACGACCACGACGGCGCGGAAACGCATGCGGCGACCTCCCTTCACCACGCGGGTGACGCGGTCCAACGAGAGCGTCGTTTCCGTGAACTCGGAGGGAGCGCGCTGACCGCGGTCTCGCTTGTTCTGACGGTCGGTGTTGGTGGTCTTTGCAGACATGAGAGAGGAAATGGGAGAATCAGAATTGGAGGCCTCCTTCGCGGGCGCCATCGGCCAGGGCCTTCACGCGGCCGTGGTACTTGTAGGCGTTGCGGTCGAAGACGACGGAGGTGACGCCGGCGTCCTTGGCCTTCTTGGCCAGGAGTTCGCCGACCTTCTTGGCTCCCTCGACGGTCATCTTCGCCTTCGCCTCCTTGGTGGAAGCGGCTGCGAGCGTCTTGCCCGTGGAGTCGTCCACCACCTGGGCGCGGATCTGCGTCAGGGAACGGTGCACCGTGAGGCGCGGACGCGCGGTCGTACCCGTGACACGGGCGCGGATGCGCTTCTTGCGGGAAAGCCGGGAGATGGAGCGGGAGAGCGTCATGGGGATTATGCGGACTTGGCGGCGGCGGCCTTACCGACCTTGCGGCGGACCTGCTCGTCGATGTAACGGATGCCTTTGCCCTTGTACGGCTCAGGCGGGCGGAGTTCGCGGATCTGGGCTGCGACCTGTCCTACCATCTGCTTGTCGGCGCCCTTGATGTAGAGGATGTTCTTGTTCTTCTCGTCCTGGGCAATCTCGATGTTCGCCGGAATGACGAAGTCGATCGGATGGCTGTGGCCGAGGTTGAGGACGAGGAGGGTCTTGCTCTTCACGTTCGCCTTGTAACCCACTCCGATGATCTCGAGCGTCTTCTGGTAGCCGTCGGACACGCCCTTCACCATGTTGGCGATGATGGCGCGGGTGAGGCCGTGGCGTGCGCGCGAGGCCTTGGAATCGTCCTTGCGTTCGACGGTCACTTCGTTGTCCTCGACCTTCACGGAAACCTCCGGAAGGAGAACGTAGGTCAGTTCTCCCTTGCCTCCTTTGACGGAGACCGTGGAGCCCTTCACCTCAAGGGTGACGCCGCTCGGGAGTGCCACTGATTTGCGTCCAATGCGAGACATGTTAGGCGATGGTACAGAGAACTTCTCCGCCGATCTTCTTCCTGCGGGCGTCGGCGTCGGTCATGATTCCCTCGCTCGTCGTGAGGACGGCGATGCCGTACCCGCGGAGGATGGGCTTCAATTCCTCGGACTTCGCGTAGACGCGGCGTCCGGGCTTGGATACGCGGGAGAGGAGGAGCTGCTTTTCGGGATCGAACGTAATTTCGATGTCCTGCTTCGGGGCGTCGCCCGTCACTTTGACGTCGGCGATCCATCCTTCCTTCTTCAGGAGTTCGCAGAGCTGGAGCTTCATCTTCGAGTGCGGTGCGGAGCAGGTGGCCTTGCGGGCGTTCTGCGCGTTGCGCATGCGGGTGA
>CAZUYK010000022.1:0-11787 GCA_964624905.1 uncultured Candidatus Peribacteria bacterium
AAGGAGGAGGTCGACTCGGCGGAACATCGGGGGAGAGTATAGGGTTAGGGTTGGGGTTTGGGCTAGGGATTGCTCTTAAAAACTATATGTTCTGGTCCTACCCCTACTCCTAACCCTACAATGGTTTCATGCGTTTGTTCGTCGTAACTGCCGTGACCGCTTGCTTGCTCAGCCTTCTTTCCATGTGGCTGGGCGAAACATTCCTGGGAGAGAGAATTGCCTTCATCGGTTCTTTCGCGGGACTCACCTTGTCTCACAATCCCGGAATCGCATTCGGCATCCGGCTTCCCCCCGTCCTCCAGGAACTTCTTATCATAGGTGCGCTTGGCTGGATGACCACGCTCGGCATCCGTTCGGCCACGTCCTTCCTGCACCGCGTCGGGTTCGGGTGCATCGTCGGCGGCGCGCTGGGCAATCTCATCGACCGTTTCATCGACGGCGTCGTGACGGATTACTTCCAGGTCGGTACGTTCCCTATTTTCAACGTCGCCGACAGCTTCATCACGATCGGTGTTCTCTTTCTTCTTGCGGATGCATTCGGAATGGTTCGGAGTAAACGATAAACCCGCAAAATCCCTTGTGGGACCGGAAGATGTGGTTAAGATTTCTTGTCTTTCCAGGGAGAACGGGTAACCTATTTCTCTGCCTTTTAGGCCCGTGCTGTACGCCATCATCCTCATCGGCTCGTTCCTCGGAATCGTCGCCCTCGTCGGCGCACGCATCCTCATGAAGCAGCGCACCATCCGCCGCTTCGTACGTTCTGTACGCCAGCGTTTCGACTCCGCCGAAGAGCGCGGCGCCATGCTGGTGGAGGAAACGCAGATGCACAGGCCGCGCAAGAATCCCCGCACATCCGCCATCGAACTCCAGCAGGTACGCACGTTCACGCGCAGCGCCGAGAAGGCTTTGTCGCAGAACAAGATGGAAGAGGCGGAACGTCTCTTCATCCAGGCCCTTACCATCCACCCGCATGCGTACGACGTGAGCGCCCAACTCGCAAAGCTGTACCTCACGACCGGCCGCGAATCCAAAGCCGAGGCGATGTACAAGGAGCTCCTGCAGCATGTCGACGACGTGTCATTCCACGCGAACCTGGGGCTTGCGTACTACAAGCAGGAGAAATACGTCGACGCTTGCTATGCGTACCAGGAAGCGTTGAACCGCGATCCGAAGAATCCGGAACGTTCCGCAGCGCTCGGACGCGCGTGCATCGCCGCACACCGTTTCGAAGAAGCAGTTCCGTTGCTGGAGAAAGCCACCGCGTTCCTTCCGCGCAATACCGAACTGTTGCACATGCTTGCGGAGAGTTACCTCCAGCTGAACCAGCGTGACAAGGCGGAAGAGGCGTACCAGCGCATCAACAAACTGGAGCCGTACAACGAGGAAGTGAAGGCGAAGATGCACAGCATCCGCGAGATGGAAAACGCGATTTCATGAAAGACAAACCTCCGGTTTTTCTTTCATGGGCTATCTTTTCGGTAGGGAATGTCTCCACTTCGCGCAGAGCGCTCGTTCAACACGTTTGATTCGATTAGTACTCAATAACTTCAATCGTGACATCGCCGTGCACTTCGGACTGACAACTCAATCGGTCCGGATCATTCATGATGCCCATGTTTTCCTCGCGGTCGTTGCGCGGTGACAGGTTCGCCATGCCCTCCTTCACCTTGCACATGCAGGTGGTGCAGAAGCCGTTGCCTCCGCACGCATGTTCCATGGGGATTCCGTTATCGAGCGCGATACTGAGGATCGTCGCGCCGTCGGCGGCTTCCGCCGTCTGGACCTGGCCGTTTTGCATGACAAAGGTGACTTTGGGCATCGGATACGGAGTATAGGGGTTTGCCGGGTTTTCTGCTACCCTGCGTGTCCATGCAACAATTGCTCTCCATCAAGGATTTGCGCATATCCGTCGAAGGGACGGAGATCGTGAAGGGATTGAGCCTTACGATCAACGAAGGCGAGGTACATGCGATCATGGGCCCCAACGGCTCTGGCAAATCTACGCTCGTCAACGCGCTGATGGGACATCCGAAGTACGACATCACAAGCGGGTCGGTGCTCTTCAAGGGGCAGGACCTCCTCGCGATGGAGCCGCACGAGCGCGCGCAGTCCGGATTGTTTTTGGCGTTCCAGTATCCGAAGGAAATCGCGGGCGTGACGTTGCGCAGCTTCCTGCTTGCGGCGCATCGGGCGCATGCGGAGAGGAACGGAGGGGAGAGAATGTCGCCCTTGAAGTTCAAGATGCATTTGGAAGAAAAAATGAAAACGCTGCAGATGGATCCAGCGTTCGCGGACCGCTTCATCAACCAAGGCTTCTCTGGCGGCGAAAAAAAGAAGGCGGAGATTTTGCAGATGGCGATGTTGCAACCGAGTCTCGCGCTTATGGATGAAACGGATTCAGGATTGGACGTCGATGCCTTGAAGATCGTTTCGGAAGGAGTGAACGCGCTGAGGTCGCCCTCGTTCTCCGCCCTCATCGTCACGCACTACGCACGCATTCTCGATTACATCACCCCAGATCACGTGCACGTGATGGTGCGCGGAACTATCGTCGAAAGCGGCGGGGCGGAATTCGCAAAGAAGCTCGAGAAAGAAGGCTATGCTTCCTACGGTATCGTGCAATCGATCGGATTGGATGTCTAGGAATCCGTACATTACACAATGAAATCCGAGCGCGCGCAGCGTTTTTTTGGCTGTCGAATGGGGAAAATCCGGCATCTGATGGTAGGATAGTCCCCGCTATGGCACCTGAAACAACACCGAACCCGTCACTTTTTTCGCGATTATCCTTCTTAAGTTTGTTCGCACTCGTTGCGCTCGGAGGAGTGTTCTATATGGCGGGGAAAAATATCGAAGCGGGAAAGATCAACACCCCGGGCACGCTGACGATCACAGGCGATGCCAAAACATTCGCCACGCCGAACCTGGGTCAAATCATGGTCGGGGTACAGATCGACAGGCAGGATTCCGCCGCCGACGCAATGACGCAGTTGAAGGATCGCATGACGCAGGTATTGGAAGCGATGAAGCAGCTTGGGGTGACTGACAAGGATATCCGCGTTTCCGGATTGTCACTCGGGCCTTCCTATGATTACTCAGACGGCCAGCAGAGGCTTGAGGGATACACCGCCAGCCAGATGGTGACCGTGAAGACGAAGGCATTGGACAAGCTCGGCGATATCTTGAACGCAGCCACGGACGCCGGTGCCAACCAGGCCGGCGACGTCCAGTTCATCGTGGAAAATCCCGATGGCAAAAAGGACGAAGCCCGAAAAATCGCGGTAGTGGAGGCGCAGAAGAAGGCCCAGGAAATGGCGACGCAACTTGGCGTCGTGCTCGGAAGCCTGAAGAGCTATACGGAAACTCCCGGAGGTTCCGCTCCCACCCCCATGTACATGCGTTCCGCGGTCGGCGGAGGGGCGGATGCAGGTTCCATGCCGTTGCCTTCCGGAGAGCAGGAGGTCACCATGAGCGTTACGCTCACGTACGAGGTGAAATAAGGGAGATGTCCTTCCTATCCGCGCGTGCGGGCATCCTTCGTTTTTGATGTCCGAGGGGCGGGCGTGGTTTTCGTGGCAATACGGTCGTTTTCATCGAATGAGCGATCATTGCCCCGTGCATCTTGTGTTGCCACGAATGCTTCATACAGCATCAGCGGTGGCGCGTTATCCTCCAGGCGGGTTACGGTCATGTGCGGGAAGTATATGCGCAGCGTCTTCTCGACCTTCCTCGTATTGACGTTGTACAACAGATGATTGCCATCCGGATGGCTAAGCGCGTTCGCCGTTTCCCACACGATTTTTTCCCTTACATGCTTTCTCATCACAGAGTACGGGATGCTGGAAATGATCGTGTCGGCTTTGTCGATGCCGCATTCATCCAGGATGCTGCGTACGTTTTGCGCGACGTCATGGAAGACGCGTACGCGGGGATCGCGAATGGTTTGCCTCAGGGTTTCCGCGAATTTTTTGTTCGCCTCGATGAGTACGATCAAGCTGTCCTCCGTCAAAACGTCTTTTTTCGTCAGATCGCGCGCAACGGTGCCCGGTCCCGGGCCGAATTCCACCACCACCTTGCGCATGGTGCTGGTTGTCCGGCGCACGATTTCGGCGACGGTTGAAGCGGAGCTTTCGCAGGGTGCGGCGACCTGGAACGGGTGCATCAGGGCCTGCGCGAGGAACATCATCCTGTTTCGCATAGGGGCAATTCTCACGCATCGAATCTTCCCGCGCAATCATTTCCTTGATTCCTACCCTGAAAGTGTCAGAATCCATCCCTTTATGCCGTTTCATTTCGTCACCGTCGAAGGGGAAAACAGCCGTCACGGATCCATTCACGAAGCAACCGACCGCAATCAATTGGAGGAAAGCGTGCGCAGGCAATGCGGCGATGATAGCTATTGCGCCTCGCGCCTTTTGGACACGAGTTACGACACATTGCTCCGCCATGCCGTCCATGGAAAGGACGAAGAGGCGGTTTTGCATATACAAAAAGGGGTGCTCAAAACCCTGAGGATGAATTTGCGGAAGGACGGAAGCGACTTTGCCGACGCGATGGCGATGGCGTTGCCGCCCTATGAAGAAGTGTCTTGTTACATGCCGGAGCACCCCGTACTGAAAATCCAAGAAGGCCGCACGAGTTGTTTCCGGGACGAGGCGGTTTTGTCCATCAAGCCCAGCACTTTGTACAGGCATTGCGTGAATGCGTTGGAAGAGGGCGCCGCAAGCCGCATCCAGGCGCTGCAAGGGTATCCGTATTATTTTGTGAGTGCGCAGCGCAACGAAGGAACGATCGTGGATTTGGTCGTGCGTGCGCGCAGTCCGCGCGATGTCGCATCGGCATTGAAGGAAAAAAAGATCCCCCTCCGGCAGTTGGCGTTGCAACGTCTCGCACCGTCCGTGCAGGAGATCTGCGCCATCGCGGATGCCATGGACGAAGATTGGGATGGTCGGGATGCCTTCAATTGCGAGCGCGATCCTGCTTCCGTCATGCACTTCACCCGTGCCAGCTTCGAACGTTGGATCACCGGCATCCACAAAGAAGGGCAGAGGATTTTCGAGTTGCACCGTGGGGCCTATCCGCCGAATGCGCCCGAAGACGCTGGCGAAGACTCGGATACCCGCGCGGATGAGTCCGATGCCTGGGAAAAGGTGTCCGCTTACATGGACGGGGACAAGCCTATCATGCTGACGGCCGCCGAAATCAAAGAAATGACTCTGGATCTCCTGTCGCACGGATGCGCGGATCATGATTGAGCGAACGGGCGTGAATCCATGGACAGCGTGAATCTGCCCAAAAGGACCCTATTTTCGACTTTTCGCACGCTCATGAGTGCTATACTCCTGGTCCATGACCCGCGTGAAAGCGCCTCCGTCAGGGCATTCGAAGCCTGAGGAGCAGACCATCTTCGGCCACCTGGACCGCGATATATTCGATACCGCGAACCCCTCGCCGTACGCGGATGGTATCAAGAAGGGCGTGGACGAGGAGCTGGTCCGCAAGATCAGCGCGGACAAGAACGAACCCGGTTGGATGCTGGAGCACCGTTTGAAGTCGCTCCAGATATACCGCGAGAAGGAACTGCCGGCGTGGGGCGCGGATCTTTCCAAACTAGATCTGGACGACATCATCTACTACGCCAGTGCGGGAGCTGTGGAAACGGACAAGTGGGACGAAGTTCCACCCGAGATCCGCAAGGTGTACGACCGGCTCGGCATTCCCGAAGCGGAGCGCAAGATGCTGGCGGGAGTGGGTGCGCAGTACGAGAGCGAGGTGGTGTATCACTCGCTGAAGAAAGAGTGGGAGGATCTCGGCGTGATCTTTTTGGACATGGATGTGGCGGTGCAGCAGCACCCGGAATTGGTGAGGGAGTACTTCATGAAGTGCGTCCCCGCCACCGACCATAAATTCTCGGCCCTCCACGGGGCCGTGTGGAGCGGGGGAACCTTTCTGTATGTCCCGAAGGGGGTGAAGGTCCGCGACCCGTTACAGGCCTATTTCCGCATGAATGCGAAGAACATGGGGCAGTTCGAACACACGCTTATCATCGTGGAGGACGGCGCCGACGTGCACTACATCGAGGGGTGCAGTGCGCCGAAGTACGGAAGCCATGCCCTCCACGCGGGGCTGGTGGAGGTCTTCGTGAAGGACGGCGCCAAGTGCCGCTACTCGTCCGTGGAGAACTGGAGCCGCGATACCTACAACCTGAATACCAAGCGCGCCATCGTGCAGAAGGATGCGACGATGGAGTGGATTGGCGGAAACATGGGAAGCGGCGTCACGATGCTCTATCCCTGCTCCGTGCTCGTCGGCGAGGGCGCGCGTTGCGACCACATGGCCATCGCGTTCGCCAACGCCGGACAGTGGCAGGACACGGGTGCGAAGGTGTTCCATCTCGCGCCGCATACGTCGTCCAAGGTGACATCGAAATCGATCAGCAAGGGCGGAGGTGTGGCCGTGTATCGCGGGCAGCTGAAGATCGCGCCGCACGCGCACGACTGCACGGCGAACGTGGAGTGCGATGCGCTGCTGCTCGACGAGATCAGCCGTACCGACACGATCCCCGACATCCAGATCCGCAACAACGACGTGACGATCGCCCACGAGGCGACCGTCGGGAAATTATCCGAGGAAGATATCTTCTACCTCACGTCCCGCGGCATTCCTGAAGAAGAGGCGAGGGCGATGATCGTGAACGGCTTCATCGAACCGATCGTCCGCTTGCTCCCGCTGGAGTACGCGGTCGAAATGAACCGCCTCATCGAGTTGGAGATGGAGGGAAGCGTGGGGTGATCAGATTATTGCATCCACTTCTTCCAAAATACCGGTGGCGGAAGCGTTCACTCCGTCGGATTTCTCGGCGATCTTAGCCGCCCTTCTGTTCTCCGCCAGTACCGCGACATGCGCGTGCTCAGGAAGCATCCCCCGTTTTTCCGACATGGCGAACAGTTGCTCCAAATGCGCCAAGCCGAGCTCGGAAGACATGAAGTCGATGGTGGTGTTGCAGCGCAATTCCTCGGGGGCTTTTTCCCGAAGGTCATCCATTTGCCGGGGATTCATGAATTTTTGTTTTGCCAACTGTTGGAACAGGTCCGGAGGCGAAAGCTCTCTCCATTGCTGCGAGAGTGGTATGTCGGGGTCGGGTGCGCGGGCAGTGATGATGTTCATTGCGAAGGGATGAAATTTAGAATCCGAATTTTACGATTCTGAAATCGGATTGCAATGTTTTTTTGGCCCGGATCAGCGGGGTTTGCGTGATTTGAGCAATGCGCCCGCCTGCCTGAGGGCTTCCCGGGTTTCCTCGCGCAGCTGCCTGAGGGTTTCCATCGGGTTTTCCGCGCCCCTGTCTAGCGTTTCGCCGGCGACCATGATGAAGTAAGGACGGCGGTTCGTGTCGACGAATTCCAGATGGGCCTTTTGTCCCATCGACCATTTGGTGCCGCCGTTATGAGGGTCTCCGGAATCGCGAAGGAGCACGTTGCGCGCGTGATACCAGGCAGAGTCTTCCTCCGGAATGCTCGTGATGCCCAGGGCGAGTGCGCGCCTGAGCAGCGCTTTCGGTTCCAGCGTACGGAGGTCGGCGATCAGTGCGTCCACCTGCTCCTCGTTTTTCCAGTCCACGGCGATTCCCTTCGATTCGCCGCTCATGATCGCGGCCATGTTTTTCTGGGATCTGTTTTGCTGTTCGAAGATGGAGTCGGGACTGAAGTTCCTGAATTTCTTGAAAGCGCCCTCATCCACCACGGGCTCAAAGTCCGGATTTGCATCGGGCTGTTTTTCCTCGAAATCGAATTCGGTCTGCCGCTCGCCATGTCTGTACTTCCTGATCATTATGTACAGTATATCATACTATACAAATAGTGTCCATATCGCCTGTTTGGCAAGGAATAAGCTACTCGCGCCTTTTTGGCGGATCGCGTACTCTGGTGTTCCATGAAGACGGTCCTGCTCCCATCGGCGACGGAAAAGAATGCCTACGTCTTCGACGTGCCCGCCGGACTCACGGAGATCGAATCGGCGGAGATCGACGTGCCCCATGATTGTGCCAGGCTTCTCATACGCATCGGCGCGCGTTCGGAGGTCTCGCTGCGCCTTCTCATCACGGGTGATGCCCAGGTGACCCACGAGACGGACATAACGCTCGAAGACGAATCCTGCCTCCGGCTGCTGTGCATCCAGGAGTGCGGCTCGTCCGCGACGGTGGCCATCCGCCAGCGCACGCGCATTGGCAACGGAGCGCGCCTCACGATGCAGAATGTGTCGCTCGGCGGCCATGACGTCACCCACGATCTCGTGTCCTGCGTCGCAGGCAACGATGCGGCGAGCAGCGTGGACTGGATGTTCTATGCCGCGGGAAACGAGCGCCAAAAGCTGTCCGCGCGCAACGTGTTCGACGGCCGCAACGGGACGGGGGAGATCCTCATGAAGGGGGTCGCGCAGGACAAGGCCCACACCGCCGCCAACGGGCTCATCGAGATCGGACTGAAGGGGGGCGGAACAAACACGTACCTCACGCAGGACGTGCTGATGCTGGATTCCACGGCGAAAGTGGATGCCGTCCCGGGGTTGGAGATCAAGACGAACGACGTGAAGGCGAGCCACAGCGCCACCGTGAGCCGGGTCACCGCGGAAGATCTGTTCTACTTCGCGGCCCGGGGGATTCCTGGGACGGAAGCAAAGAGAATGTACGTACTCGGGTTTCTTGGAGCGATAACGGGTCGTCTTCCGCAAGGAGCCTGGTCGGATCGGATCCTGGAATCGATAGAGGCGAAGTACTCGGCCGCGCGGTAGCGATCGGGGAGATGTCCTTGGGGAATGTTCGTTGCCGCAAGGGGGTTTTTACGGGCTGCGCGACGTCATTTCCCCCAATGCGTCCTTGCCCCTTCATCACGCCGTAGATTCCCCCTACCGTAGCGGCCGCAATGGCGATATAGACCGCGACGTTTTTCGCGAATGCCGTCAGCTTCTCGTTTTCTTTCCGTGCTCGCAGTACTTCGTCCAGGTAGGCGACGCCCGTCTGGCAAGGGTCCCTATCCGCATCGCGGGGGCCGGGTCCCGTAAAGGGGTGTTCCGGAACCGGATCATCGTATGATTGAAGTTTCATCCAATACTCCGCCCATTCCGAACTTCCTTCGAACGGGATGCGCAGGCTGAGCGTCAGGGTGATTTCCTCCCCCGGGGCGTACGTTTTTTCTTCCACCGTCACCAGTTTCAGGATCTCATCTTCATTCGGAAACCGGCATCTCCTCCTGTTGCCCGCGGAGTCGTAGTCGCAAAATGTTTTTGCCTGTTCGACATCGTTACTGCGGTACGTGACGTTGAAAATTTGTTTGCGCAGATTCCAAAGCACCGTCTTGGCCAACTTCTCTTTGCGGAGAATGGTGAGGCTGTCCGGTTCTTGTGGTGATTCGGGCGTCATAGGAAATCCTGTTTCCGTGATTGAAATCGATTCTCCTCCTCCCCGAACACTTTGCAAGGGATCCGCGCTCTGGCAAGCCAAATAGCCGAAAGGGCGCTCTATAATTGTCCTGTTCCTTTCCCGTATGCCCAAAAAAGCCCCAAGACACCTCTTCATGCGTTTCGCGAAAGCGACCTCCTGGGCGACCGGCCATCCCGTCGCCTTCATCCTTGCCGTATGTGTCATCGCGGCATGGCTCCTCACGGGGCCCATGTTCGGGTACAGCGATACCTGGCAGCTCGTGATCAATACGGGTACCACCATCATCACGTTCCTCATGGTGTTTCTCATTCAGAATACCCAGAACCGGGATAGCATGGCGATGCAGATCAAGATGGACGAACTCATCCGCGCAGACAAAGACGCACACAACGCGTTGCTGGATCTGGAAGAGCTGACCGACAAAGAATTGGAAATGATGCGCAGGCAGTATGAGGATCTCGCGGAGCGAGCACGCGTTCTCATTCGCAAAGGCAAGAAGGATACCGGCGTCATCGATCTACAGAAAATGCCGAAGAAGGGCTAAAAAACCGTCCTGCTACGCAGCAGGACGGTGGGATTCGGTCTTTTTCTTTTTCCTTTGCAGCATTCTTCGATGCCGTTCGTGAACGAGGTTGCGCCACCGTACGTATTTTTCGTAACGGATACGAATAGCGCGTAATTCCAGGGGAATCCATATCACGATTCCGAGAATAAGGCAGCCGTAGGCAACGCAGAACCCGACGGGTCCGTATGTCCATTGGCAGAGGAACAATGTCGTTAAGACCGAGGCGGTGAGAAGGAACTGCAGGCCCCAACGCAGGGCGATCCTCCATCTCCTGTATCGGAGCACTCGTTTCGAACCTTTCATGGGTACTCCTTTCTGGTTCGGGAAGGGGAGGGGGATACAGGAAGCATAGCACCATTATTTCGCCGTTTGTTTCAAAATTATCGTCATATTGGTCATTTCTCCGTATTTTTAGTATTTGACAATAATTTAATTAGTTTTATAATAATAAACCTGATTCTTCACATCACCGCCATCCACGACAGTTCCGGCGCCTTTCGGGACCTCGGAAGAGTCGTGGATCAATCTTTTCTTTCTCTCGGAGGATACGATCGTGAACAAGCAGTACGTGTACGCAGTGTTGGGAATGGTTGGCGTGACGGGTGCCCTCGTAGGTTTTCTCTTCTGGGTGGGTGCGTTTTCGGACCACGGTCCGAAGCCCATCCCCCTGCAGGCAATACCCGTCACTCAACCCCAGGCGCAGCAGCCGGCCCCGGCCGCTTCGTCTCAACCCCAGCAGCCCGCCGTCGCCCCGCCGCAACCGCAGCAGCCGACGCCGGCCCCGGCCATCCAGGCCCAGCAGGCGCCGAAGGTCACCGTGATCGAAGCACAGACCGATGCCGATCTGGAAGCCGAAGCCGCGGAATATCTCCGCCAGGCGACGCAGTTTGAAACGGTTTCGCAACAGACGCCTGTGCAGACGTCCGAACCGGAGTCCGATGACCAATCGTCCGCAAAGGAGGTATTGCCCCAGGAACAAGCGGACGATACGCCCGCTGAGACCGCAAGTTCGCTGAAGTCCGGCTATGTGAATCTTCCGATCGAGACCGTGCGCGAGCACATCGCCCGGCCGGACCTCACCTTGGTACGCGTCAGCGCAAGCTGGTGCGGGCCGTGCTTGAAATCGCACGGACCGCTGTACGAGTACGCCAGCAACGGAGGGCTTGCCTTCCATGTCGACGCGGATCAAAACGCCGAGTTCGTGAAGGAGCACCAAGTCGGAGGCCTTCCGACCTACCTGCTCTTCCGCGGAGGCACGCTCGTCGGACGTCATTCTGGCGCTCTGTTCTCCCTGGGCGATCTGAATGCCATGATCTCCCGCAAAGATGTTTCCCTCGCACAGAACTAAACTGACCAACGACTCATTTCCCTAGCGGGCCTTTCACTTCGGTGGAAGGCCCGCGCTTTTTGATGCCCTCACCCTAACCCTCTCCCTAGGGGAGAGGGGACGCTTATAGACTTTCTTTCCTGCACAAAAAAACAGTCCTTGGTCCCAAGAGGCTTGTTCACGAAATATTAAAAACCGTCGCGTGGCGTGGGTCTCCCGCGCCTAAGCGACTCCTCTCAGGGAAGGGATTCCCAAAAAGGGAAACCTTGGCGGTTTCCCTTTTTGAACGTTTCACCACATTGTGTAGTAGAGAGATCTTCCGGGACCAGTACTCTGGTTCCTTGCGAAGCAAGAAACAGGGCACTGGGGCGTTCCCCGGGCAATCATTCCGTATGATGCGTTTGAACGCACGAAGAGGATACAGTTAGAGAGAAAACTCCCTGGTAAGGAGATGTT
>CAZUYK010000023.1:0-11212 GCA_964624905.1 uncultured Candidatus Peribacteria bacterium
AGCAGCTCAAGCTCTACACGCTTATCTGGAACCGCACCATGGCCACGCAGATGCCCCCAGCGGAGTTCAAGCGCATCGGTGCCGACATCACCGCCGGCAAGTACGGATTCCGTGCCACGGGCCAGACGGTGACGTTCGACGGATTCCTGCGCGTGTACTCGGAAGGAAAAGACGAGGAAGACGAGCGCAAGGAAGGAGCGGAGGAAGACGGCGAGAAGTTCCTGCCGCCGCTGAAGGAAGGCGATACGCCCACCCTCCAGGAGCTCAAGCCCGAGCAGCACTTTACCAAGCCGCCCGCCCGCTACACCGAAGCCAGCCTCGTGAAGAAGCTGGAGGAAGAAGGCATCGGACGCCCGTCCACGTACGCCCCCACCATCTCCACGGTGCAGCAGCGCGGCTACATCAAGAAAGAAGGCAAGCAGCTCATTCCGGAGGACATCGCGTTCACCGTGACGGACCTGTTGGCAGAACACTTCCCGAACATCGTCGACCTGCATTTCACTGCGGACATGGAGCAATCGCTCGATGACATCGCCGAAGGAAAGGAAAACCATGCGGAATTCCTCACGGGTTTCTACAGCCCGTTCAAGGCGCTCGTGGACGAGAAGACGAAGGACATCAAGAAGTCCGACGTGTTGAAGGAGCGCGTCGTCGGCATCGATCCCGAAACGAATTTGGAAGTCATCGCGCGCCTCGGACGCTTCGGTCCGTACCTCCAGCTGGGCAGGCTCGAGCTGGCGAAGGGCGAGAAGAAAAAGAAGGGCGAAGGACCCAAGACCGCGTCCGTGCCGAAGAACATGTCCATGGACGACGTCACGCTCGAACAGGCGCTCTCCCTCCTCGCGTTCCCAAAGACCCTCGGCGTCCACAACGGCGAGCCGGTGCAGGTGATCCTCGGACGTTTCGGTCCGTACATGAAGAACGGGGAGAAGACGGTGGCGGTGCCGAAGGATATCGATCCGGGAAGTATTGTCCTGAAGGACGCCATCAGCATGATCGAGAACGCCGCGGAGATGAAGAAGAAGGCGGCGGAGCCGCTGCGCGTCCTTGGAAAAGATCCGGCCTTGGGAGGCGAAGTGAGCCTGAAGGATGGACGTTACGGCCCTTACATCACGGACGGCAAGACGAATGTGTCGTTGCCGAAGCGCTTTGAAATCCCCACGATTACGTTGGAGGAGGCTGCCGAGCTCCTTGCAAAGAAGCGCGTAGCGCCCAAGCGTGCATGGAGGGGGAAGAAAAAAGAGTGATTTGTCCCGTAGTTTCTATAAGATAAGCCCGCTTCACCGGGCGGTCTCCTGAAAACATCGTACCCATCATTGTCCCTGTAGGCGCGTAGCTCAGTTGGTAGAGCATTGGTCTCCAAAACCAAGGGTCGTAGGTTCGATCCCTACCGCGCCTGCCAAATACATCAAATTTTTTCCGGGGGCGGAGCCTCGCCTGCTATCGCCGCGCCCAGGCCGATTCCATCTGTTTTTTGGGGTGCGGACTGGTCTTCTTGCAGTAGCTCGGGCTGGGGGTTCCCGGAATCGATAGCGGGACCCTGCATCGCCTCTTTCTTGTGTTGCTCCTCGGCCACTTTGATCGGTTTCTCATTCATGATGATGCCGTGTTCGATGATTGCGGCGATGTCATTGGGTTTGGGAACGTACTCGTTTTTCAATTGCACGTGCGCGCCTCCCTGCTGGCCTATCTTCAGTTCGATGAACAGGACGCCGCATTTGAAAATGCCGGCGAATTGGGACTCGACGCGCGTGTTGTTGATGTTCGTGAAATGCACCGGGTTGATCTTCTGGAAAAACATCGACCGTTGTTCCACCAGCACGACCTTCTGGGTTGTGATGATGATGAAATTACATTTCCACGCGACGTGCGCCGAGGAAAAGAAATATGCGTAGATCAAACCGAAGACGACGAGTGTCCAAAATCCCAAATCCGGAGCGATGATTCCCTGCGCCATTCCGAAAAGTACGGCGTACGCGAGGATAGCCATCATGATCGTCTGCCAAAAGATATTCACCAAAAACGCCAGGAAGTGCATATGCGTCACGTGCACCGCCTTCTCGTTCTCCACGATGAATTTTTTCTTGAGCTCCTCCACGTTGGTTTCAATGGCAAAAAGACGCATATCTGCGAGTATAGATGTTTTAAACCAAGAAAGTACCTTTTTGCGGTCTTTTTAAGGGTTGGCTAAAACCGCTCAAATTTGCTATACTGGTACGAATGCTTCAAATAGAAATAAACGTCGACCGCCCGTGGCTCACGCTCTCCGTCATCGGAGGGGTCATCGCTGGCGTCGTCTACTGGGGCAATGTTCCCGCAACGCCTGCCGTCCATGCAGATCTGACGCATACTCATTCGGAAGCAGAGGCGGCGTGGGAAGACCTTTCGGATGAAGCGGACTTGGGAGGCAGCGGCATCGACGCAGCCCAAACAGTGCGCAACGCGGAAATGACCATGTACGACGTCCGTTTGAAACAGGAGGTGATGAACAGGAAGGAAGAAATCCTGCGCAACGAATTGGAGATGCTCCAAGATTCCGACGATGCCGATCCGACCCTCATCGTCGAAGCACAGCGCAAATTGAATGAACTATTGCTCGACGAACACGAGGCCGAAGCGCAGCTTCTCGCATCGTACAACGACCTCTGGGACGCGCAGGGGTATGCCGCGCAGTATTCGCAGCAGGGTTCCGACGGCGAAGAAGTCTTCTTCGAATGGCCGGTGACACCCAAGAAGGGAATCTCCGCGCACTTCCATGACAGTGCATACAAGCAGCGTTTCGGCATCGCCCACGACGCCATCGACATCCCGACCCCCCAGGGCACGATCCTGACGGCCGTGGCGGATGGTATCGTGGTCAAGGTGAGTGACAAGGGCATGGGATTCAATTCGCTCGTCCTGCGCCATGCAAACGGCATGACGTCCATGTACGGACACGTGAGTGCGTTCCTCGTGCAGGAAGGCGACAGCGTACGCGCGGGCGAGCCGGTGGCGCAGTCCGGAGGAACGCCGGGCACCCCCGGAGCGGGACACCTCACGACAGGCCCGCACCTCCACCTTCAGTTTATGAAGGACGGAGTCGCCGTGGACCCCATGGAATACCTTCCCGCGCTGGGAGGCGTGACGCAGTACGAATAATCCCTCTTCGCTTGCGAGCTGCGCCGGGACAAGTCACCTCAATGTCTTTTGCATGATCAGGTGCGCCGCTTTCTCGTGTTTGCGGACGGTATCCAGCTGGATGTGGCCCGTTCCCTCGGCGGCGGTTTCGATGTTGATGGAGCCGAACCGGAACAGGAAGCTGAGTACATGCGGGTAAAACGGTTTCACGTTCGTGATCTGCCGGTAATCCACGTGATTGATGCTGCGGCCAAGAAGGTGCTGGTTCTGGAAAATAAGACGCTTGTCCGTGAGGTAAATCACATCGTACGCGAAATCGCGCCACCCGCTCCACAGGAAGATGAGGGAAAACAGGACCAACGCGACGCTGATGGAAATGGAAATGGCATTGATATCCGATACGATCAGGATGCCGATACCGAAGCTGAGTGAAACCAGGGGCGGCACCGCGGTGAAGAGCAGGAACAGCGGGTGCCTGCGAATGATATATTCCACCGACTCCCCTTCCAGAAGGTCGATGTTCTTCAGGTGCAATTCCTTCTTGTCCTTCGGCACTTCCTCGTGGATGCCGAGGATCTTGAAGATGCGGATGAGGCGCACGAGGCGCAGGTACTCGCCCCAGGGAATGCCGCTGTAGAACGGTATGATGCTGAGGAGGTCGATGATACCCGTGGGGGAGAAAATGTATCCCATCCTGCTGGGTGCCGCGTAGATCCGCAGCGCGTACTCCACCATGAAGAGTCCCACGAATACCGCGTCGATGAGGAACAGCGTGGTACCGAAGCTTTCAGTGCCCGGGAAAAATTCCAACGGAAGGATGGCCACCGACAGGATGATGAAAATCACCAGCGTGAAATGGAACGCATGTCCCGCCCGCCCGTGCCCGTCGTGCATCACCGCCCACAGGTGCTCCCGGAAGATCTGCCGTTTATGGTCGCGGCTGTGGATCACGGGGTTATTGTGATGGCTTACGCGGCATTACGCAATCTGGGCGTGCATTTTGCGCATATAGCGGTCCGACATCATGCCGATGTTATCCGCCACCGCCTGTACCAGGCTGCAGTCCGTTTCCCTCTGGATGCGTTCCACGTCCTGCGACGGATGACGCATGTAGGAGTCGAACAATTCCCTGATCATTCGTTTGCCTCCCTCCCGGTGCTCCTTCAAATTCGGGTGATTATAAATCCTTTCGATATGGAATCGATATAACTCCTTGTAGCGGGTCTGCATGCTTTCGGAGAACGCGATGCATCGTTCTTCATCGGATTCAAGCAGCGGCGTGGATGTCTTGAGCATGTCGTCGCCCAAAATGCTGATGATCGCGCCGCGGATGGTCGTTCCCTCGCCTTCGATGCGTTCATGGGCTTCCCTGGCCAATGGGATGTCGAGAAGCTCGTCCATGGAAAACAGTCCCGCATCCAGGGCATCTTCGGTGTCGTGCCCGAGGTAAATGATGCCGTCCGTCTTGTCGTTCAATTGCGCTTCGGGAACATGTCGGATTTTCTCCCCTGTTTCCGGATGGAACGCATCGTGCTTCAGGGTTCCGTCCAAGAGCTCCCTGTTGAGATTCAATCCCAGGTACCGAGACGGTTTGTGGTGTTCGAGTTTCGTCACCAGCCGGTAACACTGCCTGTTGTGATTGAAGCCCGGGGAATCAGGGTCGTGCTTTTTCATGCATTCGTCCAAGGCGTCTTCGCCAGTGTGTCCGTAGGGGGGATGGGCAAGATCGTGCAGCAGACCCATCGCGCGCGCCACGTCTTCGTTCAGTCTCAATCCACGGGCAAATTCGAACGATGCCTGTGCCACTTCCTCGGTGTGGGCGAGGCGCGTCCTTCGGTGGTCGTTCACCCCCGTCGGGAATACCTGCATCTTTCCCTGCAGGCGGCGGAACGCCGTGCTATGGATGATGCGCGCGATGTCGCGTGCAAAGGGAAATCGATACGTTTCCACGGTATCCGGATGCTCACGCCCGAGCCTTCCTTGGTGCGGCGTCGCGCGCGGATGCAGCAATTCGTTCGCCCGTTCGATGCGTTCGGAGAGGTTCATGGAAGTGCATGACTATACCTATGTTTTTGCATATTAAAAATCCGAGAAACCGTTTGCAGACATGCTTGATCCCTGGGTATCAGGGGGGTGACCGCATCCCGTGGCCACAGCCAGGGGAGAATAGGCCTCCCGGTTACAAGCAATTAGGAAAAAAACATGGTCTGCGAGTGACGTGTTGCCCAGACGGGGTTTAGTGTAGCAGGAAGCCATCCGTCGTCCATCGTTTTCCCTTGTTTTTACTTCAGGCGGATGGTCAGCATATTCCGGTAATTCCGTGCGAACGCCTTCTCGTCTTTCGATCGGTAGCTCCAGTAGGTGTCATGCATGCACTTCGTGCAGTCCGGGGAGCGCTCGATGTTCGCTTTCGGGACACCCGCCGCTTCCAGTTGGGCATCCGCCGCGGCGCGCAAATCGACGAACCGCCCGTGGAAGAAGCGGGGATCGACCGTGGGCAACTCCGTACGGGGATCGGTGAAACCCGCGCATTGCAGGCAGAGCGAGGGGCCGGCGCAGACGAACGTGTCGCGAGGTGCGATCCCCCACTGGTCCGAGACCTTCCGAAAGAACGCGGGGATGATTTCCGCCACCACGCCTTTCCATCCCGCGTGGATGATCCCTATGACATTCTGTTTCGGCGCGTAGACGACGAACGGCTGGCAGTCGGCGATGCGCATGACGAGCGTGAGATCCTTGGTATCCGTGGCCGCCGCGTCCGCCTTCTCCGTGCGATGGACGGGGCGGGTGGCGATGAGCGTGGTGTTCCCGTGTACCTGTTCCAGCGTGACGAAGCGGTCCGTACCCAGGGCCTTTTCGATCGAGGCGTCATCGGACAAATCATCCTCCCGCGTGAACATGCGCACGTCGATCACGTCCTTGTGCGGAGCCAGGAGTTTGAAGGGATGGTCGATCATGAAAAGAAGCGGTCGCGTTTTCCATTCTTGAAATCCGCGTACGCAGCGTCGACCGTCTTGCTGATCTTCGCGCGGAATTCATCCTGCGAGAATCCCTTTGCGAACGCGCGGATCGCCTCTCGGTCCCAGGTTCTCGCTTCAAACTCTCGTAACGCCGCCTTCAGGCTTTCCTTCGTCTGTTCCGGAAAGAGGATGCTTGTCACGCCCGGCTTCGTCAGCGTCTTCGCGCCGCCTGCGTCGTAGGCGATCACCGGCGTACCGCTCGCCTGTGCTTCCAGCTGCACGATGCCCGCGTCCTCGTACTGCGGGAACAGCAGCGCCTCGGCGTTCGCGAATAATGTTTCCAGTTCGTCTTCCGGCACGAATCCCAGGAATTCCACCGTCGGTCCCGCCATTTTTTTCAGTCTCTTTTCGTCCTGTCCCCTGCCCACGATCTTCAGCGGGAGCTTCAGCTCGTTGGCGACCTCGATCAGTAAATCGAACCTCTTGTACGGAACCATGCGTCCCACGGCCAGGAAATACGCCGGCTCGGGAGCCTTCGTTCGCAGGGGGGATTCCAAAAACCGGTTCTTCACCGGAGGGGGGATGACGATGCTGTCGCGACCGTACGTGCGCTTGATGCGCTCCGCGCTCGTTTCGGAATTCGCGATGAATAGATCCGTACGTTGCGCCGTCGTCAGGTCCCACTGGCGCAGGCGTTCCAGGCGGCGCCTGATGAACGGCTGCAAAAAACCGGGGATCTTAAAATCGCGCAGGTATTCCTCTTCCATTTCCCATGCGTACCGCATGGGCGTGTGGCAGTAGCAGATATGCAGCGTACCGCTCTCCGGCACGATGCCTTTCCCCACCGCGTGCGAGGAGCTCAGGATGACGTCGTATCCGCGCACGTCCAGCGATTCGATCGCGGCCGGCATCTTCGACAGCAATACCTGGTGGTTGCGAAGCGCCCTGTACCAACCCTGAAGCCTGCTGACACGCACGTCCGCCCCTTCCAACGCGCGCACCGCCCCGGGGCGGGTGACAGTCGTGAAAAAAGGCGCCTGCGGGTACAACGCGCGGAATTCCGACAGCACCTGTTCGGCGCCTCCGTTGGTTGTCAGCCAGTCCGCGGTGAATGCGATCTTCATGGGTCCAAAAAGAAGCGAAACAGGAGAGTGGGCGGCCGTGCAATGTCCTCTTCGTCCGTTCGGGTCTATCATACAGCCTCATGCTGAAGAAGCCACGACCGTTGCCGTCCCGTTTTAACCGCACCGTGAACCCCGCAACGCGCCGTTTGGTGGAGCGCAGACACGTGCGCAGGAGGGAGTTTTCCATGCAGAAGTGGAAGCGCAAATGGAGCCATGTGCAGGACAGGATCGGCGCAGTCTGGGCCTTTTTCCGCAGGTTCGGGGTATGGATCGCGGCGTTCTGCTTCCTGTGCGTCATCGGCATCCTGCTGTTTTCCCCGGCCCTCCAGGTCAGGGAGATCCGCGTCTCCCGCGCAGACCCGCGCGTCGACATCGAGCAAGTGCAGCGCGCGTTGTCCCCGCTCTTCGGCGAGCGCCTGATGTTCGTGGCGAACGCGGATATCTATCCCCTTCTGAAGAAGGCGATGCCGGATTTGCAGGGGGCCGATATCAAGAAATCCTATCCTTCCACGCTTGCCATCACGTTGCGCCCGTCGCCGATCATCGCGCAGTTGAAGATCGATGCCGCGGAAGGTGAGACGGCGACCGGCGCGTCATTGTCCGATTATCTCACCGAGGACGGCATGTACGTGCGGTACGCACCGCAACAGGTGAACACGGGCAGCGGGCTCACGCTGTTGCGTCTCATCGATTGGGGAGCCAAGCCCGTGCCCTGGACGCATCTTCTTTCGCCGGAATTCCTGGACACGATTCAGAAGACAGAGGCCGCACTGTCCGCGGAGTTCGACCTAAAAACGACGCAACGCATCGTGTATCTCCGCGCGCGCGAATTCCACCTGAAAGTCGGCGCCATCGAATTGTGGTTCGACCTGCGCAGCACCGTAGGCGAACAGATCGAACGGTACAGGTTGTACCGCAAGACATCGGACAAGACACAGGCGAAGCAGTACGTGGATCTGCGATTGAGGGATAAGATCGTGTACAAATAGCTTGTAGGTTGTAGCTGCTAGCTCGTATCGTTTTTTCTTGGTTAAACACCCCCAAGACCTGCAATCTACAACCTGTTTCCTAATCATCTTTTTTGTAGTCCAAACGGTTGTTCGCAACCCCCCTCTTCCCTAGACTGTCCGCGATGTTTGGACCCCTACTTTCCTTGTTCCTGATGGGAATGGTTCCCGTATGGGGATTGTCTCCGGAAGGTTCCGTCATAAGCAAGGAACTGCGCGTATCGCCGCCCGCACTCGCCTGGCAGGGCGATGTGCCCGATTTTGCGCGCCGGCTTTCGGCGTCCGGCATCATCATCATGGACGTTGAAAGCGGCCAGACGGTGTTCCAGAAGAACGCCTCCATGGAGATGCCTATGGCCAGCCTCACCAAGCTCATGACCGCGCTCGTGATCGTTGAGAATCACGCGATGGACGAGAAGGTGCGCGTGCCGGACGATATCGAGGATACGGTCGGCAACAGCGTGCATCTTCCGGCGGGCAATACATTCACCGTCGGCGATCTGCTCTCGGCGCTGCTCATTATGTCCAGCAATGACGCCGCCGTTACACTCGCGGAATTCCACAGCGGTTCCGAGAAGGATTTTGCGCAGGAGATGAACGCCCGTGCGCAGGTGCTCGGATTGCGCGATACGCACTACGACAACGCATCGGGCCTCGACAGCCGCCGCCAGACATCCACGCCGCGTGACGTTGCGCTTCTTGGCACTTTCGTGATGCGTATCCCCGAGATCGCGAAGCGCATGTCCACGGCATCCATGACCATCACCAGCCTGGAGGGGAATTCCATGTCCTTGTCGCACACGAATAACCTGGTGCACGGAAGTCAGTCATCCGTCGTTGCCGGCAAAACCGGCACCACCGACGCTGCCGGACAATGTCTCCTGTCCATCGTCCAGGAAAAAGACCGTTCGTACGTGGTCGTTTTGCTGCATTCCGCCAATCGTTACGGCGACATGAGCCGCATTCTCCCCGTTCTCCCCGAATAATCCGACGTGAAGCCGTTTCCCGTCCGCCATTGGCTGTCCCTGCGTATCCGTCTGTTATGCACGCTTATCTTCGTGCTCGGCGGATTCCTGCCGCCGTACATCCCCAAGGACGCACTTGCGCAGGCGGAAGATCAGGATCTCCCCGATACCCAGCAGTTCATGTTGGTGGAGGACGGCTTCCTCATGAAATCGTCGTCGCTTACGCGCGCGGGTTCGCGGCGCCTGTTCGCGGATACCATCGCGCACACCGTGGCGGAGGGCGAGACGGTGGAGAAGATCGCGCAGCAATACAACGTAAGTCCGGACACTGTTCGCTGGGCAAACAATCTCTCCCCCACCGACAAGCCGAAGGCGGGAGGCCAGCTGATTATCCTTCCCGTGGATGGCATCCTGCACACCGTCAGTCGCGGACAGACGCTGTCGCGTATCGCGCAGCTGTATGACATCCCCGTCGGGGACATCGCCGCGCAGAACGGCATAGAAGGAGGATTCATCGTGGTCGGCCAACAGATCATCGTGCCGCGCGCCAAACCCATCGTCGCATCACCCACGGTCATCGCGCAGAAGCCTCCCGTTACCGGAGGCCCATCGTCCGCCAAGCCGGGAACGAAGCCGACGCCCGCCAAGCCCGCTCCCCCGTCCCCCGGCAAGCCCACGGCCGTCGCCGAACCTACGTTCGGTATCCTCCAGATGCCGTGCGAAAAGTGTTCCTACACCCAGTACTTTCACGCGGGCCACTACGCGGTGGATATTCAGCAGAAGGGCGGAGGACCCATTTACGCCGCGGAAGCGGGTACGGTCATTCGTGCTGAGACGGGCTGGAACGGAGGCTACGGCAACGTGATCGAGATCGACCACGGCAACGGGCTTGTGACGCTCTACGGCCACAACAAGGAGCTCTACGTAAAGAAGGGCGATTCGGTCACCCGAGGGCAGAACATCGCGTGGATGGGTAATACCGGCCGCGTGTACGGCGCCACGGGTATCCATACGCACTTTGAAGTACGCGTGAATGGAGTGAAAAAGAACCCGCTGCTGTATTTGCAATGAAGTAGAAGGTAGGTCTGTAGGTTGAGTAGGAAACCTACTTCCTCCCTACGTAACCTACGCGCCTAAAAATAGGCCTTTCCCCTGTATTTGCTAAAATATTATAAATATGCTATAATAATAAAGTACATGAAACAAACATCCATCCTTCGCGTTCCGGACGATAAAAGACATCTTTTGACCGCAGCCTTCCTGTGGGTCATCTTCGCCGGAGTCTGCATCGCCTTTGCCAACGTATTGGCGGCGAGCGCCTGATTTGGTTGCGGAAGCGCAGTACGACTGATACTCTGCGCGAGCCTTTTGAAGAGGCTTGAATGGACGTGACGCCCCTTTCAATTGTCTGGATTTCCACTCACGTGGAGCTGTAGCTCAGCTGGTTAGAGCGCCTCCCTGTCACGGAGGAGGTCGCGGGTTCGAGTCCCGTCAGCTCCGCCATCATTGTTTCTATACGTGGAACGTAGCTCAGCTGGCTACGTTTTCACTTGGGAAAACGTTTTAAAAATGCGCCTCCCTCGTCTCCACTAATCACGGAGGAGGTCGCGGGTTCGAGTCCCGTCAGCTCCGCCATCATTGTTTCTAAGATGAAGACGTACCCGAGCTGGTTACGTTTTCACGAAAGGTTTGTTTACGGTGGAGTCCTTCATGGAGTCATACTCGCTTGATCGATTGCATAGATCGGGTGCCTCAATGCGAAGCTTGGAGGAAGTATCGAATAAAGAAATTTACCCGCCATTTAAAAACACATTTCCCGCCGAAAGCCTCCGCCCTTCAAGGCGGAGTCCTTCGTGGAGCCCGCCATGGTGTGTACAGTGGAGGCCATGGATACCACCTACCTCACCATCGCCGAAGCAGGCAAGTTGACGGGCCGCTCCGCATCTACAATCCGCCGTCTCATCCACACCATCACGGAGACCCCGGCACACGGCGACCGTGACGCGGTACTCCCCTCCCCCCAGGATGCCGACGCCCTC
>CAZUYK010000024.1:0-5664 GCA_964624905.1 uncultured Candidatus Peribacteria bacterium
TCACCCTCGCCCGGTGCCTCGGCCTTCCAGTGGCACTGCGTGGCGGCGGCCGTGATGGTGATACCGCGCTCCTGCTCCTGTTCCATCCAGTCCATGGTCGCCTCGCCTTCGTGAACTTCACCGATCTTGTAGTTCTTTCCGGTGTAGAACAGGATGCGCTCCGACGTCGTGGTCTTACCAGCGTCGATGTGGGCGATGATACCGATATTACGTACGTGCTTCAGGTCCATAAAGGAAGGGAAAAGAGGCGAGAGGCGGCAAATGGACGCGTCTCAAAACAAAGTACGGGGACTATAATGAAGAGAAAGGGAAGATGCAACGCATTTCCTGCGTAGAACGGACATATGGCATTAGGATGCAAGGAGGGTATGCAAGGCGCTTCGGATCAAGGCAATCAGGTGGTTGGGGACGAATTGATGGATGCAAAGCTCCTTTTGAACCTGCGGGTAGACGCTACGCGCAACCTCGTCGATGTACGCACCCCTCGGTTGATCAATCCCCTTTCCCGTTTGCTCCATCCACAAATCCAATTCCACGTCGATGATCTGCCTCAGCAAGAGATCGTCATAGCGAACGGAACAGGGTCGCGCATGGCCGGAGGCGGAAAGAGGGGCGTGCATGGATGTTTGTGTGAAACCTTCAAAATTTTTGTGTAGCCATTATACTTATCCGAAACTTTTTTGTCAATGGTCAAACATGTGTTTTTCCTCTAGCCATAGCCATAATCTCAATACACGTTTTTTACGATTCTCTGAAAAATTTGTACGCCATTCAAAGATCGACGCGGATTGGCCCCGATGCGCGGCAAAAAAACACCCCTCGCGCGGACAGGCCGCGGAGGGGGTTTTCTTCTCATCATGGGATTTGGAGATGGTATTCGGCCCGGACGACGGCACCCATGGAACCTTGCGATTCCAAGCTGGAGAGCGGCCTGTAAGCCGTATGCACTCCGTGGTGCGCCTCCGCAATGACGACGATCGTCTGTCGGGGAGTGGCGCAACCGAATAATTGGACCAGGATGAGAAGGAAAAGAACGGTGGCGATCCGACGCATGTGATGACTCCTTTCGAACGTAGGATCCGGGATTCCAGCGGCTCCGCCGCTTTCAGAATCTTTAATATTATACAATTTTTATTAATTATTTCAAGTTTAGGTTCATGCGCTTCCAATAGCCGATTTAAGGTACTTTAGAAGCACTAGACTCTGCCAATAATACGAATATAGTACCGATACGCTCGGTATTTCACATCCATCGGAAGGAGTCTTTTCCATGACCGATACGCAAAAGATCATCGTGTCTGCATGCCTTATTCTCCTCATTTTTTCCTGCGTCGCAGTAAGGCGCTTCTTACGACATCAGCTGGCACAAAAAAAGAAGCGCGAAGAAGAACGGAAAAAGCGAATCCGGGATAAGGACGAACTCATCCTGCATGTCACGGCCTTGCTCAAACAAGAGCCGACCGCGGCCGGCCGCACCGATCCGTACACGATCGTACTGCACTACGGCAGTTCCCGAATCGTGCACCGTCGGAAATCCTGGGATGATCTCATCATGCTCGTGTACGCCGATGAATCGTACGTTTCGATCCAGCTGATAAACGGAAGCATGAGGGACATCCCCCTGACCAACAAGGAGGAGTGGCAAATACGCGATATCCGCCACGCACTCCGGAAATGGGAACGCCTTCCCCAACCCCAACCAACCTAGATGCCGGCACGTCCGTCATCGCCCCACGAATGAGCACCCGGTTCGCCGAGGTGCTCTTTTTGAATTCATGAAAGACAAACCTCCGGTTTTTCTTTCATGGGCTATCTTTTCGGCAAGGTGCGTCTCCACTTCGGGCGGAGCCCTCGTTCGACACGATTTTTCGATTTCTTCAAAACAAAGACCAGCAGGTATCCCGCGTCCACGGAGGGTGAAGGGGAAGCCCCGCATGCGTTAGCATCGTGGGCGAACATTTCGACGCGACAGCGAGAAATGGAGCCCGCGGGGCGGGCGGAGCGTGCTTTGGACGCGGGAGCGCTTCTTTGCATACTTTCTTGTCGCCCTGACAAGAAAGTATGAGATGCAAAAAGACACCCACCCGGGTGCCTCTTGGAATCGATGTAAACCGCCTTACTTCGCGAGGTGCGCGAAGGCCTTGTTGGCCTGTGCCATCTTCAGCACGTCCTGCTTCTTCTTGATCGCTCCTCCCTGTTCGGCTGAAGCGTCGAGGAGTTCCATGGCGAGCTTCTGAGCCATCGGCATTCCCTTGCGATCGCGGGCTGCGCCCAGGATCCAGCGGATGGAAAGGGCCATCTGTCTCTTCGGCGTCACCTCGGTCGGAACCTGGTAGACCGAACCGGCGACGCGCTTCGGGCGGACCTCGATGAGCGGCGTGGCGTTGAGAAGGGCCTTGTTGAAGACTTCCATCGGATCTTCCTTCGTGCGGGTCTTGATGACCTCCATCGTTTCCTTGAAGATGCGGCGGGACGTGTTCTTCTTTCCGCGCTCCATCATGCAGTTGATGAACTTCTCGAGGAGAGCGTTGCTGTTTTCCGGCATGTAGGGCTTAACGGGCTTTGCCATAGGAGATGAGGATTAGGGTTGGGGTTAGTGAGGATGGGTTACTTGGCTGCGTCTTTGGGCTTGCGGGCGCCGTAGCGGCTGCGTCCCTGCTTGCGGTTGCGCACGCCTTCCGTATCGAGCACGCCGCGGATGATGTGGTAGCGGACTCCCGGAAGATCTTTCACGCGGCCCCCGCGGACGAGGACGACGGAGTGTTCCTGCAGGTTGTGTCCTTCTCCCATGATGTAGGCCTTCACTTCGTGTCCGTTCGTAAGGCGTACGCGGGCGATCTTGCGGAGAGCGGAGTTCGGCTTCTTCGGCGTCATGGTCGTTACTTTCAAGCAGACTCCGCGCTTGAACGGGGCGCCTTTGCGCAAGGGCACGGGGCGCATCTTCAGCGCGTTCCAGGTGTACTGGAGGGCCGGAGACTTGCTTTTCACGCGCTTATTGCGGCGTGGCTTGCGGATGAGCTGGTTGATCGTAGGCATTCAAATAGTTAGAAAATGTGCTCCGGGAACCCCGGGAGGCCCAGATAGTAATGGGTCGAGGGAGCGGAGTAAAGGGGATTTTACCGATAATAGCCCGAGAAAACAGGCTTTCGGTGCAGATCAAGGGGCAAGGATGGCAAGGGTATCAAAAAGGGCCCTTTCGGGCCCCTTATGATTGATGGAATGCGGATTACTCGGCCTCCTCTTCCTCGGCCGCGGCGGCTGCCTCGGCTTCGGCCTCGAAGCGCTTGCGGTACACCTCTCCCGTCGGGATGAGGCGTCCGATGATCACGTTTTCCTTCAAGCCCGCGAGCATGTCGATCTTGCGGGTCGTGGCGGCGTCGACGAGGACGCGGATCGTTTCCTGGAAGGAAGCGCCGGAGAGCCAGCTGTCCGTCGCGAGGGCGACGCGGGTGATACCCAGAAGGAGCTGCTCGTACGTGGCGGCCTTGGCCTTGCCCTTCGTTTCCTTGGTGATGCGATCGTTCTCGTAATCGACTTCGCCCTTGTCGGCGACTTCGCCGGACAGGAAGTTCGTGTCGCCGGCGTCGGAGACGCGGATCTTCGAGAACATCTTGCGGACGATGATTTCCAAGTGCTTGTCGTTGATCGTCTGTCCCTGGGAAGCGTAGATGTGCTGCACTTCCTGGACTACGTAGTTCTGGACGGCGTAGACGCCCTTCTTCTCAAGCAAGTCCTGGAGGTTGAAGTGACCCATGTTGAACGGATCTCCCACCGCCACCTTGCTTCCGTTCTTCACGACGATCGAATCGCGCGGTCCGAACTGGTAGGCGCGCTCCTGGAGGTCGAAGTGCTTCACGCGGATGATCGCATCCGTCGCTTCGGTGATCTGTCCTGCGAATTCGGCGCGGACGACCGACTTGTCGAACCTGGACTTCGCCAAGATCTGGCGCTCGGTGACCTTCTCGCCCTTTCCGACCGTAAGCTCGAATCCTGCGAGGAGACGGTACACGTCCTCACCCGGCTCCTCTTCATGCACGGTAACCGTCGTCTTGCCTCCGGCGTGGCTGACCTTCACGGTGCCCGCGATATCGGACAGCTGGGCGCTGGTGCGCGGGTTGCGTGCTTCGAACAATTCTTCTACGCGGGTAAGACCCTGCGTGATGTCTGCTCCTTCTGCGACTCCTCCCATGTGGAAGGTACGCATGGTGAGCTGCGTTCCCGGTTCTCCGATGGACTGCGCGGCAATGATACCGACCGGCGTTCCGATCTTGACCGTCTTGTTGTTTCCAAGGTCGCGTCCGTAACACTTCACGCAAATACCCGAGCGGGTCTTGCAGGTCATGACGGAGCGGAGGTCGACTTCCTGGATGTCGTGCTTCTTGAAGAGGTCGATCATGTCGGCGTCGATTTCCTCGTTATGCTTGGCGATCGTCTCGCCGTTGATGACGATATCGTGAGCGAGAACGCGTCCGAAGATGCGGTTCTCAAACTTCTCCCCGATGCGCTCGGACTCAACGACCGTGATGCGGTGGCTTTCCTCGGCTCCGCAGTCTTCCTCGCGGATGACGATGTCCTGCACGGCGTCGACGAGGCGGCGCGTGAGGTAACCTGCTTCGGCGGTCTTAAGAGCGGTATCGGACTTACCCTTGCGTCCTCCGTGCGTCGCGATGAAGTACTCGAGAACGGAGAATCCGTCCTTCAGGTTGGACTGGATCGGAAGTTCGATGGTGCGTCCGGACGGGTTGGCAACGAGTCCCTTCATACCTCCGAGCTGCGTGACCTGGCCCCAGTTTCCGCGGGCGCCGGAGTCGATCACGTACGTGATGTCGTTTTCCGGTTCCGTAAGGAACTTCTTGATCATGGCATTGGACACCTGGTTCTTCGTGTCGGACCAGATGCGGATGGCGTGGTTGTAGCGTTCGTCGGCGGTGATGAATCCCTTCCAGTAGTAGTTGTTCATCATGCGGATCTTCTCGTTGGCCTCCGCGAGGAGCGTCTTGTATTCCTCCGGAACGAGGATGTCGGCGGAAGCGATGGACACTCCGGAGAGCGTGGCGTACTTGAATCCAACGTCCTTGATACGGTCTGCGAAGAGCACGGTCTCGTCCTCGCCGGCGATTTCCAACGCCTTGGCGATGAGGTTCGAAAGGGTCTTCTTCGTCAGGGCCTTCGTGATGCGGCCGAGTCCGGCAGGCATGATCTCCTCGAAGCGCAGGCGTCCGACGGACGTCTCGACGAACGTGGAGTTGCCGCCTTCCATGACGCGCAGCTTGATCTTTGCCTGGAGGTCGACGATACCGTGGTCGAGTGCGAGGTACGCTTCATCGGGCGATCCGAACACCATTCCCTCCCCCTTCTTTCCGTCGTGGACCTGCGTGAGGAAGTAGCAACCGAGCACCATGTCCTGGACCGGGTTGATGATCGGCTCTCCGGCGGACGGCTTGAGCACGTTGCGTGCGGACGACATGAGGTTCTTGGCCTCTTCCTGCGCCTTCTCGGAGAGGGGCACGTGGACGGCCATCTGGTCTCCGTCGAAGTCGGCGTTGAAAGCCGTGCAGGCGAGCGGGTGCAGCTGGATGGCAAGACCTTCGATAAGCGTCGGCTTGAAGGCCTGGATACCGAGGCGGTGCAGCGTCGGAGCGCGGTTGAGGAGGACGTACTTGT
>CAZUYK010000025.1:0-5171 GCA_964624905.1 uncultured Candidatus Peribacteria bacterium
GTAATCGGGGTTCGATTCCCCGTGGAGCTGCCAAAATAGCATTCATCCGGGCGTATGCCCTTTTCTGATATCTAAAAAAGCGGCCCGAAGGCCGCTTTGGGAAGAACCGCGATTAGCAGTTGCAACCATCGTGTCCACCGATCATAAAAATGTGGAGAAGAAAATAACATCCCCATTATATTCACGCTCAGACCCATGTCTATCACTCAGGCTTGACGAGTGATAATTTAAAAAAACATAAAAAAAACGGAGGAGCAGCACAGATGTGCCGATCCCCCGTGGGTTCCGAGTCAACCTCTTGAAGGTCGAATCAGATGGGCGGACCACGTGCGTGATAAGGGTGATAACATTCCGTCGGGATAAATTTACGAGACGCGTTCCCAACGGCAATGTTCAGCCCGGACACGGACATGGATCCGACCAGGTTGTCCGGACGCTTCTGGATGTCCCAAGGAGGGACAAGAAGCGCTGAGTGCGGGAGTGTGGGTTTCCGTAATGACGAATCGTGGTCCGAAGGACGGATAGTGGCCGTGTCGTACGTGGCATACGTATGACGGCGGCGGAATCGGTCCGACGAGACGGTTGTCGAGAAACTCTCAGTGACTCCTACAATCTCAATGACAAGAATGATCGAGATCGTGATCAGGACACATACCTCCTTGTATTACCTTGTGAAGGGTTAATCCAAAAAACGATGGACGGAGTCTACCCCCGCTTTGAAGCAAGTCAACATGCCATTTCAATAAACTGTCAATTCCTCGTTATTGCCTTCATAAAGGCATTGAATAGAGGATGTGGACGGTGCGGACGGCTCTTGAATTCCGGGTGGAACTGGCATCCGACCATGAACGGATGGTCCTTCACCTCCACGATTTCAGCCAAACCGGTTTCCGGCCAAATACCCGAAAACAGCAGGCCGTTCTTCTCCAGTTTTTCCTTGAAGACATTGTTGAATTCGTAGCGATGGCGGTGGCGCTCTTCGATCTCCTTTTCGCCATAGGCCTTGGCGGCATGCGAACCGGGAACAAGCTTGCACTTGAACGATCCCAGGCGCAGCGTCCCCCCTTTTTCCTTGCTGTTGCTCTGGCCGGGCAGGAAATGGACGACGTATTTGTCGCGCGTCAGTTTCTGCTTTTCATCGAACTCCTCGCTGGTCAGCGCCTTGTCCTTGGTCACGTGGCGGGCGAACTCGATCGCCAGGATCTGGCCGCCGAGACACAAGCCGAGGTACGGGACCTTCTTCGTACGCGCATACTCCGCAGCGGCGATCTTTCCCTCGATTCCCCGCTTGCCGAAGCCGCCGGGCACCAGGATGCCGTCCGCGCTTTTCAGAACGTCCCACGCCTCTTTATCCTTTCGTTCCAGCTTTTCACTATCCACCCATTCGATGTGCGCCTTGGCGCCGTTGAACACGGCAGCCGTCTTCACCGCTTCGTTGACGCTCAGGTACGCATCTTCCAGGTTCGTGTACTTGCCCACCATCGCCACCGTCACCGCCTTCGTGGCTTTCTCATGGCGCTTCTCCCCCTCCACCCACTCTCTCATGTCCGGCTTGATGCGCCCCAGCTCCAGCTTCTTCCCGATGATCTCGCCGATGCCGTACTGCTGCAAACTGAGAGGCACGTCGTAGATGGACGGGAGCGTCGGCGCGGGGATCACCGCCTCGCGCGGCACGTCGCAGAACACGGCGATCTTATCCAGCAGCTCGGGCGGGATCTTGTAGTCCGCGCGCGTGAGGATCATGTCGGGCTGCAGACCGATGCGACGCAGTTCGCGCACCGACAACTGCGTCGGTTTGGTCTTCAGCTCCTTGGATGCCTTGAGATACGGGAGCAACGTGAGATGCACGTGGAACAGCCTGCGGCCGCTTAACTCGCGGCGCAGTTGGCGGATGGCTTCCAGGAAGGGCTCGCCCTCGATATCCCCCACCGTGCCCCCGATCTCGATCATCACCACGTCCGCTCCGCTCTGCCTCGCCCCATTCTTGATGCTGTTCTTGATGGCATCGGTGATGTGCGGGACCACTTGGATGGTTCCGCCCAGGAAGTCGCCCTTGCGCTCCTTGGCGAGCACGTCGGTATAGATACGCCCCGTCGTGACAGTGGAGAGCTTGCTCATCGGTTCGTCGATGAAACGCTCGTAATGGCCCAGGTCCAAGTCGGTCTCCGCGCCGTCATCGGTAACAAACACTTCGCCGTGCTGGAACGGACTCATCGTCCCGGGATCCACGTTCAGGTAGGGATCCAACTTCTGCACGAACACTTTCAATCCGGATGCCTTCAAAATCGCGCCGATGGACGCAGCTGCAATCCCCTTTCCCAGACTCGAACACACGCCTCCCGTCACCACGATGAAACGGGTGTCCGACTTCTTCCTCTGGGAGGAAGCGGCGGAACCCCTGCGCTTGGTGGAAACAGCCATTTGGGAAATCTGGGCAACGGGGTAGAAACAGCCCGAGAGAGTTGTATCAGATGCGGGAGCTGTGAACAAGAAAAAGTCCGTGACCGCGCGGAATGTTGATTCTCGCTTCCGAAATCCCTGGTGTTTCTATTAAGTATTATTATAATATAATTAATAAAGATCGCAACAATGCGGTCTCGATCATTCACAAGAGGAAACGAAGACATGAACGCTCTGTCGCAAGGATGGTGGGAAGACCGGCTGCATGGAACCCTGGAACACGGCATCGAACACGGCGCACTCCTCATCATGGTGTCGCTCCTGGGTGCGCTTGGCGCATCGCTTATGCTGCGCTGGAAGTTGTCGCGATACAGCATGCGCATCGTCACGCGCGTCTGTTGGATCGAACACATCGGCCATCGAAAAGTACTGATCGACAAGGTGGTGCGCGCGGATGATGCGTTGGAAATCTCGGGAAGCACCGATGTTGCGCGCACGATCGTAAAGGCGACGAAAAAAGCCCGAACGAACACCGCGCTCGACGGCGATTACTGGGCTCCGGAGGTCGCCGACCGCGCTTTGCGGCGTATTTGCTACCGCGTGGAAGAGATGTTCGCCCCGGGCGCCGTAGCCAAAGCCATGAAGGAAGAAGATGTGCACCAAGGCATCTTCCAAAGCATGGCCTTCCGACGGAATCACGAGGTATCGGTGATCATGATCACCGAAGAAGACCTGGAACAATTCGGCAAGGAAGGATGCGGAAGTATCGAGGGCGACGGCGCCGAACTGCGTGAGATCAACGAGATGTATACGGCGTTCATTGCCGGTTCGAAGTTCATCCGCCCCGTGGACGTGTACTCGTAAGAAAACCCGCCTCTGTCTTGAACAGAAGCCCCGACCCCCTGCGCTCAGCGCCGGGGGTCTTTTTTATGGCGTTTAACTATCCAAATGGACCGCAGCCTCCACCATGTCGGGCATCGTCTCTTTGTTTACCAATTTCTTCACGGCTTCAAGCGTCGCCTCGACATAGGACGTTTGCACGATCCCCATATTCACCGAGGTAACCTTTCCATTCGGATCAATGCCCTGCAGCCATTCCATAAGCTTCTGCCTGGCTTCGTTTGCATCGCGTTTCACTCGTACCAACAGCTCTTCCATGCTTTTTTCGTCTTTCGCTTTCCCATCTACTTTGTAGACAACATGGGCTCTTTCGGCTTGGGCGACTTGTTCGGACATAAGACAACAGGAAGCAACTATGGGACCGATACTGCTACCGCAGGCAACTTTATGCAAGAAAAAGCGCCCTTGCGGGCGCCTTTCTTCCCTTTCGATGGGACGGAATCTTAGTTGAGCAGGCCCGTGGCTCCGTACACGCCGGCCGTAAGGACGGACATGATGGACATGAGCTTGATGAGGATGTTCAGGGACGGACCGGACGTGTCCTTGAACGGATCGCCGACGGTGTCTCCCACGACGGCTGCCTTGTGCGGCTCGCTCTTCTTGCCGCCGAGGTGACCGGACTCGATGTACTTCTTCGCGTTGTCCCATGCTCCTCCGGAGTTGCTCATGGACATACCCATCAGGATGGACGTCACGAGCGCTCCGGCGAGCAATCCTCCGAGGGCCTCGAGGCCGAGGAGAACGCCGATGAGCACCGGGGACACGATGGCCAGGAGACCCGGCAGCATCATTTCGCGGATGGCGGACTTGGTGGCGATGGACACGCAGCGTGCGGTGTCCCCTTCGGCCGTACCTTCCATGAGTCCGGGGATGTTCTTGAACTGGTGGCGGACCTCTTCGATCATCGCGACGGCGGCGCGGCCGACGGCACGCATCGTGAGGGACGAGAAGATGAACGGAATCACGCCTCCGATGAGAAGGCCGATAAGTGTGTAGGGATTCGATACGTTGATGGTCTGGAGACCCGACTCTTCCTTGAATGCTCCAAAGAGGGCGAGAACCATGAAGGCGGCTACGCCGATGGCGAATCCCTTTCCGATGGCTGCCGTCGTGTTACCTGCGGAATCCAGGGCATCCGTGCGGTGACGGACTTCCTCGGGCAGGTGGGACATTTCGGCGATGCCTCCGGCGTTATCGGCGACCGGGCCGAACGCGTCGACCGCGAGGGTCGTGCCGAGCGTGGCAAGCATGCCCACGGCGGCGATGCCGATGCCGTACATGCCGGCCTGGACGAATGCGATGGCGATCGAGACACAGATGACGAGGACCGGCAGGGCCGTCGACATGTAGCCGAGGGCAAGACCCTCGATAAGGACCGTGCCAGGACCAGTCTTGGACGAGTCGGCGAGCTTGCGGACCGGGCTGTAGGAATGGCTGGTGTAGTACTCGGTGATGAGACCGACGAGCACGCCTGCGACGAGGCCTGCCGTCATGGCCCAGAACACGCCCATGGCGACTGCAGCGGGCAAGTATCCGCGAGCCAGGAAGAAGGAACCGATGAGGAACAGCAGAGATGAAACCAACATACCGTTCTTCAAGGCTCCCTGGACGCCATCCGCCCTTTTGGTGCGGACGACGAACACCGCCAGCAAGCTGGCGACGATACCGATGGCAGAAGCCAACAGCGGGAAGAGCAACGCGCGCTCGGTCATGCCTTCGCCCCACGTGACGTGGAGGGCGACGAGCATGGTGGCGATGATGGCTCCGACGTAGCTTTCGAAGCGGTCGGCTCCCATTCCGGCCACGTCTCCGCCGCTGTCACCGACGTTGTCGGCGCCCACGGCCCGGTCGCGCGGCCCGTCCTCGGGAAC
>CAZUYK010000026.1:0-4457 GCA_964624905.1 uncultured Candidatus Peribacteria bacterium
AACACGCGCAGAAGCTGCGTGATGGGGATCTTGCGCTTGCGGTCGATCTTGCAGGAGATGACTCCGCGGCGGTCCGTTTCGACCTCGAGCCACACTCCGCGCTTCGGGATGATCTTGGCGGCGTTGTACTTCGGGAACTCCGGCATGGAGGAGAAGAACACTCCCGGGGAGCGGACGAGCTGGTGGACGACCACGCGCTCGATACCTCCGACGATGAACGTTCCGCGGTCGGTCATGAGCGGGATACTTCCGAGGAAGACGTCCTGCTCCTTGATTTCGCCCGTCTCCTTGTTGATCAGCTGGACATGACCCTTCATCGCGGCCTCGTAGGTGAGGTTGCGGCGGCGGCAGGTGTCCGGATCGTACTTGGCGGGGTCGAAGGTATGTCCGAGGATTCTCAGCTCCATCTTCTTTCCGGAGAAGTCGGTGATCGGGGTGATTTCCTCGAGGAGTTCTTTCAGACCGTCCGTGAGGAACCAGCGGTAGCTCTCGATCTGCATCTCGATAAGGGACGAGATGTGCGAGATTCCCTGGTCATCCACCATGAAGAGACGGTCGGCCAGGACCTTCTTCGGCTGGAGATGCGCGGGCAGATCCTGCGCTCCCTTGGGGACCTTCGTGCGGGGGGGCTCGAGGTACGGGATGACCTTCGGGAGGATCGCGTCATCGACGTCCATCTGGTACGTCGCGCGTCCACCGAAATCTTTCTTCGCCGCGGGCTTCACGGCCTTCGCGGGCGTCTTCGGAGCCGTGACGGCCTTGGCCATCGGCTTCTTTGCCACCTCGGGCTTTTTGGAAACCTTCGGCGCCTCCTTTTTGGGAGCTGCCTTCTTGGCGGGAACTTTCTTCACCGCCGTCTTCTTGGGAGCGGCTTTCTTGGGTGCAGCCTTCTTGGCTGCGATCTTCTTTGCGGCTTTCTTCTTGGCCATAGAGAGAAAACGGAAAAGAGTCGCGTGGTCTGCGGTTCCGGGGGCGACTCGAAAAAGGGTTCCCGGAAACTGGACCACAGCGCTCAAGACACAATCGAAAGCCAGCTGTGATGGACGGATTATAGGCATCAAAAAGCGCCTGTCAAAAGGTTTTAACGTATTTGGCATTTTGAATTGACCGATAATTGTAAAAAGTGTCTAATACGTCGTCAAAACACCGTGTTTTGGCCTCGCAGACCCTTTTTGATCCTTGGTTCCACCGTGAATGGAGTATGCCAATGCAGGCTCAAGCCCAAATCGACGATTTCCGCGTGCTGCTCATTGAAGAACGCGCACGCCACCTGGCCTCCGCGAACGAACTGTTCGCCCCGCTATTCCGGGCCCACGTCTCCGCCGAAATGGCCCGGACGGCCTCGGACGCGATGCAAAAGTTGCATCAACGCGTGTTCAATTTCGACCTCGTGCTCATCAACGCAGACTTCGATGCCCCGTTTTATTCGGACAAGCGGCATCTCATGGCCCCGCATGAGGGACTGACCGCGGGCGAAGCATTCGCCCTCATGGCCGTCGAACGCGACCCGCACGTGAAGTGCGTCATCGTCCGCGACCGCAAGATCGAGATGCCCTCCCCTGCCTTTTCCAAGGAACGGGCGAACGGCCGCGTCGCATTCGTGTCCGCAAACGACGCGAAGTGGAGCGGCTGGTGGGACGATGCAGCGAGAAAGCTCGTTTCGAGCGACGAAAGCCCCGTGCCGCAAAGCGCGCCGGTCGTCATCGACTGGCGCAAGGCGATCGACATCTCGATGCTCGTTCCTGACTTCGACCGCTACACGCGTACCCCCGAAGAAGCGATGGCATAACCAGTACTCTATTTACAAGGAAACCAAGAAAACCCCCAGGCCGCTACGACTTGGGGGTTTTCATTATTGACTTGCGACAAAGAAAGGCATCTAATTCCGCGTCAAAACACGTCGTTTTGATACACACGTTCTTTCGAAAGGAAAAGCCTATCATGCAGCCCGTCCGAGTCCTGGCCATCATGGAAAATGAAGCGTCGAAAAAGGCCGCCGTCGACACACTTCAGTCCCTGGTCGATACCAGCAGGGTACGATTGACCGTCGCGGATGATATGTCCCATGCACTCACCGAACTTACGCGCAACGGTTGCCAATTCGACCTGCTCATCTGCGACTTGAACTTCAGCGATGAATTCAGGCGCAACGACGTCCTCACGCTGCCCGAGACGATGCAAACGGGCCACTTCCTCGCCCTTACGGCACTCCGTGCCAACGGAAAGATCCGCTGCATCATTCCAATCAACGACGAGCGGGATATCAGCAGCGCGGTGGAATGCTACCGGGACCGTGCACTGCAATTGCGGATTCACTCTCCGAAAAAAACGCCCGCATTCGATTGGATGAGCGGCATACGCCGCTTCTACCCGGATTTCCAATCCGCGGCATAATCGTCTTTCCTTCGAAAGAACACAGTCCCAGGCCACCGCGGCCTGGGATTTTTCTATGCATGCATTACTTCGCCTCCGCGAACCGGCGTGCCACTTCGTCCCAGTTCACCACGCTCCAGAAGTTCGCGACGTAATCCGGGCGCTTGTTCTGGTAGCGCAAGTAATAGGCATGTTCCCACACGTCGAGCCCGAGAATCGGCGTCTTGCCGTCCATCAGCGGAGAATCCTGGTTCGGCGTCGAGGATACTTCCAGTTTTCCATCTGTTACCGTCAGCCACGCCCAGCCGGATCCGAACTGCAGCGTCGCTTTCTCGCTGAACTTCACTTTGAAGTCCTGCACGGAACCGAAAGTATCGACCAATGCTTTTTCCAGGTCACCGGATGGCTGCGTCGTATTCGGCGTCGTGAGCAGCGTCCAGAAGAGCGAGTGGTTCGCGTGTCCCCCGCCGTGGTTGCGCACCGCGGTCTTCTTGTCATCGGGAACTTCGTTGAAGCGGCGAAGCAGATCTTCCACCGAAAGGTTTTCCCACTCCGTACCCGCGATCGCGGCGTTCAATTTGTCGATATACGCCTGATGATGCTTCGTGTAGTGGATCTCCATCGTCTGGGCATCGATCACAGGTTCCAAGGCGGTGTAAGCGTAGGGCAGAGCGGGCAGCGAATGGGCCATAAAAGCGGGAGGAAAGTAGATACGAAAGTGTACGCCGGAAACCCGGGAACTCCCAAGGAAATACTCCGTTTTCCGCTATACTTCGCACATCGAAACCCGCCTCCTCGCATCTCCGGCAGATCTGGACCGATACCACGCGTGGATCGCCTCGCACCCGCAGGCGACCTTGTGGCAGTCTCTGGAATGGAAGGAATACCAGGAAGCGCTTGGCAGGCAGACGCGTCTGTATGGCGTACTGGAAAACGATGAAATCGTCGCAAGCGCCCTCGTCGTGATCGACCGTACCAGTTTCGGGCTGAGCGCGTGGGATATTCCGAGGGGGCCGATCGGAGATGGCGCCCCTCTCCTGGGAACGATCGTCGGCGATGCCAAAAAAGACGCCTGCCTGGCCCTCACCTACTCCCCTCTTGAACCGATCATGATCGCCGGTTCGACCGTCTCGGGACGACATGAGCAGCCCGAGGCGACACGCATCGTGGATATATCCAAAGACGACGAATCGATCCTAGCGCAGATGCACCAGAAGGGAAGGTACAACATCAAGGTAGCCCAGAAGAACGGCGTATCCGTCCGCCAGTCACAGGAGATCCAGGCTTACTACGATCTCATGAAACAGACGGGCGAACGCGACCGATTCGGCATCAAGCCTCTGTCGCACTACAAAGCCTTCCTGGAGCGTCTCCCCGGCACCTTCCTGCTACTGGCCTACAAGGATGAAACGCCCATTGCAGGCCTCCTGGGATGCATTTACGGAAACGCCGGCATCTACTACTACGGCGCCTCTTCCCACGAATACAGGGCCTTCATGGCCCCTTATCTGCTGCAATGGGAAGCAATCCACTATTGCAAGAAGCAGGGGTGCACGTCCTACGACCTGCTGGGCGTGGCTCCGGAAGGGTCGAGTGAGGGACATCCCTGGGCGGGCATCAGTGGATTCAAGGAGAAGTTCGGCGGCGCTTTTGTCACCTATCCGCCGGAACGGCAAATCATATTGAAATCCTTCATATTGAAACTACTGCAATTCAAAAGAAAGCTCCTCGGATAAGGAGATTTCATACTTTCTTCTCAGGGCGAGAAGAAAGTATGCAAAGAAGCGCTCGCACGACCAAAGCACACTCCGCACGCCCCTTCACCCCCCGTGGTCGCGCGTTTCCTGCCGCCCCTGGATTACACAGGGCCTATTAAAAAAACCGTGCCGAATGAGCGCTCTGCGCGAAATGGAGGCACTCCTTGCCCGGAGGATAGCTCATGAAAGGAACCACGGAGTGGTGCCTTTCATGACCCATGCATATCAAAAAAGGCCCCACCTTGCGGCGGGGCCTTTCTCTACGCGATTAAGCGAAGCGAGGATACGAAGAGGTATTAGCTCTTGTAGCTCGTGGACTTGACCTGA